>CAYZRW010000054.1:0-4069 GCA_964480955.1 uncultured Candidatus Bathyarchaeia archaeon | reverse complement strand
TCAAGGAACTGAAACCCGAGGTAGACCCGCTTGGTCCAGAAAACAAGCTCGTCTTCGCCGCAGGTCCGGTGACAGGCACCCCGGTTGCAGGAAGTGGTCGCAACAGTGTGGGTGCAAAGTCTCCTTTGACTGGAGGTTATGGTGAGGCTGAGGTAGGAGGTTTTTGGGGAGCGGAGTTGAAACGTGCTGGATTTGATGCCGTAATCATTGAGGGAGAAGCCAGCAGTCCTGTCTATCTATGGATTACTGACGGCAGAGCTGAGATTAAGAATGCCGGTCACCTGTGGGGAATGGACACCGGAGATGCTTTGAAAACAATTCGCAAGGGACTTCGGGATCAATTAATCAGATTTGCAGGTATTGGATTAGGGGGCGAAAACCTCGTTCGCTATGCCTGCATAATCAATGATTTGAAGGACGCTGCGGGGAGGACAGGTTTAGGAGCTGTGATGGGCTCCAAAATGCTTAAGTGTATAGTAATTCGGGCGCATGGGTCAGTAAATATCGTTAATAAAGAGGCTATTGTTGCACTAAACAAGAAGATGGCCGCCGAGTTCCTTGGGTTTACCAAACAGTTGCATGAGTTTGGGACAGGAGCTGCCATACCTGCATACGTGGAGTTGGGAAATCTGCCTACCCGTAACTTTAGAGATGGTGACTTCGAAAACCCTGAAGCGATCTCTGCAGTGACCATCAAGAGTACAATTAGTGTTGGTATGGATGCGTGTTGGGTATGCCCCGTGAGGTGTAAGAAGGTGGTCAAGTTAGAAGGATCCGGGGGTGTTGATCCTGAGTACGGTGGCCCTGAATATGAGACCTTAGCTGCCCTCGGTTCTGACTGCGGGATAGACGACCTCAAGGCGATATGTAAGGCCCATGAGTTATGCCAACGATACTCCCTAGACACCATATCCACGGGTGCAGTAATAGCCTTTGCGATGGAGTGCTTTGAGAACGGTCTTCTGACGGAGAAAGACACGGGTGGACTCAAGTTAAACTTCGGAAATAGCAACGCAATGCTGAAGACTGTTGAGATGATAGCCAAGCGGGAAGGGCTTGGCGCCCTCTTGGCCGAGGGCTCCATGAGAGCTGCTAAGAAGATTGGCAATGGCGCCGAAAAGTATGCCATTCACGTGAAGGGGCAAGAGGTGCCAATGCATGAGCCCCGCCTAAAGAAAGGATTGGGCCTAGGCTACGCTGTTTCACCTACGGGTGCTGATCATCAGCATAACATCCACGATACGGACTATCAAGATGCGGAGCAAGTGCGCTCGATCAATTCTCTGGGAATCCTGAAGCCCGTGCCATTGGAGGACATTGGCCCAGATAAGGTTAGGCTTCTAGTTTACAAGGGAATCTGGCATTCTCTCTACAACTGCCTCGTCACATGCATGTTCGTAGCTTGGACTCCTCCCCAGACAGTAGATATCGTAAACGCAGTTACAGGCTGGGAGACCTCTGTCTGGGAACTCATGAAGGTCAGCGAACGGGCAATCAATTTGGCAAGGGTCTTCAACATTCGAGAAGGCTTCACTGCCGAGGACGATGTGCTTCCGGGCCGGTTCTTCCAACCACATACGTCAGGCCCCTTATCCAAAACGGCCCTAGACAAGGCTGAGTTCAGCAAGGCTAAGCGCATCTATTACAGTATGATGGGTTGGGATCCCGACACTGGTGTTCCCACAAGGGCAAAACTTGAAGAGTTAGACATAGGCTGGGCAGCAGACCTCTTGAAGATCGCCGAGATCTAGGTCACCTAACCAAATAGATAATAAGAGAGCCTAGGGCACAATAAGGTTATGATGAAACCGACTCTCTGGGAAACCCTTCACAAGCTGTCTGAACTTGGAGCCTACAGTCGAGCCATAAGGGTTTCAACGAACATGTTAGTTCCGGAGACTGGCCTCTCGCAGCAGACCATATCGCGACATCTCATCGAACTCGAGAGGCTTGGGTTGATCGAGAGGCAGATATCTGTTAGAGGAGAGCAGATAAAGCTCACAGAAAAAGGAGCTCAAGAAATAAGAAGGGTTTACTTAAGCCTAAAATCGATCGTGGAGAAACCAGCAGAGGAGATATTAATCGAGGGCGAGCTCTTCACGGGCATGTTTGAAGGGTCCTACTATGTTAACAGAGATGGATATCGCAATCAGTTCATTAAGAAGTTGGGTTTCAATCCATATCCAGGGACGTTGAACTTGAAGCTCTCGTCCCCGTTGGATCAGAGGGCGCGAAAGGAACTGGAGGCACATCAAAGTATCTTGATTGATGGATTTAGGGACGGTGGAAGAACGTTCGGTCCAGTCAGATGCTATCCTGCTACGATAAATGATGAGGTTGAAGGTGCAGTGGTTCTGATCGACCGTACGCATTACAATTCCTCTGTGTTGGAGGTAATAGCCCCGATGTTTTTGAGAAAGCGCTTGAAGATAAGGGACGGAAGTAAGGTTAGAGTGAGGGTGCGCGTGGAGCAAAAGTGATCGGCAAGCTGGGGCTACATGGGACCGTAGCCTTTCCATGTTCTCAAAGCCTCTTCACACCTCTTTCGCAGATCATCGTTCTTACTTGCCTTCTTCAGTTCTTCCAAGAATTCAAGGCTCTTTTGAATAGCCATAACCTCACCGTATTCATGGTAAGGATCTCTCTCTAGGTAGCTTTTCATCTGATAGGCCTTCTGGACGAGGAAACGGGCGCCCTCAACAGGATCATCAACGTTGTGGACATTCGCCCATATGGCAGCTTCATATTCCCTCAGCTGACCTATCCCATCAATCTCGATCACGCTCCTAATGTATGTTCTGAAGAAATCATAGTATCCAGCAATTCTCACGAGACTCAAGATTTTTTCAACTCGTTTTCTAAACATGCTCTTTCCTGCGACCTTGAGCCTGTGCTTGTAGTTCTCACCGATGAGTTTCTGGGCTAATTGAATTTCTTCATCTGTGTACACTCTCTCCGGAAACTCTGCTTTGACCTCGCGTCTGTTATTTGATTCCACAGAACTCACCCAATCTCGCGCAAATTGTCCCGACCATAAAACGATGTTTATGACACTTTCACGTAATGATTCACACCGCCCGTCTAAGCCTTGCCTTGTGCAAGAATTGCCTGTTATACAATCCTCTGACCATCTCGACGGTATCCACATCCTCAGGTGCCTTGTCATCTCGTATTCTGGTGATCCTGGCAAACCTGAGGGCCAAGCCGGATTCGTAGCGTGGGCTTCTCTGAATCTCGTTGAAGGCAACCTCGACGACGACCTTCGGCTTCACGCAAACTGTGTGTTTCGTCTCCGAGACCTTTAGCTTCAAGAGTCTGCGTGTCATCCCCTTAAACTCTTCGTCGGTCAAACCCTTGAAGGTCTTTCCAACAATCAAATACTCTCCCGTATCTTCGTTCAGCGCAGCTAAGTAATAGTCGCTCAGCCAACCGGTTCTCCTGCCGTAGCCCCAGTCAGCAGCCAATACCACGAGGTCAAGAAACTCCATAGGCTTGATCTTGAACCACACCTTCCTACGCCTACCAGGAGTATAGGGGCTCTCCAAGTCTTTCGCCAGAACCCCCTCATGTTCCTCCTTGAGTGCCTCTTTGAGGAAGCCCTCAGCCTCCCTTATGTTCCTCGTTACGATGCGCTTCGCGAGATAGATATCGTCACATACTCATGATAGCTTCTCCCTTCTCTCCTTGTATGGTGCTTCGATCAACGACTTTCCGTCGAGGTATAGAATATCGAAGAGGTACAGCTTCAGCGGAATCTCTTCAGCAAACTTCTCGACCATATGCATCCTTTTGAATCTCCTCATCAGATCTTGGAAGGGAAGAGGCCGACCATTCTTCCCGACGGCTTCCTTCGCTCTAACCTCTTTCTTGATCAACTCCACAACTTCAGGCAGGCTATCGGTGACATCACTCAACCTTCTGGAGAAAACCCTTACCCTACGTTCCTTCTTGTGTATCTGAACCCTAGCTCCATCAAACTTGTACTCTAACGCCATCACTCCATTGTGCTCTTTGAGAACCTCGCCAAGATCATAGGATGTCTCGGCCAGCATCGGCTTAAAGGGCCTGA
>CAYZRW010000053.1:0-4277 GCA_964480955.1 uncultured Candidatus Bathyarchaeia archaeon | reverse complement strand
ATTGGAGGCCTGGGTATTTCCCGTTTCTCTCTTGAGAGGGGGACCCACCCCCCCACCCCCTAGGGGGGTTCTGAGGTTGCTTTCCCTATAGACCTATGTTTCTTGCAATCACTTCTAGGGGGTCTTCCATGTTTTGGAGGAGTTCTTTGGCCCGCAGCCTACATTCTGTCTTGTAGGCCTCGTCCTCAAGCCAACTAATTGCCTGCTTGGCTATCGATGCTGGGTCGGGGATGCGGGTGATTAGACGCTTCTCTTGGAGGAAGGACTCTACGCGTGTCGGGCCGGCTGGGAAGTAGGAGATTGTGGGGACACCCAGCATTGCGGCTTCAGTCGTCATCGTTCCGCCTCCACCTATGAATACTGAGGTTGAGGCGACTAGGGTGGCTCCGTCGATCATCTTCTTGGGTACGGTTATCCTGTTCTTAAGTTTCCTGAGGGCTGTGTAGTGTTGCCTGTATCTTGGGAGGACGACTATCTTGGCTTCACATCTCCTTTCTAACAATTCTTGGATGATCCTTGTCGCTAGGCTACGCCAGTCACCGTCCTTATTCATCAGGTAGGCGGCGAAGGACTCTTCAAGCCTGACCGTGACCGTCTCGGAGTCTAGCTCTAGGCCTTGCTTGCGCAGCAGGTCTGGGTCTGGCTTCACGTCTCTTATCCAGACGTAGGGGTCTAGGGCGTTGTACTGGACTATCCTTGAGGGTGTGATGCCGTATCTTGTCCAGTCCTCCTTAGGGATTATTGCTGGAGAGAAGAGTCTTGTCGCCAGCGGAACCGTCAGCCTCGACACGGCCTCAGCGTGGGGTGAGTCGCTGATACAGTAGAAGGGGATTGAGAGGCCGAAGGCTGAACGGGCAGCCTCCACAGAAGGATATGATAAGACCGACTCAACATCAAGATTCTTCATCAACCTTGCCAGTCTAGCTGTTCTTTTAAGGCTCTCTTGGAGCTTGCCATGCAGAGTCAGGCTGTGTGCGCCAATAACCTTGGCGTCTATCCCCTTCAAGCGCAACAGTTGGAGGGTCTCCCTAAACTCTCTAGTAACCCTGATCACCTCGTGCCCTGACTCTTCGAGCCGCTCTGAGAGCCCCCCAAGAAAGAGTACCTGCTTCGGAGTTAGAATATCCACAAGTATCCTCAAGAGTCTGAACCAACCCTAAATCTGTAGGAAGCGATCCAATCTCACATAGACGAGAGATATCTCTGTTTCCATAAGTCAATCGCATAGGCGCCCCAAGCAGATTGAGGCACCTTCACAGTACCTTTTTGAGGTCAAAGGGTGATTAATAGTTGATAGGCAATAGGAACCGTTGCTTTAGTCGTTTGAATGCGGGTGTGAACTTTTGCCTATAATGAGACTCAAGCCCAGAGAGATACCGAAGGAACTTGCAGCTGGAAACATCACGGTCACAGTGGTTGGACTGGGCTGGATGGGCCTCCCCTTGGCCTGCCTCTTCGCTGAGGCAGAGGCAAGAGTGCTTGGAGCAGACAGAAACCCAAAGTTGGTTGAGAGGGTCAACAGAGGCGAATCGCCCATCGACGAACCAAGACTCCCCCAGCTCATAGCCAAACATGTTGGTTCAGGCAGACTCAGAGCCCTGGAAGATGTGGAGAAGGCTGTCTCGACAAGCGACGTAATAGCGATAACCGTTCCAACACTCGTCGACACACAGAAACAGGCTGACTACAGTATTCTCGAGTCAGCCTGCAAGGAGATTGGTAGAGGACTCCTGCCTGGAGCCTTAGTAGTACTGATGAGTACAGTAGCCCCAAATGTGACTGAGAGAGTTGTGAAACCCATTTTAGAAAAGCATTCAGGCCTCATAGCCGGGGAGGACTTCGGCCTAGCCTATAGTCCAATAAGAGCCATGGCTGGAAGAACCCTCAAAGACATTCAGGAGTACAGAAGAGTGGTTGGGGGGCTCGACCAGACCAGCCTCAAAACAGCCTCGGCCTTACTCAGCACAATAGTCAAGGGAGGACTCGTCGAGGCGAGCAACCTCAAGACTGCTGAGGCATCAAAGATCTTCGAGACAGTCTACAGAGACATGAACATAGCCTTGGCAAACGAGTTGGCCCTCTACTGCGAGAGGGCTGGCATAGACTACCTCGAGACTATGAGATTAGCCAATACTCTACCATACTCCCACCTACACTATCCAGGAACAGGGGTTGGGGGCCACTGCTTACCACTCTACCCCTACATGTTACAGACAGAAGCCCACAACCTAGGTTTGAAACTCAAACTCGTCAAGATGAGCAGAAGGATCAATGATGAGATGCCCAGACACGTAGCAAAGTTGGCTACGTCAGGGCTGCGTCAAGCTGGGAAGTCACTCACAAGAGCAAGGGTCACAGTCTTGGGGATCTCCTACCGTGCGAATGTGAAGGAGACGAGATACTCCCCAGCCGTTGAGTTGATAGCGGCCCTGAAGAGGAGAGGCAGCAAAGTCACGGTGTACGACCCACGATATGTCTACACAGAGATCAAGACTATGGGGTACGATAGCGAATCAACCCTCGAAGCAGCGGTCTCAGAGGCTGAATGTGTCATAGTAACTGTTGGACACGACGAATTCAAGAAGATCGACCCAAAGAATCTGGCCGCCCTCACAGCGAAGGGGTGCGTCATAGTCGACTCATCAGGAATTCTCGACCCCGAGTCTGTAGAGAAGGCTGGAATGATATACAGGGGCGTAGGCAGAGGAGTCTGGAAGAGATAGCCCCACCCAACCTTGGAGACGACACACGTCTTCTCCGTAGTCTCAGAGCATAATCGTAAAATAATGTTTGAACGATATCCTACGCCTCTGTGACCAGAATTGTCTGAGGGAGCAAATCTACTTCGGGATGTCCTGTCTAGGATGGATGAGGCTGCGAGCAGACTCAAACTCGACTGGGAGATCTATAAGACCCTCAGGAGCCCGCGCACATCTTTGACAGTAACCTTCCCAATAAGGATGGATAACGGCTCGGTTGAAATATTCACAGGATACAGGGTCCTCTACAATTACGCAAGGGGACCAAGCAAGGGCGGCGTCAGGTACCATAGCGCGCGCGGCAGAGGAGTCTCATTCATAACCTCGGAGATAATGAATAGGCTGAACATCCGACTCAAAGACGCCACAGTGGCAATACAAGGCTTCGGAAACGTTGGGTCGAACACAGCCAGATTCCTTCATCAAGAGGTTTGCAAGGTCGTTGGCGTCACAGACCTCAGCGGAGGCGTCTTCGACGAAGAGGGACTGGACCTACCGGGCCTACTCAACCACATAAAGAGTGAGAAGAAGATCTCAGGATTCAGGAATGGAGAGTTTGCGGCTGACTATCGAAAGGCAAACGAGAGGCTCATCAAGTCAGAGGTTGACATACTAGTTCCCGCGGCCCTCGAGAACCAGATAACAGAGAGAAACGCGGCTGAAGTCAAGGCAAAAGTTATAGTTGAAGGTGCAAACGGACCAATAACGAGTGTGGCAGACAAGATACTGGCCAAGAAAGGAAAGACCGTCGTTCCAGACATAGTGGCAAACTCAGGAGGAGTCATAGTATCCTACTTTGAGTGGGTCCAAGACGTTCAGGCATACCTCTGGACCGAGAACCAGGTTAACCAGAGACTCAAAGAAGTGATAACCGACACGTTCTCCAGAGTCTGGAATATGGCTGAAGAACACAAGACCGACCTACGCCACGCAGCCTACATGGAGGCAGTCGGAAAGGTTGTCGAGACAACAAAGCTGAGAGGAATATTTCCTTAGAGAAAAACTCGGAATGGAATCACCTAATACCCTAAATAGACAGACTATTATGAGCCAAGAATCCCCTTAACAGGTGAAAGACCTTGAAGAGGAAATTGATGGAGATACTTGCCTGCCCAATAGATAAGCACCATCCCCTCGAACTCTATGTCTTCGAGGAGAAGAGCGAAGTCGTCGAGGGGATCATAGTATGTCCTGAATGCAATAGATTCTACCCAATAATCGATGAGATACCGCACATGCTCCCAGACAAACTGAGATCAAAAGAGGAAGACCTGAAGTTCCTGCGGAAATGGGCTGAAAAAGCCCCTGAGAAAGTGGTTAAGGAAGGAAAACCATACAATCTAGCGACAGACTGAAGACTAAGCTCACAAGGGCCAAGAAAACAACCTCACAAACAAAAGGAACAGCTGTACTGTGGTGCAGCAGTAGGATAGCCCGGTAGTGTAGCGGACAAAGGAATCCCCTCCGTCTAGGCATAGCGGGCTTTGGACCCGTTGACGGGAGTTCGAATCTCCCCCG
>CAYZRW010000052.1:0-4462 GCA_964480955.1 uncultured Candidatus Bathyarchaeia archaeon | reverse complement strand
ACTTCAGGGTTGGTACCTACTATTGTTACGGGTCTCGCCAAGCCGCCTCAGGCGGCAGGTCGATGTTGCCTACAACACTAACACCCAAACTTCATTGAGGGGCATCGCCCCACTTGATTGGGCTCTCTCAGAGGCAGGCAGTTACTGGCGCCCGCCTTGACTACGTGGAACCTGCTAGCCTTAGTTTATGCGGCAGGTCAAAGATTAGGGTTTCTATGTAGCCTAGGAAAAATCCTGATGCTTCAGCCGAAGGATTAGAGCGTACATTTATGTACTAGCACTTCAAAGTCTTGAGGAAAGAGTTTCTAGATCTGAGAAGCTGACTATCTGGTCTGTGGAGGAAAGCTATTTTGTCTCAACGGATGGGCGCGTTCCACACCAAACAATACGGAAATACATAGAGATGTAAGAAAGGGAGTATAGGTGCAAACAACCTATAGGTTCAGGCTTTATCCATGTGAAGAGCAGGAGGATAGACTATCGGAAACATTAGAGCTGTGCAGAAGGGTCTACAACCACTTCTTATCCCAATGGAATAGGGGGACCAGAATTCCATGTAGATTAGAGCTGCAGGCGCAACTACCTCTACTGAAAAAGGAAAGACCTGAACTGAGTAAGGTTTACTCCAAAGTCCTTCAGATGGCTCTATATCAGCTATACTCCAACCTGAAAGCCTTATCGCAACTGAAGAGAAACGGAAAGAGAGTTGGCAGGCTTAGGTTCAAAGGGAGAGGAAGGTTCAAGACCCTAATTTACAACCAAAGTGGTTTCAAAATCGTAAAGACAGGTAAGCGCTTGAATCTGCTCCGCCTCTCCAAAATTGGAGACATACCGATAAGAGTTCATAGAGAAGTCGAAGGCAATATGAAACAGGTTGTAATCAAGAGACATAATTCCGGCAAATGGTTCGCCTGCATTTCCATAGAAAAAGGCACTCATGTGGAGAAGAGAAACGTGAACAGACCCATCGGCATTGACATGGGCATAAAGCATTTCCTCACAGACAGTGAGGGAAGACAGATAGAAAACCCGACATTCTATGAGAGAACTCTCGGAAACATTAAGGTAGAACAGAAGAGACTCGCGAGAAAAAAGAGGGACTCTAAGAACCGGAAGAAACAAAGGGTGAAGCTTGCTAAGCTCTGCGAAAGATTGGTAAACCAAAGGAATGACTTCCTCCACAAGCTCTCAAGGTTCTATGTAGATAATTATGATGCAATTTGCGTTGAGGATTTAAACGTAAGTAACATGGTCAGAAATCATAACTTAGCTGGTAAGATCCTTGACGCCTCTTGGGGAAGATTCCTCCAGATGCTGGCTTACAAGGCGGAAGGCGCTGGTAAGCTCGTTGGGAAAGTAAATCCAAGAGGCACATCAAAGGAGTATAAACATGGAGAGTTGGACCGAGATTACAATGCCTCTCTAAACATACTGGAGAGAGGCTTATCGGGGCTGGGGTGGCCCCCTGTGCCTGTGGAGATGAGGCCCCTACAGGCCATACCTGCAAACCTCATCGTTGAAGCAGGAAACCCACTAAAGCCGTGGGTAACTCACGTTGGCCAACTCGATTTGTACCGTTATCGTGGTGAACCCTAATGGACCTCGATGACAAGATATCTCTGGTAACCAGAAACACGGAAGAGACTGTCACGATCGATGAGCTGAGGGACCTGCTCAACTGTTCATCAAGACCAAGAGCCTACTGGGGCTTTGAGTGTTCAGGGATGATGCATCTGGGGATGGGTCTAGTATGTGGAAGAAAGATCAAAGACCTCGTCGAGGCAGGCTTCGACTTCACAATATACTTGGCAGACTGGCACTCTTGGATCAACAACAAACTCGGCGGAGACATGAAAAAGATCAAGATCTGCGGAGAGTACTTCAAGGAGTGCTTCACCGGGATAGGCATAGACCCCCAGAGGGTGAGGTATGTCTGGGCCTCTGAGTTGGCCGAGAAGATCGAGTACTGGGAGAAAGTGATTAGGATAGCCAAAGCATCTACGGTCAACAGGGTCTGGAGAACCCTGCCGATAATGGGTAGAAGTCTAGATGAGGCTGAGGTTGAAGCCGCAACCATGATCTATCCATGCATGCAGGCCGCAGACATATTCCAGATGAACCTCGACGTGGCCTGCGCGGGAATCGACCAGCGGAAAGCCCACATGCTGGCGAGGGAAGCTGCGGATAAACTGGGATTGAAGAAGCCCGTATGCATACACACACCCCTACTCACAGGATTAACAGGCCCAAAAGAGAGACTAGAGGGAAGATTTGACGAAGACGGAAAGATGAGCATCCTCATAGGGTCGAAGATGTCGAAGAGCATACCAGGCAGCTCAATCCTCATACACGACCAACCAGAAGAGATCAGAACAAAGATCAAGAACGCCTTCTGCCCGCCAAGAGAGACCCGAGCAAACCCGGTCATAGAGATTGCAGAGCACATAATAATCCCGGAGAAAAAAGAGATCATGATCCATAGACCCCCAAAGTATGGGGGAGACATAACCTTCAGCGACTACGACAGTCTAGAGGCTGAATATAGCAGAGGCTCGATCCACCCATTAGACCTCAAGAACGCAGTAGCCGAAGGACTGATAGAGGTCCTTGAGGGGGTCAGGGAACATTTCGGAAGAAACCCCAAGCTACTAGACGATATGAAGAAGATAGAAGTCACGAGATAACCCAGACTTGAATGCTAGCCTTAGACGAAAACTTGAGGAGATAGAGAGAACACTCAGCAAGATGACGAGTAAATCCCAGGTTGGGGTCCCAATCATAGTTGAGGGGAGAAAGGATGAAGCCGCCCTCAAAGCCCTGAGAATCCCAGGCGAGATTATATGCCTCAAAGCAAGAAAAGTCGGCTTCTACGACTTCACAACAGGACTCGCCCACAACTCCGAAGTCACCATTCTGACAGACTTCGACAGAGAAGGAGCCCGCCTAGCCGCAAAGCTGACTGATGAACTGACACATATGAAGGTAAAGGTAAACCTCACAACCTGGAAGAAGCTCAAGGCACTATGTAGACCAGAGATAAGGACCGTGGAGGAGCTGGCAGGCTACCTCGAAAGGTTGAGAAGAGAATCCGCAGAAGGCTGACGGGTAAGACCGTAAAGAAACGGTTTTTAAAGGTGGATAGATACAATCATCTCTCCAATCACACTCACATGGAGAGTGAATACATGTTGGAGGTTACATACTCATGCATGAAAATGAAAAATTCGCACCCACCACAAAATACGTGATAAAGGCAAAGTTTGAGGTGGAGGGTGTTGTCGAGAAGCCTGACGTAATCGGCGCAATCTTCGGGCAGACAGAAGGACTCTTCGGACCAGACCTAGACCTCAGGGAACTCCAGAAATCTGGGAGGCTGGGCCGCATAGGAATAAAGATGGAGTCCAAGAACGACCGAACGACAGGAGAGATAACCATACCTTCCAGTCTGGACAAGGCCTCGACAGCAATCATAGCCGCGGCCGTAGAGAGCGTCGACAGAATAGGGCCCTGCAACGCAAAGATCAACCTCGAACCTTTACAGGACGAGCGTGACGAGAAACGCCAAACCATAATGAGGAAGGCCAAACAGATACTGCAAGACTGGATGGTTGAGTCAACCCCTAGCGCAGAAGAGATGGTCAAGGAGGTCACAGAATACGTAAGGCCGGCCGAGGTCACAAAGTACGGCCCTGAAGAGTTGCCTGCGGGCCCAGACGTAAGCCCAAGCGGCTCCATCATAATAGTTGAGGGAAGAGCAGACGTCATAAACCTCCTACGATGTGGAATAAAGAACTCCATAGGGATGGAGGGGACGAAGGTTCCCCAAACGATCATAGACCTATGCAAAAGCAAGGAAGTCACAGCCTTCCTGGACGGAGACAGGGGCGGAGACCTCATACTGAAGGAGTTGATGCAGGTGGCTGAGCTAGACTATATAGCGAGGGCCCCGCTTGGAAGAGAGGTTGAGGACCTGAACCCCAAAGAGTTGATGAGGTGCCTCAGGGAGAGAGTTCAAGCCGGAGCGAAGCCTGAGACGCCGCAACCACCAGCAGCCCCGCCTCAGCCAGAATACGTAGTGGAGGCTGTTGGGGAACTGAAGGAGACCCTTGAGGCGATAGTCTTCGACGACAAAGGAAACCCCAAAGAGAGAATACCTGTAAGTGAACTCGCTGAGAAACTGAAAGCGTCCGAGGGAGTCCACACAGTCGTATTCGACGGCATAATCACGCAGAGGCTCCTCGACATAGCCGAGGAGAAGAAGATAGAGGTTATAGTTGGAGACCGAATCTCTAACGTAGCCAAGAAACCTGCCAACCTCAAGATCTTGACCTTTGCCGAGTTGACACTCCCACGGCTGAAGCCTGTGGGATTCTAGCTTCTATCATGTTCATTGATTGATGGGTCATAGCGTTGTTGCGCTCCCACCTCATTCCATCCCACTTTAGAAGGTTAGGGTGTGTCA
>CAYZRW010000051.1:0-5086 GCA_964480955.1 uncultured Candidatus Bathyarchaeia archaeon | reverse complement strand
GGCAAAGAAGGCTATCGAGGGTGTGGAGCAGCTGCCCATGGTTAAGGAGAAGACCCTTCAAGAGATGGTTAGGTGGAGAGACGACAGACTCGTCAAGATACTGAAGCTCCAAGAATGACTTATGGTGAGAAGTATTGACGAAAGAGGATTCTGAGAAGATAAGGTTCCACCACGTAGGCATAGTTGTCAAGACAGATACCATAAAGGATCTCCTGACAGACTTCATCATGCTGAGTGAGCGCACCTGGTACAACAAGGATCAGGGTGTGGACGTCACTTTTCTACCACTGGGCAACGCCTACCTAGAGATGGTCTACCCCCACGGAAACCAGACCATCGAGAAATACATTCAGACTCACGGTGAGGGGATACACCACTTCTGCTTCGAGGTTGCAGACCTTGACTACTGGGCCAAGAAATGTGAGGAGAGAGGCTTCAAGGTCGTAAGCAGGGACAGCAGGTGCTTCTTCATACATCCGAAGACGTTCGGAGGGATTCTTGTAGAATTCGCCAACTGGCCGAAAGAAGACCCTATGGCTGTATTGACCCTAATGGAGAAGACAGCGCCCCCAAAATACTAGAGATTCAACTGCACTCAGCCAATCTCTCGGCTCAACCGTGATTTGCTTGAGGCCTCGTTGGCGGACGGAGAAACCGCCTCACGAATCTTTCAGCGTCCTTGTCTGTCCCTCCACCTTTGAGGGTTGATGAGGCGATGAGGTGATGATAGAACTCGTGAAGGACAACTCGGGGGCTACGTAAGGCCTCGCTGTTCGCAAAGACTATCGCCTTGTGCTTCTCCATGTAACAGGCTAAGCAGCGCCGGTGACCTTTGACAGTTCCAACCCGAAAACTTGGTGTGGAGACACCGTATTGGTCGCTCAGCAATCTCAATGCGGAATCTAAGTCGCCATCAAGTATCTTTTTGACTACGGCGTACCTTAAAGTCTCATTAATAGTCTTCATCCATCTCACCTTTCAATCCGCAATTTCTGCCGCTATTCTGAGTCGCCTTGTTCGAGTTGCCAAACCACTTTAGAGATCTCCTTGACGAACAGCTCAAGGATGACTTCACCTTTCTCGTGTGTGGCTTTTGTCGCGTCACCGATGATTCCCGACTTCATGAATCTTCTCGAGTCTCTTCCAAAAAGGTGTGGAGGGAATGACGGTGTCTCTGCTGTGGCCTTCTCCATCCTCACATACTGGGGCGCTAGAGCTAGCATTATTGACGTCTCAACCTCGCCGCCGTGGCCGAATGGTTCATCGATCAATCCGGCGGGCAACTCCTTCAGAATCTCTGTGAGCCTAATGATCGCCAGCTTCAGGTCACTGTGTCTTCTTAACAGTTCTCTGGCTGAGAGTTCGAGGCTCACAAGTTGTGCTGACCCGAGGTGACCCGGTAGAAAGACCATGTTCTTGAGGCCCTGGGAATATAGGCTCTCGGCAACCTCGACTGCTAGAGACCTTAAGGTGTCGAGGCCGACTGTAATTGTCCCAGGAAATGGTTCGCTTCGTCTACAGACCCCGTAACATAGCGGTGGCGCAACCAGAGCTGAAGTCCTCGTCCCCACACGTTTTGCCAGTTCATAGGCAATATGGCAGTCTGTAGATAAGGGAAGGTGGTATCCATGCTCCTCAGTCGAACCGAAAGGAATTATGACGGTCTTAGTCTCCTTCAGCTTCGCCTCAAGTTCTTTCCAGGTCATCTCCTCCATAAGTAAGTTCATTGGAGACACACTCGAAGTTTCCTTCTAGGCCTAATTGTGGAGTTTCATTCTTAAATGGTGCTGGACGTTCAAGCCACTTAAGGAGTGTCATGAAGCTTAGGAGTCAGACGTGCTCGCTAGGTCGCAGTTTTAATTGTCGCTTGCCTGCAATGGTCTTCGGGAAGCCACGTGATATCTACTCACCTTTTGGTAAAGACGCGGGTACGAGTAAATAATAATAGTCCCTACTAAGACATCCCGAGTAAGAGATAGCAGGTGGCGTATTGTGAGCCTCTCCAGAGGTGCAGCTATTGCGTCAGAGAGACCACGTTACCCAACCAAGTTCTCCTGGTGGTCTCCCATCCTAGCAAAGCTGGTTCGAAGAGAAAACCTGACCTTTGAAGAGGTTGAAGAAGCTACATTCAGACTTCTGAAGCTGATCGAGAAGAGGGATCCAGAGGCACCGGTTGTAATGACCGGCTTCTTCGGAAGCTTGACTTCAAAGGGGCCGACCGTTCAAGAACTTGCAGCTATGAGTTCAGCAATGGAGAGAACGAAACGTGTAAGATTCAACTTCTCAGTCTCCAAGCCTACAGTGACGGCTGGTGGAACTGGGGGGGACACCCTCAAGACTATCAACGTTACTACTCCTTCTGTCATACTTGCGGCCTCGGCTGGGGCTGTGGCTGTCAAGAGCGGAGCAAAGGCCTTCAGCTCGAAGACAGGAGCGACAGACCTAGCCCTGACAATGGGGATAAACGTCTACTCCAAACCTCAGGTTGTGAAGAAGTGTGTGGAGAAGATTGGGACAGCGGTCTGGGCCTCCGCCATGACCTACCCCTGGATGGATCCCTTGGTCGAGTTGAGGAATAGCGTAGTTGCGCCGGTCTTCTTTCCAATGATGGGTTCCCTAAGACTGATGATCGCCACATCCCTGAATCCCTTCTCAACCAGACGCCAGGTTAGAGGACTCTCTTCACCACAGACTCAGCTTGTGGCCGAAGTCTTCTCAAGAACTGGATATGAGAGGGCGCTGGTCCCCCTAGGTTACGGTGACGATGAGAGTATCCGGATAGATGAGTTCTCAAACCTCGGAAAAACCGTGGTCTCCGAACTCTTCCCCAACGGCAAGGTCGAGACCTACGAGGTCAACTATGAAGACCTAGGTGTCAAGAGAGGAGACAGAAATGAAATAGCTGCCAGAGAGACCCATCTGGAGAACGCAAAGGTCGCCTTAGAGGTTCTTTCTGGAAAGGACCGAAGCAGTCGAAGGGACCTGATCGTCATCAATTCAGCAGCAATCCTGTATTTGGTAGATGAGGCCAGATCATTAAGGGAAGGGTGTGAACTCGCTTCAAACGCTATCGATGAAGGAACCGCCTTGGACAAGGTTGAGGAGCTCGTAAGATGCAGTCTTGGTAACCCCGGAAGGCTCGCAGGGCTTTTGCGTAGATACAAGCCTGATTGAAGACGTACTCAACCGGTGGGTCTCAGCCTCTAGAAACCTGATACTCCAGAATAACTGTGCCATCCACAACCTCGTGATTCTTGAGGTGAAGTTTGAGAGCATGCTCAGATTCGAGGTAGCCCTCTCCTCCCACCAGTGTGGGCGCATTCCGTCCACCCCAGACAGACGGTGTAATCCACACGAAGAGTTCATCGACCAATCGCTCCTTTATGAAGCTCCACCTAACTTCTGAACCGCCCTCAACAAGCAATTTCCTGATACCTCTACTGTGCAGTCTATCCAGCAGCTCTCTGAGATCAACCTGTCTGTCACAGCCGCAACTCATTATCTCGACGCCTCTCTCAGCCAGTCTCTCCCTCCTTTCCTTTGGCGCTGTTTCGCAGACCACCACAATGGTAGGAGCATCCTTGATGTTGAGTATCTCTGACTCCAGAGGTGTGGTGGCCCCACTGTCAAGAACTATTCTCACCGGGTTTCTTCCCTGAACAGCTCTTACCGTGAGCCTCGGATTGTCCTCAAAGACTGTACCAACACCAACCAAGACAGCGTCAACCTCAGATCGAAGCTGATGGAGTCTCTTGAGCAGAGGCTCCCCCATAAACGGTATGAGGAGTCTGCCCTTCCTGTTGGCTGGGGCAGTCTTACCGTCCACGCTCAATAAGCCGCCCAGAATTACGTATGGCTTGGCCATGCCGCATCAACAACGGACGAAGCTATCTATTATTGGTCGATATTGAAAAACCATTGGTAATCCTTCTATTCGAACTGATCTGTAATTTCGACGTCAAGCATTTCGCCTCGATTCTGAAGGCTCATCTGTAATTGTCAAGCAAGAGGTTCATGTCTTCAGAGGTGTAATCAACTCAAGCCGACTAAGGGATCTTAGCCTGTTTTAGAAGATGGCTTTAATATTCATATAATTACGATAGATAACCCAGACAAAACGGACAAGTGATTCCCCTAATGAAACTTGAGGAACTGAGACTCGCCTCGGATATCAAGGTAGAGGAAACGGATGCACTCATCATCGTCGACATACAGAACGATTTCATGCCGTATGGTGCCCTCGGAGTCGAGGACGGCGACAAGATAATTGCCCCTATTAACGGTCTGGCTGAAAGATTCCATCGTCGGGGTGGCGTTGTCGTTATGACGCAGGACTGGCATCCTCCAGGCCACCTCTCATTTGCCAGCAGCCATAACATGAAACCCTATGACTCTTACGAGTCCGAGGGGATAGGGCCGGTCCTCTGGCCCGACCACTGCGTTCAGGGGTCCCCTGGAGCAGATTTTCATCCCGATATCGAGACAAAGCTTGCTAACACCATTATTAGAAAGGGATGCCGTCCGACCGTGGACAGTTACTCAACATTCATTGAGAATGATAAGAAAACATATACCGGCCTCTCTGGCTATCTCAAGACATTGGGGAAGAAGCGGGTCTTTCTCTGTGGACTCGCCTTAGACTACTGCGTCTATTACTCAGCCAAGGACGGAAGGGATCTCGGCTTTGATATAGTTGTGCTCCTAGACCTCACAAAGGCCATAGACTCCCCACCAGGCCATCTATCAGATGCACTTAGTATCATGGTGAAGAAGCAGGTTCAATTCGCCAGATCAAAGGACGTAGTGACTTGGTGCTAGATCAGGATTCCACTGTATCGACATAGTTCTCCATATACGCCTCCGTTCACAGCTCCTAAAATCGGCTCCGTATAGTTATCTTAATATTGGCTGTGAGTTCCCCTTTTACGATAGCGTGGGCTTCAGAAGACAGGTGCATCAAGAGTCCTGTGAATGGCTTGGGCCGGTAGTTCAGCTTGGTATACGCCTGACGGCCAAAGAACGTCCGGTTCGCATGTCACTCAGAAAAACCGGAAGGTCGCGGGTTCAAATCCCGCCCGGTCCACCA
>CAYZRW010000050.1:0-5718 GCA_964480955.1 uncultured Candidatus Bathyarchaeia archaeon | reverse complement strand
TCGTGACATCCGGATGCGCAGCCATGTCCATAGCCACACAGAAGAACGAAGAAGGGAAATCACTATACGAACTCCACTCAGGTGCATTTGAAGCTGGTGGCTTACTGAATGTCGGTTCTTGTGTCTCAAATCCCCATATAGCTGGAGCAGCTATCAAGATAGCGAATATCTTCGCCAAGCGAAACCTGAGAGGAAACTATGAAGAGATTGCCGACTACATCCATAATCGAGTAGGCGCTGTTGGCGTAGCATGGGGTGCCATAACACAGAAGGCTGCATCCATAGCTAGCGGCTTCTGGCGCCTAGGAGTTCCGGTGATTGTAGGACCGCATGGATCCAAATATCGGCGCATGCTTCTCGGCCGCAAAGACCGTGAAGAAGACTGGTTTGTTTATGACGCTCGGAGCGGTGATAGAGTCTACGCTGGACCTGCGCCAGAGCACCTCTTCTTTACGGCTGAGACAAAGGAGGAAGCGATGGTTATGATGGCTAAGCTTTGCATGAGGCCGAATGATACCACGAAAGGACGTGCAATAAAACTTACCAACTACATAGATCTGCGCAGGCGATTCTACGGCACCATGCCTGACGACCTTCACCTATTCGTACGCAGAGAAGCTGACATTCCAATAACCATGAAGAACGAGATTCTCGCAACTCTGGATAAAGAGGGATGGAGGGAACGAGCTATCCCAGACCCGACGTTGCTTTCTAGGATGATACGAGAGAAAAGAGAGTGAGACTTTTGTTGGCGGAAGTTCTACAATGAATAAACGGCTCAATCAATAGAGGCTCGGGAGGGTAAGCTCCTCCATGTTCTCAGAGACGACGAAGGTGAATTCTTCCCCCGATCAGAGGAGGATACGCTACGGTAGAAGCTTTCTTGGCAAGATCTCTCGTGAAAGAGTCTTCGTTCTGTTGCGGAGACTCCGGATCCTAACTTAACACCAAAGTCGCTTGGAATTATGCGATTACGGCCTACGTTTTCTTTGGAGTCTTCTTGATTTCGCCGATTCTCGCGTCGATGCCCTTGAGTTCCTCTTCTATTGCCTTCTTTGACTCTTCCAGTGCTGTGATCTCATCTTTCGAGGAGGCGACGTACGGATATGGGTAACCTCTGCTTCGTAGGTATGATGGAAAACCGTAGTCGAGCCGTGAATCCTCGTACCAAGCGGGTGGCCCGAAAAGCCACCAGCATGCTCCTCTGCCGAACTGCCATCCAGGGCGCTCCCATGGAGGCAGATGACTGAAGGGCCCTCTTCCGGGCCATGGACCAAACCAGCCTCCACGACCTCTTCCACCCCAACCCCATGCCATCATCTATCACCAAAATGTTAATGTGCTATTGCACAAATTTAAACCTTGCTTCTCAACAATAAGAGTAGCTTCTCTTCTTCGATATTGCCAAGACCTCAGAAGATCTTGTACAGAGGATGACTCTTCGTGGGGGGCTTCACGCCAAATGATCTCGCGCCGTAAGCTATGATGCCGTCTATCATGGCACATGCAGGGAAGATAGATTCCGCCTTTCCTATCGAACCGTAGATCAAGAAGTTGGCGCCAGCAGCCTGGACGAGCGCTGCAATAGCGCCCCTGCAAATCATCTTGTCTATGTCAAACTCGTTTGCTCTCTTCCATTGGCCTACAACACCTAATGGAGCTGCACCGACTGGAAATCCGTGGCTGTTCTTCAATGATCGAATCCCTGATGCTGCAAGGCCAATGCTGGGGATATCCAGAACAGTCGTAAGAATCAAGATCTTCCTCAATCCTGACCTGGAAGCCATCTTTAGAAGGCCCTCTTTCTCGCTCGTGCCTTCCAGCATACGGTGCATGCCCTGTTTGGTAGGGTCATATGGATTGAAGGTTTGGACGATCGCTGATTGTAACTTGAAATTGTTTATTGCCGCTAACTCATCTTCACTTACGGTGAAATTTATTGAGGTATATACCGCTCTATCAAGCAGCCCTCTTTCTGCGACGTGCTCAAGTGCCTGAATTCTTATGGATGAATTCATACCGTTGACCAAGAATGGTGCCTCAGTCACCTCTGAAACGAAATCAATATATTTCTTGACCGCCTCATGACTTGCTCCAACAATATCAATCATGTGCGGATTTCCAGTCTTGTCTGACATTTCCTCTTGCTTTTTGATTAGACTTTCAGCCCTCTTTTTGTTGAATGTACCTTGAATAGAATCCTCGACTATTCTATGCCCAACGTGAAACATGCTTCCGATCAAGACAGTGGGCAGTTCTCCAGGTTGCCCGCCAACCCTTACGTTACCTATTTCGAAGATTTGTTGGCCCACAGCGAACTTGAACATTTCACTTGGTACTCCTGATACGACATTCTTAGGACATTTACAGAATGAAATGATCTCAGAACTATCGATCAGGAATAAGCTGGAGGTCTTCGTTTCGAAGTCATAATAATGCGACCTTCCTTTGCATAGTGACATTCACTTCATTTTCCAATATCATCGCTCAAAGGTTGTGCATACAAACATGCCCGCGCAGACTGTTGCTAGGCTCTTGTCATGACCGACCCGCATCTTGGGCACCTCAGCTGATAGCACGGTCTACTCCTAACATGAGTTGTTCTGTGCCCACATCTGGGGCAGACGCATTTCCCACCCGGGCCTGCCCCATAACCGCCCATCCGCATTCTGCGAGCCAACTTTCCCTCCTCTATTAGATGGATTGGGTAATAGTTCAATTGGTTGAATTTGACCAATGAACAAGAGGTGTTCTTTCTAAACTGAATTGTATCTCGAGTAAATATTTATATTTTGTGCATTACCACATAATTAAATGATGATTATGAGCCGCAGTTTGAGAACATTCCCCCCTTATGCGTTCTGGTGGCCTTGGTATGGCAGAGGCAGAGGTCGGTGTCGGTGGAGGTGGTTCTATGACATGAATCCTCGATTCTATCCTCCCTTTCTAACGGAACGAGATGAAAGAGAGTACCTGGTGTACGAGAAGAAGAATCTGGAGGATGAAGTTAAGTTCGTTGAGGAAAGGCTCCGAGAACTGGAGAGGAACCGAAGACAAGAGTAAACCACAAGTAGTGGGGGTTGCGATGTGAAGACAAGAATAGCAATTGCATCTCAGGGGCGAGGTGGATTAGATGATGTTATTCCGCAGGTTTTCGGTCGCTCTCCAACATTCACCATCATCGATATAGAGGATGGCAAGGTGAAAAGAACAAAGGTGGAAAACAATCCATATGCAAATGCCTCTCACGGCGCCGGCCCGCTTACTTGCATGAGACTCAATAAACTAGGAGTCAATGTCGTTGTCGGAGCGAGCTTTGGACCAACCGTATCTGCAATACTAAAGGAGGCAGAGATCGAGGCCGTGACAGCAAACGCGGGAACAGAAATAGAGAGCTTTATCCAACAGTTTCTCAAAACCGCTCGGGACCCCGGATACAGTCACCTAGGGACGCCTAGATGAAAGAAGCAGTTGTAGTCAGCGGTAAAGGAGGGGTTGGAAAATCTTCCACTACCGCATCGCTTGCGGTACTGCTTAGTCGAGCTGGAGTCAGGCTTACAGCTGTTGATTCCGATGTGGACGCGCCGAATCTTTCCATAGTTCTCGGGATCGAGATCGAGGACTTCACTGAAATCCGAGCCTCAGAAAAAGCATCGATAGACCCCGCGAAATGTGAGAGGTGCGGAAGATGCCTATCCATCTGCGAGGCAGGTGCAATAATCAATACCGACGATGAAGTGCCAGCGATAATACCGTTTCTATGTGAAGGATGCGGCGCCTGTGTCGTCATCTGCCCATCGTCCGCCATTTCGATCAGTCGAGTGAGAAATGGTAGAATAGGAGTTGCGAAGACCAACTATGGCTTTCCAATAGTCTCAGGTCAGCTTGACATGGGTGAGAGTAGCTCAGGCCACATAGTGACCGCAGTGAAAGCCAAGGGGAAAGCGACAGCCGAGGATTCAAATTCAGACCTAGTACTTGTCGATGGACCCCCGGGAATAGGGTGTCCGGTGATAGCCTCAATCGCAGGAGCAAATTATGCACTCGTTGTGACTGAACCCACCCCTGCTGCGAGAAGCAGTCTCAATCGCATCCTGCTCGTTCTGAATCACTTCAAGATTCCTGCAGGTGCTGTGATAAACAGATACGACCTCAACCCAGAGTACGCCAAGAGGATGACAGACTGGATTCAAACAAGATGGGGAATACAGGTGATTCAGATGATCCCCTCTGATGACAATGTTCCTCTATCACTGTCAAAAAGAGTGCCGGTGGTTGAGTACGCACCAGACTGTGAAGCATCTAAGGCGCTTCGCTCACTATCAACCAAGCTTCTCAAGGTGATCTCATGAGCAAAGCAGCACTCGAAATGTTCAACCGGAAGCCCAGCGACATACCCGTCATATCCGTGACCGGTGGGAAAGGAGGAACCGGCAAAACAACTGTAGCAGTCAATCTTGCAGCTGCGCTGAGCAACTATGGGTATCGCGTTCTACTTGTCGATACAGACGTCGATTCTCCTACAACGGCAACTGTCTTAGGGACCAACCCTGAACCAGTCCAGGAAGTCGAGATTTTCACCCCGAAGATCCTTGAGACGAAGTGTGTCAAATGCAGCAAATGTGCAGAGGCCTGCCGTGCACACGCTCTTATACAGATCACAGACAGATATCCGATGTTCTTCGAGGAGTTATGTTCCGGCTGCAAGACATGCCTCTTGGTCTGCCACCAACAAGCCATAGAAAGCGGAAAGAGATCCATCGGACGAGTACTCCAGACATCTGGCAACAGTATAGGTTTCATAGGAGGAGAATTGAAACCCAGTGAGACACGGTCAGCACAGGTCGTGACTGCGACAAAGGCTTCTGCATTCAAACGAGCAAGCGAAGAAAACTACGACATCATGATAGTAGACACTCCCCCGGGCACCCACTGCAACGTAGTGCAGAGCCTGAGAGGATCTGATCTGGCGTTGGCTGTCACCGAGCCGACCCCGCTTGGCATTTACGACTTAAACTTGATTCTCAAGTTGACTTCAATACTTGGAATTCCAGCCAGGGTCGTCATCAACAAAGCAGATCTGCCAGGCGAGGACAAAGCGGGGGTCCGCAAGATTGCTGATCTCTATGGTGCCAGTGTGAACTCGGAGATCCCCGTTGACCGTAAGCTGTTCGAGTCCTACGTGAACGGAAAACCTGTAGTGATATCCCACCCTGATTCAGCGGCCGCCTTGGCAATCATCAAGCTGGCCGAGTCGGCTCTTGAACACATAAGAGCGAAGCTGCCGTGCAACAATCCTCTGGACAACAGGTAGTTCAAAAGACTAGATTTGATACGGGTTCAAAATGACGAGGCTGCAGGAGAAAGTGAGAGAATCATTGAATGCAATCGTCGACCCTGAGACAGGCTTGACTCTTGGAGAGATGAAGTTGATTGGGCGACTGGAGGAGGAAAGCTCTGGAAGCATGAGAATAGAGTTTAGACCTTCAAATCCTTTCTGCCCGATCGCATTGAAACTGGCTCTCGATATCAAAAATACAGCATTGAGAATTCAAGGGGTGAAAGAGGCTATAGTCTGCTGCAGAGGCCACGCGATCGAAGAAACGATAAACAGAATTGTGAATTCAACCGATAGCCGCTCTCAAGAATAATAGAGGCATTACTAGCGCGATGGTATGGGAAGGATTTTTCGTTAGTGGTAGCGCTCATGCCATACTA
>CAYZRW010000049.1:0-6442 GCA_964480955.1 uncultured Candidatus Bathyarchaeia archaeon | reverse complement strand
CTCCAAAACAGATAGTGGCTCTAGCTTCAGGTCAGATTGACGCTGCTTTCCTTCCGGAACACTATGCAACACTGGCTGAATCCCAAGGATTCCACACAATCGCAAGAAGCCAGGACATCTGGCCCAACATGCTTGGAAGCGTCCTAGTCGTCAAGGAAGACCTAATAAGAAATCGCCCAGAAATCGTCCAGAAAGTTGTAGAAATATCTGAGAAGGGGACCAAATTTTCAAGAGAATCACCACATGAAGCATCAGAGCTTGTATGTTCGCAGCTGAAGATTGCGGATCCACTTGGGGGAGAGAAGTCTATCATCGCCCCCCAAGTAGCTCAACTCACCCCTGAACTCATAGAAAGATCCATGAGAAACCTCGATTACACTTGCAAGGTTGATCCAAAAGACATACAGGAATACGTTGATCTTCTGAAGAGCCTTGGGTACATAGAGGGCGACCTCAAACCGGAAGATCTTCTCGACCTGAGGTTCATCCATTATCTTGAAGAATCCACAGAAAACTGTAAGAACTGTAACTAGGTGCGTGTAGATGGGGATGGTTAGGTTAAGATTTTTGCTTCCTCCTGTTTTGTTCTTCTCAACCTTTGCATGGGTGCAGCAAGTCTCAGCGCATTATACCTTAGGATTCCAAGGTGTCAACGGCTCCGCGGCGCCTATGGGCAATCCAACTAATACCATGCCTGATGACCATGCTACTAATGCATATGCCCAGGCAAACGGTTTTGCTGCCGGACACCTTGCATATGTGAGTCCAGGAATCAACTATCGGCCATTATTGCTTCAACAGAATTATTATTCGCCTGACGGAGCAATCATCATCGATACCACTGGTAAACGTGCGCTTGGTGGAGAATCCGGCTACAGGAGCCAGTCTAGAACAGTGGTCACAACATGGGGTGGAGAAATTTCAGGCCAAGACTTCTACCTTGAGGAGTCAGGCATGCCAATCCCAGAGTTTCCGGTCGCAGGAATACTGGCCTCAATCTCAGCGGTGGCCGTAGCAATAATACTCTTGCGAAGTAAACGAGAGCGTCTGGAACCTGGCTTCGCACTAAACCGATCACAAGAATCTTAATTGGAGTCGAATTAAGCACAGAGCTATTCAAAACTATGTTGATTTTTTAGTGGATGTTATATTTAAGGTTCATCAGTTGACTCGTATGAAAGAAGGAGTCAGTTGGGTTCTTCCAATATTATTCTTGATTCTGGTTTGGGAGCTGATTGCCCAGTCTAGGCTCGTTCCAATCTACCTCTTCCCTCCATTCTCAACTGTCATGCTCTCACTATGGCTGTTGACGGTGCAAGGGGTGCTCCCACACAATTTGGCGAGCAGCCTGCTCCGTGTAATTGCTGGCTTCGTTCTCGGAGGCCTCGCTGGCGTATTAGTAGGCATAGCGATGGGGGTCAACTCAAAACTCAACCGAACGTTTTCTCCGATATTCAGCCTTCTGATGCCTATACCGGCTCTTGGTTGGGCGCCTCTATTCATGTTGTGGATAGGAATAAACGAGCTTTTGCCAATCGCCCTGGTCTTCATGTGCTCCTTCTTCCCAGTCCTCTACAACACGGTCACAGGCATCAGAAATGTTGAGTCTGGCTATCTGCAGGCTTCCAAGACTCTTGGGGCTTCAAAGATGAAGGTACTAACAACAGTTCTGCTGCCTCTTGCCCTTCCCAATATCCTTACGGGGCTGAGGCTGGAGGCAGGGATGGCTTGGCGGGTCATCATAGCGGCTGAGATGGTTGCAATTCCAACCGGAATAGGTGCTTTGATGATTAGGTCTGAAAGCCTTCTTAGAGTAGATGTGATCATGGTCTGTCTCATAATACTCTCGCTAATGTGTCTGCTTTTCGAAAAGATCTTCCTGAAATTCGAGGAGAGAACAATACATTGGAGGTAGGGTGAACCTGCCCACAGTCGAACTTGTTGCGGTCTTCAATTACGCGTTGAAGGGTGTTAACCTCAAGATTCTTGACAAAGAGTTATTCGTGCTTCTGGGGCGGACAGGAGCTGGAAAGACTACTCTACTCAATGTTATTACAGGTCTTGCGGATTATGAGGGGACAGTGAAGTTTGACGGTGAATCCATAGATGAGATTCCAACGGAGAAGAGGGGAATCGGTTACCTCTTCCAGAACCTCCTACTATTCCCACACATGAATGTCTACTCCAACATATCATACAGTATGAAAATCAAGGGCTCCAGTGAATCCGAGGTTGAGGCTAAAGTTAAGAGACTTACGGAGATAATTGGGATAGAGCATTTGGTAAATCGCTACCCAAAACACCTGAGTGGTGGTGAGAAGCAGCGGGTTGCCCTTGCACGTTCCTTGGCAAGTGACCCCAAGATTCTGCTTCTGGATGAGCCCTTCAACAATCTAGACCCCAGGACAGGCAAGCATCTGAGGCTTGAACTGAAGAGAATTCAGAGACAACTGGGGGTCACAAGCATCTTCGTCACCCACAACCTTTCAGAGGCTGCTGAGCTGGCGGATAAGATTGGAATCATGAATGATGGAAGGATCCTGCAGGTAGGAACCCCTCAAGAGATATTCTTCTCACCTGAGAACAGTTACGTCCATGAGTTCCTGGGGGCGCCGAACATACTTGAATGTGAATCCTGCTCCCCCATCGGCAATGATCTAGCAGAGGTCAGAGCAAATGGACTGTCCGTAATTGCCCCATACGATGGTGAACCTATCAAGAAACTCTCCATACTGCCATCCGAGATTTTTCTGTCGAGGTACCCCATACCTGGACCCCACATCAATGTTTTCGAGGCAGAAATAATCAAGATCCAACCTTCCGATACGGTAGTACAGATCTCGGTCGCGGTTAAGAACCATTTGTATGAGGTTGAGACGCTAGCAGAAACCTGCAAGAGTGAGGGGTGGAAAGAGGGAACAAAGGTCTTCGTCAAGTTGAGACTGAGATCGATAAGGACTTGGCCGCGGCCCGATTTTGAGTAAGACCCATTTTTCTATTTCCTACAGGCCTTACGATACCGTGGCAATGGTAACGGCGGCTCTGAAGTAATTCAATAGCACTTGGCGGTTTCTCTTGAGCGCGTGCTATCAACAGCACCACGAGCCTACGGCTTTAATCGTGGGTCTCCGACTTAGGAGAAGTTATCGCTTCCAGTTCATTTCTCTGCAATGCCCCCAAGACTCCTCGAATATCTAGTCTACCATGAATTCTGTAAGTCTTTAAGTAGCTGTCTCTGACTACGTGGAATGGGCCCTCTCCTATCTCCTTCGTCAATAATACGTCGGCCTTATGCTCAATCAAGAATTTGGCTGCGGCTATACCCCTCCTCCTCTCGAGGTCAGCTCCAAGGTTCTTCCCAACGTGTAGATTCTTAATCTGTCCTCTATCAAGGTCTATAAACAAGAAGTATGGCGCCCCTCCCAGATGTGGATTGATTGTGGAGTCCATTCCCCTATCTTCATCCACTGGGACTGCCACCCTGTATCTCTCCATCTCCGCCGGCTCTGTGTGTATCGTCACTGAGTCGATCTGCTTTATGCCACCTTTGATCCTTCTCTCTATCTCATGTGAAATCTCATGTGCCTTCTCCACAGGCATCCTCTCCTTGACCTCAACATGCATCTCCCCAAAGATATATGGGCCCGACCTCCTCATCTTCACGCTGTGTACCCCCTCAATACCCTGCACTGCTTCCGCAGTCGCTTTCATCTGACTGATGAGGTTGGGTTTCAGACAAGCGTCCATCAAGACCAAAACTGTATCTTTAGTCAGTCCAATGCCGACTTTCGCAATAACTATCCCTATAATTAGACCAGCCAATGGTTCAACCCATAATATGCCAAACTGAGAGAACAGTATTCCAACAAATACGGTGAGAGACAGATACACGTCGACCATTGAGTGTTTTCCCTCACCGATCAATGCTTGAGAATTGATCTCTTTTCCAGTCTTATGCTTCTATTGGGCGAAGAGGTACGAGAATGCAGCGGAGAAAAGAGCAACCAGCAGCGCTAGGGTAGGAAATGAGATCGATGATGGACTCGCGAACCTCTTAGTTGATTCCAGAAAAATTTGAATCCCCGAGGCCAGTATGACGACTGAGACTACGAGAGAAGCCAAGGTCTCAGCCTTATAGTAGCCGTATGGAAAAGCCTCTGTAGGCTTCTTTTGGGCGAATCTTAGGCCGAACCAGACAGCTAAGCAAGTAGATACATCTGAGAGTGAATGCACTGCATCTGCGATCAGGGCGATGCTGCCTGAAAGGGTTCCTACGAGGCCCTTTGAGAACAATAACAGGGCCGCCGCTAAACTGGATATCTTAGCGGCCCTCTCTCCCCTCTTGAGGGTCGAGATCTTGGCGGTGGTTGAATCCATTGGAACAGTTGACGTCCCTACTCACTCTTGGAGAGGTCAATGGCAGCCGAATTGATGTCGAGCCTCCCTGCAAGGCTCTGTCAACCCGACCAGTCTTCCACCAACATAGGCGTCTATGGCTTCTCCCACGGTGCCAACATCTCCAGTGAACACCGCTACGCCCCTGCTTTGGAAGGCCTGGAGCCCTCTGGGACCCATACCTTTGACCACAAGAGCATCAGGTTCAAGATTTGAAACCAATGTCTCCGCTCCACCATGTCCGCCAAAATGCTCGCCGACATTATCCACAGAGGAGATAGATTTCACTGATCCATCCTCTAGGAGTTCAACCACTGCATATACCGGAGCTCTTCCGAAATGTGGAAATATCATTGATCTCTCTCTTTCAAATCTCTCTACAGGAATCACAAGCTTGACCATATTCCAAACCAGCCGCTAGAGACTTTTGTAAACGAAATTCTATATAGAGGTTCTGTTTCTTAAAGGAACTTTTCCGTGTGCGACTACAAATGAAACCTCAGTAGTTTATCCGCGACTTTCTTCAGAACAGTTGCTTTTGTAGCAATTGGCCCCAACCTACTTCTTCAGTTCTCTGAGTCTTTCCTCAACTCTCTTGAGTTCTTCTTGTAGAGCCTTAGCTCCTCCCTCTAAGGATTTCGCCTCTTCCTCAGGTTTCAATGTTGGCGAAGCTGCTGTTGGAGGAAACGACGTTGCCGGACTTGCAACTGGAAGGAAAAGCTGTGAGGCATGGATGATTCTTTCCTCAGGTGTCCTATAGAATGCATTTGGACCAAACCCGCATCTGCATGGTCCTAGGTAACTATGACCGACGGGAGCAGGAAACACGTTTCTCCATCTCCACCATCGACCTCTTGTCCAACCGTTTGGCATGTGATATCACCATTATGTGCTTTTGCACATAAATATTAATAAATCTTCTGGTTAGAGGTCGCCAATCCGACGATCGGTTCAAAATACCTGATTGGACACAAATTCTTTGAAGCTTTTAGGGAGCGTCACCTATGATGAGTTCTCGACCCTCCACCAGCATTGCAACCACCTTCTTTCTGGCACTGTCTAGGCAACGCCAAACAGTACCCCTTGAAATCCTCATCCTCTCGGCCGCCTCTTCTTGAGTAAGCCCTTGGTAGTCTACAAGGCGAAGGGCTTCCAATTCATCATATGTTATTCTTATGGGCTCTTTATCGAATTGTTTACCCTCTGGAATCACAGGGGTAAAGTGGCTTATGCCCGGCCGTATGCTTATCAGCCTCGGCTTCATTGGGCGACCAGGCCCCGGGCATAGTCCTCGGCGCCAGCGCCACCTATATCCTGGCATGTTTTTCACATATGTTCATTTGCACAAAAACTATTCAACTATTTTACTTATGTCTATCGGTGAGAGTAGTGAATAGCGAATCTTCTTCAATGTCGAATGTAGCACGTGGAGTGTGCGTATGACTGGCGCGATGAAAGCGAGGAATGAACTTGGCAACCAACTATCCGCTATCTTATACAAGCTCCGAACCAAAGAAGCCATTTGATGCAACTCTATTTCTCTCTCATCTTTGTGATGATCAGCAGTCCAGTCATAGAGATCCCGATCAGCACGCCTCGATGATCTTTGTGTTGGCGAGCGAGTAGTACACACTGTTGCCTTCCCTTCTCTCGTTAATTATTCTGCTCTGACGCATAACCGAGAGATGTTGAGAGACATTGGCCTGCCTCAGACTTGTGACGTCTGCAAGTTCTGAGACCGTCTTCTCTCCCGCCTGTAGCAGATGAAGTATCTCAAGCCTCTTCGGGTTGGTGAGGGTCCTACAGAACTCTGCCTGCATCTTGTATATGGCTCGGTCACGTTCAGAAGGCAAGAGTATTCAAAAATTCGAATATTCTATCCTTCTATAAAAATTCTTGCAGAGGGACTTCACAATCTATACCATGTTGAAGCTAAGAATACCAGAGTCATTGAGAGAATGATCGTACTGCTCCTGCAAACGAATAAATATGCAGGCTCTAAACGAAAGAAGTGATTGAACACGATGCGGCCGTGGTCTAGCCTGGT
>CAYZRW010000048.1:0-7190 GCA_964480955.1 uncultured Candidatus Bathyarchaeia archaeon | reverse complement strand
GAATGAAACTGTATTGAGGAACAGGCTCACCATCAGCGCACGCTTTCATATGCACTTGCGAGCTCCATATCTGCCTTTAAGGAACAACAATGCCATACCTACTGTGATCGGAACGATACCAAGCCCGAGGCTCTTAGGTAGCTCCGGTATGGCTTGGCTTGCAGGCGGATACAGCCCGTCTGCCCATGTTGAAGTAACATCAAGATCTACATCTTGGGGATTCGTAAAGTACTTGTGATCAACGTAATTGCCTATGACAACAGTAATCTTCTTTGGAAGTTCTTGAGTATCAGACATAGTAGGTTGCACATCTAACTTGAAGACAAGATGTTTATTCTGTGAGTACGGAGAAGCTGCTAAGCCGCAGTTCCACTTGAAGTCTGAAGGCATATCATCCCAATAGTAGTTTTCTCCCTTACCACGTACAACCCAACCACCCTTAACTCCTTTTTCATCCCAGCCAGCCCAAAATCCTAAACGGTCAAAAGAAGTTGCTGAACTCCCAGAATATCTTGTGTCAAACCACAGATTGAGAATATCACCTGCGACAATAGTGGTTTTCAACGGCCAGATTCCAATCGCATACAGCCTGTTGATGTCTGCGTCATACTTGGCCCTGAAATATGCTCGGCCTTGAACAGGACTGTAATTAGGATTTGGCAGCAGAACAGTCTCATACGTATCATCCCACTCAGTGTCGAAACGCCACCCTTCGCTCTCCTTCTGCTTTCCAAGTGAAGTCCTTGGCCTCCCAACCGAAGACAGGTACTCAGCAACAGAGCAATCGGGGCGAATCAAGGCTGGGGCAATAACAATCGATGCAGACTGACCATGCACACTTGGGATTGTCTCGCCTATTTCATAGAGAAATGGTGTTTGCGATAGAGCAAAAATGCCGCCAGCAGTTAGACCCATTCTGAGAAAATCTCTTCTGCTGAAGAGCTCTTTTCGTGATTTGAACTTTCCAGACATTGATGTTACCCCTATCGGCGCGCGCCACCTTGGTTACGGAAAGTGTGATAAGTGAGCGTACTGAGATATAACTCTGGCAATTCTTTTGTCGGTAGGTTCTGAAGTTTAATTCCCTCGCATGCTTTAGGCCTCCACAGCACGCGGTGACTAGGTCCAAACTTGAAGAGCAAGCAAACGCTAAGCTCTGACGCATGACCGGGGAAAAGGCAAGGAGGTGATGGAACTGTTAAACATGACAAAAAGATTAGACTTAACTTTTGAGGAGGCAGTTGAGAAAGTCCAAAATGCCTTGAAGGAGCAGGGCTTCGGGATCATAACAGAGATCGACGTGAAGGAAACATTGAAGAAGAAACTTAACGTTGACTACAAGAAGTATAAAATTCTCGGCGCATGCAACCCTACACTGGCAAAGAGAGCTCTAGACATTGACAAAGAGGTTGGAACACTTCTCCCCTGCAATGTAATAGTATACGAGACCGACAGAGGAACTCAGGTATCAATGCAGAAACCCCTCGAGATGATTAAGATACTGAAGAACGACAACCTTAACGAGGTAGCCGAAGAAGCGGAATCCAAACTACAGAATGCTCTTGCAAGCCTGTGAATTGGGCGGCGCGCTGTGTGAGAAGTTGAGGTCTAAGAGATCTCTTTCGCCAATCTATCATGTATCTTGAGCTTTTCCAGTCCTGCCTCAATTCCCTTCTCGGCCTCCGGCACCTTTCTTTCGTGAAAGAAACTCTCTACTTCATCGACTCTACCTATCCCAATGATGGGGATGACTGACAGGAGAAGTTGTGAAAGTACTCCTGTACCCTGGTAAAGCTGTCTCAGTCTCTGCATGTTGGTCTTTATCCAGGTCCAGGTCACCTCCCTAGCGTCAGGGTTTCCGGCAGCAGCATGGATCATGGTTCTCACATCTTGCCTCTTCACTTCGCCAGTTAGGGCTAATCCGAATGCCGAGGCGATTTGCGATGTTTCCCTGCAGTTTATCATTGCGTATAGCATCCTGATCCTCTCCTCGTCGGTACCCATCTTCCTGTATTTTTCCAAGATCTTCTCAAAGTCGCTGTAGGCTCTGGCGTAGGCGATGGCGACTGCCTCCCTCATATCCGGTTCAACCTCCTCGTAGCTGCGGAATTCTGACCCTAACTCTCTGGAGTAATCCTCGTCAACCATAGCCAGTCTGCCAGCCACTATGCCCCGCAACATTGAACTGTTCTCATCAGCCTTTCCCTCAAGGATCTTCAGTTGCGTCCTGTGGAAGACTCGTGAGGTCTCGGAGACTCTTGAAGGCGCGATCAAGTATAGGAAGGAAAGCTGGTTTGAGGCCTCATACGCAGGCAGATACTCCTCCTCATTGTAGTACCTCTCCAGGATGCTAAAGTATTCGCTGAAGGACATCTTCCCAGATACCAAGAAGGCTAGGGCGTCAGATATTATTCCCCATCTGTCAAGCGCCGATAATTCACTACTCCAAAGTAGGTCGTAGAGCCCCCTGTAGTACACTCTATAGAAGCCTGTCTGGTCAACGTTCAACTTCAATGATCTCAGTTCTTTGAAATCAATTACCTCCTCTTCCTTGTTCAAGAGTAGCCTCCTTGATTCACCGTTCAACCTCATGGTTACTGGTATTGGCCAGGTATCTTTCTCAAACCTGCCCGACAGGAGGAACCTTTCTTGCCTCAGCCTCAACTTCCCCTCACTGATCGTAGCGGTCACTACTGGGTATCCTGGTTTCTCTATCCATCGACTCATGATCGTCTCTACCTGTTCTCCAGAGGTCTCTTCCAGCAAGCTCCAGAGATCTTTCCCAGCGGCGTTAGAGAACTTGTGCCGGGCCAGGTACTTCCTGACTCCCTCCCTGAAATCATCAGTTCCCAAGTATGCCTCGATCATTCTGAGTATGCATGCGCCTTTACCGTAGCTTATCTCGTCGAATATCTGCCCTATCTCACTCGGAGAAGTAACTTCAACCTCTATTGGGTGGGTGTTCACCAGGGAGTCTCTGGCCATGGCCCCTGAGGCCTCACTTATCAAGAAGTCCTGCCACATCTTCCACTGCGAACATATGGCGTCCACCAGTTTGTAGCCCATTAACGTGCCGAAGCTCTCATTCAGCCAGAGGTCATTCCACCACTTCATCGTGACGAGGTTCCCGAACCACTGGTGAGCCACCTCATGGGCCACAACATAGGCTACTCTCTTTCTCGTCTTGATGCCGCTGTTCTCGTCAACATAGAGCGCTGTTTCCCTGAAGGCTATTGCGCCCCAGTTCTCCATCGCACCCGCTGCGAACTCTGGTATGGATATCAAGTGAATCTTCGGAAGCATGTAAGGTATCCCGAAGTACGATTGGCAGAGCTCTATCGACTTCTTAGCCACCTCCTTGGCAAAGTCTGCTTTACCTGCCTTGTTAGGGGTTGTAGCCACGACCACATCGATACCTCCCAGTCTATCCCTATGCTCCTCAAACCTGCCCACGCCTATGTAGAGCAGGTAACTCGACATCCTCGGCGTCCTATGAAACGAAACAACTTTCCTGTCGCCCTCTACGCTCACAGATTCGACAGGCATATTCGATATCGCGACCAAGTCTCTGTAGATTCTCAGGGTTAGCTTGAACTCAGCCTTGTATTCCGGGTGGTCCACGCAAGGCAGCATCCTCCTAGCGTTGGCGGCCTCGAACTGAGTAGTAATCAAGTATGTGTCGGCGTATGGGGCCCTGTAGATACCTGTCAAGATATCTGGGATCGATCCAGAGTATTCGACTGTCAGTCTGCCCTTGAAGGAACCGGTCTCGACTACTAGGTTCTCGCCTTCCTGCCTGAACTGGAAAGATTTCCCCCCAGACCCCACATTCAAGATGTTAAGGTCCAGGGAGTTCAGATTTACGTCTCCTTCAGATTCGAGTTCTATGACTACGTTTCCTGAAAACCGGAGGCTCTTGAAGTCTATGTCAAGAAACAAGTCGTAGCTTTTCACGTACACAACGTGTCGTTTACCGTTGAGAAAATAAAAGTGTTTGGCCAAATAGGCTTGCCAAACATTAGACTGGATTCAAACAGCTCCATGCATGGGACCTTGTGAGAGAAGAGAGATTTTTTCTAATAGACCCCTTGCAGACGCTACTCAAGATAATGCTTGACAAAAGGATAAAGTCATTAATATCAATACACGATCTATTACTACCAAGGATTCTTGACTGTTAAGTCTCATTTCGCAGGAGGTGAGAAGGTGAGCTATTACCCAATCTTTCCGAATTACAGTCCTTGGTACTGGCCAAGCCCCTACTACTCTCAGCCTTACTACTATCCTATGATGCCCTGGCCGACGTATGTCTACGTAAGGAATCCCATGTATCAAAGCTACCAGTCGATGTTCCATCAGTATCCTCATCAGTATTATCAACAGCAAGGACAGAGACTGAGTCTCGGAACCGACGTAGCCGGAGTTCTAGGCTTCGGTGCTTTAAGGTGGCTTGCGCTTAGGGGCTTGATGGGATACTGAGCGGTCTCTAGGTCATGTCTCCACACGCACATCTAACTTCATGCAGCATATCCAATAGGTCACTGAATCCCTCGCCACTCCTTGCTGAGACACAGGGATTTCTCTGAGCGGGCACAACCCTCTGCAGTAGCTCAGAGACTGGCAGATAAATATCGGACAAGACGCCTTTTGTCCTAATCTCTTCCTTCAGGATGGTGGGATTGACGAGATAATCCCTTATCCTTTCTACTTCTCTGTCTTCCAACATGTCTATCTTGTTTATGATGTTGATCGTGTCGATTCCAAGCCTGTATCCAGTTGCGAGAGAGTATAGATAGGCAGCCGGAAGGTCCCTAACACCAATACTCGCATCCAAGATGAAGACCCCGACCAGATTGCTGAACTGATCAACAATCTTAGGACCAGATTTGTGAAAAGCGAAAACCTCCAGTTGACCGGGCGTATCCACCAGGACAAAATCCCCCACATAGTTCGGAATCTTGGCTTCGCTGAGCCTCTCCATCGCCCTAACAATTGCGCCGCTCGGCCCCAACCCTTCTTCTCTCATGATCTCCTCCACAGTGAACTTCTCCCTTATGTCGAAATCACATCGATAAGGCAAGGACAGGCAACCGGAGTCAAGATTGAGAAACTTAACCGAGTAACCTAGCCGCTGTAGATAATCTCCAAATCTTCCTGTCAGAAGACTCTTCCCGCAACCAGCTGGACCCAGAATGATAACATTCATAGTAAGGTCTTGCCCCGTCAGGATGAGCTGTTACGCCCTCAACATTATGGTCTTCCCCTATTTTTGGATAACCGCTTGAAAAAGATACGTGATAGGCAATGGCGTGCACTGCAACTGACTGGTTGCGAATGAAGAATGCCGCCTTTACCGCCGATGTTCCTTCTCAAGCTAAGAAGGCCGCGTTGGCGAATCTCACAGTCGTACGACCGAGAGCACGCAAACCGCATTCGCAAATCCACAAATATCTTAAGGTATAATATAGTGACTATATGGTCCAAGAATTAGACTTTATCAACCCAACCTATGCGAAGGTTCTGCACCATTTTCTCTCCGATCCTATGCAGGAGCATCATGAGAGGGAAGTGAGCGAATGAGCGGTGTAAGCAGCGCGCGCGGGACTAGCGGCCAAACTTCCAAAAGAAGTGCTTAACTCTGAAGTGGCATCCACAGTCATGTCGTTTAGTGTGAAGCTCTCATCTTGATTGGTTCTCGATAACCTTAAGTTTGCCGTTTCTGCCAACGCTCACCTGCAGTTCTCCTCTAAACCTTCTCACTCGTCCATTCTCAATATGAACTGTGTCACCAACAGAGACCATATCTATTTGAGCGTTCCACAGCGGCAACTTGATGGAGCCGGTACTGTCAGAGATTGTTGCGGTTGAAAGAGCTATGGTGTTGCCGAACTTCGAGAGGATCCCCTTCGTGATTGATTTCTCTATAACCCTCGCTTTCAGATTGACCCACTTGATTCCAGATCTTATGTCTTTAATTTGCATATCAAACGCTTTAGACGTCTCGATTTTGCTGACTGAAGTGGATTGAAACCTTGCAAGGTCGACGTCCGGCAGATGCTTCAACAGTGCTTCACTGAGGCTCAGTTGCGCAATGACCTTTTGACCTTGCGTTACGAGAAAAACACCATCACTCTCCGTCTTTTGGCGACATTGGATCAATATATTGTTGTATGATGATCTCTCATGGGCCCACGCCTCTAGAAAACATGCAAGAAATTTGTGTATTTCAAGTCCATATTTTTCCGAAACCCTGACCAAATACCAGAGACGAGCCATTTCAGGTATGGATTGCCATTGTTGTCGAGGCCTCCCCCGCCCATAGGGCAAGACCTCTCTCCGCAGGATTTTCAACTAGATCGTCCTACCTTGGGTTGCCTAGCTCTTTAACCTTTAGCCGCCGGATTCCGTGGGAGCTTGGAAGGTGACCTGTAGATTACCGTCGAACTTGGCGCTATGATCCTCAGTGAAACAATAAATGATTTGCATAGGTTTATATCTGACGGATCTCTACTGATACGCCCAGTATACGTTGATTCTACGCGTAGTACTATCATTCGTATAACTAGCTGCAAAGGAGTGAGAAGCATGGGTTTTGAGAGCCGCAGATTCGGTCCGAGGACTATGCATAAGATAAAATGCTCTGACTGTGGACGAGACGCAGAAGTGCCTTTTGTGCCAAAAGAAGGCAGGCCAGTCTACTGCAGAGAATGCTTCCAAAAGCATAGGACTTATTAGTCATAAGATTTGCGTTTTAGACTAATAGTTCACTTTATTTTCACCTTTTTATTGTTCTTCGTTCTTCTAAACCAAACTAGATATAAAAATACTTTCAACCACCCAACTCACTTAGCGCTCGGCATGATCCGTCAACGAATTATCGCTTAATTTCCTCTTCATTAACTTGGGTTTAAGCCCCATTCACCACGTGGGGATTTCAGAAGTGTTGATTATGTTCCTTCGATTTACCTTAACTATGGTCAAGAATATTTGCACAACGGTTTACTCTTCCCAGCGATCAACGAATACATGTCTATGCCTGAAGTGCAAGAATTGATTATGCTAAGAGCACTATATACATTAGCAAGTATTGTATGGTCTGTTGACAAACAACCGCAGGCTTCGGAGCTTCTACAAAACCTGTGTCGAGCGAAGCGAGCCAATCTCTCTCTGTGTGTGCCACAGCTGGTGAG
>CAYZRW010000047.1:0-7223 GCA_964480955.1 uncultured Candidatus Bathyarchaeia archaeon | reverse complement strand
GTGGTGGGCCGGGTGGGATTTGAACCCATGACCCCACGGTCTCTCCGTTATCATAAGCTTATCAGCCGTGTGCTCTTTGACGTCTATCAAAGCAACTTAACCAAGCTGAGCTACCGGCCCGCCATAATCGTGAGCATATTCTAGACTTATTAAGACTTTTTGGCCAATCTTAAACGGTTGAGCGTCAAATTGTTGGTGGGGTCGTCTTAATTGTATGTTGGAAGACTCTGTCTCGTCGGAGTCTCAAAGACCGGAGCGGTTGTTGCAGCCTACTTACTCTCAAGCCGAACCTTTCCTGAAAGAATGATCGATATTGAGGCAACAACCGCAAAGGTCATAGCGAAAGGAAGTTCAGCCAAAGATTATCCGTCAAAGATCTTCTACGACTGCATCAAAGTCGTCAAAATAGATGAGAGCGCAGTACTGGTGGTTGGAAACGGACCACACACAGACTATGTTGAGTCGATGGTGCCCCGTGACAGTGACCTTGAGAGGCCCATCTCGGATATTCTCGAAGTTCTAGGACATGAGAGAGACGAGCAGAAGACCCCCAGAATAATTGGTGTGGCAGGCGAGAATGAACTGGTCCTCGCCGTTGCAAGCGAGAGGGGCCTCGACATCAAGAAGTTTCAGGCTCAGCCTGGCAAAGCATACTACGTCTCAACCTACCAGCTTCAGGAGGTTGGGAAACACACCGTCGAGGACTTCACAGTAACCAACGCTCTCGAAATGATTAAGACATTCAAGGAGACTGAGCCTTTTCGCGGCTTCACAAACTATATCGGGTCAGCTACGGCAAACTTCTCACATGGAAAACTTGACCTAGCCTGCGACTGAGAAAGAAAAAGGATCAAGAACACTGAAACGGTCCCAGAAGGTTGGAGTAGAACAGAAATTGGCTCCTGCTAGCAGTAGGCAAGGATTGATTCACGTCTACACTGGAGACGGGAAAGGGAAGACAACCGCAGCTTTGGGGTTGGCTCTGAGAGCCGCGGGGCATGGAATGAGAGTCTGCGTGATAATGTTCCTGAAGGGCAGATACAGGTATGGGGAGAAGTATGCGGCCAAGAAGGTTCTAGGTTTGGAAATAGCCGCTTACGGTCGAGGAGACCTTGTCAGGGGAGAGCCGACCAAGAAGGATATTGAAGAGGCGGAGAAGGCTTTCCAGCATGCCACACTGTCCGTCAAGAGTAGAAAGTACAGTCTAGTGATTCTTGACGAATTGACTCACGCGGTGAATCTGGGCTTAGTCAAACTGGATGATGTAATGAGGCTGATCCGTGAGAAGCCCGCAGATCTTGAGCTTGTAATAACAGGCAGGGACTGTCCACCAGAAATCCTAGAAGCCGCGGACTACGTCACCGAACTCGTTGAAAGGAAACATCCATACGCGAGAGGGATCAGAGCAAGAAGAGGAATAGAGTACTAAAGAATGAACCTGTCTTCAGAGACCAGCCTCGAAGTCTCTCAGCGATCTTAAGAATCGCTCTTTCAAATGTTCAATCTATCGTCGAGTAGCATCCAGCTTGGTAAATGCGCTTGTGAAGACTGAGTAGAGACAATCTTGGCGTATACAGGGTCTTTGTCCCTGCCAATCGAGACTTGCTACTGACACAGAACCGAGGATTCGCCAAGCCTTTATTCATGTCAGATGTAGATTCAGTTATGCGCGTGACGGTGAAATTGTTCTCCAGCCTCAGGATGGCTGTGGGCAGAGGTGAGGTGGAACTGAACATCAAGGGCAATAGGGTATCTGATGTCCTGAGGCAACTTGCTGCAGACTACGGTGTTGGAGAGATACTCTACGACAAGAGTGGTAATGTGACCCCGCTAATCATTGTCATAAATAATCTTGAGACTGCACGTATCACTGAGGCAAATACTGCTTCAGGCGGCCTCGAAAAGGAACTGAGGGATGGGGACATAGTCTCCATCTTGGAGCAGGGTTGCGGTGCATAACAGGCCGAAAGACTAGCTCACCCAATCTCTTCACTATTCTGCCGCCAAACATCTCCGAAGTAGGACTCTTCAACTCTCAAGACCTCACTCAGGTCTCTCGTTCCAGCGTAATCCATGAGGGGATCATGGTTCAGAGTCAGGAAGGTCTGGCCCCACTTGAAGGCCTCAAGAAATCTCCTGCCTTGATCAGGATATTGGGTTATTATCAGGGTTGCCGCCAGAGCCTCTGCTGAGCTGAGCCTCCCCAGTCTCCCGTAGCTCACCGGGTTGGCTGCCAAGAGGAGGGGGAGGCGCCGGTTCAGTCCGTGAAACCTTGAGTTGAAGACTCTGTCAACCTTTTCCCATGAGCAGTCGATCGCCACCACGCCTCCTCGTCGAACGTGTTCTCGGTCTTGAGGTGAGAGCACCGTGGTGGCTGAGGGGTTAAGAACTACCGCTCTTCTGGGGATCATTGACCTTTTGCGTATCGGCCTTGCCAAGTTCAGTCTGACAAGCTTTGCTGAAGTACATTTCTTGGGGTCGTCTTGCTCCATGAGGTAGACGAAGACCTTTAACCTGCCAGGTTCAGCTTCCAACGTATCTTGCATCTCTGTGGCTCATTGGGTCATTCATCACATCAGGTATCATTTCTATCAGGTCTGTGGGCAGTATGTGGAATCCTTTCTTCTTGTAGGCGAAGTCTCCTGCTGCACCGTTGATGAAGGCCCCGGCTACTGCTGCCTCGAAGGGCTCGCAGCCTTGGGCCATCAGTGAGGCGACTATGCCTGAGAGGACGTCTCCTGTTCCACCTACGGTCATCCCAGGATTCCCTGTCCAGTTGAGCTTGACTCTTGAGCCGTCTGAGATCACGTCAACCCTCCCTTTCAGCAGGACTACCGAGTTCACCTCTCCGGCAAGGGCTTTAACATCTGAGATCTTCCCGTCAAGTTCACTCGAGACCTTCCTTCCTGAGACGATCTCAAACTCACCTGCATGTGGGGTGACGACTGCTGGAAAGGCTAGGCGGCTCTTCAAGGCTCCGAGAGCCTTCAACGCGTCAGCGTCAATCAATGTTGGCTTCTTGAGTTCCTCAAGCTTCCGGAGGAGTCTTCCGATAGCGTCGAAAGATTCCTTATGTAGGCCCATGCCCGGACCCAAGGCCACAGCGGTCGCCCTCTCCAGGAAAGTCTTGAGTTGGCCCAGATTGGCTGGGTTGAAGTGTTCTCCAATCATCTTGATCGTTATCAGGTTTGGAGACATGGAGGAGATGGCTTCAGCAGTCTTTGCCGGGGCCGCGACGTAGACCAGATCAGTCCCTACTCTGAGGGCAGCCATGGCTACTAGGGCTGGAGCCCCACTGTAGGTTTCGCTCCCACCAATAATCAATAAGCGGCCAAAGTCTCCCTTCTTAGATTCCGCCGGCCTGCTTTGGAGAACAGCGTCCACGTCGCCTGGTCCAACGTGTAGTTCAGCCTCAGGCGGAATTCCTATGGATACAACCTTTACCTCGCCCAGATACTCCTCGGCTTTCTTGAATCCAGCCTTTGGGGCGTGGAACGTAACAGTCAACTTTGCCCTGACGGCTTCTCCTTGAACCTCACCACTATCCGAGTCGACACCTGTTGGGACGTCAACAGAGACGACGAAACCTTCTGAACGGTTCAGGGCCTTCACAGCCTCAAGAACCGGTTGCCTCAGGCTACCTTCGAAGCCGACGCCGAGCAACGAGTCTATCAGCACGTCTGCTTTGAAGGGCTCAATACTTGACGAGTCTGGGGCCGCGTGGATCTTGACGCTTGACGACATCTCTTTGAGGACTCTCCAGTTGAGGGAGACGTTCTCGTCCCTGATACTCACCTCAGAACCGACAAGGTATAGGTCGACTTTGTAGCCCATTGAGACTAGATGTCTGGCCGCAACCATCCCGTCCCCCCCGTTCCTTCCGGTCCCTGCGAGGACAATAACCTTGGAGCTCGGCTTGAACCTTGAGGCAACCTCGGTTGCCACAGCGCCGCCCGCGTTCTCCATGAGCTGAAGTGAGGAGACCCCTAAATACTCAGAGTTGAGGTCGAGCCTCCTAACGTCTCGTGAAGTTATGTGAGAGCCTTGCATATTCATCTGCAGACTCACTCAAACAATATGATGTGGAAGCGTCTGTTTAAGATCGATATAAAGAGGTCACTGTACAGCGGTTTCCCATTGGTTTGGGATAATCGGGGCTCGAACCATGGTTTGGCAGACCACCCTCTCTTTGAGGGGTTGAGAAGTCTTAAGTTCAGGGATGTGGGATCTGCTTTCGGGGTCTGAGATGCCTTCCGCATATGTTCTGGTAAATACTGAGATCGGATTCGAAGACGAGGTCTTGAGTCAACTTAAGAATACCCCGAACATAAAGGAGGCCAATGTGGTGTACGGCGTCTATGATATAGTCGCCAGGGTTGAGGCTGAAAACATGGATAAGCTCAAGGAGACCATAACCTGGAAGATTAGGCGCCTCAACAAGGTTCGCTCAACACTCACAATGATCATAATAGAGGGCAAATGAACCTCAGACTTCTCTGATTTACCGGACGCGCCCCAAACAGCTTCTCATCACTATATGTAGACGGAAACCGCTCAACGGAGGATACGAACCAGGGGCTTAGCCAAGTGTCTGCGGGCCCTAGGCGGGACCTCGTAGAAACCAGCCTGCAACTCTCGAGGCTTCTCAACATAGGTCTCTGTTCCAATAGGGAACTTTCTACCGCAAACCTCACACTGGTAACCTTTACTCCTTCCCTCAGACTTTGCCCGTCGACCACATATTTGACAGACAGGGTTTATCTTAACATAGATCCTTCTCAAATCCAGAATCTCAATCTTCTCCAAGTTCAGGGTTAGGGGGAGGCCCTTCTTCTTCTTGACGCCGCCATAGACTTTCACAGTGTCCCCAACCTCAAGCTTCTTGACTACGTTCCTGAATTGTCGTGTGGGTTCATATGCGGCGCAGTCAACCTCGCCGCTCTCATCCCTGAATGTGAATATGATGTGGCCTCCAGGAATGACCCTGGGTTTCTGAGATACCTTACCAGTCAGGATTGCTGAGCTGAATGCCTCGAGGTTGCTGACCGTGCCTGTCACCAAGTGGGAGTCTGTAGCCTGGTTCGTCTGGTAGATTATCCACTTCTCAATAGGTTCATTCACCCTCACCATGCGGAAAGCTTCCAATGCTGCAGCTGGGTCTTGTGAACGAATACCGAAGAGGACCGGGCATGGTGTGTGAGGGGTGATCCTGATCTCGCCAGTGTTAGGGTCGATGTTATCAAAGGTTCTTGGGAAGGTTCTTTTATTCATGATGAAGACGCTCTCCGCGTCCACCATTCTCTCTTTGCCTCTGTAACCTATGGTTCTGTACGCGAGAAGTTCGTAGGTTGAGTCTTGCTTGAGGGTCTCCCCGATGGCCGCCAAAGCACCTACTATGCCCCTCCCAAGCTTGAACTTGTGATATTCTGCACCCAACTCCAAGGCAAGTCTCTCCGCGTCCTCTATCTCTACAACCCCCTGAACCACTCTCTCGGAGAATCTTATGAGCCTCTCAGGGATCGACCCGCCTGCGTAGAAGACGACTCCAGGGTTGGTTGTTTCACATCGAAGCTCAGCGAGTTCCTCAACGGTATTAAGGACGAGCTCTCTCAACATTGAGAGTTCTGGCCGGCTGTACTCCACACAGAGGGCTACAGCGCAGTTTCCTCTGGTCTTGAGGTGCCAGTTCGGGTTTAGCCTCACAAGTCTCGGGTAGCCCAACAGCTTGAAGCCTTGACTCCTCAGTCTGTCGGCAACTACAGCCCCAACGTAGGTTGTGCACATACGTTCCTTCGAGTCAGTATCGTCGACGCCGACTCTGACAGTCTCCAAACCAGAACACCCTTCAAGAGGGCTTCACAGGAGGGTACTTTAGCCCGAAGAAGTCCTCAACAAGCTTGAGAGTAGCCTCTGTACACGCCTCTATACCGGTTTCCTGAGTCAGGGCTGGAAAGATCCCTACAGCATCAAGCAGGTGGAATCGACATATCCCAAGTATGATTCCAGCAGGCCCAGGCAACTGCGTATCCCTCATCACTTTGGCTCCTCTGCTCCGCAGGCCTTTGCAGAGACTCGTCTTCGTGGCAGCCACATATGTCGAGCCGTCGAGGTCCGTCTGTATGGTATCTATAAGGACAAGGCAGGATGCTCTGTAACCTAACCCTAACAGGACGAGTTCCTCAAGCACATCGTAGCCACCGTCAGGATCATCAAGGTCTATTCCATAGTCTCCGCATGCCGTGAGCAGGTTCGGTCTTGAGAGAGAACTCTCATGGAATTCATACCTAGGCAACCTACACGTGCCGTCCTCTGTTATGATTACGTGGTCAGGGAAGTGGCGGTTGTATAACTCGGCGAAGAGCTTGGCTCCAGCCCTACTTATGAGCGTCCGGGCTACGACCCCACCAAGCTTGCTCGGTCCGAGCAACCCGACCACATAGAGGGGCGAGGACAATGCTGGAGTATACCGCTTTACGAGAAGCTTCTCCAACAGGAACCCCTCCAGGGTCATGATTTGGAATCGGGCTTATCTATCCATTACTGTTGCAGGTTAAAAAAAGGACGAAAAATCAGGGATGACCGGATCTAGTTCCGGAGTTTTCTAGATCTTCTCAGCAATGGCAAATCGGTCTCGGACCTGAGTGACCTTTACAGTTACATGGTCGCCCGGCTTTGTGTTTGGAACGAAGACAACGAAGCCTTCTATTCGCGCAAGGCCGTCTCCACGTCTGCTGAGCTCTTTAATGTCAACCTCATACTCCTTTCCTTCCTCAACAGGCTTTTCGAAAGAAGCCATAATAGTATCACCTCTTTTCATTTCGGCCAGTTATAAGAACATGCAACAGTCAACCGTACAAAACGGATCCTGCTTCCGTTTCCTATGAACCAGCTTGCCGCTACACACCAAACCATAGCTTATAAACGTTGCTGACTACTCCGATCACGACTTCTGAATGTGCTTGCCGAATTTTGATTGTGAATGAACTCTTCAACCTTCAAAGCCAAAACATTTATCTTTAGAGTTCTCCGTCAACTCCAGACGGATAGCGGGGTGGGGTAGGTTCTTCAAGATGAAGAAGCCCAACCAGGTTTAACCCGCAGGGCTCATAAGAAGGAGACTCTGTGAAACCCTGAGATACTCGAGGAATCGGGCTCAACCGGTAGTTCGAATCTACCCCCCGCTACCAACTCTTTTCGCTGTCTTGGCCTTCATCATGTTTGAG
>CAYZRW010000046.1:0-7683 GCA_964480955.1 uncultured Candidatus Bathyarchaeia archaeon | reverse complement strand
TGGAAGATGAACTATAAGTACAGTGGCGGAGGAAGTGGGATTCGAACCCACGAAGGCCTACGCCACAGGATGGCTCATACTTGTAGATCTTAAGTCTGACATTACAGGTCTTTTGTCTGTAACCCTGCCCCTTTGGCCTGATTCCTGCCTCGCAAGGTCTTTGCGAGGTCTCGGGTACCCCCGCACAAGCCAAGACTTACCCTATGGAGACATAGACCTTAGATTTTACGTTTTTGAGCCCCTTCTCAGTAGGAGGTAGGCTATTCCAGATATGGTCTTGGCGTCAACTATCTCTCCCTTCATTATCATAGCCTCAGCCTCCTCGATCTCTACAGGTTGAAGCTCGATCAACTCATCAATCTCAGGCTTAGGGTTCACTTTCTCAAGCTTGGATGCCAGGAATATGCGTATCTTCTCGCTGCTGTATCCAGGTGCCAAGAAACAACTGAATAACTCCTCCATAACATCAGCTTCATAACCAGTCTCCTCAACGAGTTCGCGCCTAGCGCAATCCTCAGGGTCCTCATCCTTATCTAGAGTGCCAGCCGGAATCTCAAGAAGCACCTTCCCCACCGGATGCCTATACTGCCTAATCAAGAGTAACCTCCCATCGTCCAGCAGAGGCAACATCGCAACCGCGCCACGATGTTCGACAACCTCTCGATCAAAGAACCTTCCACCAGGCAACTGGAACCTGTCAACCCTCAGACTGACAACCTTACCGTCATAGACCCTCCTAGATTCAACCAAGATTCCTAGACTACTCAAATGCAAGAACCCACCAGACAATTGTTTCTACATTAGATGAAGTACCGAGAAAAAAGTGTTGAATTCACCAAACCCTTAAATTATCCACAAGTTCTTCAAAGGAAGACGATGGCCGCCGTAACGTAGAAGAGGCACCAAGAATCTCTGCGGAACCTGGTTAGCGTACAGGCCTGAAAGACCCAGTGAAGAAGGTCTTGGCCAATGGAGCCTGGAGGCGGGGTCCGAATCGTCGCTCTTGCGGCGCGAGAGTCCCCGCGGCGGCCCTCATCTTCCCTCTATTTGAATAGAATTCACTGTCAGTTTGCCACTCACAGGGCACACTATCGGCAGACAGTTGGCTTGTGAAAGACAGCGGAAAGGAAAATGTGATATTGGGGAAAAGACCATGTTAAGGCGACTGAAGTTTACCTTCGGAGACTGAAAGGACATGTCTGAAGAGAAGAAAGTTTCTAGGCGAAAGTGGATTAAGTATGCTGGAGCAGGCGTTGTACTTGCTGCTGCGGCGGGCGCCGGCTACTACGTAACCCAACAGAGACCAACGGTTCCCACTTCTACAAAGGGCCCCCCTGTAAAGATCGGTGTGATGATGGGTTTAACAGGACCTTACTCTGGGAACTGTAAGAAGATGCTTGACGGAGCCAATCTTGCCACAAAGCAGGTGAATGAGGCTGGAGGAGTGCTCGACAGACCTCTTGAGCCATATGTTCGCGATGACGAATTGAACCCCGGCGTTGCTGTAAGGAGAGCGACCGAGCTGATTGAGACCGTAAAGATAGAGGCGCTCTTCGGTACGTTGGGAACACATATCGTTCATGCACTGAACGATTACATGAAGAAGATTGGTAAGATGTATTTTGCCTGCTGCATACCAGTCGTTTTGACAAAGAAGAAAGACACCCGCAGCCCATATACCTACTTTATGTTGCCTTCATCGGCTGCGATCTCACGGAGTGGAGGTGAGTACTGCTCAACTCTGGCTAAGAAGTGGTACCTGATGTATCCGGACTACTCAGGTGGAGTCGAGTTCTTCACCTATTTCAAGGAGAGGCTTGAGGAAAAGGGCGGAGAGGTCATTGGCACAGACGCTGCTCCTCTTGGAGCCACAGACTTCTCACCCTTCATAACAAGGGCTTTGGCTGCTAAGCCTGAAGGCCTCGCCTGGTGTGGTCAACTGGGCACGGACCTACAGAACGCACTCAAGCAATCTCAAGGATTCAAAGTGACCGAGAAGATGTATGTTTTCTCAGGCAACAATACCTTGACAGACTCTATGGCTGCAGGACTGGACGCTATCAAGAACGTCTACACATTCATGGACTTCTACTGGAAGCTTCCTAGAGAGCCTACTGGGAAGTATGTTCAAGCCTACTTGGCCGAGTACGGTGAATACCCCGACACCTACTCAATCGGAACCTACACAGCCATAAGAGCGTGGGCCGACGCCGTAAACAAGGCTGGAACAACGGATACTGAGGCGGTTAAGAAGGTGATTGATCAGATGACTTTTGACTGGTGCAAAGGACCCCAATACTTCAGGTGGGACGGACAGTGTATGCAAGACCTCTTCTTCGTCAAGGGCAAGACTCCGGAAGCAGTTCTCAAGGGCAGGAAAACAGAGGAAGTGCCGGCCGAAGAGAGATTTGACATATTCGAATTCATAAAGGAAATAAAGAGTGAGGTAGCCGAGCCGACGGCGAAAGAGGAAGGCTACGAATAAGGAACCTGTGGGAACGTGCGGTAGGAACAATCAAGTCTGCCTGTACACCGGAGGCCACCAGATGTCGGATACGGAGACTACAGAGCTGTCTGTTAAGTGGTTCAGGTCTTGGCAGGGGCTCTTTGTCGTGATAGCCTTCTTTTTGATAGCGCCTTTCTTTCTGCCCCTCTCAATAGTGTCTGATGTCATGGTCTTCACAATGGCCGTTATGGGTTTCGACCTGCTCTATGGATATACTGGTTTTCTTTCCTTCGGACACTCTGCCTATTTCGGAGTAGGAACCTACGCGACCGCGATTTTCCTTCAGTCGGCCATGTTCAAGCAGATCCCGATTCCAGATACTTGGTTTTGGCTTGCCATACCTGTAGGCATCGTCATAGCTGCCGCTGCAGGCTGGCTTGGCGGTTTTCTAACCTTCAGAGCACGTGCAGGTGTCTACGGCACATTCGTTACGATAGCGATTCAGTTCTCATTCTGGTGGGCGATGCTCAAGTGGTACTGGGTGACTGGCGGAGAGAACGGGATTGTCAACCTTCCTTTTCTGGTATTTGAAATTCCAGGTTTAGCAACGATTTCTCTTCAGGATATGCATTCCGCATACTTCTTCAATCTGTTGGTTGCAATTCCAGTATTCTTTGTGGCCTACAGGATAGTGCACTCGCCCTTCGGTTTGATATTGAGGTCTATCAGGGAGAATGAAGAGCGGGTAGCTTTCTTAGGTTATGACGTGCATCGATACAGAATGTATTCATTCATACTCTCCGCTTTCCTCTGCGGGGTCGGAGGAGCTCTCTATGTTATCTACTATCGATTTACGGGTCTGCACACGATCGATTGGCTATCGTCAGGCGACCTCGTCATCATGTCCGTTCTCGGAGGCTCTGGAGTATATTGGGGCCCGATAATCGGCTCTTTCCTATTCATAATGATCAAGGATTACTTTTCCCTGTATACTTGGTTCTGGCGACTATTTGTGGGAGGAACGGCGATAATAGTGATACTTTTCTTCAGACATGGTGTATGGGGGATACTTGAGAAGGTTTCTCGCGCCACAAGAATAAGACGTGAGGAGAGCTAGATGATAAATCCTGAACTCATAGTGACAGCCATCCTCAACGGACTCTCCATAGCCATGACCCTCGCATTGGTCGCATTGGGTATGGGGTTGATCTTTGGCCTAATGCATGTACCAAACTTTGCGCAGGGAAACTTCTTTGCCCTCGGAGCCTACGTGACTTTCAGTATCGTTGTTTTAACCGGCAATTTCTGGCTGGCAATACCCATAGGAGCACTCTGCGTAGCGCTGACCGGCCTCCTGTTCGAGCCAGTACTGCTTAGAAGAATGTACGGCAGACCGCTACCGGAGATCTTGGTTGTCATGTTTGGGGTACTGCTGATAACCTTCGACGCTATCGAGGTCATTTGGGGCAGCGTCGGACTCCCCGTAAGCCCTCCACCTGTTCTCACCGGATCAGTCTCGCTAGCTGTGGCAGAGTATCCAGCATATAGACTATTTCAGATAGTCTTCGCCGGAATCGTTTGCGTTATGTTCTATGTTTTTCTCAAGAAGACGACGCTGGGGCTACTTATCAGGGCAGGCGTCCAAGACAGGGGGATGATTCAAGCTTTAGGAATCGACATAAACAAGATATTCTTGGCTGGCTTCTGCATAGGCATAGGGTTGGCAGGGGTTGGGGGCGCAATAACCGCGCCTTTCACACAGGTCTTCCCTCTGATGGGGAATGACATAATCATAAAGATCTTCGTTGTAGTTGTTCTGGGCGGCATTGGAAGCTTCAGAGGCACCTTACTCGCCACATTCATCCTAGGGTTGGCTTCAGCCTTCTCTGCGTTGATCTGGCCTCCACTTTCTGAGATCATCATCTTCTTCATCATGGGCTTCATACTGATCGTCAGACCCGGCGGTATTCTGGGAGAAGGGGAAGAGGTGTAACCCCTACGCTCCTATAGTGTTTGTATTCATGCGGCCAATTCTCGTTTGGAGTCAGTTCTGACTCACTAGTCTTTTAAAATCGTGAAACGTCTAGAGGTGCAAGAGTCATGAAGGGGGCTAGACCTCAGCCTCTTACAAAGCCTAGCATCGAGACGCTGTACCTACCTATGATGTACATGAAGAACCATACGGCAATACCTATTGTCACGTAAACTAGATCTACCCTCTCCAAGCCGTCCGCCCTCCACTTCACACTCTGGATGGTTTACAGCCGCAGAATTTAGTTCTTATCCTTGGCAACCAGATCATGGCTGCCTCACTCTAGGTTCCTGAGCTGCGTCGGTTCTACATCTGTTCTCTCTGTCTTGGCAGTCATCTTTGGGACCCCTCAATATGGAAGGCACCACTGCCAAGAGGGTTACGAGGGCCAACATGTAAAAGGCATAGTGGATTGCTGAAAGGAAGGCGGGGGTGTCCCCGGCCGTCAAGTCCAGTGTTCCTCCTGAGAGTCCGGCTAGGTGACTGTAAGGCATACCCAAAGTCATGAAGGCCAATGAGATCGGTAGGCTGACTACGATGCCAGTCTGAACTATTGTTGTTCTCACACCATTCGCTACTCCTCTCCTGTTCAGTGGGACCGGACCCATTATTGAGCTTGCGTTGGGCGAGATGAAGAGGCCTCTACCCACACCTGAGGCTACCAGAGCCAGAGTCAAAGCAGTGTAGTTTGTACTCTGGTCTATGGTGCCAAACCAGAGTAGAGCGGCTCCGCTGAAGCAGAGTCCCAAGGTGCAGAGGCCTCTTGCACCATGAATGTCTGAAAGCCTCCCACTCAATGGCCCAACTATGAGGACGGCTGCCTCCAGAGGTATGAATAGAATTCCTGTGGTGAGGGCGTCTTCACGCCTTATGAGTTGGAGATAGAGCGTCAAGAGAAAAGGTAGTGAATTGAAGGCTAAGGAGTTGAGGAGGCTGGCTAGGTTTCCGGCGCTGAAGAGCCTTATCTTGAAGAGGTCAAGGTCTAAAGTAGGATGAGCCATCCTCCTCTCGACCGCAACAAAAACCGGTAGCAGGATTAGGCCGGAGACGAGAAGAGTGAGCCCTAACTGTGAACCCGGACTCTCAAGACTCAAAGCGAGCAGAATCAAGGTTAAGGCGACCGAGTAGAGGATCGCCCCGGCATAGTCGAACTTCTCGGAGACGCCCATATGTATCTCCCTCAGCCTCAGATGAGCCCAGAAAGTCCCGAACAGTCCAACTGGAACGTTAATTAGGAATATGTACCGCCAGCCGGCCAACTGCACTATTAGCCCGCTTACGGTGTAGCCTATTATTGAGCCTAAGTTGAAGGCCATGAAGTTGATACCTATTCCAGTTCCAAGCTGAGAGGCTGGAAACGCATCAGCTATGACAGCTACACTGTTGGCAATTATCAGTGCTCCACCGATACCTTGAAGCAACCTGAAGATGACAAGTTGCTCCCCACTCTGCGAGAGGCCGCACAAGGCTGAGGAGACTGTGAATACACCGAAGCCCAGAACGTACAGCCTCACCCGCCCAAGCATGTCCGCAACCCTTCCCGTGGCCACAAGGAGGATGGTTATCGCCAACCTGTAGCCCGTAATTATCCAGACACCGTGAACCAAGGTTGCGTCCAGCTCACGGAGAAGGGTCGGCAACCCAACAATCAGTATGCTTGTGTCTAGGGCAACCATGAACGTTCCGACAGTCGTTACGGTCAGGGCGACCCACTTGTACTCCGTCTGAACCACCAGATGAGGTGGAACCCAATACCAAGAATCGCTTATCAACTTTCAGATGAAAGACCAACCTAAAAGAAACTCGCTGGCCTCTTAACGCTACATAAAATCATAAGAGAAACCCCCACAAGATCTTCGCAGAAGAATCATGGGTGGAATGAGACTCCTCTTCCTTCTCTGCCTGACACTAACACTGATCCCCACACCCACGGTTAGAGGCGACGAGAGCTTGGCTGAGTACACTCCACGAATGCGTGTGGGAGACAGTTGGACCTACGGAGTAACAAGATGCGAGCAGGAAAGGGGAGTCGTAGAATGCTCTCAGACCCGGATAAAAGAGCGAGTCGAGGCGATAGAGAGTTGGGGGGACGGATGTGGATGCTTCACAGTTGAAACCTGGCGGTTAACCAGTGAGGAAAGTGAGGAGGTCATTGGGAGGAGATGGTATACGAGGGATTGGCGACTCCTCAAATCCGAAAAGAACAATGAAACAACGGTCTACGACCCCGGCGTCGACCAATACATCTTCCCATTACGTGTTGGCGCTGAGTGGTCAAGCGAGGCAGAGGTCAGGGTCTATTCACCGGAGCTGAGAAAACCTCTTCAAGACCATACCAACGGCCGATGCAGAGTTGCTGCCAAAGAGAATGTCAGCGTTCCAGCAGGTGTCTTCGAATGCTACAGAATAGAACTCGAAATTGATGGACAGCCTCAATCACAGATGTGGTTCAGTGACGAAGTCAAGTGGAATGTAAAGCTTCAAATCGCAAGCAGGCAACGTGATGCCTGGACCAACATAACCTATGAGCTGAGTGAGTACTCTCTGGCTGACTTCTACATTCAAAACATAGAGGATATAGTCTTGACTTCAGAAGAAACGGTTGAGGTTCCAGTAACAATAAAGAGAATCAACGGCTTCAGCTCACCAGTATCTCTTTCAGTACTTGGTGTCCCTCAAGGAATATTGGTGAGGCTCAGACCTGAAGTTGTGGAGCTAGACCGTACCGTGATACAGATCAGTCTAAACTCTTCAAGAGTTAGCTCAGGAAGCCACAGATTGATTCTGATAGGCCAAGGAGATGGTCTGGTCAGAACTGAGGAATTTAAAATGATAGTCTCAACACACAGCTTCCCAATGGCTGAGAAGGAGCTGATCCTTTTGTCAGTCTTGGTAGTCTGCATCTCTGTAATAGTAATTGTAACGCGTAGAATGAGGTTGGGTTCCTTGCATTCTTAATCCTCGCGCGCCGATACATATCAACTGTTGAAATCCTGACGATTTTGATTGGAAGACCTGAAGTAAGTTAGATGAAGCGTTTCCTCTCAACTTCAAGAAAGATTAAATCATAGAGGCTATCTCAAGCTGAGGATACGGGCCGGTAGTTCAGCTTGGTATACTCCTCCACGGAGGCCAAGGAACGTCCGGTTTGCAAGCATACTCCAAGAAACCGGAAGGTCGCGGGTTCAAATCCCGCCCGGTCCAC
>CAYZRW010000045.1:0-8475 GCA_964480955.1 uncultured Candidatus Bathyarchaeia archaeon | reverse complement strand
AAAATATTTCCTTCTTGACATAGTAACTCTCAAACGCTGATTCTTGAACGTAGTCAGCCTCCGCAACGCATTCAGATATGTTAGCTGTGACCCTGACCCTCTTCAAAGCTTCCTCTGCATCTTTTTCAGTTATCAGGCCTTTCTCTGCCAGGAACTCTGAACTGGCTTTAATCCTCTCCATTGCAGTTCTGAGAAGTTTCTGGCTTATGTCATATACAGTGACATTGTAGCCCTTGGTGGCAAAGAGCGTAGCCCAACTCTGCCCTATAGTTCCAGCCCCAACACATGCAACATGATTTATAGTCAAAGCTATCTTCCTCTACCACACTCTTAGGGGTTAATCCTTGTTTGGTTGAAGCCTAAATCCATATCTTAGCGCGCGCTAGTGGCTGGCTAGACCTACTCATTTCTTTCATAATAGATTCTGGAAATCTCAAAGTGCAGACAATGGGGTAGGATTATGCAGGCTGCTTTTGTGGCCAGAGAAAAAGGTATTACAGATAAATGTTAAATATATTACCTTTCTATTTGATCTCGACATCACATGATGGATCTTACAATCAACAAGCAATCTGGAAAGACTACGGTTGGATCGAATAACATCTACGCACCCATTTCTGCTACGTCTACACATGAGAAGACCTGACTCAACATTGCATCAGCTATTCCACTCCGAACCAGGATGAGGTACATCATTGATGACCGACGGCAACATCGTTCACGTGGTTGGAACAGGAACAATAGGCGAACCTCTGATCGGTTTGCTAGCAGACTTAAGGAAAGATCTAGAAATTGACGAGGTGACTTTCTCGAAACGTACACCATTGTTGATCGATCGTTCAAAGGTTATGAACCTAATCAAACGTGGAGCAAAGCTCTGCGTCGAGAAGAAGAAGATCAATGAATTCAAAGAATTAAATCTTGATCCCAATTATGAATATGAGGAAGCGATCCGGAGGGCTTCAGTGGTTATAGACTGTACACCAGCCGGCTTAGAAAACAAGGAACGATACTACCGCAGATTTGAGGATCAAATCAGACGTTTTGTGGCTCAGGGTTCAGAGTTCGGATTCGGAAAGATGTACGCACTCGGCATAAATGACGAAGCGCTGACTTCAGAAGACAGGTATATACAGGTAGTGAGCTGTAACACTCATAACCTAGCAGTGATCATCAAAACCTTGGCCATAGACGGGCAGAGCTCAAGACTGGCTGCGGGAAGATTTCTATGCTTGAGGCGGGCCAGCGACCTTAGCCAAGAGAGTGATTTCCTCCCATCCCCCAAAGTTGACAGCCACAGCGATCCCCAATTCGGAACACACCACGCCCGTGATGTCTACTGGCTCTACAAAACCATCGGACTTGAACTGAACATCTTCTCAAGCTCCATCAGACTGAACACGCAATACATGCACTCGATCTGGTTCGATCTACACCTAACCAAAGACATCAACGCAGAAGAGGTGAAGGAATACCTCAAGCGTAATCCGAGAGTTGCAGTGACACACAAGGAGCTTGCAAGCCTCGTCTTCTCTTTCGGCCGCGACCAAGGATACTATGGGCGAATTCTAAATCAAACCGTTGTCGTGCTTCCAACTTTGACTGTTAGAAATGGAAGAGAGATCATAGGGTTCTGCTTCACCCCCCAAGACGGCAATAGCCTGCTAAGCAGCATAGCTGTAATCGAACATACTCTATGCCAAGAATCATGGGAGGAGAATATGAGAAAGCTCGACCCTTACCTTTTCAACGAAGTATGATTATTCAAGTCAAATGGTGGAAGAACCTCTTCTTAGACTCAACAAATACCTGAATAAAGTAGATATCGTGGCGGGCCCGACGGGAACTGGACCCTTGATATCGCATGGGTTAAACTGTTTTAAGCTGCAGATTTTGCACCTAACCGCATTCCAGGATACTGCTCGAACAAAGGTATTCTCAACTTTGCTAATTCTCTCTCAGCCTTCATACAAAATCTTTCTTAATCAGTGCCAGCAAATCCTTAGTCCTCCAGATTTTTACACTATTCTGCTTTTTGAAATGCTCGTCATCGCTCCATACGCCGTCGTTTTCTACAGCCAAGGCGAGTGCCATGAAAGGTGTGTCATCTGGATCGATTTTATCCATCATCCTCTTGGCTTCATGCATTTTACTTTCAATCACAGCATCGCTGACAACAAAGACTCTGCTATATAGAATCGAGAGTATCGTGTTCAACTGTTCTTCGGTCAGCCTTGCTTTTTCTAAGATTTCTTGCTTGTGCTCGTCGATTTCTGGTCTGACTATTCTAATGGTTAGAAAATCGAATTTGTCACAAAGTAGAATTTTCCTACTTGCAGAATTTCTAATCAACGCAGCAATTATTCTGTTAGTGTCGACAACAAGCCTCATCTACTGAACCTTTTTCTCATTTTAGCCTTGACAGCATGTCCTATTCTTTCAGCATCTTCTTCTGTCAGCTCGCTCTTGCTCAACAGCTTCTCAGTTAGTTCAATCTCTTTCAGCTTCCTTTCAAAGGCCTGCCTAGCTATGTCGCTCCATTTCAACTCTGTGTGCTCTCGCATTTTCTTATGCATCTCTTCTGGAATAGATAGTGTTATATTGCCCATCTCATCACCTATGTGTATTATGTGTTTTCACATATTTAAATACTAGCTCGTTCACCGTTTTCCAGACATTATCAAGCTTGAGATGAGGACTTTTGTATCCAGCACTACCCTAATCATATACTCAGCTTTTTTTCTCTTTCTTGGAAACATGAATCTCTTCTTCAATCTCTTTCTGCATGAGCCTGCGCAGGTAGACGTCAGCAGTTATCCTGAAGCCCCTAGCCACATTCTGATACTATCGCTTAACCTCAGGGTCCTCAAGCAGATGTTGATACTTCGCCCTCGACATACCATACCTTTCAGGACGCCTTTTAAAGGGGTCAAGATTCTTTCTTGTCTCCGACAAAAATTGAGGGGGTTTTAAACCCAAATCGTGGTGGGCCGGGAGGGATTTGAACCCTCGACCACCTGCGTGTCAGGCAGGTATCCTAAATGTCCTGTATTTGACACATCCAGACTAGACGACCGGCCCATAGACTAGAAAGTCGCAAAAGGCGTCTTGTGTCTTGAGAAAGAGCTTCAGACTATTCTTACGCGGTTGACCTTCTTGTTCTGCCAGGAATATTCTCTTATTCGCTTTGTGTAGCCGTACCCGCATGCGGCACATCTTCTCCTGGTCAGACTGTAGGCGTGTCTTCCGCATCTCCTACATACGATATGTGATTTGGACTTGCTCCTCTTGCCAAATGAAGGTGTACCTTTGCCCGTGACGCTGCCCTCCTAATCAACCATGTCTTGGGGTCTCGTCTCAACAGATGTAATGTGACAGATTTCTCTTGTGACTTTACTTTTCGCGGTTTGGAGGGGGGCTGATCAATACGACGTTATCTCCTCTGACGATAACTGTTCCCAGCTTCTTTGCGTTGTCCACCTCTGTAATGTCTTCAGCGTCCTCAACCACCAAGTTCATGTGCTGATCGTAGCTGTACAGTTTCCCCCTGACAGTCTTGCCCCCTTTCAGTTGGACTAGAACCACCTTGTTGAGGCTCGCCTCGAAGATCTTGGATGCCATCTCAGACATGGCTTTCACACTTTTTGAAGTCTACCTTTAAGGGTTTGATCGGGTCATTTAAAGATTGTCTCGATGCTTCGGTGAAAATATGTCTCATCACAGAAGGACATTGAGTAAAAGTGAGATGAAGACACTCATCCCTCAGCTCACAAAATACATGAATGAATTAGAGTTCGGCGAGAGGGAGAAGCGGGTGGAGATTGTTGAGGTCGCTGGTCAAGAGATTCTTCTCATTGACGGTGAACCGTTCCTCTTCAAAAGTGAAGGCCAACTCTTCCCGACCTTGGTCTTTGAGCGCTATATCTCATCAGCACCTTATGTCGTTGTGGATATGGGTGCTGTCCCCCACATCTGCAACGGCGCGGACGTGATGGCCCCCGGGGTCAGGGCTGTCTCAGGCTCATTCCTTAAAGGGGAGATCGTGATTGTTCTGGACGAGACTCATAAGAAGCCTCTTGCTGTTGGGAAGGCCCTCTATGATTCTGAAGCCATGGGCAAGATTTCTAGCGGAGCCGTTGTGGAGACACTCCACTATGTCGGTGACAAGATCTGGAAGGCGGCCAGATCCCTCTAACCCGACTTCTCCAGCGGAACCCTCTATGATCTTGCTTTCAAGGTTCGGTGTTATCTCAGCCTTATCGTCTCAAGATTCTCCGGCGCCATCGTCTTGACCCTGAAAAGAGCTGAGATGCTTCCGGCGATGTGGTCGCACTTTCTATATTCGCCGTGATTTACTATGACCCTTGAAGGCCTAGAGGATATCCTCCTCACGAACTCAAGGATCTGGTTTCTGTCTGAGTGTCCGGAGAACCCCTCCAGAGACTCCACCGTCATATTGAGTTTAACCGCCTCAACCTTGCCTTTCGAGCCGAGGAGCGTTATATCCCTGACGCCGTTCCTTATTCTACTGCCCAACGTACCCTCTATCTGGTAGCTTACGAAGATCAAAGTGTTCTTAACATCCGAACCCATTAATCTAAGATAGTCAACTGCGGGTCCACCCTCGAGCATTCCTGAGGTTGCCAAGATCACTGAGGGGCCTCCCCCAACAATCCCTTCCCGCTCACTCGGATGGGTGACGTTGACGAAGTAGTCTGACTGGAACGGGTTTACGTCTTGGTGGAGGATCTTGTCCCTTATCTCCTTGGATAGGTACTCAGGATAGGCCGTATGGATCGCGGTTGCCTCAGCGATCATTCCGTCAATGTAGATCGGCGCCTCCATCAAGGCGCCGTTCTTCATGTGGTTGTCCAGAACCATCATTATCTCTTGAGCCCTCCCCACAGCAGGCATGGGGATGAGCGCCTTTCCTCCCCTCTTGAAGGTCTCATTCACTGTTGATACCAGTTTGGTCTCGACCGCGGTTCTGGTAGGCATGATATCCCCGTTGCCGCCGTAGGTGGACTCTGTTATCAAAGTCTCTACACGTGGATAGACTGAGGATGCTGGTTCAAGGAGCATGGTCCTGCCGTACTTGTAGTCGCTAGTATAGACTATGTTGTGTAGTCCCTCACCAATGTGGAGGTGTACTATTGATGAACCCAAGATGTGGCCTGCGTTGTGGAGGGTCAACTTCATGTCTGGAGCAACGTCAGTGACGACCCCGTACTTTAGGGGTATGGTGTGCATAACCACTTCACGGACATTCTTCTGGTCAAATGGGGCGTATCCGCCTTCCCTGGTTGCCACGTCGAGATAGTCAAGCTGGAGAAGGGTCATCAATACGCTTGTTGGCTCAGAACAGTATACCGGTCCATCATAACCATACTTGTATAGAAAAGGAACAAGACCACAGTGGTCGAGGTGGGCGTGGGAAATTACTACAGCATCCAACTTCTCAAGATTAAACTCATCCAAGTCTAGTCTGGGGTACGCCCGGTTTGGGTCTTGCGAGCCAGGGTTTATTCCACAGTCAAGGAGGACGGTGCTCTCGTTTGCCTCAACCATTATGCATGAACGACCGACCTCACGTGACCCACCGAGAGTCGTCACCCTGACGTTGCTCGCCTTGGTCGTAGTCGGCCTGAATATCCTCTCACCAACATCCCTCAGTATTCGGCTTCGCTCCCCACTCTCAGTGTAGGCCATGTGTCTCATGGTGGCGATTATCTTTGAGGGTAGCGGTTGAGCCCTCAAGACCCTAGGCCGCCATCCCGTAGCCTTGATGACCTCTTGGAGTATCGCCCCTTCCTTCCCGATGGCCAGACCCGGCTTCTTGGCCTCGATTATTACTTCGCCCAGACTTGGGTCGAAATTCGTCGATGTGATCTCAGCCTCGGCGGGAACAAGTTTCTTGATTGCCTCCTCGGCTTCCTTCTCAAGCATCCTGATGGAGGGGTCTGAACGGATGACGATGCGTTTGTGTATTAGATTTACAATGTCTGTCACGACATGACTCTGTTCTAAGAGAAGATTTACATTCTTGACGTATATTGCGAGCCTAGGGCCTTCAAACTCGATCCTTGTGACCTCTGCCTCTTTGGGCATATTCTCCAATATGGCAGCCATAATTTTTGCATGCACACTGGTGAGGCTCTTGGGCACTATACTCACTTTGAGCGCGAACAAAATGTGGCAGGTCTAGACCTTGGGTGTCAATGCCTTCTTCTCTTCCTCACTTAGTTCCCTGTAGCCCTCCTTAGTCACTACTGCAATATCGAAGCTGTCACCGCTGGCCGCATCCCTCTTCATCGCTGAGGTTATGGCCTTCAGGACGACTGGAACAGTATCCTTGACGAGCATTCCCTCTTTGAACTGGGTCTCGAGGACGCCGTAGGCTATGGGCGACCCTGATCCGGTGGAGACACAGGTCTCCTCAGTAACACTCCCAAGCGGGTCCAGAGCGAAGATTCTGGGCCCTGTGGAGTCCACTCCTGCAATCAGGGCTTGGAGTATGTATGGCATGAGTCTGGCCGAGAAGAGTATGTTCGCCACAAGCCTGGCGGCGGCGCTGACAGGCATCACAACATCACTCTGTAAACGGTAGAGTTCAGCGTTTGCTTTGAGGATGTCAACCATAGCTTGGGCGTCTGCAACAGCGCCTGCAATGGTCATTGCGAGGTGTTCTGCAACAGGATAAACTTTCTTTGCATGTTTGTGGGCTATGAAGAAACCCATGGTCGCTCTGGTATCGGTTGCAAGGACGACTCCATCCTTGCAGACAACACCTATCGTGGTGGTTCCTTTAGCAACCTGTTTCTCGAAGTCCGCTAGTCTAGGATACATGTATACATGCCCTCGATAAGTTTCCGAGGAGTCACAGCAGAATCGCACGGATCTTGACGACTGCTATTTGACAGACCTCAACAACTTAAAAAAGCTTTCGCGAAGAAAGTTCTCTCCAATCTTTCGGTCTGCGAAGAATCAAATAAACTCGGCTAGATCCTGCTCGGTACAGCTGGCAAAGATGATTAGGCAGAGTACTCAACTAAGTTCGTGGTGCCCTCAACGAACCACAGATACATTTCAACTTCTCCTCTAAAGCACTGAGTGGACTCTGTCCAGCAGCCATAAATACTGGTTCACGTTTGTTGGGTCTCGACCTCAAGAACCGCAGCAAACTCGGCCCAAAAATGGACAGGCAAGACCAACGGCAGCCTGTGAATCTAGAAGCCCACATCCTGTCCAGGATGGGAGCAGATCAAGAATGCGTGTGGAGAGTGATTCTATGGTGATTAAGGTTACACTAATCGGTGAGAGACAGGCCCGAGTCGGATTCAGATTCTTCTTTGAGGGAACGGCTGACCTATGTGCAGAGTGCAAGGTCAGAAAGGTCTGTCTGGGAAACCTTGAGCCGGGAAGACTCTACGAGGTCTACAAGGTCTCCAAGAAAAGGTTCCCCTGCGTGCTCCATTCTGAGGATGCTGTCTTGGTCGAGGTTAAGGAGCCTCCGGTCGAGGCCGCTGTTCAGGCTCGAATCGCGGTTGATAACGCTCTAATGACTTATGTCAAGAGTGATTGTGTCAACGCAGCTTGCGAATACTGGGAGAAGTGTTTTCCAGCAGGCTTGGTTGGAGGCGACAGATGCAAGGTGCTTGGTGTCAAGGGTTCTTTGATGTGCCCTCTGAAGGCGCAGCTTCTTTTGGTTTCTCTTCAGAGACAGCCTGAGGTTTCCTGAAGGTCTCTGTAAAGACTACCCTGACAATCTCAGGCATGAACTTCTGTACATCGCTCGAGATTGCCCTCTTTATTATCTGTAGGCCCTCAGCGAAGAAAGCTTCCTCCGGAACCTCTATTGTACACTCGTTCTGGGTCAATGTCACTCTGAACTTCTCAGGGGGAACGGGCGGGAGTCTTCGGTGAATCAAAGCTCTAAGCTTCTCTTCGTTCGACTCCAGGATCTTTTCCAGCTTGAGGTTGTAGAACAGTGTCTTTCCGGCCAGGGGATGGTTGAAGTCTACCTGAACCCTTCCGGCTCCAACGGATCTTACCAGAGCCGACCGGCCGTCTATCTCCACGCGAGAACCTGGAACTGGTGTTATCTTCTCGTTCATGAACCGCCTCATGGGTATGAGTCTTATCTTTGAGGGGTCGCGTTGGCCGAAACCCTTCTCAGGAGGTACCTCAACAGTGGTCTCTTTGTCAACCTCGAGGTTGACTAGGGCTTCATCAAGTCCTTTGGGAACCCACTCCTCGCCGACGACCACAAATTGAGGTTCATAAATGTTCTCACTGCTGTGAATATTCAATTCCTTCGCAACCTGCTCCATCGTTGTGTCGATGGTCTCGCCACTCTCTTTTATCTTTGAGGTGAAGTTGATCAGTGCAAAGTCTCCCTTTTTCAGTGGCATCTCTAGACACCTGAAGACATCACATTAAGGCAATTCCACCAGCTTATTAATGCTACAGTTTCTG
>CAYZRW010000044.1:0-9848 GCA_964480955.1 uncultured Candidatus Bathyarchaeia archaeon | reverse complement strand
CCTGCGGGACGGTCGCTAATGTTGCCAGCATAAAGATAGTTACGCAAAGCGTCGCTAGTATTCGCTTATCCATATTTTCCTTTTTCTCCTTAATGTTTTAGCCGCATGAGTGCGACTTGAATCCGCTGTAACTATGGAAGTAGTATTTAAGAGATGTAGTGAGATCCGATATTTATAAATAGACAAAACAGTCTTTTGTTTTCTATATATATGTCTTGGTGTCTTCAACAAGATGGACCCCGCAAAGACGAAGGAATACTATAGACGATACATGAGAGGATACTACCAGAAACATAAAGACTACTGGAGAAGATACTACCTCGATAGGAAGGCTATTACAAGGGGTCGCAGAGGCTCCTACCGGCAACGAAGAGACTACCTCACAAAAATAGATGCGGCCTGGTCCCAAACACATGTCAGGAGCAACCCTTTGACTCGAATCCTCAAGAGGCTGAGCATAACCTCGACCTCACACCTAGAATCTGAGGTTGAGACTTCTCCAAGCCGAGAAGAAGGAGTGGAGAAGAATGGCACGAGACCCATGAGTCTGCCGAGAGATGTCCTGCTGGAGATCCTCAAGAAGGAAGAATTCCTCAACATCCAGTTCCCAACAGATATGTCTGGATTCAGCCGAGAACCTACCATGTTGCAGACCCTAGCCCTCAAAGACGGCAAGAGATGCATAATAGAGGTCTCAACGACACCCTTCAAAGTCTTCACCAAGAAGAGAAGAGAGTACTTGAAGGTCTTCTTGAACTTCTTTGAAGCGAGGTATTTTCTATGTTTTGTCAAGCCAGACCTCTCAAGATATCACCTTCTAGAGTTGGATCCACTAAACATAAGATCGATCGCTCTGGGTCTCAAAGCGATCGCGGCGATGAAGTCTTTGGAGACACTTTCAGGATAGATAGAAGTTCATGCTTTTCTGTGGAAGTATTGACGACGCTTTTCCTGTTATCATATCTGTTTGGCTGGCCACACCCAGTCCTGACCAAGGGGCACCTGCGTTCTGGAGATGAACCCAGTAGACAGAAATGGTCTTCTCCTTCAAATCTCTCGCTTGGAAGCGTTCCATATCACTGAATCCATCTTCGCCTGAGCTGGGATATATGGTTGAAGTGTGGCGAGTCTGTTACGCACATAGCTTTGTTAAGTAAGCCTGTTGCTGCGATCAGACTATCAGCCATAGGTATGTCTTGGCCCCTTTGAACCTTGGCAGCGTGCTTCAGTTGCGCCCCACGAACCGCGACGGCATCATCAACCGCGACCAGGTTGAACTCGTTCTTGATTCTTGAAATTCTGGTCTCGGCTGTCTCTTTACCTTCCCTTTCTAGAGAGATCTTGTATATCTCGAAAAGAGTTATTGTTGAGACCAGCCTTCTGTCATATCTTCGCATCATCTCCAAAAGTCGCTCGTGCACCCTGGGATCGGGTGATGCAAAGAGATGGATGAAGAAACGTGTCTCAAAGACCGCTCTAGACATTCTCTTCTCTCAGCTCGTCGAGACGCCTTAGCATCTCATCTACAGTCCAGTATTTTGACGCTGAACCCGCCAGCTCCCTGAAGGTTCCATTGTCTCTGGCCGGCCTTAGCAGGATGCCTTCCGGCTGAGGTATGAACTCCAGTTTGACATCCGTTGTTATGTTGTAGCGCTTCCTCATCACATTCGGAATGGTGACCTGGCCCTTCGAGGTAATCCTCCTACATCCAGCCAGAGTTCTAAGTATCTCCTGGCCCTCTTTCTCGACTTTCTCTCTCGATGGCAATTCTTACTTTCTCCTCAACTTCTTACATAAGTAATAACTCAATACTTACATTTCAACCTTTCCGGAATCCTACATGTTGGAGGGCTCAACCCAAGGAATAACGAGATGACGCCACATCCTAATACTTGGAAAAGATATAGATCCCGCGAATGTTCAACGCTTCAGCTTTGGTCTTTCCTTCTCAATCACAATCTTGCTGCCAACCTTTATTATGGCAACCTCAGTCTCCTCCTTCAACACCATCTGCCTCTCCAAGTCGGATGGTATGCGCAGTAGCGTCCGACCACTCCTTGAGTTTACAACTTCAATGGTTCAGGCCAGACGCCTAGTCGACGGGCTGCCTCAATCGTCTTCTGAGATTCTTCCTCGAATGGGAACTCCTCCCCGCAGGCTGTGCAGCGCTCGCCCTTCTCAACGAAGACGTAGCCTCTGAATTCTGAGATTATGTCGTTGACCGGAGCCAGCTCGCCCCTTCCGCAGGATGGACATATCTTCCTCTTCACCATTCTAGTCGCTCCCTTCCGCACCTGTGATTATGAGAGTTTCCTCAGGATACTCGAAGCCAATCGGCTTGCGGCTCTTTCCTTCTCCGCTCCATATCTTGTGTACACTTGCTCTTCCAGACCTCGTTTATTCGGTATGCATCCTTCGGTGCTCTTCGAGACGCGCGTTGCTGGGAACATCACGATCATCTCGAACTCTGAGCTATGGTACCGTGTTGAATCCTAGTTTCTTGAAGTGCTCGTCGAATGTGAATACAGTATTCACCTCCTTCTTCTTCATCAGTGTGGCTGATGCGGAGTCTGTGAAGCTTATCCCTATGTCTCCCACCCTCTTGAAATATTCCCAGGATTGCCTGAAGGTCTCTTCGTCGACTGGGAGTCTCTCGATCGCCCTCGACTCTATTATTGCCTGGCCATACTTCTTGGTCAGCTCAAACGAGCCTGTCCTAGCAAATATTGTTGTGATTACCTCGTCCACCACATAGTCGGATGTGAGGAGTCTAGTGACACCTGCTTCGCCAGACTCAATCCTTCTCAAGTAACCGACGGCTTCAACATGATAGTCATCTTTCAAGTGGTATCTTGCGATGAAGGCGCTGGTGTCTATGAAGATCCTCAGCGCCTCAACCTCCTGCCATACAGGATCTCGTCGACCTTACGGGACAGTTCAGGGTCGCCTAGGTCGACTGGCCTCAACTTGAAGAATGGGTCGTTCGGGTCGAGGGGTTCATTTTCCTTGGTCCAACTCAGAATGGCTGATCTAGCGGCCTCCTTGATCTTCAAACCCTTTCTTCCAGCAATCTTCCTTAGACGCTCATATTCAGACTCCTCCAGGATGGTCTGAACAACTTTCCCCATCTACATCACATCTAAATTTAGATGTAGGAATCATGCTCATAAACATTTGACGTAACGCGCTATCACATCTTCGCGGCAGTCTTGGAGATCATCCATGCACCCTTAGACTGGTGTGAAGTGAAGAAGTACGTCTCGAAGATCGCCCCAGACACTCGCATTCCTCAGGTCATCGAGGATGGCGCTACCTGACCTGGGGGTAATATAGGCTCCTTCTGGTTAGGGCGAAGATCGCGTCGTTCAACAGATAAAACATTGCAAGACGTACGTATCCATACTTTCTAACTCTTCTCGTCGAGGTGTAGGCGACCATGCGTTTGTTAAAGAGGAGGCGGCCCTCATGCCTTATCTTGAGTGAGAGGGCGAGGTCCTCTGAGAGTGTTCTCCCCTCCTCGAACCCCCCACACTCAAGGAAGGGTCTGCGGCGGTAGGCGCAGTTGAATCCTGCGACGTGGGGAAGGCCGAAGACCATGGAGAACCTCTGCAGCCAGCCTGTCGCAACCTTATACGCGAGCACATCGAGCGCCGAGCCTCCGTAAGGCAGGGTGGGTCCTGCCACACCGACGACTCCTGGTCGAGATAGACTCGACCTGATGCTGCTGAGCCATCTGTGTGAGGCGACTGTGTCGGCGTCTATGAAGGCAACCATCTCGGCCTCAGCAAGCTTTGCGCCAAGGTTCCTCGCATCACCAACAGGCCTGCCCTCACAAACAATTACCTTATCGGCTATCAACTTCGCCAGATCCAATGTTCCGTCTCGGCTCCCACCATCTACGACTATGACCTCGAAGCCTCCGTCAAAATCCTGTCTCCTCAAAGAGTCTAGACACTTAGAGACGTACTTCCCCTCATTCAGTGTCGGGATGACGACCGAGACTTCACAGGTTCCAAAGAAGAACAGGATGAGACTCTGCCAGAGGATTGTCCTCGCATCTCGAAGTTCAAACTGGAACAGGACGTAGTTGCCTTTGAAGAGAGCCAGAGAGCAGATCTGTTTCTCCATCCACATGTGGGCAAGATAGGGCAGGTCACAATTTAGTAGAGTGAAGATTTTCGACGTGAATAGTGCAATGAGTGCTGCGGAGTCCAGAAGCTGAGGCTTACCCCCAAAGACCCAACCCAAAGAGAGTGAGATGCCAAAAATGATTGTTGGAAGCCAAACCTTCCAGAGATAGAGATTGACCTTATCCAAAGGGTCGACCTGCTGTCTTCCTTTTCTTCTGCAAACCACATCCACAAAAAGATCGAAGATTTGATGCCTCCTGTGGCTTGATGGGACGGCAACATCATCCGCATTCATCTTTATCCTACACTCAGGCCATGTCAACCTAGTGGCTGTCACCGTTCTCCTAGTATTTAACCCTCGATCGATGAGTCTCTGGGGGAAACTCTTCGAGCCTTGGATGCGAAGTCTTTGCATGATTCCTCATTGACTTCTACTCTCCGATGTATATGACTGAGGGTAGATTCTTGAGATGTCTATCTCCCGAGATCAGCTTGGAGTTCGCCACCCTAGCTATCGCCAGGACGATTCCATCAGTCAAGCTCGGATTCGCAAGGCCTTCTCTCCTAGCCTTCTTCAACAGCTGGAAGAAGGCCTCAGAGGCTGCTACTGCCACATCCACGTTGAGCTCATGGATCTCACTCCTGACCACGATGAAGTTCAATCTTCTAGTCACGTCCTCTTCTTCAAATCCTTCCCGGAAGTACTTCCTAGCCAGCGCGCGCTCTAAGACTGTATCTGTAACGCTGAAGACACTTCTGCAAAAGGTCTTGCACCGGTTGAGGATATGTGTATCTTGGCTAGGGTTTAGTCTTCCGGGCCTTTTGAAGGATGGCGTCGAAACTACTTGCTAAGATCTTGCTCGCATTGAGGATCTCGATCTCTACAGGTCTCTTAGTTTTTGAGTAGTGGATTATTATTCCCGAGCCGATCTCCTCTCCATACTCCGGAGTTTCATTCGAGAGGGTCACCACCAGCGCATCGACATCAGGGCTATAATCAACCTTTACTAAACTACTCTTTTGCGTATCTTACCCTCCTCGACGGATAAACGGTCACAATCAGTACTTGGTCGTCTTCCTCGTACACTACCCTAAGGACGTAGTTTCCTTTAAACTTATGAATTATTTTCCTTCCCCCGTAGCCGTCAAATACTCCATTTGGGCTCCTGAACGCTCCAAAAACTTCTTCCTTGGCTAGACGGTACCTCAAGATTCTTTTGTGAGCGTGACTGGATAATATTATGCGTTTCTTCAGTCCTCGTTTTCTAGCATCACTCAATCCAACCGCCCCATCACCAGTAGTCTGATAGCGTATTCTAACTGCTTCTTCAAAGATCGTTTTCTAAGATTCTCTAGAGGAGAAGTATTGTGGAGCCGATCAATATTATTCCTATCGCGGCCCTCTGGAGTATTCTGCCTTTGAACTGGATTTCGGTCAGCTGATTGATCCTAACCATCCCCAGGCTGATCAGTCCACCCATCAAGATTATTGGTGAGACGACCCCTAGGGTGAAGACCGCTATGTCCGCAAGTTGGTTTGTTGAGTTGACGAGGAGTATGAAGAGGTAGGCTGCGATGCAGGGAAGCTTGACCAGAGAGAAGAAAGCTCCCAGGGAGAAGTCGAATAAACCTTCTGAACCCTCAGTCCTTCTTATCTTTGACTTGAAGATCTTGGGTGTCCTGAAGAGCGGGATCTTGGCCTCAATATGGCTGCCTTTTCCCCACCTTCTAGCGTACAGGTCGTAGGCCACCTCGATCAGGTAGAGGGCGCCAAAAGCAAGGAGAACCAAGGCGACGGCCCAAGTCACCTGCGGAAGATAACCTACCACACCCGGGTTTGAGAGGATCAGGGCGAAGAAGAATAGGTATGCGTAGACCAGCCCGAGAGAGACCGTTAGGAGTCTCCTCGCAACCTTGCTTACCCGATCTTGGGTTGCGGCTGCAAGAAAAGCTGAGGCCAAGGCTACCAGGCAAGGGTTCACTCCTGAGATGGTGCCTAGGACGTAGACGAGAGGTGTGGAGAGGGGAAGACTTTTCGAGGGGGAAGAGGATTGAACAAGACCGTAGTGGAGGCGGTTGAGGGCCTTCTGAACATTCTCATCCTTGAACGGTGGGGTCAGGATTAAGGCCTCACCGTTCTTGTAGATTATGAGTGTTGTGAATCCCCAGCTCTGCCCTTCAATCCCGAAGGCCTCCAGATAAGGTTTAGTTGAGTCTGGTGTCTCGTAGGAGTTCAACATCTCAAGTTGAACTTCTGAGGCTGAGACGTTCAGTGTCCAGACCTTGAAGCTCTCCTCCACCATTCTCCTCCGGTCTGGGTCGCAGCTCAAACATGGATTGTAGTAAATGTAGACTAGGTGCGTCTTGTTGTCAGTCCTCAGTCTCTCAGGAACAGTCCTGTAGTATCCACCTATCTCCTTTGAGAATTCGTCTTTGGCCTGTTGCAGCCTCAGAGTCTCAGCCTCTCTGACAGCGTTTTGCGCGTTGAGGAGCAGCAGTGCCAAGGCTAATGTAAGGGCTGAACCTATCAGAGCCACTTTGATCTTCTGGTTCAACTCCGCTCAGTATTTCGCTGAATGCTTCAACTATGTGACGTCCTCCCACGGCTTTAGCCGTGGGCTTCCCGCTTCAACACCTCGGCTTGCCAACACCCTAAGTGTTGGTAGAGGCTTCGGCTCTGCGGGCGTGTTCACCCACCGTCCGTGGGCATAGTCGGGTTTGAAACCCGACAGACCAATCCTCTTGATTAGTTTTGCAGAGTTCTCATCTCTAGATAGTTCTTCTCTACAATTAGGGCAAATATGTTCTCTCTCACACAATTCTTTGGGAACCCATGTTAAACATTTATGGCAGAATTGGGTTGTACCCCAAGGGTCTACTGGGAGAAACCATTTGCCAAGCACATCTGCCTTGAACTGTGCCTTGCGGAGGAACTTTCCAGGTGAGGCGTCTTGGAGGCTCTTGGCTAGGCAGTGGTTCTTCACCATATTTGTTACTGAAAGTCTCTCTAAGAATAGAACATCAATGGTTTTGTACAGTGTTGCTAGTGTCTTGTTTTGGTGGTCGTCTCTCTGACAGGCTACATGATGATGTTGCTTTGCGAGTCTCAAAGCCAACTTTCTCCTGTTTCTTGAGCCTTTCTTTGCTCTTGATATTATATGCTGTAGTCTCTTGATCTTTTCCTCAGACTTTCTCAGAAATTTCGGTGGCTCCATTGTGGCTCCATCTGAGAGTGTCAGGAACTTAATCAGTCCCATGTCTCCACCTTTGATCCGTCCATCAGGAATCTGCTCGATAAGAGTTTTCTCCCGATCTGGAATTTTGCAGGTGAATACCGCATACCACTGTCCAGCGTTGTACTTCACAGTCAAGGTCTTGACCTGACCTTCCATTGGTCTATGCATGAAGATTCGGACATTCCCTATCCCCGAAAGGTACAGCTTATTGTTGCACAACTTGAAGCCTGTTTGTGGGTAGGTGAAGGAGAGATACTTCTTTGGATGTTTATGTTTGGGAAATCTTGCTCTGCCCTCAAAGTAGATCTTGAATGATCTTGCCAGCCTTGTGGCGACGCTCTGGACAACCTGACTATGTATCTCTTTGAGTCTCTCGTTCCGTCGTCTAAGTTCCAGTGCTTTCAGTCTTAGGTTGGTTCTGCTCAGGCTGATGTGCTTCTGCTTCCAAGTATCAATCTTCAGATCCCTAAGTGTATTGTATAGCTCACACAACATAGACAGGTGGCTTTTCATCAGCCTTTCCTGCCCTACCTTAGGGTAGATGTGATATTTGTAGGCTAGAAGCATCTCAGCCATCAACAAATATATGTTTTGAACAAAATTTAAACATCTGGTGTTTCATTCTGGTCGCAATTCATCCCACGGTTGAAACCGTGGGTTTTCTTGCACATTTTCTATAAACTCCAGAATTGAGCAGAGGAGTGTCAGCGGAAGGCGTAACTGCCTCAACAGTTCGTTCTGTAGGCTCAGTCAAAGAAGGAGGGGCAATATTTCTTGTCGGCGATAGTCGTCTGGGTTGCGCTTCCGAAAACAATCTTGGGGTTAGGCATTTCAGAGGAAGAGCGTTGTCAGGCCTGAGATCTTCCATGTTCCTCCGATCTTGGCCAGCTCAAAGAACTCTGAACCATTCCTCTGATCAATCACGATCTTACATCTGGCTGTTGCCCTAGACCCTTCAAGCGTGACCGAGACCTCCAGTACCTGTATGTCTATCGGGTCCTCAGCCTCCCTGAACAGGTAGGAGTAGTAGCCTCCAATCGGATTTTTTCCAGAGAACTTCAATGCTCCAGTCTCAAGCTGCACGGTCAGGGTAGCGTCTTCTGCGAATAGTTCCAGAGTCTCATTGATTGATCTCGACCTGAAGGATTCATGGAATCTGGACAGCAACTGGTCGATCATGGCGCTGTCGTTCATCGGGGTTGTCGGTGTGACTGTTGGGGTTGGTGTCGGGCTCGGAGTCGTCGGCGTCGGCGTGGTAGGTGTGGGGGTGGGTTGAACCTCACTCTTGGGTCCGAAGTAGGCTGCTCCCGCAACCAGCAGAATGATCAGGACGACTCCTATGATGAGCCACGACTTCGCCATGGTCTTGTCACAACCAACACGTTAACAGTGTGGGGTTCCTCATTTGTGAAGTCTCTAGTAAAGATTATCTTCATTATCGATATTCAAGAAACTCTGAACCATTTCTTCCACCAATTGCAATTTTGCACCTGACGGTTGCCCTAGACCCTTCAAGCGTGACCGAGGCTTCTAGTACCTGTAAGATTTGCAAGTCTATTGAGCCAGAGTATCATCTCGATCAGATGGATGCTAATGCTCTCTCAGGTTCAGCCTCAATATTTATGGCTTCTACACCCTCCTTCCTAGCTACCTGAGTCACTCTGTCGTCTGCGCTTAGGAGAAGGTTGCAGCCCGCCTCCTTTGAAGAGGATATTTGGAGGGCGTCCGCCATGTACAGGTGGTGTCTCAGTATCAGCAGCCAAGATTCTGTAAGAGACCTTGTTGTTACTGGCAGTATTTGGAGTGAGCCTAACCGAGCCATCTTTATCGACTCGGAGAGGAAGTCTGACAGGGATCTCTTGAAAGCGTCTTCTGATATTAGTCGTCTTGAGAGGTATCTGTCGAGGACGCCAAGTACCTCTCCAGCGTTCCAGACGGAGAATGCGAACCCAAGCCTCGCGGCTTCAGCCTTCTCATAGACTGCGTCGACAACTTGGGAGCCCCTCTCTTCGATGTACCTCTTAACGATGCTGCTTGAGTCCAGATATACGAGTTTGACGTTCATCCCTCATCTTCCTCACGGCCTCAGCGGATGAGGTGTCGAGTCTGGGCCGCCTACTCTTGACCTCCACGCTCGACGGGTGGATGCTTGTGTCCAACTTTATGCTGCTGGAGAAGCTCTTCAGCAACTCTACAAGGTTGAAGCATTTGATAGCCTCCTCCACCGCGAAGCTCAACTTTCTAAACCTGCCATACTTTGAGGAGACCGCTTTCTTGAACTCGGTCCACGTCTCCTCATCGACCACTATTGTTGTCTTTATCGTGCCCATGCGGTTCACTGTAGAGAAGGTTTACCGTATAGAAGATAAACCTTACCGAAACCTCTAGACTCAACAAAAACATGAGGCTGGGAGAATAGGGTCACAATCCAGGTCAGCGCGCGCTCGGCCGAGTATGTCCAGATTGGGGTTCCACTGCTTCT
>CAYZRW010000043.1:0-9977 GCA_964480955.1 uncultured Candidatus Bathyarchaeia archaeon | reverse complement strand
TGTTATCTTTGCGTGTGTTGTCGAGTTCAACGCTATCATGTCAAATGTGCCTGAGTCTCCAATTGTTAGGTTTATAGGGTTCGAGTAGACCCAGTCTGCGTATGCGACAATATTCGTGGCAGTGTAGAAAGTCGCAATGACTTTGACAAAAGTTACGGGTGCTGTATAGTTATTCTTGACTGTCCCCACAACATGGAAGTTTCCGCTGCTGTCCGTAGAATTTGAGGTCTGAGTAGCGTTCAATCTAACGGGGATGTTGTTTCGCTGGATGAAGCTGGAGGCAAAACTGTAGGCTATGTTAGGTTGGGAGGACTTCGTTGCGTTAGCAAGAACAACATTGAAGGAGGCGTTCTCACCACTCTTGACAAGGTCGAGCATAGTATATGTATTCACAATGGCAAGGAGGCTGTAGCCTGAAGTAAATGTCGTAGTAAATTGAATAACGCCGTTTAATGTACCCGAACCTGTGTTGTTAAATTCACCGAAGACGTGATACCAGCCATACGAATCTACAAGGTGAGTGGTTTTGTCTACAGTGAGTGGAGCTGGAAGACCCTTCACTTGGTTGCCTAGTGAAAGTAGCCCAGAAAGGCAGGAGCCGATGAGCAGTATTAGCAGTATTAGCCTCTTATGCAGGGCCATGGCTCAAAGCCACGATAGTATTAGTTATTCGAAGCTATTTAGTACTTTTGAGGGGTGAATCGTGTATTTCCACTGGAAGGTTCATTCTCAAAGGAAACCAAAGAAAGAACCAGCTCCAACATAAGATCTAGTCTGCTGCAACGTGTCTGCTTATTCTTGCCGTGGGCTCTTCACGGTTCATGACACATCTTGAGACCTGTTTGAAGAGTTATGCCTAGCAGGGAAATTGAGAGGCTTCTGCAGAGCAAAAAAAGTTTGAGTTAGTGATCATCTTCTGGACCACAGACCTACTTACCAGCTATACCTAAAATAGCGCCAATAACTCCAAGGACAAGTGCGAGGAGGCCAAGTGCCAAAACCACGTACGACCAAACGGTAGTAATGAAGTACACAACTATCAGGTAGATGTTGGCTAACGAGCATAGAAAGACCATGATGCCGCCCAATGCCAAGTAACGATGCCAAACGAGGAAGGCCCCCAAGAAGATGAGGATGCCAAGCACCAGACCCGCGACAATCCCACCTAACGTATACGGAGCCAACCAGGCAGGGACATCTCCCGGAAAGAGCCAGGCCACGGCCGTGGCTGCAATACCAGCGATGATCGTGACAATACCGGCAAAGATGGATACAGCGAATCCTTTGACTGCCCTAGGCCTTGGAGGAAACGTTGGTGGAGGGTACCCTGGGAAGGGCATGACCAGAGATAATTGACGACTCATCTTGCTCTCATCTATCGACTAAAGATAGTGGTTCAGTCGATTCTTAAGACTTTGCACTCGTTAAGGTAATCAAGGAATTTGTATCTTAGTTCGGTCTGGTGAAGGGGCGACTTCCCGAACGTCAAGGGATCACTAGAATAGCTGACATTAGGAGAGCTGCACCGATAACTATTCTCTGGATCAGCCTTCCCTTGAACTGGATGGTACTTAGACGGTTGACTTTGACCATGCCGAGTCCTATGAGGATGCCCATGAGGATGATGGGGGATGCAACGCCTAATGTGAAGATTGTGACATCTGCCAGTGGGGTGGTAGAGTTAACCAACATGACCACAAGGAATGCGGCTATGCACGGTAGCTTTATCAGCGAGAAGACTGCGCCGAGGGCGAAGTCGTAGACAGGACTGTTCAGTTCTCTTACCCTCACAAGTAACCCCTTAAGAGGTTTCGGTGTTCTGAACAGCGGCACCTTGGCCTCGATACTGCTTCCACTTCCCCATCTTCTAGAATAGACGTCTTGGCCGACTTCAATGAAATGGAGTAACGCCATGACGACCAGAATGAAGACAATCAGCCAAGTCAGGGACGCTAGCGTGCTGGTTGCGGTTGGGTTTGAGACTATCAGGGAGAAGAGAACTATGTATGAGTATACTAGGCCGAGCGATATCAGGCCGATCCTCTTAGCCACACCCTTGAGTTCGGTCTGAGTCGCTGTAGCGAAGAAGAAGGATGCAAGCGCGACCAAGCAGGGGTTGAATCCGGAGACCGCTCCAAGGGCATAGATCAAGGGCTGAGAGAATCGCACCTCACTCCTCTCTTGGGAGGTCTCTGCCATGGAACCCCTCGTCAAGTAATATACTCCTTTCTGGACCTCCATATCCTTCAAAGGGGGGTAGTATACGAGACCCATCATCGAGTTATGGACGACAAGTACAGACCCACCGGCCTGGCTTGAGATATTGAACGCTTTGAAGTAGGCATCTCCAACATCCTTCTTTCTGTAGTAGTTGACCGCGCCAAATGAAACCTCATCGCTGGTGAGGTTTCCCTGCCAAGTTGGGTAGGACTTCGTGATGAAGAGATTCTTGCTCTCCTCGCAAGCGGGGCAAGTAGTGTAGTAAAGGAACACGACCTGGGTCTTGTTGTCTAGGCGAAGGCCCTTCACTGGTTCGAAGGCTACAGGAACCGCTCCGAGTTCATTTTGTGTTTGAGCTCCGTTGGTCTCCAGTCTTCTGTTTTCATATTCTACTGTAGAGAATGCTGCGTACCCCAACGTCACCAAGAGGAAAGCTACGGCCATAACTATGAAGATAGCTTGCTTCATGTTTTTTGAGGACAGCACTCTTCAACACTCCTTTTGGCAAGGCATTCCGTATCGTCCGCCCAGTCATCCTTCTGTAACGGCACTAGATCCAAGCAGAGGTTCGCGCCTTGATAAAGCATTTGGCAGCTGGTACCGCCGAGACCAGAAGAAGGATGTATAACGGGGCATACTCTAGCAACGCAATCATGTGGATGTCGTAGTCGATCGAGAATTGTGGAAGGTACGGAAGAACTACTGCTGCTGAAAAAAAGAGCCAACCAACAGTATTCCTGTTGAGGCCTTTCAACGCCAAGAATGGCAGAAGCCACAAGACGTACCACTGAAAAACGGCTGGCGCGAGTAGAAGATACGTCCCAAGAACAAGGATTGAATTGTCGATCAGCCTAGAGAGACTCCACGTACTCCTGAGTCTAAGAGACGCGACAACGACCACTAGGAATGCCGCGTAGACAATCAGACTAGTGAGAGTGCTTGTGACGCGCAACCTAGCAAACATGTCTTCCACAATCATGAATATGGAAGGGTTGTAAGTTATGTTCTGAGAGTACCATACAACCTGATACAGAAGATTCACGCCTGAAGTTATGAACACTGGAGAAAGAAACAAGATCAAAGATAATGCAAAGTACAAAAGGAATTCGTTGAGGCACCTTCTTCCCGACTCTCTAAGGCATTTCAGGTAGACTGGTAGAAGAAGAATCGGAAAGAGTTTTGACCAACAAGCAAGGGAGTAGCTGAGTGAAGATAATCGGAAACGTTGCCGAGATATTAGCCAGAGGCTCAACAACAAGAAAAATACAGGCAGAGGCTCGATATGTCCGTTACCAGCAGACTCCACTATCGACAGAGGTGACCACGCATAGAGAACCAAGCCGGAAGGCGCAATGTCGCCTCCTAGCCTAAATAGAAGTGCCGCGAGAAGCAGAATATTCAGTAAGTCCAGCGCCGCCACGGCGACTTTGATCCCTAAGGGGTTGCCTCCTGCAAATAGGTACGCCCCGCCAAACAGGAGTTGGGCCAAAGGCGGATAGACGGTGAACGTGTTCTTGAACTCGTAGTCCCAAAAGTAGGGAACATCCTTCAGTGCGTCAAGCTCAGCTGAGTCGGGTCTGTAGAGGTAGGGATTAAACCCGTGATTGAGCAACCTACCGTCCCAGAGAAACCGCATGATATCATGGCTGAGGCTCGGCTTCAAAGAGATCATGGTCAGCCTGAAGGCTACCGAGAACAATGCAACAATCAGAAGTAAGACTGATGGCGAGGCGGATATCCCGGAAAACCTCCTTTCAGCAAATAGGATAGATAGTATATAGAACAGGAAACAGAGGAAGAACAAAGGAACAAAGGCAGATATGTTATTGCCAAGGTCACCCAGAGAGAGAATGGTAGCGTAGCACCCGAGCTGAACAAAACCCAGAAGAAGCAGAGGGGACAGCCGTCTCAGCATAGATACCTTGAGACGGTGTAGGCTTGGATTAGGAGGCTCGATACCAGCGGCGTTGGTTGACAGGTAGTCACCACTACTGGCTAGTGATTCCCCATGGCCTCTGCGGAACATGTACTTTCAACGGGCGTTCGGAAGCCCTTACCGGGTAAGCTGAAGGCCTACGACTCCTCAGTCCAACGGTCGCCGCGTTTCAGGAACGGAGGTTCTCTTCCGTACTGAGATCATCACCAGCAGAAGGGACACCGCGACGACGAGTGGGGTAGCATACTGGTGGAACTCAGGTATTGGGACACCGGATTGCTCCAGACGGAAGTCGAGCCGTGTTGCGGATCCGTCAGAGACGCTCACGGTTTTAGTCACCACATCATATCCCGGTAGACTGGCAGTGATTGTGTAGGTTCCCGCTGGGAGAATCATGAAATAGTGGCCTCCGGCGTTGAATTGTGCAGTGTAGACTAGGGCTCCGCCCGTTGCAGTGATATTCGCCCATCCTGTCTGACGGTAATCACCAAGATAGTTCCTCGCATAGACAAATCCTTCTACCGTTCCTCCCCCCGCAATAGCTTGGTCAAGGCCCAGCAACAGCGAGAGGCCTGACAATAGCAGCAACACCGAGAGCCAAACCGATATACGCAAGTTCTCTGCCCTTCAGGCAATAGACTTCTTCGACTACTAGAAAAACTTGTCTGAAACGTCAGTAAATGATTATAGGGAGCTCCACAACCTAAAGCAAAATTGAGTTCTGGGTTGGACGCCTGCCAACTTGAATTCGCAATGTGTAAACGAAATAACCTGCGCTCTCGAGGCTGCAACGGTTGATAGTACTGAAGGATGTGTCTCTTAGCCTCTCGGTCGAAGAGGCCCTCACCATCGGAGGCTTGAGTCGCATAGCTGACAAGATAGACAACCTAGGAGACCTTCTGGATGAGTGTGTGGGCCTGATAAGGCCGGCTGCAGTCTACAAGTACTTGAAGATAGAAAGAGTCATGCAGGAAGGCGTCCTCGTCGAAGATGGCAAACTGCTGAGTAGTCCCAGACTTGCTGAAGAACTCAAGTGTGCAACTGAGATAGCGCCCTACATACTAACCATCGGCCCAGACTTGGAGCGAAGAGTCACCGAGACTTCTCATAGCCGACTCCTCGATTCATGGATACTCGACAACTTAGGAACATATGCTCTGCGTCTTCTGACGAGACATCTTGAGGAACGGATCAAAGCTGAGAAGGGCTGGGAAATATCGCGATTCAATCCAGGTTCCACTCCATCCTGGGAACTGGACCAACAAGAAGTTATCTTCAGCATGTTCTCCAAAGAGAAGGTTCAAGAAGCCATTCGGGTGTGTCTGACAGACCAATTTGTGATGATTCCCAAAAAATCAGTCTCAGGCATTATGGGCCAAACAGAGACAGTCTATCATAATTGCCAAGAGTGCCAAAAGATGTGTGAGTACAGGCAAGTGCCTTACATAGGCAAGTCGACTAAGGTTTGAGGCTGCGTAATCTAATGCTCCAGCCCAGCTTCAACACTGACGCAAAGATCCTGCAGAGCATTTCCCACTTACCCACCCAACCATGCATCTGGTTGATGTCTTAGGCAGGAAACCTCAGAGAAGGTTGCTACTCTCAGCCAAATATTGCCGGGGAATGATTTATTCCGGACTAGAGCCAAAGACAGATGCAACATGACAGAACTCACGGTCACGAGTGGAGTCTTCTCGCGAACCTCGACCGACGACTGAGAGAATTGTATGTTTAGACTTCTACCTAGACGGTCTCTTGCGTCTTGTCTTTGGCTTCATCCATTTGGCGTATGGGGCAACCAAGACCTTGGGATTCCTTGGTCCTCTACTCACCGCAAGATTGTAAGCTTCGTCGATCGAGGTTGTGGATTCGATTCCGATATCCTTCAGAGCCTTCACGTTCGCTTCGCCGGTCACCACTATCACTTTCTTCTTCTGTAGCACGAGATGAATCGGGTACCAGAGCATAGCGTGCCACAGCTCCTGTTTTCCGTTGAAGATGTCACTCAGCACCCTCCGCCAACTTTCTCTTGTGGCAGGCATGTAGTCCTTGATGTAAGAGAAGTGTGCAAGACCTCCTGGACTTGGCGTCGCCAAGATTATTGTGCCACCGTCCTTTGTCACCGGATCCAACGTTGCTATCGGCCAGCAGGAGTGTGCTAGGTATTTGTCCCAGCTAAGAGATCCGCTTATCGAGATATCCACCTTTCCCGGCCATCCTACCAAGTAAGAGTATATTCGATCGAACTTCTCAATAGATACTCTATGTGATTCGGCCGAGGCTCCAGCGGCCATGTCAACAACATTCCCGTCAACGTCGAGGATCACGTTCAGAACCATGTTGAGCCCCGCGAGTTTCGCAGCTTCCTCAATATCGTTTCTCAGGCGATTCCTAGGCCCCACGTATCCTGGTTGTATTGAGCCCTGACCTATCGCTAGGCGATGGTTCCACTCTATGGTTTCATACGAACAGACTCCAGGCAGAACTATTGATCCTCCGCCCCCGTAGCCCCACAGGGTCATCTGAGTTGTGTGGACCCCTAACGTGACGTCTGACTCATAGAAGGCTCTATGCACCTCTACAGGCGTCCCGTAGCTTGTGACGCCGAGGAAGACAAAGTCTTCCTCTTTCTTTGCGATGCTCTGGAGAATTGGGATACCACTGTTAAGAATTTCTCTTCCCAGCTTAGCCTCAAGTTCCTCCTCTGTGGTGGCCCTCAGCCCCCCGTTTGCCACGATTATTTTAGGCTCAGCCCCAGCATCCACGATGGCCTTCAATATTGGTGGGAGGACCGAGTGTGCTGGTGTAGGCCGGGCAAAGTTGTCTATTAACACCGCAATCTTCTTGCCCGGTCCCAGAAGGCTTCTGAAGCTTGGGCTGGCTACAGGTCTCCCAAGAGCCTTCATCACGGCCCCTTCAAGATCATGAATAGGCTGAGTTCGCCTAGGCGTCGCAACCGAAGACAGGTTCTCCTCATCTATTTCGAGTTGAAGCCTATCTTTGCCGTATGGAATCTCAATCTTGGTCGTGGACCCATCCCCACTGGAAAGCAATCAAGACATCTAACTCATGTGCAGATACCTAGATGCTCAAACCCAGAACCTTGGATGGATTATCAGATATCATGATTCTGACCTCTTCCTTCTTTACTCCATTCTTCAACATCGCGGAGATGAATTGTTTGAACATCTCCGCTGGCGGCGGGTTGATCTCTTGCCCTCCGTCGGTCGCCATTATGCAGTTCTCGGCGCCGAGGAACCTTATCGTCTCAGCCAAGTGCCGAGGTGGAATCGGGTTTCTTACCTGCTTTGTGCAGATCACGTAGTCATGTTCGATCAGTACACCTAGTTCTGTAAAATTCTTCATCTCTTCTATGGAATAATCCAAGAAGTCTATTGTTGGGTGTGTAAGAAGGATCTTCTTTACCCCGGCTCTTCCTGCCTCGTCAACCAATACTCTTGCCTCTTTTGGTGAGATATGGCCGGTACCAAGGGCGATGTTGTGCTTTGCCACCAACTCGATGATCTTGTAGAGCTCCGGAACCATTTTCCCTCTGTTGTCGAGGATACTTATCCCACTCGTTCCCTTAGGGATGGCTTTGACAAGTGCCGGGACAGAATGAGCGCTTCTGAGATACTGCGCAGCATTGATTGTTGGCATCCACACTTCTTTTGCTCCCATCTCCACCGCAGCGAGGACTGCGTGGGGGTTTAGGCCTCCGACCGCATGATTCAGGGTCACCGCCCCGAACACGGAAAATCCAGAGGCTTTGCTGGCGATCTCGGCTCTGTCAGAAGTGATAGTGTGGTGGCTCTTGATCAAGATCGCCCTCATACCGGCCTGCTTAGCCTGAAACGCGGCTTCGACATCGTCTACGCTTCTTGGATGGATGTCTGGCGCTGTATGTATATGAATGTCGATCGAGCCCTGGAGTAGCTCTGAGACGTCGTCAAGATCTACCATGAAAGACCCTGAGATACATACAGTAGCAAGTCGATATATTTTTTCTGCCTAACTCTATTTTTGAATTGATCATACGCAAGAAGGACCTTCAAGAGAATCGGGTCCACCAATAAGTTCAATACATTTATTGACCAGCAATTTACAGTCTCTAGCGGAATCTTGCCGAAGAACATAGGAGGAGATGCCCGGGATGTTCAAGTTTGAAACTGAACAGAAGATCTTCGACATAGCCGGTGTAAGGGTTGGAGGCCAACCCGGCCAACTTCCGACAGTGATGATCGGGAGCATATTCTATCACGGGGACAGAGTTATCGATAGTGAGGAGGAGGGGACATTTGACAGGGAAAAGGCCGAGGAGATCCTTCGACTCGAAGCAGAGGTCTCAGAAAAGACTGGAAATCCCAGGATCGTGGATGTCTGCGGAGCTTGGCCGAAAGCTATTGTGAGATTCATGGATTTCGTTTCAGACAAGATTGACGGGCCTTTCCTGATCGATGGAACCACCGCTGAAGTCAGAGCAGCGGCCGCAAGACATGTGGGTGAGGTCGGCCTCTCAGACAGGGTCGTATTCAACTCAATAAGCCCTGAGGCGAAGCCTGAGGAATTGGAGGCGATCAAGGACTCCAAGATAACCGCCTCAATCCTCTTGACATTCAACCCGCGAAACATGACTGTGGCTGGTAAACTGTCAACACTCAGAGATTCGCAGGAAAGAAGAGGGTTGATAGGTGTTGCATCAGAAGCTGGAGTGGAGAAGATGCTTGTGGACACAACCGTCCTTGATATTCCTGATCCTGGTCCCGTAGCCAAGGCCTGTCACTTGGTCAAGAAAGAGTTCGGTCTACCATCAGGCGCCGGAGTTCATAACGCGGTGGATAGGTGGGTTGGCAGAAAGAAACAGGACCACTTAACATACAGGATTAACAACGCCGTAGCCCACGTAACACCAATAATACTGGGTGCAAACTTCCTCCTGTACGGTCCGGCAAGTAGAGCCCCAGAAATCTATCCCGCATGCGGCTTGGCTGACGCCTACGTCTCATACAGCATGAGACAAGAATTTGGAATAAAGCCCCTGACGAACAATCATCCAATATTCAAGATATTTCTGTGACATTACACGGAGAACTCCTGAGTTTAATAGTGGAAGCCGGGGGCATCCGTGTCTGTAGACGGTGTTAACAAGGAATATCCGGAGCGCCTAACTAAAGGGATGTCTCGGACCACTCGGCGCTTGTTGTAATGCTGCACCAGTGTATCCTACTCGTGAACAACCAAGCCTGCTTCTTTGAGTGATGCTCGCGAATAGACGCAGAGCATCTCAAACGGTTCATCAAACGGATTGTACAGCCAGTGAACCACTCCCTTAGGAACCCAAATCGTATCTCCCTCTTCCACCACATACTCTTTGCCGTCGATGCCCACGTAACCTCTACCTCCAGTTATGTAGAGGATCTCCTCAGCGTTTGGATGCGAACACTTCTTCTCGTAGTCCCCGCCCACAGCGCCCCTGTCATATCTGCCGTACAGGAGGGTCAGCTCTTTTGCCCCGACAGTACTGGAGTCTATTATCATTTTTCTAGTGAACTTTCCCATTTCGGGAACGGGTGCGTCAACAAAGTCGTCTGGTTTGAAGATGTATTTCTTCTCAACCAATTGCTTGAGCCCCTCTTGGCCTTCAGAGATCTAAATGTTAAGTATGAAAGTCTTGTGGTGAGCGATCGCATAAAGATCGGGTGAAGAAAAATGTTGTGTGCCACTAGAACGTTTCGCAAGATTGACGACCGACAACCTCCAGAATCTATCAGAGCCGTGTAGGCGTAGACTTAAATAGGCTGAGAAGGGATTCTGTCTCTAA
>CAYZRW010000042.1:0-10406 GCA_964480955.1 uncultured Candidatus Bathyarchaeia archaeon | reverse complement strand
CTTGGCGGATCTTGAGGCATTCGGGGCGGGATCTTGAATGCCGGCAGGCTCTGTATTCACTCGTGTGGGTTAGACGGTTGGGTGAACCTCTACCCCAACATACCCGGCCATGTCTTTGGCCTTCCTCTCCGCTGATCCAGCCTTCAGCTTGGTTGCCATAGAGAGTTGCTCTAGGCTGTCTGAGACCTCAAGTAGGGGTGTCATGGCCTTTTGGAATTTGTTGTAGATTATCCTGTCGCCGCAGACATCGTTGACGAGCCTTGAGAGTCTAGTCCTCGCGGTCTCGGTGATCAGGTATTCGCTTGAGAGTACGGCTTTGCCGAGGTAGGTTAGGTTAGTCTCGTCGTCGCTGAAGTGTAGGTAGCTGTGTTCCGTAACGGTCTTTGCGTGTCTGAGTAGGGTCTGTTGGTGTTTGGGTTTGTCGATGTAGAGTTCGAGGAGCTTCGCTGCCTCCACTATTGGGACCTTCTGGGGCAGCCTCACCCTTGAGAGGCCTAGGATGATCTCGAGCGGTTTCATGGAGACGTCAGATGTAGTACGCGTCATGTAAGACTCGGGGTTCCGAGATATCAATTTTTCATTGTTTCTTGTCCTAGCGAATAGATTTGGGTATCTCTGCGGGGTTTTCCGTTTTCTGTCTTGAGAGGGCGACCCACCCCCCACCCCCCTAGGGGGGGTGGTTTGGTAACGGTTCTGGTAACTTGGATGGAGGGTCTGTAATAGTCCCGGCGCCATTGTGGGTAAGGGGTTTTGTTCGAGGCGCCTTCCGGCTGAGCGGGAGGGTCTGAGGTATTGGTGGCCGGGTCTTTACTGGGCGTGTTTAGTCTCTTGGACCTGCGTCTTGTATTTGGATAGGGCTAGGGCGCCGTAGAGTACGATATCTTCTCCGAGTTTCGTGGTCAGGATCTCGGGTAGTCTGTTTATGTTGTATCGTTCAATATTCTTCTTTATGGGTCCTAAGACTAGGTCAGGGTTTGCCAGCGTTATGGCGCCGCCCACGGTTATCAGTTCAGGATCGTAAATGTTCGTTATGTTGGCGAAGCCTATGCTGTTGAGTCTACCAATCTCATTCACGATCTCGAGGGCTACTCGATCCTTTTTCTTGGCAGACTCGAAGAGGTCCTTGGAGGTGAGCCTTCTCAGGTTCCCATTTGAGACCTTGTAGAGGAGGCTGGCCTCGATCTCCTTTCGGGTCCTGGATTCGAGTTGGAGCTTGATGAAGTTTGAGGCATTGTTCCCTCCACAGTAGGCTTCCCAGTGGCCCCTCTTCCCGCACCCGCACGTGAGTTTCCCCTCGTGGTCTATCGTCATGTGGCCAATCTCGTGGGCGTTACCATCCTTCCCCCTCAGGAGGTGGTTGTCGACGAATATGCCTCCCCCTATTCCTGAGCTTAAGGTGACGTAGACTATGTTCGCATACCCTTTTCCGTGGCCGAACTCCTTCTCCCCAACTACGCCTGCGACGCAGTCGTTCACAAGATATACTGGAACCCCAAACTCCTCCTCCAGAGGCTCAACCAATGGGATATGGTCAAGGTCTATGTTTGGGGGATGAACTATAGAACCTTCCCTCAGGTCTAAGGGGCCGATAGATCCTATTCCAACGCTGTGAATATTCTCCGGCCTCAGGGAGCGGACCATTCGTATTATCTGTCGGCCTACTCCTTCGGGTCCGGCAGATTCATCAGTCCTTTCCTTCAGGCGAGAAGAGATACTGCCCTTCTCATCTTCTAGAGCGACCCTGATGTTAGTCGCGCCTAGGTCGACGGCTACGATAGTCTTCATTACCGTTATTCTTGACTTGAACTGAATTATTAAGAGTATTTTTGGTAGTTTTCACCCTTGACCCAATTATTCAAGAATACTTCGGGTCAGCCGAGAGCATATGAAAGGATCCTGCAATATCCAGCGACACAGATTTGAAACTAGGATCTGCTGAGGGTCTAGTTGCAGTGCGATAAAATGTTTAAAGAAGCCGCAAGATAGATCTTCGAAGTTCACAGGAAAGGAATGATTGTGGAGTTAATTGCGATAGCTACTACGGGCGGAGATGCTCCTGGAATGAATGCGACCATAAGGTCTGCGGTCAGGACTGCGCTAGCGAGAGACTTGAAGGTCATCGGTTTCGAAAGGGGCTATGCAGGGCTTCTAGCCAATGAATCCAGATTATTGGACGCAAGGGCGGTCGGCGGCATAATTCATCTCGGTGGGACTTTTCTAAAAACGTCCAGGGCTGAAGAGATGAAGACCGAGGAGGGAGTATCGAAGGCGGCTGAAGTATTGAAGACGAACGGTGTGGACGGCCTGATAGTTATAGGTGGAGGAGGCTCTTTCAGCGCAGCCTGCCAGCTCCATCAGGCAAGCGGCATACCAATCATAGGTATACCAGCGACCATAGATAACGACCTGGCCGGAACAGATACCACAATAGGGTTCGACACAGCGGTAAATACGGCTATAGAGGCCCTTGACAAGATAAGGGACACAGCCACCTCCCACGAGAGGATCTTCGTCGTAGAGGTGATGGGGCGAAACAGAGGCTTCATAGCTTTGGAGGTAGGAATAGGCGCCGGCGCAGAGATCATACTCATACCTGAGATAGAATGCGGCGTAGAGATGATCTGTTCCAGACTCATGGAGAGCCACCGCAGAGGTAAGGCGTCTGGAATCATAGTCATGGCTGAAGGGTCAGGCGACTGCACAGATATGACTGAAGCAATAGAGGAGAGGACTGGATTTGAAGTCAGACTCACCAGGTTGGGCCACATACAGAGAGGAGGACACCCCACGGCCTACAGTCGCCTCCTTGCGTGCCGGATGGGCGCCGCAAGCATCGACTTCCTACTTGAGGGGAAGAGAAGGGATATGACGGGAATCCAGGGAGGCCGCATAGTCCCAGTCGACCTAGAATACGCCACCAAGACCTACAAGCCGATAGACGAGCAACTATACAAACTGGCACTAACGCTTGCAACCTGAGAACACAATGGAGAAACGGCGCACACAACTCTAAAGCAGAATCCGCATTTCAATCTTAACTCCCTACCTATGCTATCGATCTTCATCTTGAATTCTTCATAGTAGCCACTTCTTTCGAGCAGGATACCTCCATTCTTCATGAAGATCGAGAGGATTGGCTCAGGGAAGACGAAGGGCACACGCGCTTTTGTTGCGAAGATGTTGCTTCTAATACTATGTGTGGGATCTAAACAATATCTTCCGCACAATCTAGATATGGGCGGAATATGTTCCTGCAGTTGTTCTAGCCTTGGGCTTTCTTGAGAGTCAAAGCCCTCCATATCTTCTCCGAAGTGATGGGTATATCTCGAATCCGAGCCCCAGTCGCACTGAAGATGGCATTCGCTATGGCTGGACAGACTGCGGGTAGGCCGACCTCGCCAGCTCCCTTTGCACCGTATGCGCCACGCGGGTTTATTGTCTCAATGAATCTGGTCTCGGTCACAGGATAATCCAAGGATGTTATGTATTTGTAGTCTAGGAACGTCGAGTTAAGAGTTCGCCCTTTTTCATCACATATTGGCTCCTCGGTAAGAGCGAACCCACAACCCATCTCTATGGCGCCTTCTATGTTCGCCTCAGCCGTCAACGGATTAATGACCCTTCCCGAATCGCAGACATTTGTCATCTTCAAGATCTTTGTACGTCCTGTCTTAATGTCCACCTCGACTTCGGCCACTTGGGCGACGAATGAGTGGGCTGCTGCCCAGTCGCCCCACAGTGTTTTCTTTCCCTTCACCTGTTTTTCACTCAGCTTCATTGAGGGAGGGTCAAACGAGCTTCTGCCTACGAGCGCAGTTTCACCTGGCGCGTTCACTTTTTGATAGGCGGCGACGATCTCAGATAGTCTCTCACTACGTTTGGATCGCTTGACGTAGACTCTGCCGCCTTTCAATTCAAGATTCGCCTGCCTTACTTTCATCACTTTTGAGGCTGCTCTGATCATCTTCTTCTTCAGGTCGATGCAAGCTAGCCTGACGGCTTGACCCCCTATGACCGTTGTTCGGCTTGCGTAAGCGCCTGCGTCGAATGGTACCCTGCTTGTGTCGCCAGAAACTATCTTTACATCTCTGAGGTTGACTCCCATTTCCTCAGCGGCTATCATGGCCAGGCCTGTTCTGGTCCCCGTGCCCGTGTCTGAGCAGCCTGTGTATATCAGAATCGAGCCTTCACTGTCTATTCTGGCTTCGGCATAGCTGATATCGACGTCTTCAAACAACTTTGATCCGCTGGGTTGCATCGCGACTGCCACGCCTATTCCAAATCTGCGGTCCTTACCCTTCTGGTCAAAGTTTCGCTTTTTTTTCCAGTCGACTAGTTGAGCCGCTTTCCTGAGGCACTTCTTGAGGCCGCAGGTCCTTACCTTGAATCCGGTTGGGGTGGTGTCGCCTTCCCGAACAATATTCTTCAGTCGGAGGTCTATCGGGTCAACGCCGAGTTCAGAAGCAATATTGTCCACGTGAGATTCAGAAGCGAACATGAACATGGGAACACCGAAGCCACGGAGTGCACTGGTGATTCGATTATTAGTGTATACAGTGGTTCCCTCTAGCTTCACATTGGGACATCTATACAAAGACGCCCAATGACATAGACCGTAGAGGAGCATTGCGTGGGCTTGGCCCAGATAGCCGCCTGCTCTCGCGATCACGTTGGCATATCTGGCTACGAAATAGCCGTCTTTGACTCCGGTCTTGAGGTTGATCGTTAAGGGCAGATTGGTGTCCAGAGCTCCTAGATGCTCTTCACGAGTGTAAGTCAGCTTGACAGGTCTGTGAGTCTTCTTGGCGAGCAATATGACGAGGGGGTCATCATGCATTACTGTCTTTCTTCCAAATCCACCGCCCACGCATGGCGGCATGATCACAGTCGGCGTCATATTCAGCGCGGCTGCTATCTGTGACTGCAGAAAGAATGGAGCCTGCGTAGATGACCAGACCGTGCATTTTCCTTCTTGGTCAATGTTCGCAAGAATAGAGTAGGGCTCTGGTTCGCAGGCAAGATAGGGTGACGTCCTAAAGCTTTCTTCAAAGATGTGGTCCGCCTTCTTGAAGCCTACGTCTACATCTCCAAAATCTACCTTGACCCTCTTTGCAATGTTGTTGTTTGCCCCTTCTTGGATCTGGGGTGCCCCAGGCTTCAAGGCCTCCTCTGCAGAGAAGACCGCGGGCAACTCTTCATAGTCAACCTTGATCTTGTTCAGTGCCTCCTCAGCCTCATCCTCGCTTTCAGCTGCCACGATGGCTACTGGCTCGCCGACGTAGCGGACTGTAGTGTTAAGAACCCTCTGGTCTGCCGCAAGGATGTGGGGTGAAAAACTTGGAAATGTGGTTTGGGGCAGATCCTGATCTAGAGCGGTGATTATAGCCCTCACACCATCATGAGCTAGAGCCTCCTTAACGTCAACGTTAAGAATATTAGCGTGGGCATGTGGGCTTCTAAGTATCTTGGCATACAGCACACCTTCAAGTTCCATATCGTCGGCGAACTTGCCTCTTCCAGTCGCTAGGTCGGTTGATTCGATTCTTGGTACAGGCCTACCGATTGTCTTGAATCTGTTCACCTACGTCACCTCTCCCTCGTCCTTTCAGATGCTAGGAGAATGGCCCTCACGTTCTTTGCGTAGCCCAGACATCGACACAGGTTTCCGGCGATAGACTCTCTGACCTCCTCCTCACTGGGATTAGGTCTTTCGTCCAGGAGAGCTTTAGCGGACATGACGAGGCCGGGAGGTATGCAACTATATAATTAAGTGAATACTACCTCAAGACGAGCTTGGAGTACGCATCCAGCATGTTCTAACGGGATGCTGTCCCTCGATAACGCAAGGGTCAAACTAAGGAGTACGCCAAATCGGGTTCATCAACCGAAGAAAGCTAATACTTTTTTGGTGTCGAGATTCTTACAATTATAAAATTCAAATTGTAAGAATAACAGAAAAATATATAACACATGAGTTGATAAATCACAGTAAAGAGAGGACAAGGTTTGGCCGTAACTAGAGAGCGAGGAAGGCAACTCGAGGCTTATGTCGTGAGCCGCATTGCTGAGCTTTTTCCAAAGGCTCATTTAGTCCGACAAAACGAAATACTGCCGGGGGGCAATATCGTTGATCTACATTTGCAATCTGCTAATGGGCAGGATATCTTTGTCGAGATTAAAGGCACGCCAATAAAGAAGACTTACCTTAAACAGCTAGTTGATTATTACACGGCTATCTCTAATTTAGAACCTCCTCCCAAATCGTTCAAAATAGTGTTGATCGGTGAAACTATTGACACGTCACTGGAAAAGGAGCTTGAGGGTCTGAATACAGAGTTTGTCCCACTAAAAGACATTAGTTTCTTACAACAAAAGCACTTACGTCAAATTCAACTTTCTCCAATTGAGGCACGCCTGGTAGTTGCACTAGAGTCAAGAAAGACAAAGCTCGTGACACCGACAGATATAGCTAGGCTGCTTAATCGCAACAGGGAATATTCCACAGTACTGTTGCATAGGCTTGAACGGAAGAAATGGGTTGACCGGATTTCAAAAGGGAAGTATGTCTTCGTTCCAGCGGCTGCTGGTTACGGGGAGCGTTTTCCTTCTCTTAACCCATTGCTTGCCGGCAGTGCGTTAGTATCGCCTTACTACTACAGCTACTCGACAGCCAATGCCTACTACGGTCTTTCAACACAGTTGCCTACGACTGTTTATCTCGCTACGACAGCCAAGAAACCACAATTCATGTGGAAGAATACCTATTTCAAATTCGTCACGCTTCAGAGACGCAAGTTCTTCGGCTTTACCAAGGTGAAGGTACAGACTGCAGAGGTAAACATTGCTGAATTGGAGAAGGCAGTCGTCGATTCCGTTGATAAACCTGACTATTCGGGAGGAATTGAAGGAGTTCTTGCAGTTATCTATCGTGCCTACCGACGCATTGACATACAGAGAATTGTTGATTATGCAATAAGGATGAAGACTCGAGTAATCTGTCAGCGTCTAGGATTCTTACTGGACTTCCTAGCCAGCAAAGATCTTGTAAATCACTTGACAAGTGATCTACGTGACAAACTACTGAGTGGAACAGGCAAGTCGCCTCTCTATATTGGACCTAAAGAAGGTGGAGGCCATTACCTGCGTGACTGGCATGTCGTCAAGACGCTACCTGATAGAGAATTGCTAAGCGAGATCGAAGTCACATAGAATGGTAAAAAATATGCTTAGTGAAAAACAGGTAAATCATTACGCTCAAGCCTCCAGAGTTGACTCGATCACGGCTGAGATAGATGTCATTCTTACCTACGTTCTCAGAATTCTGGCCGACCAGCCGGAACCACTATTGCCCCATCTAGCTTTCAAAGGCGGTACTTCCCTCAAGAAAATCTACTACGGAAGAACCGGGCGTTTCTCAACAGATCTGGATTTTACCTGTTTGGATATTAAGCGAGACGAGTTCAGAACTGAGCTCAAATCGTTGCTGAATAAGCATGAGTATTATGGAATCTTCTTCATGATTGAGGATGAGTATGAGTCCTCACATGACTCATACGGTGCTGAGATAGCATATTCTCACACATGGAACTCTGGCAAATTCGTGATTCAGGTTAGCTTCAGGGAACAACCAATTTTGCCTGTTGTACAGCTACCTCTGATCAAAGAACTATACTTTCGCTACTGTGATTTTGACATTTTTGACGTACCATGCCTTCAAGAAGAGGAGGTACTCGCTGAGAAGGTCAGAGCATCATTCCAGCGAATAAGGGCACGTGATGTGTATGATCTCTACCTATTTGCAACGAGACCAAGATCTTACAACAAGGACAAAGTAAAGACGCTTGCAGTTCTTAAATGTTGGAATTTGCGAGATCGTTTCGAACCAAATAGACTCTTGGCTAAGATCTCCGGAGAGGAGTACGACTGGAGTGATCTTCAGCGCCTAGTCAGGCCAGATCGACTGCCATCAGAGAAGAAGATGATCACAACGGTGTTGGAACATTATTCCTATCTTAGTAACCTAGAAAGCGATCTCGAACGAATCGTAGAGGATTCGAAAGCCCATAAGGAAATGGCCCTCGTCAAGAAGTTGATTAGTAAGCTCTCATGAAAGAATCACAATTCAAGTTCATTAGAAAAGCCGATTCTCTATGTACATACTACTCAAGTATATAGAAGTTGCTGGAATGATGTGTCCACCGGGATACTGTCCCTCGATAACGCAAGGGTTCAACTCTCATCTTGCTGCTCTCACCAGCTATTACACACCCAAAACATCGTGGCTCGCCGACCACTGAGACTCATTCAGCCGAGTAGCTTGACAAGTAGGCTGGCATAGTGTCTTTGAAAACGGATCCTGCTACTACGAAGAAGTTTCTTCGAGGCTCTATGCCTTTCATAGGTTTTTTCCATACTCTCCTTGGTGTCTCGGTGACGACGATAATAGCGTTGAGATTCTTGCCTTTCAAGTATTTTGCTTCTCTTTCGAACTTACTGTATGATTGGCTGGTTATGTTGTGGCCGACTTCAGATTCAATAATGACTCCTCTACCATTGGTTGGGTTTCTGATGACTATATCTGGGCCTGGCTCCCCGCCAGTATGGCGTTCTTCTATCCTGTATCCAAGTGACTCTGCGATAGCGCAGATCTCGTAGACTGGACAGTCATGGAGGGTATTCTCACTCTCCTCCAGCTTTGCAGGCGCGCGCTGTAGGGCGCAACCAATTCATGCGTTAGAACATAGTCTATGAATTCATGCCTAAGCGTATCTAATGCCTTAGTCTCATCCTTTTCGTAGATGTATATTGCTGTGCCTGACTTCCGCTCTTCTTGCTGTCACCATCAGGCATCCACTTGACTTTAAGTTCGTGGGCCGTCTGGAATCTGTCTTTGAGTTTTGAGAGTTCTTGGTCTAATTGCTCCACAATATGGATGCTCCATTGAGCTTGGGAACTAGGCATTTTATGTTCCAACCTTTAAGAGCTTGAACCGGCCAGACTGAATTGGAAAGTGATTATGGATGAGTGTGCTTGGTGTAGTAGGTAGTTCTAGGAGAGGAGGAAACACTGACATTCTGGTAGATGAGGTGCTTAGAGGTGCTAGGAATGCTGGTGCAGATGTTGAGAAAATTTTCTTGAATGATCTAGAGATTAAACCCTGTCAGGCTGAATGCAGCGACTATTGCAAGAAGACAGGTGACTGTAAAATAAACGATGATATGTCGCCATTATATGGCAAACTCTATGATAGTGATGCTATAGTCTTAGGCACCCCTGTCTATTGGTACGGTCCATCTGCTCAATTGAAAGCCTTCATTGACCGTTGGTACGCATTCTCGCATCCAAAATATATACACAAAATGAAAGGAAAGAAAGTGGTCTTAGTAGCACCTCTTGAGGAAAGCGATACATCTGCAGCCGATCCACTAGTAGATATGATCGCTAAATCCTTGGATTATCTAGAGGCAGAATTTCATGCGAAATTGCCCGTCTCTGCAGAAGAGAAGGGAGCAGTAAAGCAGAATCTGGAAGCCATGAAACAAGCTTACAAAATAGGATTAGATTTGAAATAAGGGCCGTTAAATGGACGCCTCACTAAATGTTCCCATCTTCCTTGTTTCAGTGGTCATCATATCTCTCTCAGGTGTGATGATGCCTGGCCCAGTCACGGCTGTAACCGTAGCAAAAGGGAGAAGAAGTCAGTCAATATCTATCACCAAAAATTATTCTTGGATCCTCAGTATCTCGACCAGTTTGTCGTCCCTCCATTTAACCATCTCCTGGAAGGTCTTCTCCTTAACCATGGGCAGCTGCTCCACACCCTCGATAGCCTTCTTTGCCGCATGGTAGGGTATGAACTTCCAGTCCTCCATGTTCTTGTACCACTCCGATATGCCTTGCTGGATAGTGTCTATGAGATACTTCAGTCCTCCAGGTCCTCCCCCGAGGTGGAAGGTTAGGAAGGGTCCCATTATGGCCCATCTTGCCCCTGGCCCAGCCCAGACTGCCCTGTCGACATCCTCAACTGATGCCACACCATTGTTGACTAGGCTCAGGGCTTCACGCCAGAGTGCTGCTTGGAGCCTGTTTCCTATGAAGCCTGGAACTTCCTTCTTGACAACGACTGGGGTCTTGTCGAGCCTCTCCATAAACTCATATGTGGTCTGAACGGTCTGTTGAGAGGTCTTCTCTCCAGGTACAAGCTCAACAAGCTTCAATAGCAAGGGCGGATTCCAGGGATGTGCGACTATACATCTTTCAGGCTTGCCAGTGGCCTTCTGGATTTCGGTCATTAAGAGACCTGAGGAGCTTGTTGCGATTATCGCGGCATCATTAACTCTATCGACCTGTGAAAATATTTCCTTCTTGACATAGTAACTCTCAAACGCTGATTCTTGAACGTAGTC
>CAYZRW010000041.1:0-10660 GCA_964480955.1 uncultured Candidatus Bathyarchaeia archaeon | reverse complement strand
CAGGCAAAAGATATTCTCGACACGACTCTTCTGGAGGAGTTGGCAGCGGTCTAGGTTTCGCGTGGGCTCTCGCACAACACTACAGCCTAGATCGCCTAGGAGATTCACTTCCGTGATCGGAACGGGTACGGGTCCTAGCTCCCAGCTATGGCCGCCAACTCCACCGCTAATTTTGAACCTCCGAACTTTTAAAGATTTCAAGAGGCTCTAAAGCTACAGTCGAACAGAGCCGTAACAGTTCAGGAGGTAGCTGTCGAAAGCTTGCAACCTACTGGTCGGTGTTCGAGAGTTGTAGAAGACCCCTCTCTTCGGTCTAGAACCCATGTATTCAGAGATAGGTGTGAGGCTGGCAATCTACTTGCGGCTAAGCTCAAGCAGAAAACCCTAGAAGACTCGATTGTGCTGGCGATCCCTGCCGGAGGAATCCCGGTAGGCTACTGCATTTCTAAGCAACTCAAGATCCCGCTCGACATAGTCGTTGTCCGTAAGGTCCCTGTGCCCTGGAATCCGGAGGCTGGTTTCGGTGCCGTTGCGCTCGACGGCACACTGGTTTTGAACAGGCGGCTGGTAGACGAGTTAGGTCTCGACCAGAAGACGATCCAGACACTCGCCACCGCAAGGTTGAGAGAGATAAAAGAAAGGCTTGAAAGGTTTCGTGGCAAAAGGGATCCGCCCAACCTCTGCCAGAGGAACCTGATTCTCGTCGACGACGGCTTGGCCTCGGGCTTCACGATGCTGGTTGCCGTAAGGTCTGTAAGAAAACAGAACCCAAGAAGTGTAATAGTCGCCGTCCCCACAGGCCACTATGAAGCTTTAGGTCTAGTTTCTCCTGAGGCTGACGAGATCTTTTGCCTGAACATTAGGTACGGGCCATTCTTTGCGGTAGCAGACGCTTACGTTGATTGGCATGATGTCAGTGACGAAGAGGCTAAGAGATATCTCCTGAGAGCTTGGGGAGAACCATCCTGACGATCTCTATGATTCCCAGAACCTAGGAAAGATATCGTCTACCCATGCCTTAGGACCGCTATCCCTTATTTAGCAGATGTCTAGATTCTTAATACATGTTTGTGAACCTGAAATACGGTAGAGAAATTCTCAAAGTTCAGATAAGAACAAAAGGCTCAGTCAAGACCCTGAAGCCGAAGGAACTGCAAAGCCTCAAAGATATAGACCAGTCGATAAAGGAGTCGCTACACAAACCGACGGGTACGGAGCCCCTTCACAAGCTCGTAGAAAGAGGCTCCAGGGTCGCGTTGCTGGTAAGCGACGTAACAAGGCCTTGCCCCACCAGCATGATCTTGCCGTCTTTGATCCCTGAGTTAAGAAATGCAGGAGTTGAGAAGGAAGACATCACAATCTTCTTTGCCAACGGCTTACATAGGCCTCAGACAGCACAGGAAGTGGAAGCCATCTTAGGTAGGGACTTCTTGGGGCAAGTGAAGACTATCAATCATGACGGGAGAGATTCCTCAAGGCTCTCCGACTGTGGCAGGACAAGAAGAGGAACCAGGCTGCAGGTTAACTCTCAAGTCTTGGACTGCGACTTCAGGATGGGTATCGCAAACATCGACGTACACTATTTTGCAGGCTATAGTGGGGGTGGAAAGTCCCTACTCCCAGGAGTCTGCGGCGAAGAGACCATAACTAGAAACCATTCGCTTATGCTTGAACCTACCTCAAAGTCTGGTGTAGCCGACGGAAACCCAGTCAGGATGGATATTGAGGAGGCGGCCGCAAAAGCAGGACTTCATTTTATTGTCAACCCTGTCCTCAACGAGAAAAGGGAGATCGTTGACCTAGCAGTCGGGGACTTTGTGAAGGCCCATAGGAAGGGTGTTGAGACCAACGACATGATGTACAAAGTTAAGACTGGGAGGTTGGCGGACATCGTCTTGGCGTCTGTTGGAGGGTACCCGAAGGACCTGAATCTCTACCAAGCTCAGAAAGGCCTTGACAACGCCTTCCTCTCGGTGAGGGAAGGGGGTACTGTTATTCTGTTGGCCGAGTGTCCTGAAGGCCTTGGAGACGAGACCTTCAGGGATTGGCTTACCTCAGCTGAGGCTCCAGATGATGTTATAGCGAGGCTCAAGCTGGGTTTCGTTCTCGGCGGCCACAAGGCCTACGCAATCGCTAGACTCGCCAAGAAGGCGAATATAATTCTGGTTTCAAAGCTGAAGCCTCTTGAAATCAAGTCTGCATTCGCCAGACCGGCGGCGACTGCGGATGAGGCTTTGCGGATGGCCTTCGAAGACCATGGAGTAGACGCTGAAGTCACTGTTATGCCCTATGCTGGGTCCACTCTACCAACGCTCTAGTCTTTCAGAGGTTTTGCCAGTCGCGACTATTGGTCTAGGGTAATAGGTCCCTACTCCTCGACCCGCATGAAGATCTTTGGTTTCTTACCGTACTCCCACGACCTGTCCGGAATTGACTCTTCCTCCTGTTTGGGGTAGACTGCACGTCCGATGTCTTGGTCCTTGGGGTAGAGAAACTTGATTCCCCACTGCAAGATCACAACCTTCATCGTCGGCGCCTTCTTCTTGACTATCCATTCCAACTCTGCAGGGTCTCCTTGGACGATAGCCCAATTGTCGTAGTGCATCGGCATCAGAACTTTCGTGTTGAGCGCTTTAGCTACCCTATATGCGTCGTAAGCGGTCATCTTATCAGTCATACCGGATGGATTGTCCCCGAAAGCTATCATGGCCACATCAACCTTGTTCTCTCTGCCGTGCTTAAAGAACATGTTTGAGTAGTGAGAATCTCCGGCGTGGTAGAAGTTTCCCGCGTGTGTTTTTATCAGGTAGTTTACGGCGGTCTCGTTCATGTCTTTGGGTACATCTTTCCCCTCAAAGAGGGCTGTCCTGTCAGCTCCCTCCAACGTCTTTACCGTCATCTCATTTATCTTGACCTCGTCTCCAGGCGCTACCTCCACGATTCTGTCTTTGGGGACTTTGAAATCTTCGAATTTGCGGCAGGAGCGTGGTGGCCCTATGAATTTGCAGCCTGTATTCTTCACAAGGGGCTTGATCGTGTATATGTCGCAGTGGTCTGCGTGGGGGTGTGTTGAGAGAAGGGCGTCAAGCTTCTTTATTGCGAACGGGTCTATTATCTGTGGGTTGAGTCTAAGCCAGACTTGGCTTTTCGCCCCTGTCTGTCGCAATACCCCGTAAGGAGTATCGGGCTCTCCGATATCCCACCTAGCCGCCAGAGAGGGGCCGCAGAAGTTGTCTATCAGGATATCGGTGTTCTTTGGTGTCTTCAACCAGTATCCACAGGCTCCCAGCCACCATAGGGCTACATTACCCTCCTCCACAACAGTATCTTCTATCTCTTCATTCAGAAATGTACCCCACTCGGGGAATACTTCTTGTAGCCACGATAGTCTATCTACAGGCCTATCCTTGTAGAGTAGGTCTGCTTTCTTGTCTAGTCCTCCGAAACGTCTTGACATCTGTTATCAACCCGCAACATGATTCGCAGATGATGATTTTATGTCTTTTGAGTAGGATCTCGGGCAGTCTAGTGTCGTAGAGGACCGAGACAATTCGGTTCCATTCGGCCCATCAAGTTCTTGTGTGACTTCCCCTGCGAGAAGTATTGGGAATCGACTTCAACGTACGCTAGGCTCTGGCTGCTGCCCTCAAAGTCTCTGTTGCAGTGGGCAGGGTTGCCCAGACAAGGTCGTAGAGACGCTTGAAGACTTTGATCGTTTGTGGATTCTCTGAGAGAACTCCGACATCGTTTCCAGTTTCCTCCTCCAGATCGTCAGGCATAGCCTCAAAGAATATTATGGTGTTGGAGTCGACCACGATCGCCTCGAAGTCGACTCTAGGCAACGACCTGAATTTCAGGATGGCCGCCATCTCCTTCGCGACACTAGCGTTCTGCATCATTACAGGCGCAATCAATCTTACTTTGACTCCTCTTGAGGAAATCCTCTCAACAATCTTTGAGTGTGACTTATACAGCCGCACCATTCCATTTGCTGTGGCCAGCATCTCGACAGACTCACTCGTTCCTGAAAGTAACCTTCTGACATTCTCAGAAATTGTTTGACGCCCCTCTAGCGTTGACAACTCCGTCTTCGAGAACATTCTTCTGCTTGATATTAGCTTCATAGACTCGTAGGCTAAAGCTAGGTTCTGAATCTGTTCAAGGCTCTCCTCGGCTTCCTTGATTAGCTTCTCTGCAAGGGGGAAGAGAACTTCGTTAGGAGAGGCTGCAGTGATGGTCTCAGGCTTGTGTCGGAGGATCCTCACAAGCCCTTTTCGCTCAAGACCCCTCACAGAACCGTAGAGCTTTGTTCTAGGGACGCCGCTGAGGAAGCTGAGCTCACCGGCCGTTCTAGAGCCGGTCTTGACCAAGGTCGCGTAGACCTTGGCCTCATACTCTGTGAGCCCAAGCCTCGTAAGTGCGGGGACATACTCTAAGGGGGAAGCCATCCAGCTTCACATCCCTTAATCATATCCGTCAGAATAGATATTATTCTTTCCTGGGAGAGTGCTGAGCGGAACAGTCTTGCTTTAAATGGGGGCTTCGTAAGAAGACTATTCGTATTCAGGAACGGAATGCCCGGATGTTGTTGGAGAGAGCGCCGACTGGGATAGCTGGATTGGACAAGATGTTGGAGGGAGGAATCCCGAGAAGCAGGATCATCATGATAGTTGGAGGGCCTGGGACTGGAAAGACCATACTGTGCACACAGTTCCTCGTCAACGGTATCGAGATCCATGATGAACATGGCATCTTCGTCTCTCTTGAGGAGAGCAAGACGCACATATACCAGGCCATGAGAAGGTTCAACTGGGACCTCGCCAAGCTCGAAAAGGACGGTAAATTCTCTTTTGTAGACGCGTCACCCATTCGCCACGCTCCTGGGGAGGTCAAGGTTGGAAAGCTCGTTGTAGGTAAGAGGGACTTCTCAATGTTGAGTCTCACAAACACCATAGAGTCACTGGCAAAGTCGACTGGTGCAAGAAGGATAGTTGTGGACCCACTGGCCTCTCTGATCTATCAGTATCCCGACAGTTACGAGAGACGAACCGCGTTCTTGGACTTGGTGGAGGGCTTGACAGTTACGGGGGCCACTTGCCTGACGACTATGGAGTCGCAATCGATCGGGCTTGAGAAGCAGGTAATTGAGGAAGAGTATCTTGCACACGGCGTGATAGTTATGCAGCGCCTGAAGATTGGTAAATCCCTAACGCGTGTCATCCAAGTGAGGAAGATGAGGATGACGGCGGCCGACGACCAACCCAGGCCGTACAGGATAGATGAAACAGGGATAAGAGTATTCGCGGACGAGGTATTGTTCTAGGAATCGACACATCGAGTCCCTTTGCGGCCTTGAACCCCGATAGGCTCCTAGAATACAGAAGAAGAGGACCTGTTCAGTGAGGTCTTCAGACACGCCCCAGTTCACTGGCATAAGCAGATACAAAAGGCATGCCTAATGAAAACTCCAGATGGCGAAGAGATTGATCGTCTCCAAGAAGAGGAGACTGCACCCTATGCTGAACGTAGGATAGAGAGCCTTGAGGAGCTGGCCACATTCATACAGGCGATGGATCAAGACGAAGGAGTAAGAATACGGGGAGAAGTTGAGGGGTTCAAGGGTGGAGGCTACATCTTTGTGGCAAAGTCTGAAAATAGATACTGCATCAATATTTGCGACAGGATCCTAGACCCTGCTAGGAAGACCTACACTGTAGGTGGGAATGATGTTTGGCTCTACTTTGATAGTTTCGAAGAGACTTGGGAGAGACTGAAGAAGCTTGTGCGCAACCCAATAGAGGCTTACGCATATTGAATAGGCCGGAAACAGCTATGAACCTGAGTCTAGGCCTGACCACAAGCTCCTCCATTGAGAGAACAAAGTGGATCTCTGGAATGGCCGACGCTCTGGGCCTCCACGGGGTCTGGATAGGGGAAGACATCGGCAGCGTTCAAGAGATCTTCACTACAACCAGTCTAGCTCTCCTAGGAACCAGAAGGGTGAATGTAGGAATCGGTGTGACAAGCCCGTTCATCCGAAATGTCACGACCATAGCTAGAGCTGCAATCGCACTGAGCGAGATAGCGCCCAAGAGGTTTAGGCTCGGCTTGGGTGTTGGTGGACTCCGAGACCTAGCCTCGATGGGAATCCAAATCAAGAAGCCGACGGAGATGATGAGGAAGACTGTCAGACTCTTGAGAGTTATCTGGACAAGTCGAGGCATACCGGTGAGTGAGGGGGATCTGAAGATAGGGGGTTACAGGCCTCAGTTCGGCGGTAAGGAAGAGATTCCGATCTTTATGGGGGTTAGGGGTCCAAAACTTCTAGCTCAAGCCGCTGAACTTGCAGATGGCCTGATTCTCAGTGGACCGAAGAAATACGTGGAGGAATCGATCAAGCTCGTCCTGAGTAGACGCACAACTTTGGGCCTCAGCTCAAAATTCTGTTTCGTCCTTTGGACACCGACAATTATGGTCCTTGAGAGGAGCGACTTAGAACTGGTCAAAAAGATCGTAGCCATTGTCGCTGCTGACACCCCAGACTCAGTACTTGAGATGGCTGGAATCGCAAAGGACGAGGTTGACGAGGTTCGAACCGACATCGCCAAACACGGAATAAAGGATGCGGCCAAGAATATCTCCAGCAATTTGGTTGAACAGTTCTGCATAAGTGGAGACGCTGGGGGTATCTGCGAGAGTCTCCGCCATCATTCAAAGCTCGGAGTCGATGAGGTGGTCTTCGGTCCACCATACGGACGGGACCCAAAGAAAGCGATCACGGAAGTTGCAGAGACATGGGTGAGAACCGAATGAAGTTTGGTATTGGCCTCAACGCCAACGACCCCATACCCGATGTTTTGGCCAAGGGTCTTGAGGCTGAACGGCTTGGACTAGACTATGTATGGGTGTCGGACCTCCCGAGCCAGAGGTACGCACCAGTTGTCGCCTCAGCCACGGCATTGACAACGCATAAGATTCGAATCGGCCTCGGCCTGATCAGTCCCTTTCTCCACACCCCACAGCAGATCGCAAGCTGCCTTAATACCTTGATAGGGTCCTACGGTGGACGTTTCGAACTCTGCATAGGGCCGGGAGATAGAGAGCAGCTCAAGAGAGTAGGCGTAGACCTAGACGCTTTGGACAATATTCCGCAACACCTACTCAAAGCGAAGAAGGAGATCTCTCAAGCCCTGGAGAATAGAGGCCTCGAATGTAGAATCTGGCTTGGCGCTCAGGGCTCGAAACTGCTCAAGACAGCCCAGTCCTTCGATGGAGTCCTCCTAAACTACTCATCACCAGAAATGATAGGCTGGGCCCTAGAAGTTACTGGGAAGGCTCAGGGAGGGAAGCCAAGCTTGGTCGGCGTATTCGCACCCTCCTACATACACAGGACCTTCAAGCCCGAGATGTACAAGCTACTGCAACTTTCATCTGCCATAGTGGCCGTTGAGGCCTCAAACTCAGTCTTGAGGAGATTCTCACTGCTTGAGGCCCTCGGGCCAGCCAGAAGAGAGCTTCTGTCAAAGCCTCTTGACAGCTCAGTTCTCAAATTGATTCCCCCAGAGGTTGTAGAAAAATTCTCCATATTCAAGAGTCAAGACGAGCTACCCACCTACATCGGCGAACTGGAGAGACTTGGAGTTGAACACGTCGTCTTCTCTTACCCCCAAGGCTACTCCATTGAGTCACTAGGAGAATTGGCGGAGGGACTGTCTCGAATAAGGGGAACATATACCCAAGTCGATTGAACCTAAGAACAGCTAATATTGACACTCAACTAGGGGCAAGAATCGGTTTCGCGATAGAATACGGTTCGTTGACACAGTCACATTTGTCGGGGGCTCGCTCCTGCTTGAGAGACGATAACTCCGCGCAAGCATAATTAATGTGAAGACATCACCAGTACAAGTATATGTTAGGGTGTTAGCTTGACCACGCTGATTACTGGTGGAACCGGTTTTCTAGGATGGAATATTGCAGAGAGACTTGTTGAGAAGGGCGAGGAGACTGTGTTATTCGATGTTGTTCCACCGAGAAGATATCAGAACCTCACAGAGCTAGCTCCGAAGGTCAAGTTCGTAAGGGGCGACATTGCTTCGTGGCCTGAGGTCTTGGATGTTGTGAGACGCAATGGTGTAGACGAGGTCTTTCATACAGGCGCGATGCTTTCAGAGGCTTGTGAGGAGAATCCTCTCTCAGCCTACATGGTCAATGTTAACGGAACCTTCAATATACTTGGGGCGGCCGTACTCTTCAACTTGAAGAAGCTCACATTCATCAGTTCGATTGCGACTTACAGTCTAGGACAAACAGAGACTATTACCAACAATTCGCCCCAGAGACCTTTCTCGATGTACGGTGTCACCAAGGTCTGCTCTGAACGTCTGGGCGAGTACTTCAACAGGAAATTTGGACTCGACTTTAGGGCTGTCAGATTCCCCTCGATAATAGGTCCTGGACGAGGCTTGGGTGGACTCTCATCATACACAAGCCTGATGATTCAGGAACCGGCACTCGGTAAGCCCTACGAGGTTTTCGTCTCTGAGGATACCGTCTGTTCAATCCTATATTTCAAAGACGCAGTTAGGTGCCTGATTGAACTTCATGAGGCACCGCCCGAGAGGACAAAGTCAAGGATCTACTGTATTGCGGGAGACCTGCCCACAGCAGAAGAGATTGCTAAGATAGTTAGGAGAAACATTCCTAGAGCTGACATCTTCTTCAAACCGGATCCGGAGAAGACAAGGATAGTCAAGAGTTGGGCCCAAAAGATCGATGAGTCGGATGCAACAGAGGAGTGGGGTTGGAGGAGAAGATTCACCCTCGAAGGTGCGATAAAAGACTTCATAGAAGAGGTCAAGACAAACCCCTCGCTCTACTCTTAGATACAGTTCAGATACCCTTCAAGGATGGCGGCACAGAGATAGTTGCTCCAATATCCGGCAGATAACGCGGATTTCATCTCACTTCGTAACACATCCTTTATGTCTGGGGCAGGTCACATGCCTACTCCTTGAACATTACAACGGTACAGGTGTTATCAGTTGGGCCCAAAGACAATTCACTACAGCGATGTCGAGTTGAGAAGTCTGGAAGGAAGAGATGTGCGCCTGATAATAAACGAGAACACGTTCGGCTCCAAAGAATTGAGCGGAGGCATCGTCTGGCTTGAGCCTAGCATGGTGACAAAGCCCTGTCACGCTCATATGAATGAGGAGGAAGTTGTCTACACTACGAAGGGTGACGGCGAAGTTTGGGTTGATGGGGAGACTGCGACTGTGAGGGCCGGCGACTTCATCTTCTTCCCGAAAGGCTCAAGGCATATGCTGAGAAATTCAGGGGGTACAACAATGCAGTTTCTATTCATCTTCGCGCCTCCGACAGACCCATCGAAGTACAAGCAGTACCCTGAAGTAGACTTCACCTAAATCTCAAACCCCCTACGTACGTATACCCTAACCAGATAATGGTTAAAGACGAGTACGCCGGGTACAATATAGGGTGTGTGCACCCAAATGACGAAGTTGATCACAGGCGGAACTGGTTTTGTTGGATGTGAACTTGCCAAGATGCTCGTTGAGAGGGGCGAGAGAGTTGTACTCTTCGATGTGGCGCCAAACTACCAAGCTGTGGAACCCATCGAAGAGAAGGTAACCTTAGTGCGCGGAGACCTGGCGAACTGGTCTGAAGTATTCAACGCGGTCAGGGACCACAATGTCGAGAGCATCTTCCATTTGGGAGCGATGCTCAGCCTGCCCTCCAACGCAAACCCTTGGGCAGCATACAGAGTCAACGCGAATGGGATGATGCATGTTCTGGAGGCTGCAAGACTCTTCAATGTGGAGAAGGTAATATTCACAAGTACTATAGCCGTCTATGTAGGACATACATTACCGATCGATGAGTCGACCGTTCAGAGACCCGACAGCATGTACGGGCTAACTAAACTCTTCGGCGAACATCTTGGAAGATTCTACGCCAAGAAGTTTGGACTAGACTTTAGGGCGGTGCGGTATCCGACGGTGGTCGGGCCGGGAGCCAAGACGAAACATATGTCCCAGTACATGCCTTGGATGATCGAGTATTCCTTGGCTGGGAAGCCTTTCGAGGTTTGGGTTGAAGAAGATACTCGAAACCCCTGCATCTACTATGAGGACGCAGCCAACGCCGTCCTTATGCTACATGACGCACCGCGCGCAAACATCAAGACCCTAGTATACAATCTAGCCGGCATATCGTTGACAGCCGGAGAGTTTGCGGCCACAGTCAAGAAACACATACCCTCAGCCCAGATAACCTTCAAACCTGACCCTGGAGTTGTGAAGATACTGGGGAAAGGATTCGGTCTAATAGACGAAAGTCGCGCCAGAGAAGAGTGGGGGTGGAAGATGAGATTCGACATGGACGATATGATCAAGGACTTCGAACGCGCTTATAGAACTTCAGTCAAGAGCTAGATCACATTGAAAACTAGCGGCGGTCCAGCCTTCCTCAGACTTCATTGGCTATCTGAGGCTGGAGTGAAGAAGTCGGCATGAGCTGAATAGCCGGCATATGAAACATTGTTCTTGGACGATATGATTGCAGCGCTAGATCATTTGGTGTCAGAAGTCTCCTTCTTACCGCGCTCCGGCTCCTCCTCCACCAAAGCCGCCGCCAC
>CAYZRW010000040.1:0-11330 GCA_964480955.1 uncultured Candidatus Bathyarchaeia archaeon | reverse complement strand
TCGGCAACCTCGGCCAGGACTTCTGGAGAGAAGACTGAGATTGACCTGCTTGCACCACAGGTTCCGCTTATAGCGTCGCTAATCATCAATTGTCCGTTGGAGAGTTCCCCGATGAGCAGGCCTATCTGCTCATACGGCACACTCATCTCAGCCCTTATCTTCTGCAGGACAGCGTTGGTGATGACTACAGGGATCAAGACTTAAACTTCCATCTGATCATGGTTTGGCTTACTGCTTTGCGAGCTACTCATCTACGTCGGAGAAATAAGTTTCGGTTTTCGCTTCAAGACATTAAGGATCCTCGCTGTCTTGGAGTTCTGAATTTTGGCACTCGACAACTTAATGAATTCCATCAGCTTCTTGGCATCGTAGCCCTGCGAAATGTACTCTTGGGCCTGTATGGCCATCTCCAGCTTGTCAGAGCTCTTGACGAGTTTGGCCTCCCCAGACTTTAGAGACTGAGCCTCCCTCCAGATTGAGAGGTACCTGTTTATGAGTGGTTTTGGCAGCGGTGAGAGTATTCGCCTCAGGGCCTTCTCCTCCAACCTCCTAGATCTTGCCAGGCCTCGCGTCTTTTTTTGGGTTGGTGTCAGGTCTCCTGTAATCGTCTCAGCCAGATCGTCGAGCAGAGACATTCTCAAGACTCTCTCGGTGTCCAGTCCTTCAAGGTCGCTGAGCACCATCGAGACTAAGGCCGTCCTGTACATGTGCTCAGCTATCGATTCAGGTGATTTGATCCCCACCTTCTCTTTCCATCCTGTTCGGGCCAGATTCTTTGTTCTACCAACTTTATGGGCGAATCTCAGTATCGCCTCTTCGACGGCGGGCAAGTCTCATCTCTCCCTAGCATGTTCTATGCCAACTTAAGTTAGATTATTGGCAGTTCTTCTTTGGTATTCTCTTCTTTCTGCATTATCAAACGGTGCTCGATGTCTCTCTTGGTGCGCGGGCTTAAGTTGCTCTGTATCGCAGTATCGCCGCCATCCCACCAAAAGACTCTTTGAGCATGACTCCTTCTTCAGTCTCGGTAGATATCACCTCGACCTTTACTCCTGCCCTTTCAGCTTCATCTACAAGCTCGTCCAGTAGGTCTTTCGTCTCCTCAATCGTCAGGGTTTGGTTTGAACACTTCGGGCATTGCACTTGAGATAATTCCTTCTCAAGTTTCGGAAGTTCTGAGGGATCGAGGAGTCTCTCCTCACTGTAGTCACAGTTCTTGCACCTGATCTTTGCGTGGATGAGGTTCAGTTTCTCAGTGAGAAGCAGTGTGTCGACTAGGCCCTCGCGAAGATAACGGCGTATCTCACCCTCGCCGTAGGCTGCCATGCCTGTCTCGTGACCTACCTCGTACAGGAATCTCTGAACAATCTTCTTCTCCTCAGCATATCGAACTCCACGAAGTATCTCTGCGCTCTTCTCAACAACCTCTTTGACTCCGCTTCGGCCTACATATGATGTGTCTAGGGTGGCGATGATCTTGTCTTTGAGCATGTAGTTGAGGTGGTCGCCTTCCTTGAAGTCATATTTTGTTGGGCCTGGTCCACCCACAATGATTCCCTTTAGGTCTTGAATTTGGCTGAAGATACTGTTCGCATGGCCGCCGACCCTCTTGAAGTAGTCATTGATCGCGGCCTCCCTTATCCTCTCAAACCTGCGGGCCGACTGGCCTCCGGCCCGGTGTTTTCCCGGAACCCCTGAAGTCAATTCTTTCACTATCTCCATTCTTCTCCCCCGAAGAGTTGCCAAGGTCGCCTCGTCGCAGTCGATGACGATTACGCCGTAGGTTTCTTTCTCTCGGAGGATCTCCATGAGGGGTTCAATGTGGAATCTGCTGTCGCATCGGTAGAAGTAGACGTTTATAGTCTTGGGTGGAACGAGGACATAGGTCTCCATGCGTTCCGATCCGGGTCCGTTTTGGGGGATTGCGCCGCAGAAGATCACCAGTCCTGTTGGAGGGGGTTGCTTGAAGAGTTTGAGGCGCTGCATAACCCTCTCGATGGCGTCCTGGACGTTCTTTCTGGTTGTTCTCGATTTGATGTTGGAAGCTGTTCCATGCTCCTCCCTGAGATTTGCCACAACTTCATGTATCTGCCTGTCTGGGGGGACGTAGAGGGAGATTAATTCTGTCCCTCGACCCTCCTTCGAGGCCAACATCTCAAGTGTCCTTCTGAGCCTATGGCGTGAGACAGACTCCGATGACTCCACTATCTTGTTCTCCTAGTGAGGGTAAACAGAGGCGCGTTTTATATAAGTCGTATCGAAATTTGCTTGTTCGATACAGAATAGGAGTTGAACTCAGCGCGGGGAGATCCAGTCGCATCGAGATTGTTACTCAATAAGTAGTTGTCAAGGTGTTCAATTAACGTCAAGCAACCACTACTTTGCAGATAGTTCCTTGGAGAGAAGCACTGCTACAAGAGAATTGTCCCTTATTCTATTCTTGACTTTTCTCTTCTTCACCGGCTACAATATGCTCACCCCAATCCTTCCACTCTACATTACTTCACTTGGCGCCTCAAGGCTTGAACTCGGCCTCATCATGGCGACTTTGCCTGCCACAAGCATAATTGCGAGACTACCGTTCGGTGCGCTTTCAAACAAGATGGGGAGGTGGCCTGTCGCTGTCTCGGCCTTGATATTCCAGTCACTAGCCTATCTCTTCTTCTATGTTGCTTCTTCAGTTGTCTGGCTTTATCCAGTCACAGTAGTGTACGCTCTGGCGGTATCGTCCTTTGGGCCCGGTGCGATAGCCATAGCTTTGGATGCGGCGCCTCTTGGAAGGAAAGGAACGGTTATGGGTCGATTCTACGCCTCGATAGGGGCCGCTATGATAGTTGGTCCATTAGTGACGAGTCTTCTGACTCTGCGTTTTGCATTCCAATTGGTCTTTATATTCGCTCTTACTCTGCCAAGTATCGGCTTGGTTGTTTTCCTTCTGTCAGGTCTTTCACTGCTGAGGAGGCCTCTGTTAACAGACACTGTTCGTGGCAGGGGCTCGAACTCGGTCTTCCCCTCCTTGAAGAGAATACTGCTTCAGAGGAACATAATCCTCCTCTCTGCCTCAAGCATCACTTTCTTCATTGCCCTCGGTGCCTTCGAGACTATGTTTCCAGTATATGCCAAGCAGGATTTGGCACTTGAGACGTTCCAGGTCAGCCTTCTCTTTACTGCAAGAGGAATCCCCAATGCTCTCGCAAGGATTCCGGCAGGAGTCTTGTCTGATAAGGTGGGCCGCCGCATCCCACTGGTTTTCTCCTATGCAGTGACTTTCTTAGCGCTTCTACTGGTTTCCTTGGTAAGTGACCTGTACCTCTTGATGTTCCTGATAGGACTTTACGGCTTGGCGTGGGGTGCAAGGACAGCTCCCACAGCGGCACTCTACAGCGACAACGTCTCGTCTAGGGATACAGGCTGGGTCTCGACAGTAATCTGGTTGACGTCAGACGTGGCCGTAGCTTTAGGCTCAGGTCTGGCAGGGGCCTTGGCGATGATGCTCCCAACACCGCAAATCCTTAGGGCGACCTCTCTTCTGGTCATAGTGGGGCTCCTCGGCATACTGTTCATAAGTGAACCGCAGACTCGGAAGAGCCGGTGACTCTTTTTTGGGTGTGAGGAGTCATGCGACCTGTCGGTCTTAAATAACTGAGAGAAGAATCCCTTCAAGTGTATAGGGTAAAGAGAGATGAGGTTGGTCATCAAGGTCGGAGGATATCTCTTCCCGTCTGAACTCGACACCGAGAGAATTCAGAGATTCACCTCCGTCTTGAAGAAGCTTCGAAGCCGAGGTCACAGCCTCATAGTCGTGACCGGCGGGGGGATAAACGCTCGGAAATATATTGAGGTTGCGCGGAGACTGGGTGGCGACGAAACTTACTGCGACGAGGTTGGAATCCGCTTCACAAGGCTTAACGCCCTCCTACTGGTCGCCGCGCTCGGTGACGACGCCTATCCTGACGTGCCTGATGATTTCGAAGAACTCAGGATCTTCAGTCAGTCAGGCAAGGTTGTTGTGATGGGCGGTCTCCAGCCAGGCCAATCAACGAACGCCGTCGCCGCGGTCGCTGCAGAGGCGGTGGGGGCTGATATGCTGATAAATGCGACTGATGTCGACGGGGTCTACACAAGCGATCCCAAACTGAATCCAAACGCTAAGAAACTTGAAGAGGTTTCTGTCAGAGAACTTCTAGAACTCGTCTTGAAGGAGGCGGCTTCGGCAGGCGGATACAAGCTCTTCGATCCCGCAGCGGTCAAGATAATTGAGCGTTCAAGAATTCCATCATGGATATTGAACGCTGCGGACCCTGAGAACATCATCCGTGCGGTAGAAGGCGGGAGGGTTGGCACGAGAGTTACATTCTAGCCAATCTTGGGTGGGGAGTCTAGTTGGTGAAGCTGACAGATATCTTCCAGTCTAAAGCAACCGTGAAGCTTCTCGAATATATGTTGGAGAATAGGGGCAAGATCTTCAATCAGTCACTCCTAGCCAATATCCTTGGTCTGTCTCCCTCAACAGTCTCAAGGGTTATTGAGCCCCTGATAAGGGAACAGATAATCCTGTTCGACAGGTTCGACCAGGGAATGAAGTTGATCAGTCTGAATGAGGCTTCTGAGAAGACGGGTGTTCTGATCGAGTTCTACAACAAGATGAAACAGCTATGAGGTGGCGCAGCCTCTTTGCAGTCTCCACTTCTGAGTCGTCTAACTCTCTCTATCGGCTATGAGCCTGAATTTCTCAGCCAGAGATTCACAGATGAGGGAGCAGACACGCCACTGCCTCATCGTGTAGCTTATCCGCAGCTGCTCCATAGCCTCTGCGATCTTGTCTTCCTCATTGATATCCATTGAGACTCACTACGAGTGAATCTCCATACTGAACGGTCTAAGTATAAAAGACGATTCCCCACCACAGACTAATGAGGCAAAGGCAGGGTTTGGTGGGCAATTGAGGATCCTGGTTGAAGACCTAAAACACGAGACAGTCCAGGTTTCGGTTGACAATCTCGACGACCTCTGGACACTCTATAATGTGGTCAAGAGAGGAGACATTGTCTTTTCGAGGACGACTCGTGAAGTCAAGACTGAGGGCGTCGGCAGACCCTCAAGTAGACGGGTCCCGGCTACGCTTGGCTTGAGGGTTGAGCAGGCCTACTTCGACAAGGACCTAGTTAGGCTGAGGATCCACGGCGTCGTGGTCGATGCTCCAGAAGAGCTGAGTGTTTTAGGTTCACACCACACCATCAGCCTCTCTGAGAGAGGCACACTAAAGATCATCAAGAAGAGTTGGGCGCAGCATGAGGTTGAGAGTCTGAGGAAGGCTGCCGCCGTGGAGGTGCCCGTGATAATAGTTTCTCTAGACAATGACGAGTGTGCGATAGGGGTCTCACGAGTATCCGGTGTCGAGGTCAAGGTCGAACTGAAATCTAGGATGCCAAGCAAACGTGAGGCTGAGAAGCGGGAACAAGCAATGGTCAAGTATCTCTCCACAATTTCAGACGCCCTGGCCAAGGTGAGGGAGAACGTTGAGGGCCAGATAGTGATAGTCGGTCCGGCCTTCGCAAAGGAGCATCTGGCAAGATACCTTAGGAACAACTTTCCGGACTTGGCCAAGGATGTTGCGGCTGTGAAGAGTGTTAGCAGCGGTGGTTCCGCAGGCGTCTTTGAGGCGATAAGGGTCAGCGTCATCAGCAAGGTCCTAAGGGGCGCGAGAACCGTGAGGGAACTGGCTCTGGTTGAGGAGGTCCTTGCCAGACTCGGCGCCTCTACAGGCGACGTCTCCTACGGTATTGATGAGGTTGCAGAAGACGCAGCCTCGGGCGCTGTCGAGACGATACTTGTATGCGACGAGACCCTGAGGGGCGCCGAGGAGGACGAGAGGGCGAGGCTGGAGGATACGCTGAGGAAGGTTGAGGCTAAAGGAGGAAAGGTTGTGGTTATAAGCACAGGACATGAGGGCGGTAGGAAGCTTGAGTCACTGGGCGGGGTAGCCGCACTTCTAAGATATGCGAGACACCGAGGGAACTAGGAAGAACTTAGAGAATCTGTTTTGTAGCGGATCCTACTGATCCTTCACCCTTGCACTTCCTCCACAGCTTTAATAGAAGATTTGCATAGCAGGTACTGAGAGTCTCAGAAGACTCGAAGCCATTAAGAGCCAAATAGTATGCTTCTGTCGCTGAAGCTACTGGTCATGGAGAAATTGTCATGTCTGATCTGGTCTTTGGGGTCCTGGTCTACTCGGCTGCCTGGGCCGTACTCTACATACTCTCAGGGCTCTTCGATTGGGAGAAGAGGGGGGTTACTGTAGAGCCTTTCTTCTTGATGTTGAAGACCTCGTATCTGAATCAGAGGCTTGGCTTCATATCTAGGAGGAGGGAGCGGGTATGGAGGTTCATATGGAATATTGGGGTAGTAGCTGCGCTCGGCCAGATGGCCTTCGTAGTCTACTTCCTGTCGCATAACCTGCTCGATCTGGCGTACAGGACACCTCAGGCTGCGGGCTTGGTCCTCCTCCTTCCAGGCGTCACGATCAGTCTGGAGACGCTGCCGTACGTGATCGCCGCCTTGGCAGTCGTCCTCCTCACGCACGAGTTGGCCCACGCGGTCGCAAGCCTGACTGACGGTGTCCCACTCAAGTCAGCCGGCCTCTTCCTCGCAGTCATAATTCCGGGAGGCTTTGTCGATCCTGATGAGGAGAAACTTGAGAGGTCTAATCTCTCGACCAAGCTGAGGGTCTATTCTGCTGGGTCCTCAACCAATATCGCGGCGTGGCTTGTCGTCTCGCTGCTCTTGGTCAACTTCACATTGACTATCAGCCCGCTCTACGGGGGGCCCTCAGGAATCTTGGTCTCTGGTTTGATTGAGGATGGGGCGGCCTCAAAGGCTGGAATGAGGAAGTGGGACGTCATCTACTCTATCAATGGTCAACCGATAAGTGATGTTGATGGGTTGACTAGATTCATGTTTGGGGTTCAGCCGGGAACGGTCCTGTCGCTGAGAACGGACCGAGGCTACGTGGATGTGGTAACCCAACCTCACCCTCAGAACTCAAGCAGGGCCCTTCTGGGCCTATACCCGTTCAACTACTATGTCCCGGTCCTGAGTTTCCTCCCAAGGGAGTTGCCTTATCACCTTTACTGGTCAGAGTACTGGATGACTGTATTGTTGTTCTGGGTTGCGCTCTTCAACATGTTGCCCCTCTACCCCCTTGACGGGGACAAGGTACTCTACTCTATAGTCAACTCGAGGTCCCAGGCGGCCGCCAAGGCTGCGAGGGCCTGTCTGAGCGGAGCCTTCCTCTTCGTTCTAGGTCTGAATCTGGCCCTTTCATTCATGAATTTTGGGCTGGTAAGGATCTGAGGTGGGCCTCTTGGAGTGCAGCTTCTGCGGTTCGTCAGCCTTCTACAGGCGAGAGTACGAGGGTGTGAACCTATGCCAGAGGTGCTTTAGGCGAAGCATTGAGGACAAGGTTCGATCCACAATCTCCAGGTACAAGATGTTCAGCCCAAGAGACCACATAGCCGTAGCGGTCTCAGGGGGCAAGGACAGCCTTAGCCTCCTTATGATCTTGAGTAGACTCAAGGCGAGGTTCCCACTGTCCAGACTCACGGCCGTGACGATTGACGAGGGTATTCAGGGGTATAGGGAGGAGGCTGTGTCCCTGGCCAGAGGCCTCGCTGAATCCCTCAGAATAGAGCATAAGGTATTCTCTTTCAAGGAGCTCTTTCATGTGACTCTGGATGAGCTTGTCAAGAAACAGAGCAGGTTGGCTCCGTGCTCCTACTGCGGTGTCCTTCGAAGACGCGGCCTCGAGTGGGCTGCTAGGGCGATTGGGGCTGACAAGGTCGCGACCGCACATAATCTTGACGATGAGGTTCAGACCGCGCTCCTGAATATTCTGCACGGTGGGGTTGAGAGGTTGATGAGGACGAGCCCGGTCCTCGCGGACCCTGAGAAGAGGTTCACTCCGAGGGTCAAACCTCTATGTGAGGTGTATGAGCGTGAGGTCGCGCTCTACACTCATGTCGCGGGTTTAGAGTTTCAGCAGGTTCCTTGTCCATATCGGAACAGGGCCTTGAGGGGCGATATCAGGAATATTCTGAATGAGTTGGAGGAGAAGCATCCGGGTTTGAAGTATACGGCCTACGCCTCGAAGTTGAGGTTGAGCGGTCTGCTTGGCCGCTCAAAGGTTAGGTTGGGGTCTTGCAGGGTCTGTGGGGAGGCGACTGGTGGAGAAGTCTGTGAGGTCTGCAGGATCCTGATGCAGAGTCAGGAGCTCAAGTGTATTCTTCGGGAAGCTTAATTGGGAGCTTTTGCGAGTTGATCATCGGCGGTGGCGGGGGATTGGGGAGCTAGCCGTTCCCTGTCACCCGAGATCGGCTATACGCGGGGATCCGTCAACCTGGGGGTGAGGCGTCGCTGAACAGCGGCAGGGCCTGGTTGCTGACGATGAAACTCTGCCCTGCTGGGCTGACGGAGGGGAGGGTGCCTCTGAAGGGAGGTTACCTATCTCTTTGCCGCCGAACCCGGTGAGGCTCGGAAGAGAGCAATCGTAAGGTGGACGGTTTGGCGCTGGCAGAAGAACAGGGTCTAGGAGGCGGCTGGGACTCCACCGTTGCGAGGGGCGCCAAACCTTTGGGGAAGCCGCCACCGCCGCCTCTCACAAGAGGTTGAGGTGCTCGAAGATCTTCTGGTGGATATAAAGCCTTATTATTGGGTCTTAAAGTCTTGTTAGGAGTCTAGAAGGTTTGGTGCAGTAAGCATTTGAGTAAGGACGATAAGAAGACCCATTCCGTCTTTAAGATCTTTGATAGGTGGAGCCTCGACGGGATAGAGGTTAGGGACGCCGGGTTGAGGGGTTACATCAGCCTGAAGCAAACCAAGACTCCGCATAGTGGTGGAAGGCACGAACACCAGAGGTTCATGAAGTCTGGTGTGAATATTGTTGAGAGGCTTGTCAATAATATGATGAGGCATGGTAGGTGTGGTGGGAGGAAGGCCACGGCCATTGGGATGGTCAGGAATGCGCTTGAGATCATTCATCTCAGGACAGGGAGGAACCCTGTCGAGGTCCTCGTCGAGGCTGTTGTGAACGCGGCTCCTTGTGAAGATATAACCAGGGTTGCTTACGGTGGTGTTGTTTATCCTGTTTCTGTGGACATCTCGCCTCAACGCAGGGTCGACCTGGCGCTCCGCCACTTGGCTGATGGAGCTAGGCAGGCGGCGTTCAGTAACCCCAAGACTGTTGATGAGGCCCTTGCTGACGAGATATTTCACGCGGCCTCGAGGGACAGCAAGAGTTTTGCTGTGAAGAGGCGGGACGAGATGGAGAGGGTCGCCCTAGCGTCCAGGTAGAGCGTGTGTAAGTCTAATCCTTAAATATGTGCTGACCACCTAAGAGTAGAAACCGTTCAGTAGAGAGGTTTAAAGTCTTGAGTGAGAAGCCCCACCTGAACTTGATAGTCATTGGTCACGTAGACCATGGAAAGAGCACCATGACAGGTAACCTGCTCTACCAGACAGGTTACATAGATACTAAGAAGATTGAGGAGTACGCCAAGGAGTCTGAGAAGACTGGGGCTGGAGATACTTTCAAGTTTGCTTGGGTTCTTGACAGCCTCAAGGAGGAGCGTGAACGCGGGGTCACTATTGACCTGAGCTTCCAGAAGTTTGAGACTCCCAAGCTCTTCTACACTGTAATTGACGCCCCTGGCCACAGGGACTTTATCAAGAACATGATTACGGGGACGAGTCAGGCTGACTGCGCCATCCTCACGGTCTCGGCCAAGAAGGGTGAGTTCGAGGTCGGTGTGGGCCCGGGAGGCCAGGCTAGAGAACACGCGTATTTGGCCAGAACGCTGGGTGTGAACCAGCTTGCCGTGGCGATTAGTAAGATGGACGACGCGACTGTCAACTGGTCTCAGGCGAGGTATGATGAGTGTAGGAAGGAGCTTGAGTCGCTCCTCAAGGTTGTTGGCTACGACACGTCCAAGATACCTTTTGTACCGGTCTCAGGCTGGACAGGCGACAACCTGGCCAAGCCCAGTGAGAAGATGCCTTGGTATAAGGGTCCGACACTGCTTCAGGTTCTTGACTCCTTCACACTTCCACCTAAGCCTCTTGATAAGCCGCTTAGGCTTCCGGTTCAGGACGTCTACTCGATTACCGGTGTGGGAACAGTTCCTGTTGGGAGGGTTGAGACAGGGGTTCTCAAAGAAGGTGATAAGATAGTCTTTATGCCTGGCAATGTTCTTGGTGAGTGCAAGTCTATTGAGACCCACCACACCAAGATTCCTAAGGCTGAGCCCGGCGACAACATCGGCTTCAACGTTAGAGGTGTCGAGAGGGTCAGTATTCACCGTGGCGACGTTGTCGGTCACCCTGATAAGCCGCCTACTGTTGCCAAGGAGTTCATAGGCCAGATCATAATCATCTACCACCCGACCGCTATAGCTCAGGGTTATACGCCTGTCCTGCACGCTCATACAGTGACTATGGCCGCAACCTTTACTGAGCTCATCTCGAAGATTGACCCCAGGACTGGTCAGGTGATTGAGGAGAAGCCCGCGTTCCTGAAGGCCGGCGACGGCGCGCTCGTGAAGTTGAGGCCTCTCAGCCCGATGGTCATTGAGCCCTATAGTGATATTCCTCAGCTTGGAAGGTTTGCTGTCAGGGATATGGGTATGACTATTGGGGTTGGGGTTGTCAAGGAAGTTACTGAGAAGGCCTGAAACCCATTTTTTGTTTGACCTAAACCTTTTTTAAATCGATACCTGTTCTTCTGTGTACCGTTTCGTCGGTTAGGTTGGGATATAGATGCCTGGTAAGGCGCGTATAAGACTCTCGAGTACTGAGCCTGAGCACCTCACCTCGATCTGTGAGGAGATTAAGAGGATTGCTGAGAGGACCGCGGTGAGGTTGAGGGGACCGATTCCCCTGCCGACGAAGAGGTTGATGGTTCCGACCAGAAAGTCTCCCTGCGGGGAGGGAACCCACACCTGGGACAGGTGGGAGATGAGGGTTCACAAACGGTTGATTGATGTTGACCCGAATGAGAGGTTTATGAAGCGGTTGATGAGGATCAGGACGCCTGACGACGTCTTCGTCGAGATCGAACTACTATAACCTTTTCAAATAGCTATTTTCTGGAAGAAGGTTCATGATTCTGCCCCACCAGCCTTGAGGCCAATGGTTGTTCTTGGCGAGTAGATTCACATATCTCTCCGGGCTTCTCCGTTTTCTGTCTTGAGAGGGCGACCCACCCCCCACCCCCCTAGGGGGGTGGTTTGGTAACGGTTCTGGTAACTTGGACGGTTGGGTCCCTCAGTCTACGG
>CAYZRW010000039.1:0-11930 GCA_964480955.1 uncultured Candidatus Bathyarchaeia archaeon | reverse complement strand
TGTGAAGCACAATGTTTTAAGGAGTCGTCTGTCATGCATTTGCTGGATACATATGGCGAAGAAGAGGAAATCCAGCGGAAGAAGCAAAGGTGGGAAGGGTCGAAGTGAACTTGTCCAGTGTACGAACTGTGGAATGCTTGTCCCCAGGGATAAGGCCAAGCGGGTGACTAGTAGGTACTCACTTGTCGACCCAGCGTTGGCGAGGGAGCTGAGGGCGAGCGGGGCCTACATTGCAAGACAGGCAGCCTTCAAGTACTACTGCGTTTCGTGCGCTGTCCACTTTGGCGTTGCCAAGGTCAGGGCGCGTGAGGAACGCCGCAGATTCTGATGAGTATCTGCTGCATTCCAATGGGCTTAGTCTAGGTTCTTGTGCGCGTAGAGTATTCTTTGAGCCACGGTTATGATTGACAGGATCGAGATCAAGATTACTCCATACTCGATCTTTCTGAGGAGGGAAGCAGCTACCAGAACTAGCATTCTCTCCGGTCTCTCTGCGAATCCGACGCCCACCATCTTGACCCCCTCAACTTCGGCTCTGGCTCTGACGTAGCTGACCATGAGTGAGAAGATGATGGCGGTCAGACCCCAGAAGAGGCTTGATAGGCCGGCCAGAATGATGCCTGAGAGGATGAAGATCTCTCCCAGCCTGTCCAGGGTCGAGTCGAGGACGCCTCCGAACTTGGTTACTCGGCCGCTGAGTCTAGCAAGTGAACCGTCGAGGGCGTCGAAGAAGCCGGATACGAGGACCAGAATCGGCGCGGCTACATAGGTCAAGATGTCGGAGGTTCTTAGGGCGAAGATTGAGCCAGCGGAGGCTGCGAAGAGGAATCCCAGGATGGTTGAGAGGTTTGGGGTTACGCCGGCCTTGATGAAGAGGAGAGCTGACCGGTCTATGAAAAAGCTGAATCTGTCTCTCAGATTGGAAAGTAAGGGCCACCAGCTCCTCGTTTTCTCTTTGGTCCAGTTATGACTGTGGTCTCTCCTTATATTTGGTGTGTCTCGTTGACTATTCTCTTGTTTCCATTTCGGCTGGGAGTTCGTCTGGTCTTCTTGCGGAGAGGTCCGGTTTCTCATTAGCTTGTGAATAGATTCACATAACTCTCTGGGCTTTTCCTTCTTCTGTCTTGAGAGGGGGACCCACCCCCCACCCCCTAGGGGGGTTGACACGCAAATCTGGACGCTTGCTTGGTGATTCAGCTCTTGGGTCAACCCAGAGACGTAGACCGGAGTTTTTCTGGATGTTGATAGAATCGGGGCCTTTGGACCCTAGGATTAAATGCGAGTCTGGGAGTGAATCAGGTGTGGAGGTAGTTTTCTTAAGCCTTCTGAAACAATAAATTGTGGTGTGACTTATCAGGACCGGTGGCAGCTAAGGATGGGCAGAGTAGATAAAGGCGTGAAGTGCAGTGTGACTGGATGCGGCAACCAGGCAGTGAGGTCTCTGAGCGCTGAGAGAGTAACTGAGGTGGGATTGAAGGTCGAGGGGTCGAGGCGAGCCTACCTCTGCAAAGACCACTACAAGGAACTCAAGAAGAAATCCCGTAAGGATAGGCGTCTAGAAAGATGGAGAATGATGAAGTAGGAGCAAATGGAGGCTGCTCAGTCTGAGAATTCTCCTCATACACTCTGGACACTTCGAGTTCGAGGTGAAGAGTAAGGCGATTGAGGAAGTTGAGCCCATAAAGGGTGAAGAGAAGCAGGATAGTATGGACGAGGTTCTCGTTGCCTTCTGCACTGTCGAGAAGGCTGATGAGGGTGACACAGAGGCCGTAGCCCTCAGAGCAACTGCAGAGATCGCGGAGGTGGCCTCCAAGGTAAAGACGAATAACATATTGGTCTATCCCTACGCACACCTCTCAAGTGACTTGGGACCACCATCGGTAGCCATCCCTCTGCTGAGGAGGGTTGCTGAACTCCTCACCTCTGAAGGGTTTAACGTCAAGAGGAGCCCCTTCGGATACTACAAGAGCTTCAAGCTGGAATGTAAGGGACACCCGCTCTCAGAGCTCTCCAAGACGATAACGGCTGAGAAGGTGAAGGAGAGGGGTCCAGCTGTCGAGACAAAGTATATGGTATTTGATACTGAAGGTAGGCTGAGCGAACCTGAGCAGTACATCTCCTCATGTCCAGACTCGGAATTCAAGACCCTAGTTGAGAAGGAGGCTCTCAGAAAGGGGCTTACAGGCGGAGAGCCAAAGTACCTGGAGTACTGTAAGAAGTTCGGTGTTGAGTGGGAGCCGTACTCCGACATCGGCCACATGCGGTATGGGCCTGAGGGAGACCTTCTCTTCGAACTCATAGGTGACTACGCCTGGTCGCAGGCAAACTTGCTAGGCATACCCGTCCTCAGGGTCAGGGGAACAAATATGTTCGACCTCTCAATCCGGCCTGTCAGAGAGCACGCCAAACTCTTCGGCGACAGGTTGTACGAGGTAGCACTCGACGAGAAGAGGTTCGTCCTCAGATACGCCGCCTGCCACCAGCAGTTCGCCATGGTCAAGGACTGGTCCCTGAGCTACAGGCAGCTCCCCTTCGGAACCTTCGAGGTTGCAGACAGCTACAGGCTGGAGCAGAGTGGGGAACTACTTCTATGCTTCAGGGTGAGGAAGCTCCACATGCCAGACCTCCACATCTACTGCAAGGATGTCGAGGAGGCAAAGCAGCTTTCGAGGAGAGTGCACGAGAAGATCTATGGAGAGATAAGGAAGCTTGGAAGGGAGTACGTCTCAATATACAACACCACCAGAGGATTCTTCGAGAACAATAAGGAGTTCTTCAAGGAACTGGTGGAGGTTGAGCGGAAATCCATACTGATAAACTTCGTTCCCGAAGAGACCTACTACTGGGTCCTTAACGTTGAGTATACGGTAATAGACGACTTGAATAGACCGCGTGAGATCGCGACCTTCCAGATAGACGTCGGCAACGCTGAACGCTTCAACATAACCTACACAGACAGTGAAGGCTCAAGAAGATACCCCCCGATCATACATACAGCCCTGATAGGGACGATAGAACGCTACCTCTTCACAGTCCTAGACTGCGCAGCAAGGGCGGAGAACCTGGGAGAGAGGCCTAGACTCCCCCTCTGGCTCTCACCGACCCAGGTCAGAATAATTCCGGTAACCTCAAACCAACTGGAGCATGCGAAGAGCGTTGCTGCTCAACTCCAAGCACATGAGGTTAGAGTAGACATTGATGATCGTGAGGGGACCCTTCAGAAGAGGGTTAGGGAAGCAGAGGTCAGCTGGGTCCCCTACGTAGTAGTTGTGGGCAGAAGGGAGGCTGGAGCCAGCGCCTTCCCTGTGAGGATAAGGGGAGAGAAGACCCCCGAGAACATGACGGTCGACGGTCTGGTGAGGGAGCTGAGGGAGAAGACCGAGGGCTACCCATTCACCCCGTCACCTCTGCCGATGTTGCTCAGCACCCGACCGAGCTACAAAAGAACCTGAACCTGGAGAAGTAGCGGCGCCAAGATGTTGAATCTGAAAGTTTTATATGATGACTCAACTTTATGACTGAGAATTGTGGGAGTGTACATGGTGAGTAAGGACCAGACTTACGGCGGATTGATACTCCTCGTCTCACTCATTGTGGCGATAATCTACGTAGCCGCTTTCTTCGCGCCCTGGGTCTCCATATACTTCGCAGCCTGGCCTGGATGGCTCAACTGGTGGTCTGTAGCTATCCCGGTCTTCCTCTTCGTCGTCGCCGCACTACTGATCTGTATGTGGATAGGCTGGACGATGCTGACAACCCCGCCTCCTGCTCCACTCGAGACAGAGGTAACCCCAGCACCCGCCAGTGAGACTAAGGAGAAAGAGGGCAAACAGTAGCCGGCCTGCTGCTCCACCGGTGACCTTGGACAGGGCAGCTGTAAGCTTAGACTGGCGGGGCAGACGGTCGATAGAGAATCAGAATACGCTCTCTCTCGAGTAGACCTCGATCCCGTTCGAATCTATCCTGTACGGCCTCATCTGCGTATCTATGGCCGTCTCCCTCATCTTCTCAATCTGGAGAACCCTTGTAGCGGACTTGCCGACCTGTAGCGTCTGGAGGACGATGACGCCGTGGGCCAGATACTCCTCCAGCTGAACGTTCCTCTCCAAGCCTGAGGTCCTCAGCTCAGTTGTCATTACGGTCGTCGCCCCGGTCGAGGATAGTGCCTCGATGAGCTCTAGGATTGCGGCCCGACGCTGGATTATGTCTGGATACTGGAAGACGAGTGAAGTTATGGGGTCGAGAGCTATCCTCTTGGCACCAACAGACTTGGCGCTTGACCTGATGTCTTCAATGGCGTTCTTCAGCGAGAATCCTCTCGTACCTATGGTGAGTTTTCCAGGTTTGGTTTCACCGGCGACCTGTTGGGCTGGTGAGAGGTCTGTAAAGGCCCACATCTTCGCCCTCTGAAATTCCGGAATGTCCCAACCGAAGGAAGCCATCTCTCTCGTTAGGTGGTATTTACTCTCGTCCATACTGATGAATAGGCCTGCCTCACCGTTGTTTCTGATCCCGTTGACGAGGAACTGTGCGCAGAATATCGTCTTGCCTGCGCCTGGGCCCCCAACCACCAGGACGACACGGCCGCTAGGGATTCCCCCACTCAACATATCGTCCAGTCCGGGGATACCGCTTGATACTCTATCTATCTTTGACATGTTGAGGTGTTCCTTCCCGTTATATGACCCGGTGCCATGACTTAACAGTTTTGCAATCGACTCAGTTCGTTCAAGGTTGAAGGCGGGGCACTATTGGAGCTGGTGGGAAAGCCCGCACGCTTGAGCGGCGAGTAGTTCGCAAACGTATATATCCTTCACGAAGGAATGATAACTTAGTTTCTAGTCTTGCATGATATTCAGGTGTGTTGTGTTGGAGAAAGAAGACTTCGAAAGGGCGATAGGCTCAGCGGAGAAACAGTCTTCCTACTTCAGGATAGAGCAGGTTGCCTTGAGGTCCGCGCTCGAGGAACTTAGGAAGATGCGTGACGGCCGCGAGGTCGACGAGGCTCTTTACGATGAGTTATATCAGAGATACTCCCAGAGGTTGACTGACATAAATGAGAAGGCGGAACAGTACAGACGAATCACTCAGAGCATAAGGCACATCACAAAGTACGAGAAGGATCTAGACGTCCTGAAGGAGTCTCAGCGGGAACTGGTGCAGAAGCTCGAGAAGATCTCGGGCAGACTCGAGGAGGAGCGGAAGAACGTCCTCGAGATGGCGGAGAGATTCGGGGTAATAGCCGGTCCAATGGAGAAGCCGACTCCAACAGTCCCTACCGAGGCGCCTAGGTTCGTCGAGGAGAGGCCGCCGGTAGCGGCTCCGCCGCCAGGCGAAGTCTCAGAGGCAGAGTCTGAGATTGCGCGTTTGAAGAAAGAGATCATGGCTGAGCTTGAGAGGTTCAAGGCGCAGGGCAAGTGATCGGTCTGAGAATAGGTAGCGCATCTAGAAGTCGTTTAGCGGTCATGGAGAAGAAGTCTTCTCGAGTCTGAGAATGGCGGTTGCCAACGTGGCTGTTGAGGGGACCCCCGCACTGGTAATGATCCAGTTTCCATTCCAGCTAGACTGGCAACTTTTGCTGGTAATCCTGCCTTTCATAATGGTTATTCTCGTCATAGTCTTCGGGGAGATCCTGTTCAGGAGAAGACGTAGACTGCTAACGGAGACTGAGGCAGTGACCCCCGACGTTCAAGCCCCACCCGTGGATATACGTGAAAAAGGTCCTCAGGAGAGCCTTCTCGAGGGGCTTCAGAGAAGACTTGAGGAGACGTCAAGTTTCTTCTCGTCCGGACTGATCAGCAAGGAGGAGTTCTCTGAGCGTGTTCGCAATATCGAGAATGAGCTTGCGGCTCTTAAGGTTCAGACGCCTCCGGCCGAAGAGCCCAAGGCGAGGCTCTGCATCCACTGCCAGCAAGAAATCCCAGTCGACGCTGTATATTGTGATAGGTGCGGTCGCTACCTAGGTGCCCCCAAGAGTGAGGGCATGTGAAATCTTGTCTGCTTCAAGTGTGGGCTGTCAGAATACTGAGTCTGAATTGAGGGACATATTGGGATTCAGGTTTTCTTTGCGGGCCTGAAAAGATAACGTGGCCATTTCGGCCAGTCATCAGACTGGGGCGCCTCAAAATCGACGACCAGATCAATCCCTATCTCGATGTCTCCATTCTTGTCCGAAAGGATTAGACTCGGAAGGGAGACGCCCTCCTCCATCTTGACTATTCCTATTGTGTAAGGGGTCTTTGAAGCAAACTTCTTGGGTCCTATGTGGACGACGGAGTATGACTGGAGTTTTCCTTTTCCGCTGAGCTCAATCCAGCGGAAGCTTGAGGAGTAACAGTCTGGACAGACTACTCTTGGAGGAACAAAGAGTCTCCCGCATTTGTTGCACTTCACAGCCATGAGTTTTCCGATCCCACAGAACTTGTAGAAGTTCTCTATAGTAGGGGTAACCTCACCCTTCTCGTCTCGCACAAACACGACCTCTTCCATGATTCTTCCCTCTTAGGGCCTAACCCTGCAATCACAGCGATCTATGCTGGATTACCCGATCTCGCTGCAATTACTGCGTAGAGATATTTCTTAAAAGCTTGTTCTCTAGCTCAGCCTCGAATAGTGAATTGTCTCAAACACAGCTTCTGGTAACCATGGATTGAGTCGCGCCTCGACGTGAACCTGCCGCATGACCTAGGCCTAGAGTCTGAGAGGCCTAGCCTTCAGGCTCCTAAGCGCAAGCCAACTGTAAGGTCATATATTACTCAACACGATCTCTTGGGCTCTGAAGATTGTGCAGGTTCATGGTGGCGCCGCCACGGTGATCCTCCAGTCGCAGTTAGATGAGACGACCTTAAGGTAGTACTCGCCGGGTCCATCGTGCACTATGGTGTGGTCTTCTCCAAACCTATCAAAAGTCACAGATGCTATGTGGGGTGGTCCCCTCTCCCGGTAGACAAAGACGCCGAATACAAGGCTCTTTTCTTTCTCCGGCTCTCCTGTCAGTGTGAACTGTATCTTCCACTCCTTCGTGGGTATCGTAAATGTTTCCGTGGTTTTTTCTCCAACACCGTTGAACATGTATTTGGCGGGGCCGGGATAGGTCTCGGTGACTGGTGCGGTCTGGGTTCGCGGTGCAACAACTATGCCCACAATCATGCCGAGCACAAATACAACAACCAATTCCAAAATGTCTCTATTCGTCTCTTCACTTCCCTTGGTGGTCTTGATCTGATCAGTAACACGAGTTCTCTTCGAAATCTTGCCCTCTGCAAACCGAGCTTCTTAGAACTCCTTTCCTTCTTGTCTAGGATGCAGACTTCTATGAGTTGGCGGCTGCTCACTGTTTTGCGCCGCACTTGTCACAGTAGTTCGAGTCGATCCTTAATCTTTGTCTGCAGTGGCTGCAGAGCTTCTCTTTGGGGCGGGTCTCGCGCAGGTCAGGGGTCGCTGTCTTCTCGATGTCGACTACTCGGATTCGGGGCGGTGGAGGCTTCTTTGGTGGCTCTGGAATACTGTGCCATCGCATGTGGAGGATCAGCAAGTAGATGGCGATGATGGTTGCCGCGATTAAGGCTGCTAAGAGATGGATGTTGATCAGGCTGAAGAGGAAGTCGAATGGACTTTGGTACGTATAGTATTCGGGCAACGTCTACATCAAACCTTCATTCAGTATTCTTTAATATGTGCACGACGGCAGTGGATCCGTGGCCCCCCAGGTTTTGGGTTAACCCAACCTCAACCCCTTCAACCTGCCGCCTCTCAGCTTGGCCTGTAAGCTGCAGGTAGATCTCATAGACTTGGGCGGTCCCGGTGGCGCCGACGGGGTGCCCCTTTGACTTGAGGCCGCCGCTAGTATTCACGGGGATGCTTCCAGTCATCTCGGTCTCGCCGGACTCGATGAGTCTTCCCCCTTCACCCTTCTTGCAGAAACCCAGTTCCTCGTAGCTCATTATCTCGGCTATGGTGAAGCAGTCGTGGAGCTCAGCGACATCAATGTCCTTCGGACCGACCCCTGCCATGTTGTAGGCTTCCTTGGCGGCCAGCGTCATGGCGGGGAACGATGTCAAGTCGTCCCTTTCATAGATACCTATGGTGTCGCTGGCCTGGCCTGTCCCGAAGATGTAGACTGGTCTATCAGTATACTTCCTTGCCAACTCAGGCTTCGCGAGGATCGCGCAGGAGGCACCGTCCGAGATCAGAGAGCAGTCGAAGAGTTTGAGTGGGGAGGCCACCATCCTTGACTTCATGACCTGCTCGAGTGTGATCTCCTTTTGAATATGTGCCTTCGGGTTCTTCGCACCATTACAGTGGTTCTTCACAGCAACCATCGCCAGCTGCTCCTCCTTCGTCTTGTACTTTTGCATGTGGGCTCGTGCGATGAGGGCGAATAGGGCGGGGAAGGTGAAGCCGTGCCACTGCTCGAAGAAATAATCCGCGGAGAGGGCCAGGTACTCTGTTGCGTCTGCGGTTGCTAGGTGGGTTTGCTTCTCGACACCACCCACCATGACCACGTCCGCAAGCCCCGACATGACTGCGTATATTCCACATCTGAGAGCAACCCCTGAGGACGCACACGCGTTCTCCAACCTGAAGGCTGGGGCCGGGTTCAGTCCAGACCAGTCTGCCACGAGTGGGCCGGTATGGCCCTGGTGCTCGGTCATATCCATCATATGCCCGACGAAGAGGGCTCTTATGTCTCGCTTAGGGTCGAGATTCGGGCATCTCTCGAAGGCCTCCTTTGCTGCGTATGCGAATATCTCTCTTGCAGAGAGGCCTTCAAGCTTCCCAAATCTCGATAGTCCTGCGGAAACGACGGCGACTAGAGGTTTTCCCGTCAACGTGAATCGCCACAAGAAAAGTTGGAGGGTGAATTTCAATTTATCCCTGTCTATCTGGGGGCTTCACGGGTCCGGGCTGAAACTAAATAAGATGAAGGGATGAGACTATTGGCAGAGCAACTATGAAGTGAATTGCATGACTACACAGTCGGAAGATGAGGAGTTGAAGAGACGGATCATCCAGAGTATGAAGTCTCTCCACGGACGAGGCCTAATGACGGGTGTTGGTGGAAATGCTAGTGCACGGCCGATGGGTTCGGAGGAGGTGTGGATAACCCCGAGCGGCCTCTACAAGCCGGAACTGGAGCCCTCTGACCTGGTCAAGATAGACCTCGAAGGAAAAGTCCTTGAGGGTATGCTCAAGCCTTCTATGGAGTGGTACTTTCACACAGCGATCTATGGGAAGAGGGCTGACGTGAACGCCGTGATACATACTCACAGCCCCTTCACGACAGGCCTCGCGCTGGCCAACGTGAAGCTGAGGCCGATCACCCTGGAGGCAGCCACTATGCTTGCGGACGTCCCGATTCTACCATTCAAGTATCCGGGTACAGAGGAGTTGGGTGGACAGGTCGGTGAAGCCATCCTGGGCCGAAGGGCCTTGATACTGCAGAATCACGGTGTGGTGGCTGTTGGCTTCGACCTCATTGAGGCTTTGTCTACAATTGAGATTCTTGAGGAGGTCTCGATAATGACGTTTGTAGCAAGCCAATTCGGAGTTCCTCAGGAGATTCCGCCCGACCAGATAGAACTCATCAAGAAACTCTACCGAATATGACGTTTCTTGTCTATACGCCTTATGTGCGGCTCTGAATGGGTGGAGTGGTCGAATTTGACTCACAGTTTATATTGCTGAGTCTCGTATCCCTTTCAATTGTTTAGGTACGTGCTCTTGCTCTGTCTATGGGATGGAATCTTAGAATGTTGTCGGAGAGAACGCCTACCGGGATTGATGGATTGGATCAAATGTTGGAAGGGGGGTCCCTAAAGGTAGGACTGTTCTGTTAGTCGGAGGGCCGGGGACGGGGAAGACTATCCTATGTATACAGTTCTTGGTAAACGGGATTAGAGAGTATGGTGAAAGCGGTGTCTTCGTCTCTTTGGAGGAAAGGAAGAATCGCCTCTACCAAGCTATGAAGAGGTTCGGATGGGATCTTGGAAAGTGTGAAAACGACGGTAAATTCTCCTTCTTGGATGAGTCCTTGATTTGCAGCGAATCGAGTGAGGTGAGGACTGGAAAGTCGTATCCGAAGAAGAGGCAATTCTCAGTACTGGACCTTGCAAATACTGTAAGGGATTTGGTTGACTCCTCAAAAGCAAGAAGGATAGCTGTCGATTCTCTGGCTTCCCTCATCTACCAGTACAGTGACCCTTACGACAGGAGAATCGCTATCCTTCACTTGTTGGAGAGTATGACGGCTACCGGGGCGACGTGCATGACAACGATGGAGACAAAGTCCTTCGGGTTGGAGAGGAGTGTGGTGGATGAGGAGTATCTGGCGGATGGAGTGATAGTCATGCAACGCCTGAAGGTTGGTAGGTCTCTTACGCGAACCATCCAGATTAGGAAGATGAGAATGACCGCAGCAGATGATCAGCCGAGACCCTACAAGATAGGTGAGACGGGAATAAGTGTATTTGCTGAGGAATCCGTCTTTTAAGATTTGTTTCTGCAAACCCCTTTCCAGTGTCGGGTACGTTCAGCATAAATATCCTCTGTTCTTCTTTAGATGTAGTTGAAATCGTAAGAGCGGCAATAAGAGCTTATAACCCAAGAAAAATGGGGTCTCAATCAACAAATTGTTAAACATTGAAGCTCTGAATATTGCTTCTCTCATATTTTCAATAGTTATTCTAGGCTACTCCGCGTATAGTGACCTAAAGACGAGGGAAGTATCTAACTGGGTGTGGATGACTTATCTGCCTGTTTCATTAGTAATCCTAGTATTGAGATCGTTAGTTAGCCCGCAGCTTATTTCGATATCCGTGATCTCTATCATTGTTATGACATGCCTTTCATTCTTGATGTTTTGCTTGGGTTTATTCGGTGGTGCTGACCTCAAGGCTTTCATCGGTCTCAGTGTTGCTTTGCCGATGCATCCTTTACCTCTTAGGCCTCTTCTAGTTTCACTCAACCCACTCTTTCCTTTGACTGTATTCTATAATTCCTATCTATTTTCTCTTTTTGTGGTATTCTATGTTATTATTAGGAATGTGGAGTGGAAATATGTGAAACGCAAAGGACTATTCAACGATCTGAAGAAGACTTCACCCTTGAGGATGGCACTAGCTCTGCTGACAGGTTACAAGATTGACTTCGACTCTCTAAGCGAGAAGGTGTATCTTTATCCGATGGAGGAAGTTTCGAAGAATGGTGGCGAATCTTACAGACAGTTGAAATTCTTTCTTGATTCGGAGGCGGACAGAGATGAACTCCTAAAGAATCTTGGAGAATCCTTGAGTGATGGTGAGAAGAGCGAGGTATGGGTTACCCCAGGCATACCCCTACTGCTCTTTGTTTGGTTGGCCCTCATTTCAAGTACGTTTGCAGGAGATATCCTGCTCTGGGTAGTCTTTCAGATAGCCTCACTAACGAGCATCTTTTCATTTCTTACTTGTCCATCCCGCCTGTTATGGACGAAGAGCTTGATGCGTTATGGCTCGTAAAGATGCTCCCCGAGATATTCTTAGAGGTTTTCTGTCCAACCCCTTCTTCAGACTCCCTGGGATGGGGTTGAAACTCTTCATTCTGGGGGTTGCGTCAGGGTTCCTAGTAGCTCTGGCCTTGCCGGAGGTTGGGACGGCCACCTACGCGTTCCAGCTGGCACAGGCGGCCCGTCTGAACGTGGGGTATGTTGGCGGTGCGGGTTTAATGACGGTGGCATCGATGATTTTCCTTAGGAACTTTTCAGTGGCGTTGTTGATCGCTGTGATTCCTTTGATATTGATTAAACATACCCTCAGCTATAGGAAGAGACGCCCATACAAGTCTGGAGATCGTAATCTGAAGTTGAGAAACGAGATCTATTTTGTCCTTACCTTTTACTCTGTCTCAGTTTTGTTTGCTTATGGATTCTCTGTCTTTGGACTCTTTCTAGC
>CAYZRW010000038.1:0-12304 GCA_964480955.1 uncultured Candidatus Bathyarchaeia archaeon | reverse complement strand
AGGAGCTGGTATTACCGCGGCGGCTGACACCAGGCTTGCCCTCCCCTTATTCACCAGGCTCATTACACCTGGCAAAAGCCACCCTCAGCGGATGGCACTCGGGGTGACCCCGTCACACTTCCGTGCATTGCGGAGTTTTCGCGCCTGCTGCGCCCCGTAGGGCCTGGGCCCTTATCTCAGTGCCCATCTCCGGGCTCCCGCTCTCACGGCCCGTACCGGTTATAGGCTTGGTGAGCCTTTACCTCACCAACAACCTGATCGGATGCGGCCCCATCCTCGGGCGAAATTGAGGGGCGTGACCTCAAAGCCTTTTGGACGAAGAACCATTCCAGGAGTCTTCATCTATCAGAGATTAGCCCCAGTTTCCCGGGGTTATCTCTGTCCCGAGGGTAGGTTAGCCACATGTTACTGAGCCGTACGCTGCGTCCCTAACGTGGCCAAGGAACGCACAACTCGCATGGCTTAGTCTCACCCCGATAGCAGTTGGGTCCGCCAGGATCAAGCGGAGTTGGGACTCGGAAATACAGTCTAACGTTATCCATTATCTGGGTTGAGGATTGGCAGGATAGACTGTGAACCAATCTTGGACCAAAGCGTTCCTAGAGGCATATTCCAGGTTTGTTTTGGCCCTCATCATTTTACCCGCGATTGGAGGTCAACCTTTCATCCAAGGGCTATCGAGCCCTTACCGTCGGGTTGACGCCGCCACTGAACCACGGGCCCGCAACATTCTGCGGCCAAACAGACTTATCGCCTCTCTGCGATATAAACTTCTCTCAAGGACCGGCCTTGGGCCGGGCGCCCTCAAGAGTCACTCCTCCGCTCAGTCTTGAGGTTCTGCCCTCTCTTGTTCTGTAGAGGAAGTATATGTAGCCGTCTATCAGTGCCTCTTCACTCGCCTTCAGAATGTTTGTCGAGACCCCTACGGTTGACCAAGACATTCCTTCACCCTCAAACTCTGTGAAGACCCTCACAGCGGCTGCGGTGCCCCTCTCAACATCGATCTCCCTGACCCTGTACCCGACGAGTCTGACCTTGCTCAGTTCAGGATAGTGGACCTCAAGGGCTCTCCTCAAGGCCGTGTCGAAGGCGTTGACAGGTCCGTTTCCCTCCTCGGCAGTGATACTTGACTTCCCGTCAACAGTCAATTTGACCGTGCTCTCTGAACGGACGCCGCCATTCTCCCCTGTGACGAAGGCCCGCCAGTTGACCAGGTCAAAGTAGTCGAGGCGTTCTCCCAAGTTTCTCGCGTAGAGAAGGTGTAGGGTTGCGTTGGCGTTCTCAAGATTATACCCCGCGGCCTCCATCTCCTTAATCTTCAAGAGGAGGCTCCTCGCCTTCGGGTCAGTCCTATCAAGCGTGAATCCAAGCTCCTGAGCCCTCGCGGTTATGTTTGCAAGTCCGGCCTGACTGGAGACCGGTATCATTCTGGCATTTCCAACCAGACCCGGATCTATGTTCTCGTAGGCTCTGGTGAGTCTCAGGACGGCGTGGCCGTGTATACCGGCCTTGTGGGCGAACGCGTATCTGCCGACGAAGGGTATGTAGTTGTTCCGCTTCAGGTTTGCAATCTCATAGACATAGTCTGAGAGCTGGGTCAGCTTGGTGAGGTCGAGCCCTGTCTTGTATCCTAGGCTGAACTCAAGATTAGCGATGAACTCTATGAGGTTGGCGTTTCCACACCTCTCCCCGATCCCGTTCACTGTTCCTTGGAAGTGTTTTGCACCAGCCATCACTGCTGAGAGGGAGTTGGCTGTTGCAAGCCCCCTATCATTGTGGACGTGTATTCCAACCGGCTTGTCCACAGAACTTGAGACGTAGCCCGTTACTTCATAGACCTCACTTGGAATCGAGCTTCCACGCGTATCGCAGAGAACCATGGTCGAAGCTCCAGCCTTGGCTGCGGCCTCAAGGGTCTGCATCGCGTATTTCGGGTCCTCCTTGAACCCGTCGAAGAAATGTTCTGCGTCGAAGATTACTCTGTAGCCGTGGTTCTTCAAATACTCTGTCGAGTCTGCTATCATCCGGAGATTCTCCTCAAGGGTCGTGTCAAGGATCTTCTCGACATGGAACCTCCAGGACTTTCCCACGAGCGTGGCGTAGTCAGCCTCAACCGAGACCAAAGCCTCAACGTTCTGGTCCCTCTCAGGTCTACAGTTAGGCTTCCTCGTCGCTCCGACAACCGACAGGGCTGCGTCCAGTCTCTCACTCTTGACACGTTTGAAGAACTCGGCCTCTGATGGATTTGCTGCGCTGGGCCAGCCGCCCTCAATGATTTCTACTCCGAAGTCTGATAGGCGCCTCGAGATCTTCAGTTTATCCTCTACAGAGAAGTTTACTCCAACCGCTTGGTTTCCATCACGGAGAGTGGTGTCGTAGAACTCAACGTGTTCGACTTGAGTCTTCCCAGCGAGAATTCTTTCGAGGACGAGTGAAGGATTCTCCACTTCTGGTTCAGAGTAAGCTCTCTTAGATGTCTTCTTGACAGGATTCCCCACTGGGTTAGTGAGGAATTTGGTGGCCACCCAAACCGTATCCCTCGAATATTTTGGTCTCTAAAGTTTGGGAAGGCCGATTTAAAAACGTTCCTAGACGGCAACTCATCTCGACAGGCAAAGGCCGGCCGGCCGTCAGCGCAACCCCTTAGAGACAATTCCAATACAACATCAACGAACAAGATTCCTCCGTCAAGAGCAGCCTCGTTCAGCCTCCTACTCTCAAACATTTTATCAGAATAGTTGACACTAGATCTATGGGGCTGATGTCTTGGAGATAATTCTTGAAAGGTTTGGAAGAATCCCTGACGAAGTCATGGTTGAGATTCAGACTGTAATGAAGGACTGCTATCAGCGGCTCAGCCCCCACGGTCTGGAGATAGTTGACGTAATGGTCTTCGAGGATTCTTCAAGGATGGAAGCACATACATCAGAGGAGAGGAATGCTCTTGGAGCGTACCCGGCCGGTTTGGACGCAGACTTCGTGGCCACGCATGAGGCTTGGACGGGGCTACCTAGGATAAAGGTCTGCTATGCGAGGTACAGGGAACTCAGCCCCCTCCTGAGGGCGGCTATCCTAAGACATGAGGTCGCCCACTCAGTGCTGCACGGATCCCCTGAATACTACATCTTCCCCATTCCAAACAAATTACTTGAAGCCTCAGACAAGCATAGTCTGCCAAGAAGCATGACTGTCAACATCCTCTACCTAATCTCGATAGGAGTAAAGGACTATGAGGCCTTGAAGCTTCTTCTGGACCACCAGTATGTTGAAGACCAAGTTGCCTACTCACTTCACGTTTCCCGAACAGAAAAGGACGACCTTGAAGCTTGGGATCTCTCTAGGGGAGACTCCAAGAAGGAGCTGTTCTGTCTGGTTGGCAGATTCAAAGACCTCGCCTGCGTCGCCGCAGTAGCGGATCAAAAGGGCTGGAGAGACCTTGAGAGTAGCCCCGCAGAGAAAGAGCTTGAGTATCTTCCCAAAGATATGCGCAAAAGACTTGCTGGAATCGCTTGGGCCCTGACCAGAATGGATAGTTACGATACGTACACCAAGGTCGAGATCATCACAGACCTAGTGATCAGGAATCTGATGGAGCAGGTCTTCAGGAAGAAATAGACCCCTGAATCAGTGGCGGGCTAGAATGGCGGTTAAGTCTCAAAGGGTTCTCTTTAGAATTTACCTAGGATATTGGTAGGGCTGCTGATAGTACTGCCTGTGCGGTTGGCCGTAGGACTTGTACATTTGCTCGTAGGCCTTCTGTAGACCCAGCCAGTAGCCCTGCTGGTAACCGTACTGGTAGGCCTGGTCATACATCTGCGTGTAGTACTTCTGTTGCGGCTCAAAATTCTGCGGTTGCGGAGGATACTGGGATTGGTACTGCGAGTAATATGGTGGATAGCTTGGGTAGCGTGGTTTCGTACCAACTATTACTGCGCTGAACATCGGCAACAGACCGCCTGGAACAAACAGCAGCAGGAAGAGTACACTGTCAAACCAGCTTCCCCACCAAAGATACGATAGGATAAAGAATACCATTCCAGATACGAATATGGAGACTCCAACTACGATAAGGCCGACTTTGGCGCCGAAGGAGATAGAGACCATAAGCTACCTTTTCCCGGACGGTTGAATCTATGCATAACATAAATAAAATATTTTGGGAAGGGGGCCCACCCCAATAAAACCCCCTATATTGAAGGGCCACAAGGAACCCGAGTGCCAAGACTGATAAGGCCCCCCGTAACCTTGAAACTCAAACATATGTGAGCGTCATGGGCCCGGTCAAAGCCTTCTGCCCCGGTGGAATCACAAGCTTCTTCGAGCCCTACAGAATGAGAAGACTGGGGCAGATTCCAGAGAACCTTCGAGCGGCAGCTCGAGGTGGAGGCTTCACTATCGAGAAAGGAACAACGACCTGCGTATCGGCAAGAAGGGCGAGAAAGAACAGGATAGAAGTCTACATCAACAATGAGCCTACACGCAACGCCTACACGACGGAGACCGTTGCGAAGCTGCTGCTCAAACAGACCGACCGGAGGTTCGCTTTGAAGATTGAGCATGAGGTCGAAGTCCCGATAGGGGCTGGATACGGAGCGAGCGCCACTGGCGCGTTATCAGCAGCCTTAGCCATGAATGAATTGCTGACTCTTGGGTTGACCTTCAACGAAGTAGGTTTCTTTGCCCATACAGCGGACATAAAGTGCAGAACAGGACTGGGAACAGTGGGACCTCTACTGGTTGGAGGTTGCGTCATACAGAAGGAAGGTGGACCTCCCGGCCTCTGCCGGATCGACCGTATACCAATCAAACCATCCTACATGATCATCTCAGGATGCTACGGTCCGATATCGACACGCAAGATCCTAGACTCCAAGACCATCATCAAGAAGATCGGCCAAGAAGGAAGAAGAACTATGCATCTGATTCTCAAGAAACCGAATCTGAGGAACTTTCTCCAACTGTCTGAAGACTTTGCCTTCAGAGTCGGCTTCATGACCGAGAGAGTAGAAAGACTCATTGAGGCTGCGAGAAGGGCTGGTTCAGTGGGAGCAACACAGAACATGCTGGGAGAGGCTTTCCACGCAGTGGTTGAGGAGGACCTAGCGGAAGAGGTTCTTGTCGCCTTGAGAGACTTGATTCCGGACGGAAGGCTATTCTCCACAAGGATCGACTTTGAAGGCGCTAGGTTACTCTAGAGCCGCGACCGTAGGAGTCAGGTTCAAACATATCTTGATTCTCTCCTAGAACCGGACCGGTTATTATAGGGCTGAACGACATATTCAGACGGAAAGCAATTGGGTTTGACTAGGCCGGCGGCGTCTGCAGTCCTTCTGCTTGCCCTCGCCTTCGCGTTCAACTTCCCTGAAGCTGAGTGTCAGGGAGGGGCTGTCAGGGGGAGGGTCTATGCTAGAGATTACTTGGGAGACTATGTGCCGGTCGGTTTCGCAACGATCATAGTGAGAAGCGAATTCTTTGAGACCTACACAAGAACAGACACCGACGGCTACTACATCATCTATCTCCCTGCTGGAACCTACAACATGACCGCGGTATTCTCAACAGTCACGCTAGACTATGTCAAATCGAACACGGTCACGGTATGGCAAGGCTCGGATACCACAATCAACTTCTATCTGGGGGCGGTGATCACATCTAGGTTCCAACAAGTCTCGGTAGCGATAAGTGTTGATGGAGTCCCATCTCAATACTCCGTCGACTTAAAGGTCGATGATTCTTCAGCCGGCGCGATCCCGGGAGGAGGAACAGTAAAAGTAGAGGTCGACTGGAGGGTGGGCCACACCTTCTCCGTCCAGCCATATGTATATGGCTCAAAGGGTGAGAGGTTCCATTGTTCAGCAGACTCATGGTACCTTGAAGAGTTCAGTCACCCAACACAGGAGGCGAAGGTAGCCAACACCTTCCACTACACAACACAGTACCTCCTGTCTGTATCAACTCCTCATGGAGACGCTGCCAAGAATTCAGGATGGTACGACAAAGGTTCATCGGTCTCACTCCACACCCCAGAGGTGGTCGACATCTCCGAAGGGGAGAGAGATGTCTTCGACGGGTGGACCATCACTGGATTTGGGAGCAAAGACCCTGACGTGAGCGTCATGCTGGATTCGCCAGCAGACGCGAAGGCCGAGTATCATAGGGAGTATTACCTCCAAGTCAGATCTGAATACGGCAACCCCTCGGGCAACGGCTGGCATATAGAAGGCTCAACCGTAACTGTACAGGTGGAAAGGAACCTATCCTTGGAAGGTCTCTTGGGAGCCTTTGGCGGGAGAAGAGTCTTCGTTGGTTGGTCGGGCGGAGTCTCTTCAAACAACAATATTGTCGATGTGAATATGGACTCTCCAAAGACACTAGTCGCAGACTGGCGAGAAGACTACTCAATACTACATGTAATCATCATCGCTTTAACAGTCACAGTGATAGTGGCCGTATTTGCGAAGAGCCGTAGAAGTCAGGATCGATAATTGTGAGGGGATGGCGGACACAAATTCTCTTGAATTGTTACTCGAAAAGACAGAAAAGTCTCTACAAGTTCTCCGCCGTGACTGTCCTCACATCTTAACGCCTGAAAATTTGAATTGACTTATCATGATTGATGGGGGGCCGGGTGGGTTTTAGACCCATTAGGGTTTAAAACCTGCTCTTTTTTCATGGAAAACCCCATTCCAGACTTGACCTTTTCCAAGATGACACTTGGTTCGGTGCGAGCAAACATCTTCCTCCTGCTCTTCACGCTTACACTCCTCCTTCAATTCCTTTATGTAATCCAGAAACCTGTAATCTTCCTTCTCTGCAAAATCCAATCCAAACTTGGAGAAGAATGCTTTGAGAATCAACTTCTCAATGATTACTGAGCTGGAGCCAAGAAGCCTCCGCAGAACATCCGAGAAGACCTCAACGCTCCCAGGCTTTTCAAGACTCAATGAACCTTTCTCCTCCACCTTTCGAGGGATGAGGCTGGCGACCTAGCCGCTGAAGACACGACTCAAAACATCTTCCACTGTTTCATGAAGCAGCCTGTCAAGAGGCTGTCCTCCAGAATCATGCGGCGGCGAAGCTTCTTCAGAAGTTATCTCTTCACCCTCCACATATTATGTTGCATGTTTGTGTCAGTTAACCTTTTTTGAAGCTAAAGAGCCGAATCGATCAGTTTTTCTCATCACTCAGCTTATTTTCAGCAGTGTGAATCAAGAGAGCATTCATTGTATGTGAATCTATTCGATTGGCGAAAGTCTTGTATAACTCCTCAGTTGCATAATAGATATTTTCTGGGGCATTTGTATCCATGACTGAAAGGGTCTCTTCTGGGGTTGAAGGTTTAGATGCGGTTATTGAAGGTGGTTTTCCAAGGGGTAGCTTAATCCTTCTGGCTGGTAATCCTGGCACGGGTAAGACGGTTTTCTCAACACAGTTCCTGGTTAAGGGTGCTGAGTCTGGTGAGGCTGGTGTTTACGTCTCCTTCGCTGAGGAGAAGAGTCTGTTTATCAGGAATGTTTCAAAGCATCTGGATTGCGATCTTAAACGTCTTGAGGATGAGGGCAAAGTCAGGCTTCTAGATTTGGTGGCTTTTAAGGAGGCTGGTGTCTCTGCGTCTTTAGATGTGATCTTGAGTGAGGTTGAATCTGTCAAGGCTAAGCGTTTGGTCATAGACTCTTTCACAGCTATGGCTCAAGCCTTCAAGGAGCCTATCGACGTCAGAGTAGTTGTCCACGCAATATTAAGTAAAGTAACACGACAGATGGGCTGCACCACAATCATGATAGAGGAGGTTCCCATCGGTGAGTCAAGGATAGGTTTAGGTCTTGAGGAGTTCGTGGCCGACTGCGTAATTGTCTTAAGGACGAATGAGCTCGACGGCCGTTTACTCAGAGAGCTGGAGATTAAGAAGCTTAGAGGAACAAAGCTTCAAGAAAGAAAGTTCATATTTACGCTTGAAGGCGGCTTCAAAGCCTTCTTACCCTTCAAGCCTAAGACCATCAAGGAACCGAGAAAGTTTCAGTCGATTCCAGACCCACCTAGCAGATACTCAACCGGCATATCAGACTTGGATGCCATATTGGGCGGTGGATATTCTAAGGGAAGCTACAATCTACTTGAGGTAGACTCTGAAGTACCGCCAGACGCTTATGGCCATGTCATACGTTCTACAGAGCTCAACTTCTTACGCAATGGGAATGCGTTCATATCTCTACCGAGTACTCTCAGTCCTGAACAATTGAAGACTCTCCTGACTCCTCATATTGGGGAGGAAACTTTCAACCAGAATGCTAGAATAGCGCAGTTTGGTATTCCCAGCGAAAGACCTTACGCATTATGCCTCAATGACGAAAACATAGAGGAATCCTTCAGTCAGCTCTGGAGTGAGGTTGAAAGACTTAGGGCAGGCAAGGATAGGCCTGTGTTTTCACTAATAGATTTAGCCATGATTGAGTATATTTATGGCAGGGAGGCTGAGCTGAAGGTCCTTGGTAAAGCGATGGCTAGTGTCAGGCGATATGGAGATACAAGACTCAATGTTGCAAAACCATCTGTAACACTCATAAAGGAGTTCAGAGATGTGTGCGACATCCACCTGCGCATGCGCACGGTCAACGGCACAATAATCATGTATGGAGTAAAGCCCCATACAGGCCTCTACCATTTCGACATCGATATTTCGAAAGGCTACCCTATGCCGAAGCTTACACCAGTAATATGATTAGGTGTACATAGATGGATCACGTAGCTGTGGGGGGAGGCAACGGTCGAGAACAAGTTCAAAAAGACTCTGCTTGAGGCTGTCGATTACGGCTTACTGGTTTTGGGTGAGACTGTTAGGCAAGCAATCTATTCCCATATTGAGAGGAATTATAAGGTTAAGTGTGAAGAGGTTCCTGAAAGGCTTGAAGCCTTCCACAAGGCTCTGGAAGGAGTTCTAGGTGCAGGGGCTAAGGTTGTTGAGAGGTTAATCGCCAAGAATCTTTACCAAAGGCTGAACCTGAACTTCATAGAGCATGAAGACTGGACTCTAGCCGACTACATTAGGGATGCAGAGAAGATTATAGGGGTTGATTGAGGGATGGAGAAGAGTGAGATTCTAGAGTTTGTCAAGCATATGAAGGCTAAAGAGCATGCGATCGTCTTCTACTCGAAGCCGGAAGACAAGCACCAGGTCCTATTAACGTTTGTTAAGGATGGGTTGGAGAGAGGTGAGGTGGTAGGCTACGCTGCCGGCGGCGAATCTCCCGACAGCTTAAGGGAGGCGATGAGAAGGTTCGGCATAGATGTTGAGCGCTACGAGAAGAGCGGCGCCCTCATCATCATGAAAGAGATACATATTGAAGGAGGGAAGGGTGAACCTTCAGAGATCATAGCACGCTGGAAGAAACTCTACGACGAAGCCATAGCGAAGGGTTTCAAGGGCCTAAGGGCGATTGGCGAGACAGATCACTTCTTCCACAGCGGCCTCGTCAAAGACCTGGTCAGGTATGAGGAAGCACTGCATAGAGAACTTGACTTTCCAATGACTGCACTATGCGGATACGACACGGAGATCGTGGCCAACTATGGGAGAGGCCAACTGTACCTCGACCTCATCAAAGCCCACAGAATCGTCATCTTCACAGGCCCAGAAGCCGGCGTAGTTAAAAGCTACTGAAGAACTCCATACAGCTGCCGAAACCAACAGGTCAATCCTTTCGAACCAACAATTATGACTACAACATGTTCATATCTAGAGAAAATCAGACTATTTTAAAGGGGCAGGATATTCATGAATAGGATGTGGGTTAGGCTCCTTCCCGTTACTATCTTGACCATTCTACTATCTTCTTCCTTTATGCAAGGTGCGTTTGCGCAGACCGAGTTGGCCTATGATGATGGCGTCGCTGATGGAAGGTCAGGGATGGGTGTGGGTGGATATCAGGCTGTCCTCTTCACTCTCCCGGACGGCTGGTTCAAAGCCAGAATAATGAAGGCTAGATACTACCTATTTGATAAGCCAGCTGCTTTCAAGATCCACATCATCGGAAGCGACGGAACGACTGATCTGTTGACGTCGCCTCTAGAAGTAACTCCAACCTCTACTGGATGGTTTGAGGTCGACTTAACCGCATGCAACTTAGAGGTCTCAGGAGACTTCTACGTCGCCATAGAATACGAAACATTTGATAGTCCAGGGATTGGTTGGGATGGCACAGACCCAAACGGTAGGTCCTACTATGGAAGCCCGGGCAGCTGGACCCTATTCGGCTCATTCCCTCAGCCTCCAGCTGGGGACTTAATGATCCGGATCGTGGTGGGGCAAATAACAGTTCCTGTCGGCGGCATTTTGGGCCCTGTCAATAAGCTTGCTATTCTGGCGCCCTACATAGCTTTAATGGGACTTGCTGGGGTCATAGTAGTAGTCATTGCTCACAAAGAGCGTAAGGCCTAAACAAGACCTCTTTCTTTTCCAAAATTTCTAGAAACTCATCCTTTATCACTAACATTATCAGACCCGGTCAAGATGGATGTCTACAAACTGAAAGCTGTTGTGACAGCCACGAAGAAACTGTAGGTACAGGTAGATGCATAGCTAGTGGTCATCAGAGCTAAGTCAAGCCTCAAAAAGACAATCGGGCAGGTTTCTACCTATAGAAACTAATTCGGGCTTAGGAGAATAGCTGACTTCTCACTGCTGAGTTACCTGTTTTTGATATTCAAAGTATGAATAAACTACTGTATAGGCTGAAGCTAAGATTACTGGGATAAGGATGAGAAGTATGGAGTAGCTCGGGAAGAAGACTCCTAAGAAAGCGGTTATGCCAGTGATCTTGAAGAGCTTGCCACCGATCCTATGGGTCTTCTCCCAAACCTCTTCACTGCTTAAAGTCCACGGTGTCCTTATACCTATGAACCAGTTTCTCTCCGCATTCTCAGCTAGTACGCCAGTATAGTAGAAGAGTATTCCGAAAGCAGGGGCTAGAAGCTGCAACATACAGAATCTCATGCCCATGTTCCATAGAACCGTTAGAAGATACATGTAAAACAGAAATCCAACTATTATGACTGTGAATCGGTCATAGTATCTTCTAAATTTCTCAATATTGGCTCTCAACGGATCTATTTTAGGTATCAAGATGAAGAGCAGTGTTAATCCGACGGTAATGAGCGGCACTAGAAACAACGCCCAAAATCTTGGCATGTAGCCGTCCACTTCCCCTTGAGCATTCCAGTGAGAAGCCATATCATCTGGCATCTGGGGATAGTAATAGATGCCAACTGTGAAGGCGATCAAGACAATTACAGTGATGGCTGCTACACTACTCCGCAAGGCCCAGACATCCTTCCTCATGATCAAGAAGCCAAAGAGTAGGAGGATCTAACCATAATCTTGCCAGTCACCCTCACTGAGACATGACGGAATACCGTGATATGTTAGGTTTAGTGTCAAGAGAGCAAATTTACTCTGGGGCTATCTTCTGCATCTCATTCAGTTGGGTTTGTAGCCCATTCAAAGCACAGGCCGCATTCATCACATCATCTGAAACAGTAACTTCAGGAGCTGATCCGATTGTGATGGTTCTTGGAGATGCTCTCTCAGCTAGGAGCAGGCCGTCTCTGACTGAGATTATTGGAACCGACGACTCATCGTTCAAGCCTATGACAGAGATATTCATCGTGTTATAAGTTTGAATCATATTGCTGATAGTACGAATCACACTGTCTATTCCATCATGCATCGACATCCACTGCGACTTATGTCTTCCATCAAGGTATGCGATTACAGGGTAGAATCGTGAATGCTCAATGAGGTCTCTCAACATGACTTCCCAGAGTTCCAAGTCAATCTGGCGCCTCTCTATTGTTACATTCATTATATGAATAGACTCACCTAACGGCCCCCTCGCCTGCATCAATGCTAATCCAAGAGCGTTTCTTCGATCAAGATCTGCCTAGCTATAAACAAGTCCAAGATAGATATTTGAGACTATCAAGATGGCGACAAGCAACCCCAGCAAACGATTCATCGTTACTCTTGAACCAAAAAGACCAATTTCCTTTATGTTAATCCCTCACTATCTCTTTACCTCATCATCTGTAGGTGTGTGTCTTACACACCAATGCCTAAAGACGAGCAGATGTCCTCATAACATTAATGTTTAGAACAGGCTGACAAGCAGCTTAAGCATGAATCCTTGATTCAAGATAGATTGCCGGCAGAGATCATTGTCTCTGCTATAATTGGGAAGGACTTGAACCTGAATGGTGGTGGGCCGGGTGGGATTTGAACCCATGACCCCACGGTCTCTCCGTTATCATA
>CAYZRW010000037.1:0-14188 GCA_964480955.1 uncultured Candidatus Bathyarchaeia archaeon | reverse complement strand
CATACTCGGGTGGGCTTTAACTGAACCAAGCTCAGAGAGTGGCGCCGGGAGTGGGATTTGAACCCACGAGGCCCGTAAGGACCACAGGCTCTCAAGCCCGTCTCCAGGCATGGGCTTCTTTGTGAAACTGCCCCGTACCAGGCTCGGGAATCCCGGCTTAAACATTCGTGGTTTGCAGTCCAGCTTAAAGCTGTTATTATGTCGATCTCTGTCTGCTTTTCCATTCTCTGGGGTATGTCCCAGGCCTCATGATGACTCTCTTCGTCTTTGCAACTATACCTTTTTCGGCCTCTAGGATACTTTCCGTGGTGAGCTGAGACTCTGCAAGAGCTACGGCCTCACCTTTCAGTGTGAAGATCGCAACAGGGCTCCTCGGTCTTATTTCCGTCTCTAAACTGACTATTCCGGGAACCGCAAGTTCGGCTCCGTGGCAGATCGCGTCGACGGCGGAGTCTCGAATATAGATCTTTGGTATGTACTCGAAGGCTTCCTCGACTGGCCTCACCACTTTCCTCAACCCTTCTTCGCGGCCCTCCTCGACGTGAATCCTCTTTGCCTCCTGAAGCTCGTGGAGTGTGTAGTTGTTCTCGTCCTCTGTGAAGGGTCCAGCTCTGGTTCTCCTCAACTCCCTCATGTGGGCTCCGCAGCCTACGGCCTCGCCTATGTCTGAGCAGAGTTTCCTGATGTATGTTCCGGCTTGGCAGGCTACTCTGAAGAGGACTCTTCTCCCATCGATCTCGAGGAGGTTTATCGCGTATATTGTCCTCTTCCTGACTTCTCTCTTCACGGACGCTCTGAGGGGGGGCTTCTGGTAGATTTCGCCGGTGAAGTCTCTAAGGATCGACCTTATGTCCTGTTCGGCAACGTCGCTGTGGAGCTGCATCAGACAGACATATTCCTTTCCCGAGAGGAGGAATGCTTGGATGGCCTTAGTCGCGTCCTCAAGTGCGACTGGGAGTACGCCTGTGACCATCGGGTCTCCCCGGCGCCTCGGCCTCTAGGGTTCCACCGTGGCCGGCGTGTGACACTCCAAGAATCCTCTTCACCCAGGCCACGACCTCGTGGCTTGAAGGGTTTGGAGGCTTGTCCAGGTTTATTATTCCTAGTCTGATATGTTCCTCAATAGACCTCTCCAAGGGTTTCTTTCCAAACTGCACATTGGTGTCTACCTGAGTCAGGATCCTCAGCTCTCTCTTCACGTTCCAGACTGGAGCTTTTTCCTTCATGAACCTTCAGTCCATTGGATTGTGCAGGCCTCAGAATTAAGTAGTGCTCATATTCTGTCTGCTGTATTTCAGGGTGGTTTGCGTCTGCCGTCAGCCTTGGGTTTGGGGGTTTGAACCTTGCTCTTCTCTAGAGCCCGCATCACTTCCTCGTCAGTCGAACCCTTCTTTATGTCAACCTTCTCTTCCGTCTGGTCGAGATGTGTGATGTTGACCCTTCTCCTCTTCACACCGGTTATCTTCTGTGGCCCTGTGACTAGGACGAAGTTCTTGTCCATTGAGTCGACGACGACGCATCTTCTCCCCTTCTCTCTCCCAAGGTTCTTGACGCAGACCCTTCCAACCTCAAGTGTCGGCATCTATCTATCCCTTTTCTTTCTGATTTCGCCAATGTAGTCGCCGACTATCTTCTTAAGAATTTTCGTCATCTCCTCAAGCGGGTAGAGGTTTGTGTCGACTATCAAGTCGTATATTGAGGGGTCCGCCACATCTATCCCGTAGTATCTTCTGTAGCGTTCCCTCTCAACCTCCTCTCTGCCCAGAGTCTGCTTCTCAGCCTCCTCGAGGCTGAGGTTCTCTCTCTCAGCGACTCTGCGCAGCCTCACCTCTTTTGGGACTATCAGAAGTATCTTCAGGTCGGCTTTGTCCTGTGCCATCCAAGCTGCAAGTTGGCCGTCTAGGACAACGTCTCCTTTGGAGGCTTCCTCTTTCATCTTCTCGTCTATCTCCCTATCTATCGTCGGGTCTGACTCGGCGACGTTATTTAGATCGTCCAGTTTCAAGTTCCTTCGCTCAGCCATCTCTCTGAAGGTCTCTCCGGCTGAGACGTGTCTGAGCCCAAATTGTTCGGAGAGGGCTCTTGCATATGTTGTCTTCCCCGTTCCGTGCAGCCCGCCTACTGTAATCACTAGGCCCATCAACCTCACCATGATTTTTCTGAATCAAAGGTTTCAGGTTGAGAGGTTTGTCACATCTCAGGGTTGACGCCTAGGAGTCTTGAGAGGGGGAGGCTCAGCGCGAGTGAGCAGACTATGTACCAGGTTACGAAGGGCAAATCGTTGCCCAGTAGGAATGGGAATGTGAATGGTGAGACGGCTACCGCGCTGTTCTTGAAGAAGCTGCTCAGAACATAGAAGATTATCCAGAACGGCCCGAGGTACATGAAGCTAACCTTCATCCTATCCCACATCGCCTTGCTCTGGAGTTGCATGACCGCCTTCTGCTTCTTCATCGCCTTTGCCATCAATTGTTTGTTGTTCGTCTTTCTGGCCTCGTCAAAATCTTTCCTCCAAGCCTTAACCTCCTCCATGACGGACTTCATCCTCTCCACATCGACGAGGAGGCGGTTTGCCAAGTTTGTCGTGAGCGAAAGGGCAAGTGCCACTGCGAGTACGAATATTGTTGAGTAAGGCCTCACACCATATGGCTCCAGAGACATCATCAGCCAGGACCAGACTTCCTCAAACAAGCTCTCAACTTACCTCCTTGACTAGGTCAAGAATCTTCTTGGCTGCCTCATGTTTCTGTCCTTCCTCATTCCTTATTATTTGGACTGGAACCCCTGCGACTACTGAGCAGGCGGCCGCTATCCTCCTGCCCAATTCCAGGTCAGACTTTACATCATCCAAGTTCTGCTTGTCTCTTCTTCTGTCGTGGTCGCCGCCTCTTCTCGTGGCTATGTCTTCGGGGGCAGCTTCAACCAAGACCAGAAGTGAGGGGTCAAGTTCCTTCAGGACGCTCTCTGGGAGTCCGGGGAGCGCACCTGCCGGTGTCCTTATGAACATGTGAGTATCAACGACCAAGACTTCTTTGTTTCGCATCTTGGATATCTCTCTAGCCGCTTCAAGTTGGATTCTCCTCTGGAGGCTCAAACCCTCCCTTCTTATGTTGTCCCGGTGAATATCCTCTCCAGCAGATTCCAGAAGCCTCTTCATGGTTGTGCCGAAGTTTATGACTCTGAGTCCTATACCCTCCCTTTCAGCAAGCTTGATGAGTTCATCGACAACAGAGCTTTTGCCGACTCCAGGTGTGCCTGTGAGGATTATGGTTGGACCCAAGGCCTTCACTCGCCTAGGAAGGCCCTCACAGCCGGGAACATCTCGCTCACCCTCTCCCTCACCAGGAGTTGGTAGTACTGTTCCAGGATGCCTATGGTCAGGAGGATCCCTGTTCCAGAGCCGAAGGCGCCTAGGAAGTCTGCGAACGCGGCTATAGTCCCCACCGCCGCCCCACCAAGAATCGTCACGGTAGGGATGTAGCGTGAGAGAAGCTGCTGTATCGGTAAACTCGACCTCCTGAATCCCTCCACCTGCATGCCTGAGTCGAGAAGTTGCTGTGCGACAGACTTGGCATCCATCCCTCCAACCTCAACCCATGTTGCGGAGAAGAAGACGCAGACGAGGATGAATATGAGGGCGTAGATGCCCGCCCTGGCCGGGTCTGCTAGTAGCCCGGTCAGGCTTCTGGGTGGTGCGAGAAAATAGATTAGGCCTCCTGTAGGCGTAACGTTCCTCTCAGCCATACTGAATGTTCCAATAAGATTCAGCCAGAAGTTTGTGTTCATCTGGTTGTATCTCTGCCAGACCATCTGGCTTATGAAGTAGACGTTTCCGAAGAGGGCTGCTGCAAAGATGACTGGGATGTTTGAGACGTATAGGAACTTTATTGGGAAGGTTCCGCGGAAGCCTCTGTACCTCGCGTACGAGACCGGGATACTGACTTTAAGCCCGTTTGCATAGATCACTATCATGATCACTAGGGCCGTCGTTATGAGGCCGACCATGTCTGGGAGGCCGCCGCTTCTGAATAGGCTGTTTACTCCCTCACCCATCTGTAGGGACTGGCCGAAGGCTAGGAAGGCTCCAAGGTATTTTTGGTCCTCCATTGGACCCATCGGGGCGACCATGTCCCACCATATCCTCTGGGCAACTCCAGCGGCTATGAAGAGGCTTATTCCGCTCCCCAATCCCCAGCCCTTCTGCAGTAGCTCATCAAGAAGCATCAGTATGATTCCTGCTGCTACGAGTTGAGCTAGGATTGCAATCTGGGTTTGAACCCTCAGGGGTCCGTATGCCCCGCCTATGATGTAGGCCAGCGCCTCAAAGATCGTCATGAAGACTGCGAGCACTTTGCTCGCGCCTGTGAATAGGGACCTATCCTCAGGGTTTGACATGTCGACATCGATCATCTTGGAGCCGCTCAGTATCTGGAGTATGAGGCCGGCTGTGACTATTGGGCCGATCCCAAGCTCCATCAAGGTTCCTCTGTTAGAGGCAAAGATCACCCTGAGCGCTCCGAGAGGGTCTTGAGCTCCGCCTTTCCCAACTCCTAGGAGGGGAATCTCAGACATCACCAGATAGGCTACTAGAACGATTGCTGTCCAGAAGAGCTTCTCGTTGAACGCAACCCTCCGCTCAGGCTTCTTTACGTCTGGGAAGAATCTGACTAATGGTTTGAAGAGCTCTATGAATCTCGGCAAGTCCTCACCCTAGTTCCCCGCGGTTACTGATCCTCCTGCAGCCTCAATCTTTCTGGCGGCAGACTTAGAGTACTTGGCAACCTTGATGTTGAAGGCCTTCTGGACTGAGCCCCCGCCAAGAAGCTTCTCGAAGCCAAGCTCTGTCAGGTCGATGGTGACTGGAGTCTTCTCTTTCTCTACAGTCTGTTGTGTGAGGAGGTTGAGTTCACCAACATTTATTGTCTTGGTCTTCCTCAGACTCTTGGGGCTTGTGAAGCCTACGCTTCGTAATTCTTCACCGTATCTGAGGACGCTTGTCCACTTATGTTTGAAGGTTCCTGCCCTGCCCCTTCCACCTCTCATTCCGCCTTTTCTATGTTGGCCTGATACTCCCCAGCCGTGGGTTCTTGAACCTCGCAACCTCCTAGTCTTTCTCTTTCTTGTCGCCGTCGCTCCCTAACCCCCTAAATCATTCTCTCAACGACTTCTTGGAAGGATTCTGTTCTGAACCCTAGTTCCCCACCCTTTCCCGAGGGGTCTTTGAGGCTTCCCCTGAATCCTCCTTTGGGTGGGTGTAGGTTGAACCTTGTTGATAGGCCGCGTCTCTTCAGTTCTTGAGGTTTCAAGTCCCCGCTGCTCAGCAGCTTCGCAAGGGTCTTGATGTTCTCGACGCCAAACCTCTTCTTTGCTTCAGCGTCGGTCAGTCTTCCAGCCCCGGAGACTCTTGACCTGGAGATGAACAGTGAGGTCAGGATCTCCTCGGTTGCTTCCCCCCAGAAGAGTGTATCCTTCAGTCTCCTGAGGGTTCCCCTTGTCTCAGGGCTGTCCATTAGCAGTATGGCTTGGTTTCTCCGGTTCAGGCCTAGTTGCCTCAGCGTCGCCTTGACTTGATGTCTCAGCCCGGCTGAGCCTCTTGCCCTTATGGTGAGCAGACAACCTTTCCTTACTTTCTTCATGAAACCTTACCTTGAGATTCTCTACTGCGTGGCTTGACGCTCAGCTCGTTGGTGTCGTCATTGTGTAAGAGTTCTTGAGGGCGTCGTAGACCGCGTAGGCTACCGAGGTCATTGTATTGGTTGAGCCGAAGCTTCTTGTCCAGCAGTCTCTTATTCCTGTAAGGCCTAGGATCGTCTTGACAACCTCGCCGCCCACTAGGCCCAAGCCTCTCGGCCCAGGATATATCTCGACTCTTACGCTTCCACATTTCCCCTGAACTTTGAATGGTAATGAATGGGGGAGGGCGCATCCGCACTCCCAGCTCCCGCAACCTCTTCTGATAGGCACCACAGCCAGCTTCGCTTGGGCCGTAGCCTTGCCTATGGCTGTTCTGACCTGGTTGGCCTTCCCCAGCCCGACTCCCAAGTATCCCTCACCGTCGCCCACGGCGACTACGGCCTTGAATCTTGAACGTTCACCAGCATCGGTCTGTTTCTGGACTAGGCCTATTCCCAGAACTTTCTGTTGGAGGTTTGGCAGGAGCACGTCGACTATCTCTGGCTCGAGCACCCTCTGGCCTTGGATGAATACCTCCTTGAGGGAGGTTATCTTTCCTTCCTGTACGAGTTTGCCTATTCTGGTCTTCGGGGTCCAACCAACCTCAGGCGTCTTTGTCGATGTCTCGCTCATGGTGGCTGCGCCTCCTTCTTGTGTGACTCTAACATCCTACCCTTGACCTCGTCAAAATGTTCGGGGAGGCTTTCAGGTTTGAGTCCAGCGGCCAAGTATCTTGAGAATCGCCTCTTATATTGCTCTGGGAGCGACGATAGTTCCTTTGCGTAGCTCGCTATGTGTTCGCCCCTCACTCTGGCTTGGTCTGGGAGGACTTCCTCGCCATGCGGGATCTCCAGTCCTGAGTCCACAGCGCCCTTCAGGGCGGAGAAGACCCTTGAGCCTTTGGTCACCCTTCTCAACCCGACGTCTATGATGGCCTCTTTTACAGTTCTTGAACTGGCCCTTATGCCTGCGAGGAGGCCTGTGAGGTAGGCTGCTGGGAGGTCTCTGGATCCGCCTTTCCATCCGTAGTTTCCAGTCAACTCGGCAGAGTTGGCGGAAGCCAAGACTCTGTCGCCTTGAGGTGTCGCCTCGGTAAGTTGGGCGACTACGTGTTTCCCAGTTATCCTGATTACTAGGCGTGGTAGGCCTGAGGCTAGGAGGGCTCTTCGCTTCTCGTAGTCTGTCTTCATCTCCCTCCTTCTGCGGAACGGGAGGTTGTATGTTGGGCCTCTCGCCAAAATCATCTTCTCCTTGTTAGGTTGTGTGCCTCCAAGTATTCGTTGAGGTGGGCTGTGTTTCTGAAGGCTCCTCCCTTGGCCATCTGGACGAGTTTGCGGTAGACCTGCTTTGTTATGATTCTCTTATTCCTCAGCTCCTTGAGCCTTGACCTGAGGATTCTTATCTTACCGACCCAGGATATCTTGCCGATGTGTCTGGAGCCCTTCTTTGAGCCCGGGCCTCTACCAGTCTTCTTCGCGATCTTGAGTCTGTGTCTGCCTCGGCTTACACCGCCTTTCGGTCTGGCGGCTACTACGCCTTCATGTATGAGTCTGCGAATCTCGGCCTTGGTTATCGCTGACTCGACCTTCTCGACTTGTTCTGGGTCTATCCAGATCCTTGACTGGCCCACTTTCAGTAGTGAGGCTGCCATTCGCTTCTGTCCTGTCAGGCTCATTCTTGATTCACCGTCTTGGACTCTTCAGCTTCTTTTTCTGTCTCGGTCGGTTCGGAGGCCTCAGGGGTTTCCGCCATCTCTTCCGGCGGGGCTGCGGCTTCCGCCTCAACCGTCTCTGGTACTTTGGGATTAAGGACGGTTAACCCGAGTCTCTGGGCTTGGTCGATTATCGCAACCCTTTTCCGTCCGCCGACTGTGGCCGCTATCCTCACAGCGTCTTTCTCGGGAGAGAGGCCCTCAAGTTCTTCGGGTCTATTGACCAGCTTCTCACGTAGGCCCGACGGATGTATCCCCCTGTATTCTCTTGGGCTCCTGTAGCCCGCGGCTGGGCTGGTCGGCCAGCCTCTTCTTCCTATCCTCATCCTGCTTGTCTTGCCCCTGGGTCTCCTCCAGCTCTCCGAGACTCTTACGTAACGCCAGCTCTCTTGACGCCTGATCCTTGGCTTCGAGCTTTTTCTGCGTCGCGGCATATCTTTGGCCATGGTTCTCGACCCGCTAAGTCTTCTCTGAGATGTAGATGCCGTCTAGGAAGACCCGCTGGTCCTTGTCCTTGATCTTTGTGGTCGCCTCTATGTTTGCGGCTGTTTGGCTTACGTCTCTGAGGTTTATGCCTTCTACAGTTATCTCGTCCTCAGAGACCTTGACCGATACGTCCCCAACAAGTCTCGCAGTTCTAGGCGACTTCTCCCCTGTGAAGTTCTCTATCAGGAGGACTCTCTTCTCCTGGTTGACCTTGATGTTCATTGGAAAGTGTGCGTGGACCACCTTCAGCTTGTACCTGAAGCCTTGGGTCACCCCCCTGATCATGTTTCTGACGTGTGCGACCGCTGTTCCAACCATTGCGTACTCCCTCTTTCTCGGCCATGTTACTCCAACCGTCAATCTTCTATCTTTGAGGGTGAGGCTGACCGGTAGATGTGAGAGGTCTTCAAGCAGGGTTCCTTTGGGTCCGGTTACCTTGACTATTCTCCCAGCCAACTCAAGATTGACTTCTGGTGGAATCTCAACTGTCCTCTCAACACTATTCATAACCAATTGGGCCTGTCCTCCTAGTACACGTATGCGATGAGTCTTCCGCTTGTACGCTTCTCCTTTGCTTCCCTGTTCGAAATAACTCCCTTCGATGTGGTGAGAATTAGGGTGCCGAGTTCCCTTGACGGCAGGTACCTCTTCTCCCAGAACTCGAGTCTGTCAAGTTTGACTGGGTACCTCGGCTTCACAACTCCGCACTTGCTTATTCTGCCCAGTAGCTGGATCTTGAATTTTCCAGACCTCCCATCATCTATGGACTCGAACTCGCCTATGTACCCGTTCTTCTGCATGACCCTCAGAACCTGCCCCATCAGTTTTGACGCTGGCCATACTAGACATTCCCTCTTTCGCCTCTTCTCATTCTCAACTACTGTTGAGAGCGCATTTGCCAGGGGATCGAGTAGAGTCATTTTACTTGGCCTCACTCATACTTTCTGAATCCTAGGGAGATCGCTAGTTCCCTGAAGCATTGGCGGCAGAGCATCAACCCATACTTTCTTATGACGGGGCCTTGTTGGCGGCATCTCCTGCAGGATCTGCTGCCCTTCCCTATTCTCCTCTCCTTCTTGGGCTTCTGTTTCATTGAGCCTCCTCCAGAACGATCTCTGCCCCGAAGCTATGCCTCACAAAGTCGATGGCCTCATCCTTTCTTATCAGGTGTGGCTTGCCGATGCTTGAGCTGTGGTAGGTTCTTCGTCTCACTCTGTATCCAGGCCTCTCCAGGGTGACCGTCACGTCCATACCGAATATTCCAAGTTCAGGAACATACCTAGTTCTAGGTATCTCTATATGCTCCTTTATTCCGAACGCGAAGTTTCCATAATGGTCGAACGCTGATTCTTTCAGTCTGTTGCCGACGGCTGCCAGGGAGGTCTTGAGGAACTCTGCAGCCTTCTCTCTTCTCAGTGTGACTATGCACGCTATGGGCTCTCCCTTCCTGATGCCGAAGTCCTTGATGGTCCTTCTTGCTCTGCGTGAACTTGGGGTTTGGCCAGTGATCTGTTGGAGAACTTTCTTGGCCTTCTCTAGTTGCTCTCCAGACTTGCCGACTCCAATATTCACTGTAACCTTTCCTATTCTGATCTTCCGCATCGGGTTCTCAAGTTGAGTCGTTACTGCAGCCATTCTCCATCTAGCCCTCAGGCAACTTGATTATAGGTTCGTCGTCGCCGACTGCGTATACATATTCGGCTACTGTTCGGAAGATTTGGCCCTGTCTGTCCTGAATTGTGACTGTGGCATCCTTTGCCGTTGCGGCCTTCTCTATCGAGACTATCTTTCCATGTCTTCCAATGTTTCTTCCGGCTACGACCAAGCCGTACTTGCCCTCGGCGAACTTGATGTGTCCAAGGATCTTCTGGTTCGGTATCCCGAGTTGGATTGTGTCCCTTGTCTTGTAGAAGTCTCCTGTAGAGGCGGCCTCAGGCTTTAGGACGATGTTTCCGCCGTCGCTGAGGTTGAGTTGGATTCTTCCGCCGCTCAGGGTGACTTTGCCGTCGATCCGGCAGAGTTTGAATCCGCCCTCATCCTTCGTTATCTTGAGTAGTGATAATCCCTTCGCCGGGAAGGGAATCATTCTGAAGGTTGATTTGGCGTCAGGGATCTCAAGAACGTCCATAGGACCTACCGGATACTTTTCCTCTCTTCCGGTCTCGCCGTCGATCTTCACCCCTCCTTTCGAGATTACCTTCTTGGCCTCTCTCGCTGTCTTTGCGTAGTTCAGGATCTCTCTGAGAACGGTCGAGAGGGGAATTGACCTTGTCCTCCGGTGGGGTCCGGGACACGGCCTTATCGTCCACTTGAACTCTTTCACATGTATTGGCCAGAAGGATGGTGCGGGAAGCCTCTTGACGTGTCTGGATCCACCTTTCTTTCCCATCGTCACGCAGTCTCCTTGGGCTCTTCGCTCTTTGCCTCTTCAGTCTTCCTCTCAAGCTTCTCTGAACGCCAACTGTCGCTCAGATTCAGGTTTGTGATCATGACTTTTGAGACGTGTACTGGGACTCGCTTCTGCTCCCCAGAGACTTTCTCTCTTGTGACTCCCTCAACCGTTACTCTCTGCTTCCGATGGTCCGTCTCAACCACCTTTCCCTCGATTCCGGCGAAGTCCCCTCTGAGGATCTTTACTGTATCGTCCTTTCTGACGGGTATAGACCTGACTCCGTACTTCTCCCTGAGCTTCTCGGAGAGTGTAGCGCCCATAAACTTCTGCCTCTCTTTCTCAGCGGCTACCGCAACGAGTCTTCTCTGTTTCCTCGGTTTCGCCGTTTTCAAGATCAGTCAACCTCAGAGGACTATGCTGGCGAGGTTTGCTACTCGAGGCCACCTCTCAGCAGCTTCTCTCGCTACCGGGCCCCGGATCTCGGTTCCTTTGAGTTCGCCCTCAGGGGTCATTATGACGGCGGCGTTGTCCTCGAACTGTACCCTCATTCCGTCGGGTCTTCTGAAGAGTCTCCTCTGTCTGATGACTACTGCTGGAAACATTTGACGTCTGAGGTCAGGGGTTCCCTTGGAGACTGAGACTACGACCATATCTCCGATGCAGGCTGCTGGAACCCTTCTGAGGCGACCCTTGTATCCTACGACGTTTATCAGCCTGAGTTCTTTTGCTCCAGTATTGTCTGCGCAGACCAAGATGCTTCCGGCTGGGAGGCCTCTTGCTATGCGAGGCCTGTATTCGATTACTCCTCTTGCACTTACTGCTCTGGTCTTGGGCGCGGGCATTACTATTCACCTTACTCTGTCCCGGTCAGTTTCTCGACAACGACGAAAGAGACCTCTTTGCTTAGTGGTCTGCACTCTGCGATTGTGACCTTGTCTCCCTCCTTCACCTCGAGGCAGGGGGGGCTGTGGGCCATTATCCGGCTGCGCCTCCTCTCATATCTTAGATACTTGGGGGTGTAGTGGAGGTAGTCTCGCTCAACCGTCACGGTTCCGTTCATCTTGCTACTTGCGACTGTGCCTGTTAATGTTCTTCTCTTGACTCCTAGTCTTCCGTGGAAGGGGCATAACTTGTCGTCGCAGCTCTTGCGGGGTCCTTTGACTTTGAGGCCTACGTTACGCATCACCATCTTCTCACCTTCATCTTGATCCGGTCCTCAGGCCTTGCGACTATCGCTCTCCCGTCAAGCTTCACTATCTCGCCTTTGGGTAGGCTGAGGCGGAGTTGGACGACGTCCTTCGGCAGTGTGACGTGTCTTGGGCCGCTCTTCAATGTCAAGGTTTTCTTGGTCTCGTCGATTATTCTCCCTCTCAATCCGACGAGTTGCCTGTTGGGGCTCTTAGAGACCCTCGCATCCAAACCTATCAGTTCGTGCCTCACCAAGTTGAAGGGAGTAATCTCAGTCATTCGGCGCTCCACCTTTCTTCTTTTGTTCGGCTTCTATGGTGAGGAGTCTGGCTATAGTTCTGCGGAGTTCTTTTATCCTGCCTGGGTTCTCGACGGTGCCCCCTGACGCGACCATGGTTCTGAGGTGTACGAGTTCTGTTCGTAACTCAGTGAGTTTCTTTTCGCGTTCTTCTGGAAGCATCTGTTTGAGTTCACGCTTTCTCAGAATCGGCAACTGCTTCCTCCTCTCCCGCTTTGACTTCTTCCTTGGTCTCTTCCACACCGGTCTTTTCAGCTTCAGGAATGGGTTCAGGTGAGGTTACTTTGAGGGATGGTCTATCGATGAATTCAAAGTTAGGGGGCAGAATGGAGACTTTGACACCGACCAGCCCGGGCTTCAGCTGGCTGTAGGTGGTGGCTGCCAGGACCTGCTTCTCTACTTGGTCGCCCGCCTTCAATATGTAGCCTTGGCGGTACTTCTCGGTCCTTGAACGTTGGGTCGTCAATTTGCCGCTTATGGTAACCTCGACTCCCAAAGCCCCTGCGTCCATGATTCGACTCATAGCCCAGTATGCTGCCCTCCTGAAGTGGACGCCTCGCTCAAGGGCCATCGCTATCTGTGAAGCCATTATCTTGGGGTCGAGTTCAGGAAGCTCGACGGAGGCTATGGAGATCTGGGGATTCTCCAAGCTGAGCTTCTCCTCCAATATCTTGGTGAGTTCCGCTACGCTTTGGCCTCTCCTGCCTATCACTATGCCCGGTTTGGCTGCGAAGATTACGACCCTTGTGCCCATAGGGGTCTTTGTGAGTTCTACCCGGCTGTAGCCGGCTTTCCTCAACTCTCTACTCAGAAACTCGTCGATCTGGCTCTTCTTGGATACGTCCTTGATGAAGTACTTGTGGACGGACATGGCTGCTCATCATTTGGCGGTTGATGGACTGGCGTAGGACCATGCTGAAGGAGCCGATCGAGATTTTTCGATATCCAACTTGACGCTGCACCGTGAATGTTATTCGGGTGATTGGATGAGTTAACTTCATCCTGATTTGTGGCCGGTCTAGCAACATACCTTCAACTCATATTTAAACTTCCTAGAAATGTGACGAGAGAAACAAACGGTTAGTAACCGCTACAAGAGTCGGGGAGAGTCTCCCACAAGTTTTGGCGGGGTTCTGGACTGTCCTTCAGGAAACACTAGAGGGTCCAGATAGTCCGCCTTCTCTTCCCAGCTCCCACCGTACTGAAGATCTTCGGTGGCGGAGAGACCATCCTGAGCAGTGTCGCCGTCTTTCGTGAAAAGCAGGACCAGAAGCTCCATACAATTGTTGATTTGTTGTGGGGAGTACCGTCACTGTAAGGTCAGGCGGTCTTCCATAGTGGCTTCGGATCTTGGCGAGCGAGGAGACCTGGCATGTTCTTGTGGGGTACGGTTACTCCTGGCGATTACTAGTTAGAGGTTTACACTTGGAGAAGGCTGGTCTGTTTCAAGTTTTGGTCTGCCTGTAGGACTATGAGGGACTCACCCATGGCCCCAGCTCAATGTACCATATTCACGGCTGCCTGTCCTGGCTGAAGAAATCAGCTTGACTTAGATCTCGTCTGCTTGGATGCAGGCGTCGCAAAGGTATATGTGGAGATAATAATCTTCGGGGGCAAGGATCTCGTTGCAGTGCGGGCAGACCAACGGGTTCATCATCGCTTTCCGCTGGTATTTTTGGAAGGTAATACATTTAACCTTTTTGTGTAATACCTTTTACCCGAGAAACGCGGCGAAGCGTATAACTTCGCCTGTGATCTCCCGCCGCTTGTTCAGAAAGAAAGCTGAAGGATCTCTGGCAAGAGTGGAGTATTCTGTAAACTTGACTCTGCAACTTGTGGACGGAGATCGTCTGAGTGGTCGACCTATTCTGCCTCGTAACCGACAAGCTCTATGTGCGTTAGAGTGTTGAAGTATGGCGATGCCCTGCCGAAGGCTCTCGGTATGTACTTCCTCACCTTCATTCCTCTATGAGAAGCCGCGTGGATTATCTTGACTTTCTCCGGGTCGAGGCCTCTATACTCGGCGTTGGACTCAAGTTCCTCAATTAGCCTGCGTATCCTGTTGGCGGCCTTGACGGGGTAGCGTCCGGCGTGGAATCCTTGGGCTCCCTTGTGAGGTACCTCCTTCTTGTAACGTCTGTAGGGGATGGACCTCCTCTTCTCCGCAACATCCTCAAGCAACTTCTTGGCCTCAGGCAACTTCATCCCCTTTATTGCCTTACAGATCTCGGTTGCGGCCTTTGGAGAGATTCTGATCTCTCGACCAGCACACTTCACAGACCTCTTAGGATCAAGTTCCCTGACAGAGTATCTCCATGTAGGCATAGACATTCCACTGAGGCTTCCGAAGGTAGAGGTTGGCTCGCTAAAAAGTCTTTTGTCCAGCGGTTCTGTCCAATCTAGGGTCGGTGGGACCTTAAGTACCAATTCTTGATTACTC
>CAYZRW010000036.1:0-15468 GCA_964480955.1 uncultured Candidatus Bathyarchaeia archaeon | reverse complement strand
GCCGCCGCCACGGTATACCCTACCGCATGCCTCGCCCCATCCTACGTGGAGAAGGGCTGGTTGTGAACAAGAGAATCGCCGAGAACCTATTCCTCAGAGCCTACGAGATGGAGCTGGATGGAGAGTCAGAGCACAGCGTCTGGGCCTACCGCAAGGCTGCGTGGACTGTTGACGAGCTAGATGAGAATCTGGCCGATATTTACAGACTCAAAGGGATGAGAGGTCTTATCGCACTGCCGTCTATCGGGAACAGCATCGCGAGGGTCATCATATCGCTGCTGGAGGAAAAAAGCTGAGGATTCCGTCACTATAGACGCACTGTTTGCAGTCGAGCCTGCTGCGCCGGTGCCAGCCCCTCTGGGAGTCACTGGAATTCTTTTCCTGCTGGCTAACTTGAGAATGGCGGAAACTTGCTCAGCCTTGGTTGATCTTACTATCACATCGGCCTTGAACTTGAGTGGCGACGAATCTCTCATGTAACAAATTATTTCCTCAGTTCTCGTAGTGACATTCTCAGGTCCAACAATTCCTTCGAGTTCTTTCAGTATCGAATCTGTAACTCGACCATATTGAGGCTTTTAGGTTCATACTTGTAAATATTTTAAACCAATACCTACAGCTACTTCACTTTATTTTCAGAGTTCTTTCTTGGAAATAGCAGTTCTAGAAATTCTTCGCTTTCTCTTCGACGTTTCCCTCGTTCCGTTTCTTCCTTGGATCTGAGTGCAGCCATCTCCTCTATCTTCCTCATTGTTTCGGCATCTTTCTCAGGATATTTTGCCCAAGGCCTCTCAACTCTCCAAGTAGTTTCTTGACAGATGGGCGGGCTAGGGTAGGCTCCTGGATCGCATAACGTGAAGCCGAGGATCGATGTTAGTTCTTCCTGGATGCAGGCGTCAATTATCTTCTTTATTGCTTCGGGATCGATCCTAAGCTTTCTGTCATCCTCAATCAGGAGGTCTACTAGTTCAACTTGCTTGCGGAACCTCTCTATTGCTTCAATCGAAACGTTATAGAGGTATGGAGTTAGGGATACTGCCCCTATGATCCCTCTCTTGTCGTCGACACCATTCTTCATGAAAGCTTCGAAGCTTTGTCCGGGATGGTGCCCCGCCGACTCAACCCCACATAAGACCACGTACCGAATATTTGGGTTAGCGACGACGTTGCAGATTACTTTCTCTATCCCAATGTTTTCTGTCTGTAGAAAGCCCGCCAATGCAGCACCGGCCTCAACAGCGACCTTAGATAAGTCCTTAAGAAAAACAGGAGTCTTGTCGTAGTCAGTGTGGAGCAGAATAACTACTGCTACAGGCGAATAGTCGTTCCCTCTAAGATAGCTTCCATCCTCAGGCGGATAAGCTGCGGGCGGCTTTACTTTAAAGATATTGCTCAACCTGATGTGTCTCTCTGAGGTGATCTTGACCAGCGCATATTCTGTTTTGCATTATCAGTGCAGGGGTCCAGCACACCGTGTGCGGCCTACATTTGGCATTCATCCGAAACGTATGAGTAAAGCGTTGTCTGATACTCTCTCTGAGACAGCCGTAGTCCTCCACCTTGATATGTGTCTTATTATTCTATAATGCTCCGATCGCTAGCCCGTAGGTTAATCCGAAAATGACACTGAACATCCAAGCGATCATGGCGTAGGACAATACTACTTTCCACTTTACTATCTTGGATCCCGCCATCATGTTTGGGATGTCGTAGGGTTGGCCCATGAGCCAAGAGAGCAGGGCTGCCTGGGACATCCCCAGATTCAGAAGCCCCCTCCCCAATACTATCTCCACAAGGGTTGGCGTGTATAGGGGACCTCCGATGACTGAGGCCAGTAGTATACCCTGAAGTCCAGTGAGATAACTTTCAACGATTTCCTCAGGCAGAAAAGCCTCCACGTAACCGACTATCATCAGGCCTAAAAGGAAGAACGGAAGAATCTGCCTTCCTAGGTACCATGCAAATCTTAGGGAGTTGATTAACCTCTCATCCAAAGGTAGCTTGACAACATCTACAGTCATGGTTTTTCCGGGGTTGTTTGACTTGTGCTCGTTCTCGATCTCTTTGCCCCAGGGCGTACGGGAAATCACTATCCCCGCAACCAGAGCGGTGGTCAATGATGCGAATATCCTGACGGCGGCTATCTGCCAAGAGATGATCTCTCCCGTGAGTAGGATTGTGAGGATGTTCGCGGCTGGGGCCATGAGCAAGAACGATATTGCCGGACCAATCCCTGCTCCCGCATACAAGATTCCTGAGAACAGTGGAATCATTGTGCACGAGCAGACGGTAAATAATGGCGCTACCCCCACGCCTAAGGCATAGCCTGAAGCCTTTCCGCTGCTCATGTACCTGTTGATGATATCTTTGGGTATGAATTCGTAGATTATGCCTGCTGCGACAAAGGCGAAGAGCAGACATATCCATCCGTGGCTCAGATAGTCCCAGATGTAGGCGAGTGGTATATACCATAAAGGCAATCCATGAAAGTCTGCCGGCCTCATCGTTGGAGCCAATGAATAGGCCATGATTCTGGAGTAGACTAATGCAGCAAAGACGGTCGCTACGAAAGTCGCTAGAACTGCTGTTCTTAACGATCTTTTCTTGAGATTCGATCCATTCATTCTAACCTAAGCCTGATTGTTTGACAATTCTTACTATCTCATCTGGACTTGGGATTCTGCCTGCAATCCTCACTTGACCGTTAACTGCAAGCGCTGGAGACAGAATGACACCATACTTAGACACAACCTCTTTCGATGTGATGTTCAGCTTCTGTACTGAGACATCTACTCCATCCTTTCTGAGCCGGGATGCGGCTTCCTCAGTATTCTTGTGGGTAGTGGCGCATCTCTTGCATGGTGGGTCGACCCCGATTACTTCCAGGACTACTTTCTTATCCATGACACATCACCGGTTCTTCTTGGTTGCCGCGGTCACTTTTACCTGCTTCGCCGGCTCTATCAGTGTTGGCTTAGCGAAGAATCTTCTCTTGGCCCAGAGTGAGACATTGACTAGGCTGATCAATACCGGAACCTCGAAGAGTGGGCCTATCACAGTGGCAAAGGCTTCGCCTGAGTTTATGCCGAAGACGCCGACCGCGACCGCTATAGCCAACTCAAAGTTGTTGCTTGCCGCTGTGAATGAGAGTGTTGCGGTTTCAGGATAGGTGAACTTTAGGGCCCAAGACATCACAAAAGATACGCCGAACATAATGAGGAAGTAGCTGACGAGTGGAACTGCAATACGGACGACGTCCCATGGAAGAGCCAAGATGTATTCACCCTTCAGTGAGAACATCACCACTATCGTGAACAGTAGGCCTATCAGGGCTGTAGGGCTGAGCTTATCCATGAAAGGTCCTTCATACCACTCCTTACCCTTCCTTTTGATCAGAGTAAACCTAGTTACTATTCCAGCTATGAACGGTATTCCAAGGAAGACAAAGACAGTTCTTGCAATATCGAGTATCGAGACGTTTACTGTAACCCCTGCCCCTTGAGAGACCCAAGAAGATAGTAAAGTCACGAAGAACCAAGCATACACTGAGTAGAGAGCTATCTGAAAGACCGAGTTCAAAGCCACAAGTATTGCGCAGTATTCGTTGTCGCCTTCAGCAAGCAGATTCCATATGAGGACCATGGCGATGCATCTGGCCAAGCCGACGATGATTATTCCAATCCTGTAGTGGGGAAGGTCGGGCAAGAACAGCCATGCAAGTCCAAACATCAAGAAAGGACCAACCAGCCAGTTCTGAAATATTGAGACGCTGAACATCTTCCATGCCCTTGAAACCTTCGAGAGTTCCTCGTATCTGACCTTGGCAAGAGGAGGATACATCATCCATAGGAGGCCGATGGCGATTGGGAGCGAAACCGTATCTATTCTTAAAGCATCAAGGATCTTTGAGATCTGCGGGAAGACAGCGCCAAAACCTACTCCAGCGGCCATAGCCAGGAAGATCCATACTGTCAGAAGACGACTCAGAGGTGAAAGCCTCTTAGTTTGTACCTGTTCCATTTCACAGGCTCTCCTTTGCCATCGCTAGGCCTTGTGAAAAAAGAACCTCAACTCTTGGGTCGGCCAGCCTATAGAAGACCCACTTCCCCTCGCGTCGGGAAGAGACTAAGCCGGCTCTCTCTAAGATTCCCAGATGATGGGAGGTGGTTGGCTGAGTCAACTCCAATGCGGCCATTACTTCACATGCGCAAAGTTCCTCTTCAGCAATGAGTTTAAGGATCTTCAGACGTGTTCTGTCACCAAACACGGAAAAAATGTACTCCATGCGCTTTAGGACTGATTTATCCAGATTGCTGACCATCCTTCTCAGTTGAGTCAAGCGTTCTGCCGGTCCGCATGGGCTTCTGAACTCTGACTCCAAGAGTCGCTTTAGCCTGTCGTGTGCAACTGCTATGCTCATTCAGCATCAGAGGAAAGTCAGATTAACGTTATTAAATATATAGTTTTTGTTTCAGCTGGGTCATCTTTCATGCTCACAGCCAGCTTGTTGTGGCGGGCCGACGGAATCTGAACCCATTCTGGTATAAATCCGATCCATACTCAATCTTTTCTGAATCATATGGTTTTGTAGCTTGGATTCCGTGTCACTGGTACAAAGAGGTGCTCATTATAGTAATTGAGTGGTTCTGCATGTGTAGATGAGGGCGGTGTCCAAACCCAAAGAAGATACAGGTTGACGCACGGTTTTGAATCCGACACCCTCAATTTCTCCTTTTCTTCCTGAGTAGCCTTTTCCCGTTCTTTCTCCTTTGAATCTCTTACATCGGTTGTTGTCTTGGCTGCGATAGAAGGCCTAGTCGTCGCGTAGAGGATTATGCCAGAATAAAACACTACGTAAGGATGTGGATGACCATAACCGTGGTTATTGAGAAAACTCCAGATTACGGCTCTTCTCCCTACGGTTTTTCTCTCTTCTTCTTAGCCTTCTTGACCATCCTAGGCTTACCCAAGGAACTCACCTCCTAACCTTTGGCCAGTATTGAGTTCTGACAATCCTCTTCTTGGGAGCTACACCTAAGCTGATGTTTCTTCATTCAGCCGTCTTTCTTGGTCTCGTGCGTGAAAGCTGTAAGATGCTTACTGGAGATTCCTCTGTTCGTGTGGCCCATGCAGGTGCAGGTTCAACTGCATATATCACTTGACCAGATTGCTATTGAGGTTGGGTTCTCGCTTCAGCGGACCTCCGATGCTCAGAGAACCCTAGATTCCCTCAGCCACGGTCATAGTCAGGGTACTTCTGATGTCAGCCAGCCCTCGAATCTTAGAGGTTACGATCTCCTTGAGTTTCTCCATGCTCTCAGCTTCTACCTTAACTACCATGTCATAAACGCCGTAGACTAGATGAGCTTCTTTGACGTTGACTATGCTTCTCAGTTCTTTGATGATGTCATTCTCCTTTCCAAGCTCTGCGTTAATCAGGACATAAGCAGTAGGCATACATCATCACCTCCAAATCATGCTAGGTTCAAGTTGACCAATACTCCTTTTTTGGTCCCGACCTCGTCTTCTCCTGTTTCTCCAGTACAATGACAGCCTGTTCAGGCTTGCCTATTGTTGTTACGACTCTATTTGCTACCTCACTCACGTATTTGCACTTATGGCACGTTAACACAACTTTGCCTTCCCGCTTCTCTGGAAGAAGAATTGATTCACAATTTGGACAATATTCCATCACCCAACACCTACCAGTCTTGCTGTCAATACTAGTTGCATTCTTCGTCTGCGGTCGAGTCCTTCCTGACTCTCTTACGAGCCACGAGGTTCGTGGAGCTACACGTAACAGCGTTTTTCTTTTCTGCCTCAACAAGACTGCAAAGAAGATCGCATGAAGATCGATGTCGCCGACAGGAAGATTGGTTTCATGAACCCCTCAACACTCATCCTCTCGCCCCACAGACGCACAACAAATGTAGCGCCTAGCCTTACGGGCAACAACACATAAATTACTTTCGGTCCTATTCTGAAAGTCCCAGTTATCGAGATAATCTCACTGTCATGTCCAGACGGTTCATGAACGCTGAATGGGCGTAAGATTCGTTGGGTCATCAGCAGAAGTTGAGCGCGCGCACAATTTTATTTAGATAAGTTGAGGATATATCATCCCTGAGGTTGCTCAGCGTGTCAGTTAGAATGAACTTCACAATTCAAATCCCAAGGAAGATATTGTTCGGGGAAGGAGCCATCAACGAAGTTCCAAGATTGGCTCAGGAATTCAATGCCAAGTCCGTACTTCTTATTGCAGATCCGATAATTAGCAAGCTCGGAGTGAGCGCCAAGGTATCAGAGCCTCTACGAGATGCGGGCATGAAGATAGAAGTCTTTGATAAGGTTGAACCTGAGCCAAGTATCCAGGCTGCAGAGCAGGTGGTGGAAATCGCTAGGAAGTCACACTATGATCTGGTAATCGGATTAGGTGGAGGTAGCTCACTTGACATGGCGAAGTTGGCTTCAATAAGCGCCACGAATCCTAACCCCATAACAGATTTCATCGGCGTAGGAAAGGTGCCTAAACCCGGTGTGCCGAAAATACTTATCCCGACAACTTCAGGCACAGGAGCAGAGATCACGATGAACGCAATCATCTCCAATAAGGAGGAACATTTGAAGCTTGGGATAGTGACCCTCTATAACATAGCTGATGTAGCCGTCATCGATCCTCTGCTCACTCTCACCATGCCCCCAAGTGTCACCGCATCCACGGGGTTGGATGCGTTAACCCACGCTGTTGAGTCACTCATGTCAATAGATTTGAACCCGTTCTGCGAGCCCTTAGCGATTGAGGCTGTCAAACTCATCTTTAGGAGTCTACCGAAGGCTTACCGTGAAGGGAGCGACCTAGCAGCTAGGCGAGATATGTCACTAGCCTCTATGTTTGCAGGAATCTCTCTTGCCATATCTGGCGTATGCGCTGGGCACGCAGCCGCCTACTCTTTCACAGTCACGGTCCCGCACGGTGTAGGCTGCGCCCTAGCCCTTCCATACGTGATGGAGTTAAACTCCTCAGCCTGCCTACCTAGACTGGCAGCGATAGCTGAGGCTGCCGGTGTTGAGGAGGAAGGAGCGCGTCAAGAGAAGAACGCGTTCAACTCTGTAGGAGCCGTCAGGAAACTTATGGAGGAGGTAAACAGTCCACTCTCTTTGAAGCAGATAGGGATCAGAGAGGCTGACTTGGAATCGATGGCTAGGAATATGCTCACAGTCAAGAGACTATTGGCGCATAATCCGAAGACTTTGACAGAGAAGGACGCAGTGCAGCTATTCAGACGAATGTATGAGGGACAACCGCTCCCGCTTTCTGAGTATGGAGGAAGCTAAACAAACTTATTGAGAACAACAAGGTAACGCAAGTCTAATGGAAACTCTTTTCAGAAAAAATACTGGAAAGACTTCAAAACCAAGTTGATAACGCAAGCATATGAGTCCAGAAAAGCAATGAAGAATCTAATCCTGTATGCGGAGAAGTATGTAGGGAGGACTATGACATTTGAATCAAACAGCCGCCTTGAATTCTGATATACGGAAGGACTCTTTGGACAATTTCTTCTCCCCCCGAAGCGTTGCCGTAGTAGGCGCATCTTCAAAACCGGGTAAGATTGGTCACGAAATAGTTAGAAACATCTCACAATATCAATTCAAAGGCGGGGTCTATCCCGTCAATCCAAATGCGGAAACGATTCTCGGCTTGAAATGTTATCCGTCAATAAGCGAAGTCCAAGAAGAAGTTGACCTCGCAGTATTCGTCGCGGCCTCCAACATACTTCCAAAACTAGTCGAGGAGGCGGGGCGAAAAGGCGTCAAGAATTCAATCATCGTATCAGGCGGCTTCAAGGAAATGGGGGAAGATAGAGCCCTATATGAAGATCAACTTGTATCGGCAGCATGTAAGTATGGGATGAGAGTAATCGGGCCCAACTGTATCGGGGTCTTCGACAGTACCTCGCGGCTGGACACTTTCTTCTACCCGCACGATCGCATGGTAAGGCCTGACCCTGGTGGGGTCTCCTTTGTGACGCAGAGCGGAACATTCGGCCTCACCTTCCTTGAATGGGCCACAAACTCCAAGCTTGGAATCAGGAGACTAGTAAGCCTCGGAAACCGATGTGACGTAAACGAGACAGATATGATTCGATACCTCGGCCGTGATCCCTTGACCAAGGTAATCGCCCTGCATCTGGAGAGCATAAGTGACGGAAGACAATTTATTCGAGAAGCGAGAAAAGTCACGGCAAGAAAGCCCATAGTAGTATTGAAGACGGGCAGAGTAGAAGGGTCAAGAGCAGCAAAGAGCCATACCGGAGCAATAACCGGATCATACCGAGTGTGCAAGTCAATCTTCAAGAATTCAGGCATGATTCTTGCAGAATCATTTGAGGAACTCTTCGACATATCGAAAGCGATTGAAAAGCAACTGGCTGCAAAGGGAAATAATGTTACAATCGTCACAAACGCCGCTGGTCCGTCGGTGGCTGCAGCTGACCTCTGTCATGAACTAGGCCTCACCATAGTCAATTACTCTAAAGAGACTCTGGACAGGTTACTCTCCTCGTTACCACCCTATGCGGTAATCGGGGAATATGTAGACCTAACCGGAAGTGCAACGAGTGAAGACTACCAGAAGACATTCCGGATTATTCTGGAGGAACCGTCGATAGACGCGATACTCAGCTTTGTAGTCTTCTTGAATCCGCCATTATCCTCTGACGTTGTCAATGTCATTGCAGGCGTTCAAGGCCAAGGCAAACCCATCGTCTGCTGGGCTACAGGGGGCGAGTTTTCACGGGGATTGATAATGAAGCTGGAAGAGGCGGGGGTACCCACCTACCCGACGACCGAGCGGGTCATCAGGGCCCTTCAAGGATTGATAGAGGCGGGGAAGAAGAGGGAGTGGTTCCCACCAGCACAGATAGACGCAAAGATAGACCTTGCAAGCCAGATCTTCAAGAAGGTCTCATCTGAGGGCCGCGATATGCTCACGGAGGTCGAGAGCAAGGATGTCCTGAGAGCGTACGGCATAAAGACGACTACTGAGTATGTCGCAAGGACGGCCAAAGAGGCAGGCCTATACGCCTCCAAGCTTGGATTTCCTGTGGTCCTGAAAGTATTGTCTCCTGACATAACGCACAAGTCTGATGTCGGAGGCGTGGTGACCAACGTCAGAGATTCCAGAGAGGCTTCTCAGACATTTGAACAGATCATAGAGAGGGTTAGGGAGAGGAAGCCTGAAGCCAAGATAGACGGTGTCTTGATTGAGAACCAGATACCTCCAGGTGTAGAGGTTATTGTGGGCTCAACCGTAGATAGAGACTTCGGTCCTGTGGCAGCCTTCGGGTTAGGCGGAGTCTTTGTCGAGGCCTTCCAAGATCTCTCCTACGGATTGGCACCCCTTTCTGAAGAGGAAGCGTTGAACATGATATCCAGTACGAAAGCAGCAAAGTTGCTTGAGGGAGTGAGGGGGAGGCCGCCGGCAGACCTGAAGAAGCTCGCCAACATGATGATGAGGGCCTCTTTCCTGGCTTCTGAACAGCCGATCGCCGAGATGGACCTCAATCCAGTAATCGTCTCTGCTGATGAGTGCGCTGTTGCGGATGCGAGAATCAGAATCAAGGACTAGGAATAGAATGTGACGCGGCATCACCAATTCTTACTTTGGATATAGGGCCTCAGCCACCCAGCCCAAGTCTAGCTCCAAGAGGATCTCCTTACTCGGCCTGCCGTCCTCATCCAGTCCGCGTTCTCTGTAGTACTCTTTAAGCATAGTCTCCAGCTCCACTATCTGCCCCTTCGCAGGGCCCTCATTCACAGATTCCTTCAAGAATCTCTCTGGTAGAGTGTCGTCTTTCCGAGTAACTCCCATTCTGACGTTAAAGGCCCTTTGCAGGTTCCATATCCTCTCACCTATCTTCATAAGGTCGTCAAAGGTCATCTCCCAACCAGTCACCGCGCTGTAGTAGTTGGTGAGCATCCTCAAAGGTAACTTTCCCCAGAAGACCATGAATTTGCACATGCCGAGGGAGTCGACGGCGCAACAGACATCTTGGTATACCTTGGTCATGCGCCCCTTATCCTTGGTTAGGAAGCCGTCTACAGGTTCATTCCATGGAAGTTCCGGGCTGAGCAGGTTCCTCTCGACCAGCATGGGCGACCCTCGATTGTGGTTTGCGCCTACGTTTGAGGTGGCATACGCAACACCCATCGACTTGAATTTGCGTGGGTTGTGCTCTGGGAACTCCAAACCCTTTACGTGTATCGCGAACTTTTCGGAGCCCTTGCCTATTATCTCGGCCGCCCGGCGGACGCCTTGACCCAGCGTCACACCTAGGCCCTCCTTCTTTCCTATGAGTTCGCACATCTTGACTACGGCGTCTGGGTTACCCCACGTCAGGTCGACGCCGCCGGCATCCTTTATGAGGCCTTTCTCGTAGCACTCCATGGCGAGGGCAATCGCTTGTCCGCTTGATATGGTATCTATTCCAAGCCTATTGCAGATGTCATTAGCCTTCGCTATTGACTCTAGGTTACTGTTGAAGCACAGTGAGCCTAGCGCTGCCATCGTTTCATATTCGGGTCCACTGCCCTCCATGGCGTACGGGCCACTTTGAATCCTGACCTTTCTTCCGCATGCTATCGGACAGGTTCTGCATGGATAGGGGTTGGTCAGAATCGTCTGTGTCATGGTAGTGCCGGTGATCTTCTCGGCCTCTGGGAAGATCCCACGAGTCCAGTTTCTGATTGGCAGATTGCCGTTCTGCTCAAAGGTTATGAGGCCTGACGCTGTTCCGTTTTCACGTAGGGCCTTCGTATTGGGCAAAGCTGTGCTTACGGCTTCCTTCTTTATCTCATTCAGTTTGTCTGGGTTAGACACCTTTATCTTGCCAGTTCCTTTGCACGCTATAGCCTTCAGATTCTTTGATCCCATGACTGCGCCGAGACCACACCTGCCCGCGGCTCTGCTATCGTCAGCGATGATGCTGGCCAGTTTGACGAGTCTCTCGCCAGCGGGCCCTATTGTGGCGACTGAAACCGTTGCATCCCCTAGTTCCCTTCGTAATGCGTCGACTGTCTCGAAGGTCTCTTTCCCCCAGAGGTGTTTGGCGTCCTTGACCTGAACATGGTTGTCTTTCATCCATAGGTAGGCTGGTTCCTTCGCTTTTCCCTTGATTATGATCCCGTCATAGCCTGCATTCTTCAGGTCTACTCCTAGGGGTGCTGAGAACATTGACTCTCCATATATTCCCGTGAGAGGGGATCTTGAGACAACAGTTGTCTTGATACCGCATGGGATGGTGGTGCTGACAAAGGCTCCGGTCATGAAGATCAGAATGTTTTCGGGGCCAAGTGGGTCTGTATCAGGCCCGACTTCCTTAAATAGTATCGTCGAGGCAATTCCTTCACCGCCGATGAATTGCTTAGCCAGTTTCAGGTCTAGATCTTCTTCTCGTATTTCATGGCTGGTCAAATTCACCCTCAAGAGCTTTCCAGCATAACCATTGACCATAGCGCACACACAACGCCATATCTTGATCTCCATATTTAGTTCTTAGCGGTCTCAAGCTTTTTCCAGATGTCTAGTTTAGAGCTTATTAGCTGAGAATCAGATTCCTGCTCCGCTGGGCGAGAGAATTCCCCTATCCAGAGCACGGTAGCAAGTCAGTGGAATGAAATTTATCAAGCGAGCATAGAGTAGAACTCAAGCGATTCCTCAACTATGCCAGGAGATGGTGACGGCAAGTCGAGGTATCTGTAGTGTGCCTGGTATAGCGGGCCTGACTGGTCTCGTAGCGTCTCTAGTGCTACAATGGTTTCCAAGATTGAGACGGTTCAACCCTCTGAGAATTCGTGTCTATCGTTGCGGGAATCCAAGATTCGGGCGAGTGGGTCACTCGAGGATTCGTCCCTGACAAATCTTGCATATCCAGTAATCTGGGGAGAAGTGGTCGAGATCTTCATCTTCACAGGCGCAGAGATCACATTTCTGTTCGGGTCGACTCGTCAAGATCAATTCATCAGACCGAGATCGTCTTCCTGGCTAAGCGGACATCTAATAGTCTGAGCACGCGTTCAGGCCTGTTAAGCCTGACCGAATATGGTAGTATTCTATTCAGTAGCACTACTAAGCCAGAGTGAGCGCGTGTTGAATCCTGAGGGTTTCTGAGTCGTGGCGGGCCCGACGGGATACTAACCCGCGATAACGCAGGGGGTCAACTAAATGAAATTTCTTGGTGTGGTGTTGCCATAGATGGTGCGCGACGACACAAGCACGCGCTTATTGAGGTGCCCAGAGCACCATTCTTCCCTTCTCGTTCATTTCCTTGGCTAGAGCCTCGATTGGGCCGTGTTTGATGCATTTGGCCATGCAATGCTTCACACATGCCGGTTCGAGACCACTCCTCGTACGGCTTGCGCAAAGGGTGCAAAGTTCTGTGGGAAACGGGATGAAGGTGAGGTATGATTTGCCGTTGGGCAGCATCTGGATAATTTCGATTACTTGCATCCCCACTATCTCGTTTGGCCTACGGTACTCTTGGGCACAGGCCACTTGACAAGTAAAGCAACCAGTGCAATACTCATAATCTATCAGGAGACCGTATTTGGTTCCCTCACTCATCACTAGCATCCCCCGCTGAAACCTTGTATACTTTACAGAGCGTGTGCTTGATGGGTGCTCCTAGACCGTCTTTTCCCTGGTAGCCCATGGGAATGAGCTGGTTGACATTCGACTTCCAGACTTTAAAGAGGCTTGGCTCCGCCCCTGGCTCCTCTGGAAACCACCAACCGTGCTCCGCCATCACCATCCATTCAGGCACCACAGGGGTGACTTTAGCCTTGAACCTGCATCTTCCGAGCCAATTCTCGACCCAGACCCACTCCCCACTGCTGATTCCCAATGACCTTGCCGTGTTGGGGTGGATCTCAATAAGCGGATGTGGATGGATCTGCCTCAGCCAAGGGATGTTTCTGTGCTCTGAGTGAAAGTAGACAGGAGACCGTCTTCCGGTGGACAGGATTAGGGGGTACTCCTTCGCCAGCTCTGGTTGACTGATGGGTGTGAACGGGGGCTCCTCGTAGTGGGGGAGAGGTTCCAGCCCCCACTCTTCACGGAGGGAAGAGTATAGCTCGATCTTCCCGGATGGGGTTTGGAATCCAGGTTTTCTGTCCTTTCGTAGCAGCCCCTTCTCGAATCTGTGATACGGAGCGCTAGGGTGACCCTCAGTCGGCAGAGCCCAGCCGCCTCTCTCCTGTAGTTCACGGAAGGTCATGCCGGACGGCCTTAGGATATCGTCGAAAAGATCATGGATCCTATCCCACCTGAAATCTGGGTCAAATCTCTTGGCTAACTCAAAGTTTATCTCCAAATCCGGTTTGCATTGGCCAACTGTTATTGCTTTGTTGATGGTCTGAAGGGGTACCCACCAGCTCCTCACCCCATCTTTTTCTAGGAAGGTCGCCGCAGGCAGGATGATGTCGGCCAGCTGGGTGCTGGGGGTATGAAACAGGTCTACGGCAACTACGAATTCAAGCTTCTTGATGGCCTCAACCCATCTTTTGGGGTCCATGCCTATGCCCCCAATAGGGTTGCATGCCTGTATCCACATGCCCTTGATAGGGTATGGGTCCTCTGTGAATATCTGCTCAAGAGCCAGGTCTGTCTGGGCCCGCCAGATGAATTTGTTCAAAGGCCCGTACCGGGCCGCTCCAATCCTTTTCTTGTCAACTTCCTTAGACTTCAGCTTGATTACCCCCTCAGCCCCGGGCAGAGCATACGCAACCGCGTCGAAGGCGTAGCGGGAGATCACGTTCCCGCCGGGCACGTCCAGGTTTCCGGTTAGGCACCAAAGGTAAGTTATTGCTTGGGCTGTAGGAGTGACCGCGGGGGTCATGTCGATGGGCACCCCCCAGTGTATGGATGCCGGTTTGCTCTTTGCGTAGAAGATCGCTGCGTCCCTGATGTCTTTCTCCGGGACCAGTGTGATTTCGGCTACTCGCTCAAGGGGATACCCGTTCACTTCCTCGCAGAAAACATCCCATACAGTTCTAGCCTGCACCCGTTTTCCATCTCTTAGGTCAACTTCAAAATCCCCTGTCAGTCTTGGCTTCACGTCTGGCGACCGGTACCCAGCCTCATCCGAATCCCAGATAGCCGGCTTTTCATCTTCGGCATCCCAGACAACAAAGTTGCTCTGAGACCCACCATCAACCAAGTCGCTCTCCCGAAGCAGTCTTCCGGCGTCGCATCGAATCAGATGATGTGCATTGGTCCATTTCTCAACAAAGCCTTCATCGTATAGCTTTTCATTGATTATGACATTGAGGAAGCCCATCGCCAAGGCCCCGTCTGTTCCTGGCCTCAGTCTGAGCCATTTCGTGGCTCTTGAGGCGAACCAAGACAACCGTGGATCGATGGCGATGATTTTCGCGCCCCTTTTCATGAGGTCGATTATCCAGTGGCCAAATATGTTGTCAGGGCATGAGGCCGGAATATCGTAACCCCAGACCACGATGCAGTCAGGGATCTTGTACCTTGGACTCTCATAGCGGTCGACCAACCATTGCGCGGCGTCGATCACGCAGTAATCGCCCTGGACGGTTTCCACGGCTGATATTCTTGGACTATAGCAGGCTATCCCGCTCAGGCTGAACATGACGTTTGGGCTACCATAGGCGTAGGCGAGCATGCATATCCAGGGTCCGATATCCCTGCCGGTTCCCATTGAGAAGATGAAGCTCTCCGGACCGTGATCTTGACGTATCTTTTTCATTCTTGCCTCTATGAGATCGAAAGCCTCATCCCAAGAGATCTCCTCCCACTTTCCCTCGCCACGTTTCCCAACACGTTTCAAGGGACGTGTGAGGCGGTTTGGGTGATATACGTATTGGGTTATTGCAAGGGCCCTTGAACAAAGACGACCTTGATTCCAAGGGTGTTCTGGATCACCTTCGATCTTGACCAGTTTGCCGTCTTCAATGTAGGCCAGCACCCCGCAGCCGCCATGGCACCCGGGTCCAGCTGACCAAGTCGTAGTTCTCAAAACTTGAACGTTCTTGCCACTCATTGCTGAATTCCCTTTTTTTCAGACGCAATCGCTTGAGATATTTCCTTCATTAAGAATTTAAGAATGAGTAAGAGCCGCGCGCGCTATTCCAGCAGGAAACCATACGATTCCATTGATGAAGAGGGAGCGGTAATCTGTTCCTATATTCTGCTTCCGTCTCACATGTGCGATCACTGTTCCAGCTAGCACAAGTATGCCACCAATCAAAGCCGAAACTACCCACACCATCGTGGCATCCATAGAAATCGAACCTCAATATAGCGCCCCTGCTCCTTCGATATAGTTTCTTGCCCACGTTTTCTAGCACACACGCTCCCCCATCCAAAAAATTTAAACTCCTTTAACCAACGGTATGGAAGCGCGCTCTACAAAAGATTGTGGCGGGCCCGACGGGATT
>CAYZRW010000035.1:0-16160 GCA_964480955.1 uncultured Candidatus Bathyarchaeia archaeon | reverse complement strand
CAGTTTCTGACTGGGTCATTGCAGGATGATGCATAAGCGCCTCTTCTGAGAGGGAAAGGAATTGCAGACCGCATCAGTCGGGGTATCAGTCGGGAGTTGATTCAATTACCTCTGTGACTCTGAAGCAGAGGACGCCGTCTTGTCGATAGAGGGAGCCTCGCGCTGTGAATCTCGAATCCTTCTTGAGGAGATTATGTGGGCCCTCAAAATCCTCCGGTAATATTCTGGCTCTCCACCTGTCGTTTATCCATGCGACGACTCTTCCAGGGTAGACCTTCTCGACAACTATCTTGAAGAGGTCCTTCGAGCCGCCACCTTTAGGTTCCTCAAGTCTCGAGGCAGCTGTAATCGAGACAACTCGATCCCAACCAACCCTCATTACTTGGCCTGATTCCTCAAGTTTGGCTACGGCCGCCGATGCGGCGTTTGGGGATACGCCCTCTTGGCTTAGCTCCTTTACCAAGACTTCAATTGGAGTCCCTTTGGCTCCGGACTTTATTACTTCAGCAAGAAGTCTTCTTGAAGCCCGCTCAACCTCGGCGAGGAACTTCCTCCCCTCATCCCTTTCCGGTGCTCGGGCGGTCTCGCCAGAAGATAGTTGAGACCTCTTCTCTAGTTCTTTGAGCTCCTCTGGTGTAAGGGGTAATGATTCAGGTTTTGGGCCGAGGCGGATTATGGGTTTGAGGTGTTGATTGAGTGTGCGTGTGATTCTACGCATCTTCTCAACCCTCTTCTTGCTGGCGTACAAGTAAGCGATATCAAATGTGTCCTTTGCAGCCAAGATGACGGCTCTTCCAGCAGCCCTTCTTCCAGTCCTTCCACGTCGCTGTATATGTCTGATCTCGCTTGGGACGGGTTCATAGAAGACGACGAGGTCTACGCTCGGTATGTCCAACCCCTCCTCGGCGATGCAGGTTGCGACTAGGACCTTTGTCTCTCCAGACTCGAGGTCCTTCAGAATGACGGATTGCTCGTCTTGGGTGAGGCCTGCGTCACCGTTCTTTGTCGCTTGGCCTACGAACCTCTCCACTCCGGCTTTGAGTTGACTTCTAAGCTGTTCGACCAGGTTTGTGGCCGTGTCTCTGTACTGGGTGAAGACGATTACCTTCGAGTCGGGGTTGCGGCGCAGTTGTTCCTCAATCTCCTCCGCCAGCAACCTCGTCTTTGGGTGAGGAAGGTCTCTGAGGTCGTCAAACATTTTTCTGAATTCCAAGTATTGTGGCGAGTTGACTATTGTTCTGTAACTTCTCTTGGTATTTTCGGTAGATTCGAGCTTCTCCAGGAAAGAGGTCAGGGTATAGACTCCTTGTGTCTCAAGCAGCTCCAAAGCGTGAAATAGGGTGAGCGCTGCTGACTGAGTTACTATGGCGCTGTAGAGGGGGCCTTTCTGAGAGTCACTGCTGAGTTGAACCCTGCTTCTTAGGGATTCTCCGATCTCCAGGAGGTCTCTCCTTGTGGTGTAGTCTATGCTTTTTTGGAGGTATCCCATCCTTCTGAGCCAGCTCAGCCTCTCGTCGAGGAGTTCTCTGAGTTTTCGGATCAGCCTCCTGTATTCTTGAGGTAGGTCGACGTACCTCCACTCCACCTGGACCGGGTTTATGTACGGTATGACGTCGACGTCCTCCTCTGACCTGTACTCGATCTGTTCGATGAATAGGGCCCTGCAGACCTCTTCAACACGTTCCCTGTCGGCTCCGGGGCTTGCGGTCGTACCGAGAATTATGGGCCAAGGCGACCGCTCCATGTATTTCTTAGCGACATAGGTGTATGCATAGTCTCTTCTGGCTCTATGGCATTCGTCGAAGACCAGTAGGCTGAACTCCCTCATATCGACGTAGTTCCGCATCAGGTCGTTCTTCACAACCTGAGGTGTTGCGAATATGAGTCTCCCTTTCCCCTTCCATACCGCCTCTCTGTGCTTGTTAGGGGTCTTGCCTGTGAGGACGATCGCCTCGTCCTCAGGTATCTTGAGGATCTCCAAGAAGGACTCTCGATGTTGCAGGACTAAGGGTCTTGTGGGCGCCATCATGAGGACACGGCCCTCTTTGTAGTTGTAGAGGAGGTGCGCAGCCACAAGGGCCGTTATGACGGTTTTTCCGAGAGCTGTCGGCAAAACTACAAGGGTATTTCTAAGTTGAGCCTTTTCAGCGATGTTCTCCTGGTAGAGCCTGCGTTCTATACGGTCAAACCTTACGAGTGGATTTCCACCGTCATTACCATGTTGAAGTTCCAACTCTATACCAGCACAGGCTCGACCTAGACTCTTAATCTGGGTTGTCAGGTGTCAAGAATTTTCTTCACGCCAACATAGACCGTAATCATGTCTTAAACCTAGCTAGACTAACCTGAACTTTCTCGTTCAGTTCTACCCTAGCGTAACCTCCCATATAAGCTGGGCCTGGGTTTACGATAACAGTCTCTCCCATCTTATCGATTCCCTGTGCCTCGTGAATGTGGCCGCAGACAACGAGCATGGGTTTTTTGGACTCAATGAACTGTCTGACGGAGTTGCTTCCCGCATGGATCCCTAGCCTCGTTCTGTCTAGGCTCGTGTTCTTAGGAGGGGAGTGCGAGATCAAGAGAAGCCTCTCAATTTCACATTTAGATGTCGCTTGGCTCAAGAGTTGCGCCACTTCCCTTTCGGTTAACTCGAACGGGGTGTTGAAGGGGGTTCTGACGGAGCCGCCTAAGCCGGTTAGAGTGTAACCCCCAAAGGGCTCGCAGTGTCCATGCAGATTCTTTAGGTCGCTTCTACTCCAGCTGGAGAGTTCAGGTGAATCCATGTTTCCGGGAACAAAGAAAATCTGAACCATCGTTTCACTCAGAATCTCTAGGAGATTTACTGCGTCGTCGAGATCATTGTGGGAGATGTCGCCCGCCACCAGCACTGCCTCTGCACTCTCAGCAACTATTTGCTTGGCTGCAGCTTCAGCTGCGTCTCTTCTGGTGTGAAGGTCTGCGAGTGCAAATATTCTCAAAAGTGATCCCTGACTGCGGTTCCGCCCATGTGTGCACCGATAAGCGAGATCGAAGTTCAAGAGTAATGATTCTGATTTTAAAGGCTACGCCTGATAGACAATTCTGTCAGTTCTCTAGCTTTCGCCTAGCTTTTCTTGTCCTACCTATTTTTTAGATGGTCAACCACATCTCTTAACAGATAAATGGCGGTTCGCCAGCAGTTGCGAAGGCGATGTATCATGGCTTTGATAGGTCTCATGTCAGATTTCGGATTGAGAGACTCTTATGTGGCCCAGATGAAGGGTATCATTCTCTCAATATGTCCTTCAGCAACGATTGTGGATATCAGCCACGGTATTGGGAAGTATAACGTTCAGGAGGGCATGTTTCTCTTGGCTTCGGCCGTAAGTTGCTTCCCAGCAGGGACTATCTACCTTGCGGTAGTCGATCCCGGGGTTGGGGGTTCGAGGCGACCGCTACTCCTGGAAACCCGAAGGGGCAAATTCGTCGGTCCTGATAACGGTCTACTTACTCTAGCAGCTGAGATTGACGGAGACGTCAGGGCCTATCATCTGACTGAATCTCAGTACTTCGCAGAAAGGGTCTCCTCAACCTTCCATGGCAGAGATATCTTCGCGCATGTCGTAGCCCATTTGGCCAACGGTGTATCTCCCTCCCTGCTCGGTCACCCAATCTCAGACTATGTTAGGGCCAAAGTCCCCGCTCCAAAGCTTCGAGATGGTGAGATTCACGGTGTGGTCCTTCACATAGATGGCTTCGGGAACGTGGTGACCAACATAGGTTCTCAGCTTCTCGAACAGGCAAGGCTCAAGTTTGAAGACAGGCTCAAACTTAGAACTAGGGATGTGATAAGAGAGATTCCTCTCTGCAGAACATACTCAGATGTTAATTTGGGCGAGTTCTTGGCGACGATTGGTGGCCACGGCTTCCTTGAGTTTGCTGTGAACAGGGGAGACGCGGCCACACTCATGGGTCTCCAGGTTGGAAACCCGATAATCCTTCAGAGGGTTGGGTTGTCCGTCTGAAAGAGCATCCTTATCCTGTCAACCCCTTCGACCGAATCTATGATTCTGCTGACGCTTCTGGGAACCAGTTCCCGCCAGTCCTGATTCAGCAGGACTCTCTTCCTTATTTCAGTGGCTGAGTAGACCTCACGATTGAAGAATGGAATCTTCTCGACCTTGACTCCCGCCTCCCTGAATAGGCGAGAGGTCAAAGGATCATTGGAGAAGACCAGATCATACTTGCCAACGTATGACGAGACATGCGTCACCCAGATTCCGTGTACATTTACGTCTGGAACAGGAGTTATCTGGACTCTCTCGAGGCTGATCTCTGCCTCCTTCATAGATTCCCTTATCATCATTATGCGTTCTCCGGCTGTGAATGGATTCTTCCGGGTGTGGCTGTACTGGGCGCTCCCAACAACTATCACCAGCTCATCAGCCTGACGCAGTATCAGCTTGACAGCTTCGAGGTGTCCAAGATGGAAGGGTTGGAACCGTCCGATGTATAGACCGACAACCGCCAAAGTGAAGACTTCCGGGCTTCTGTATCAGTACTTGATGGATATATGCTCCTTCAAACAACTTATTGTTTTGCCCTGTCGAATTCAGGGTTTAGGCCCTAACAAATATCTTGAAGCCACTCTCTCACCCTCGAATTCAACGCCTTCACTCATCAGGATCCTGCCTTTCAGTTGAAGCGCCTCTCTCCTCCCCAGACCAGGTATAGAGTAGCCTCCAATCTTGAGGTTTGAGTGGACGACTCTGTGGCATGGAACAATAAGAGGAAACGGGTTGGAGGCTAGGGCGTTACCAACAGCGCGATATCCATGTCGGCAACCTATAGCCTCAGCTAGCATCGAGTATGTTAAGACTTTACCCTTTGGGATCTTCCCCGTCGCAGTGTAGACGGCTCTCTGGAATTCTGTTATAGAACTGAGGTCTATCCGCGGGACCGGGCTCACCTCTTCTCCGCGGAAGAGCCTCCCGAGGTGTTTAAGGACATGGTGCCCCTCTGAGTCGTCCCGTCTGACTTTGGAAGTTGGAGGGATGCTTCCGATGATGTCTCTAAGAAGAGCTTTCTTTTTCGGTGAAAAACTTGCGTGAACGACCTCGCCACTGGTGTTCAGTGCAACAGCAAACCAGACGCCGTCGACACAAGTAGTGGATAGTGTAATCAAATTCATCTATCTCCATGACGAATAGGTTCTAGAAAACATTTGTCGATAGTCCAAGGTGCAATTCCGAATCTGGGAGTTGATGATTAGTGATTGAAATTCAGGGCGACATGCTTGAGGGCGGCGGCCAGGTTCTTCGGCTCTCAACAGCAATCTCAGCCATCACTAAGAAGCCTATAAGAATAGTGAACGTAAGGGCTAAGAGGTCTCCTCCTGGATTGAGGGCGCAGCACCTGAATGCTGTTCGAGCAATAGGCGTAATGACCGCGGCCAAGATCGAGGGTCTCAGTATAGGATCGCGTCAAGTGGCTTTCTCACCCGGCTCAACTGTGGGTGGTCACTTCAGGGTTGATGTTGGAACCGCCGGCTCGACAAGCCTGGTCCTTCAAGCCCTGATGCCTGTGATAGCACTCTCCTCAAAAGAGGTCTCACTCGAAATAACAGGTGGAACAAGCAACCCAAAGGCACCAACAATAGAGTATCTGCAGAACATCGTTCTGCCCACAATAACTGTGATGGGGTACCGCGGCTCAATCGAGCTTGCAAAACGAGGCTTCTATCCTAGGGGACAGGGATTGGTGCGGGCCCGTGCCGAACCGGTAGAGCGGCTCAACCCGATAGTCCTAACAGAATTTGGAGACGTAACAAAGATTTGGGGTCTCTCCTACAGCTGCAGACTTCCAGAACACATCGTCGAGAGGATGGCCAAGTCCGCAGAGAAGCATCTCGCCAAGGAAGGATATGAATCAGGAATAGAGCTCGAACCGTTACAGGAGGCTGATCCGAAGTGTTCAGTCGACCCGGGCTGCGGCCTGATCCTCTTCGCCTCACTCTCCTCAGGAGGCCTATTGGCCGGCGACGCCTTGGGAAGGTTAGGCAGGCCGGCTGAGAAGGTTGGTGAGCAGGCGGCGTCCAACCTCTTGCAGAGCCTCAACCAGTGTGCGCCCGTCGATAAGCATCTCGGTGATCAATTGATGGTCTACGCCAGCCTAGCAGAAGGCCGATCTACGATTAGAGTCGCCGAACTCACACTTCACACCATCACATGTATAGAGCTCTGCAAGATCCTTCTTGGGGTGAGTTTTGAGGTCTATGGCAAGGTCGGTGAACCTGCAGAGATAGCTTGTACTGGCGCCGGCGTTGTCAATAAAGATCTTGGCATCAAACACGCTTAGAAGTCGTTCTCTTCCTCCATAGGATCTCGCCGGTCTTCAGGTTCTTGACGGTGACTATTCTATGCATAGGTATGTAGACTTCGCTTCCCTCCTCCTCATAGGTGAACCATGATTTACCAACCTGCTTGACTAGGGATGCGGCTATGGTCTTCTCATCTGAGGGTGCGCCCCGATGGATGAAGGTTATTACGTAGTCTCCTCTGTCCAGTCTCTTGTCCCAGAAGATTCTGTTGAAGATGTTCTTCAGGGGCAGCATGGGTTGAGGCTCTCCCTTCTTCGATACGACATCAAACTTAAATTGTTGACTTAACAAGATGAGTTGCATTCTATGCAGGTGTCAGTGTAATGTCGCAAATGCTCCCCTACATTCCAGGCGCCACTACAGTTGGGTTGGTCTATCGCGACGGTGTACTCCTCGCCTCTGAGAGGAGGGTCTCATACGGCTACTTTGTTATGAGCAAGTCGGCCCGGAAGGTCTTCAAGATAACAGACTCCATCGGCGCAGCTTGCGCCGGACTTGTCTCAGACATGCAAGTCTTGGCGAAGGAGGCAGCTGCATACGCAAACATCTACACCTACGAGAAGGACCGGCCCATCTCTGTTAGGGCCACTGCCAAGTTGATGGGCAATCTGCTCTTCCAGAGGAGGCTCATTCCATACATCACCCAGACGATCGTCGGCGGCATCGACGACGATGGCCCAAGCCTGTATGTCCTCGATCTGCTCGGCTCTGTAATCCCTGACAAGTACGCCTCTGTTGGAAGCGGAACCGAGATCGCTATGGGCGTCTTGGAGGACGAGTATAAGGAGAATCTGAGCCTTGAAGAGGCGAAGGAACTTGTGAAGAGGGCTGTAAAGGCAGCTCTTGCAAGGGACGCCGCCAGCGGAGGAAGCGTGGACTTACTCGCAATCACCAAGACCGGTACCAAGGAGGAGACTGTGACCCTAACATAGTAGATCCTTCTAGTTTTCAGTCAAGTTTGGGACGGGAAATAGACTCGGAACGGTGCGTCAACCGATAACTTGTGAGAACTTAGGCCGGTTGGACTCAGAACGCGACGCAGACCCGATGCTCCTTAAGCTCTTGAAGAGGCAGAAGTATCAGCTCGTCGGCAACCACTCGGCTGTCAAGAAGTGCCGTTGGCTTCACAAGAGTCTTGTCAATGGGGAGGCCTGCTATAAGGCAAGATTCTACGGCATCAAATCTCACAGATGCCTACAGATGACACCATCGCTAATCTGGTGCACCCAGAGGTGTCTCTACTGCTGGCGAATCCAGAATGGGGAGGCGGGATTCTCCTGGAATGAGTCGGCTACCCCGGTCTGGGATGAACCCTCAGAGATCGTGAGTCACTCAATAAGGGCGCAGAGAAAGATTCTGAGCGGCTACAAGGGTCAGGTCTCAGCGGGCAGGGTTGACTCAAAGACCTATCGTGAAGCTTTGGAGCCTAGACACGCGGCTATCAGCCTGACTGGTGAGCCCACACTCTACCCATACCTCGGAGGGCTCCTCTCAGAGTTCCACAGTTCAGGCCTGACAACCTTCCTCGTAACCAACGGCACAAGGCCTGAGGTTCTAAAGAGCCTCTCTGAGGAGCCTACCCAACTATACATATCGCTCTCGGCACCCAGTCTTGAGAAGTATCAGGAGATCTGTAGGCCACGTTCAATTGATTTTTGGCAGAGACTTATCGAGACTCTTGAGTTGACGAAATCTTTCAGTTGCCCAACAGCTGTAAGGATCACCCTCATCAAGGGGCTCAATCTCCAAGACCCTTGTGGCTACGCTAGGTTGATCTCTAGGACCGAACCCACCTACATTGAACCCAAATCCTACATGTATGTTGGATACTCAAGGGAAAGATTGGGATTTGCTAATATGCCTACACGCCGTGAGGTCTACCAGTTCTCTTCGAAATTGGCTGAGTTGACGGGCTACAGGATAATCGACGAGTCCCCAAACAGCAGGGTAGTTCTGCTGAGTCGACTGGAGAAGCCCATGAAGGTAACGTCCAAACCTTGACCCTATCGTTACATAGTTGATGTAATTCTGACACTGGACAGGCCTAGTCTTGCTGTGCTTGACTAACCATCCTGCAAGTGGACACCGCGGCTTGACCGGTTGGGGCCTCTCGATCTCTGTTCAGCATTGGACCATTTAGTATACAAATAGAAAAAGAGTAGTTTTGTAACACACAGAAACACTTTTGTACTGGGCCGGGCACACTCTAGAAAAGGGACAGAGGGAATGACTGATGAAATCTGTCGCCACAAAGAACCTGAGCTATTCAGTGATCGATTAAGGGATGGGAATACTATGCAGAGTTTTGAGAATATGTTTTCGTCAACCGTTGAGAAGACACTCACCCTCATCTTAGGGGAAGAGGTCACAAAGGCCTTCTACTTCCACATGTCAAAGAACTTCGACCTCAAGAAAGACGCGATGGCCTCGAGGCCTGATGTCCTCTCCGAAGCACTCAACAGGACATTTGGCAAGGGAGGACAGGTTATCCAGAGAGTGATCATACGCAAGTTGTGCGATAAGACAGGCGTCAAATATGATGAAGTCTCCGAAGATAACCTCACCTCAGCAATATCAGAGCTAAAAAGAACCATTTTTCAGATTCCTAGCCACGGAACAATCCAAGTTCTTTGATCGCTCGAAGCAACCAATGAAGAAGACAAGCACACGCTACCTCACGAGAGTGCGCCGTAGTATCGGAGGCCCTCCCAAAGAAGTCTCGTTCTCCCAGCAATAGAAACGAAGACTACAACGTAAACGATTAAGTCAACATCCAACTAACTATTAGTAGAGGTATTCCTGTTGCTGCGAAGGTCAGACATCAACCTGATTCAGAAGAGTCTTGCAGACTTGGATGCGGCGAGAGACAGTGTCTTCGAAGCCTCAAGGATCTCAGTCAGGTTCTCGGGACGCGCGATAATAGAGCTTCATAGAGGCGACCTACAAAGGGCCGGTGAACACCTCAAGAGCGCGGAAGACGCTTTGAGGGACCTCGAGAAGATGCTCAGGAAGAGGGAAGAGCTGAAGTGTCTGGGAAACGTGACCTTGGCCTACCAGGAATATGCTGAGGCCAAGCTACTCTACAGCGTGATGACTGAGGCGAAGATTCCCTCCCTCAGCGAGGTCGGTGTTGACATCGAGCCGTATCTTCTAGGCCTACTAGACTTCATTGGGGAGCTCCGGAGGCTCTGTTTGAACTACCTCAGGGCAGGCCAAACCTCCAAGGCTGAAGACTCACTGAGGATGATGGAGGAGATATATGAGGAGCTCTACTCGATAGACCACACGGCCATAATCTCAAACTTCAGACACAAAATGGATACTGCCAGGAAACTAGTAGAGGCGACCAGAGGCGACGTCGTGACCGAGGTTAGGAGGCTCTCGCTGGAGACTGCGCTGAAGAGCTACGAAAGAAGACTGCTCAAGAAGACCGAGACGTGACGCCTCAGAATCTGATCTAGAATTCCCTGCGTCTTGAGTTGGCAAGTCTATGTGAGAGATAGATTGGCTCTGGGAACCTGTGGTTACGCAGACAGTCTATGACGATTCTTGCCGCCGACTCCACACTAACCATGTGTCCTGGCGAGACATATATCGGTCTGCCCCCCGCCGGCTTGATCACCCAACCTACAACCTCCCCATTCATCTTGAGGGGTTCACGCTCACCGAACCTTGTCGGCGGCCGCTCGCACTCTCCGCAAAGCTTCGAGCCAGCAACGCCTATGGTGGGTTTTCTTGTCTCTACTCCGAAGTGTGAGGCGCATCCAAACCTTCTGGGATGGGCGATCCCGTGCGCATTTATCATGAAGACATCAGGCTCGACATCCATACTCTTGATGACCTTCAATATTGCCGGGCCCTCCCTGAACCAGAGATACCCAGGCTGATAGGGAAAGTCCAGGGTTGCCTGAGTGGTCTTCTCCTCAATCGCCTTCAAACTTGGATAGTCCAGAGTGACGCATGCGACGACCGCCACATCACCTGCAAATGCCAAGTCCACACCGGAGATTCTTTCAATCGGCTCTCTGAAGCGGTCCTCAAGTATGAGGCCTCTGGAAAGCCTCATCTGAATCTCAGCCAGCTCCTCAGTAGTCTTCATCAACTATGCTTTCTTATCGGGTCATGTTTAACTTCTTTTGGAATGAGCGTTCGGGGCTAGAAAGAGATAATTGTCTTGTCTGATGATTTAGATCATTGCCGTTGATTAGGGCTATGAACAGGGTTAAAGCCGGCTCCTTGAGAGGGAGCCTCCTACTCACTCTATGTAGGCTTGCTGAACTCACAGTCCCGACTGGGGAGTTCTCATGCACCACGAAGGCGCTCGCCGCAAAACTGGGATACTCCCAACAGTCAGTCTCAAGACACCTCATAGAGCTTAAACGTAGGGGACTCATAAGGCGTGTCAGGGTGGCTAAGCGTGAATCGATACGCATCACGCCTCAAGGCCTAGACCTCCTCAGTGGAACGTACTTCACGTTGAAAAGGGTCTTTGAGAGACCTGCAGGCAAGATCTATTTCGAGGGCGAACTCTTCTCGGGACTTGGTGAGGGCTCATACTACATGAGCCAGGAAGGTTACCGGAGACAGCTGGAGGAGAAGCTGGGTTTAGACCCCTACCCAGGAACCCTGAACGTAAGGCTGAAGCCAGGTTACGAGGGTGAGAAGAGGCTCCTGGAGACCCTTCCCCTAATCTCTATTGAAGGTTTCAGAGCCGAGAGCAGAAGTTTCGGTCCCGCCAAGTGCGCCAAAGCAACAATAAATGATGATGTTGATGCCGCCGTTGTCTTGGCTTTGAGGAGCCACTACGGACCAGACGTGATCGAGATAGTCTCTAGGGAGAACCTCAGAAGAAGGCTCAAACTCAAAGACGGAGACACAATAAAGGTTAAGGTCTTAACTTAGCCGTTTTTGTTAGGTAGCGCGCGCTGACTTTCAGAGTCAATGCGCTGTAGGCGTGTGTGTTGCGATAGGAGTTTCTGTTTCGATAGGCGTCGCAGTAGGGATAGGTGAAGTTGTCGGTGTTGGCGTGGACACTGGACCCGGTGGCAAGGTTTTCTGTATGATGTATCCACTGCCGACCGCTAGTAGCACAACGATAACTGACGCGGCTAAAACGGATCTTGAGAGCACGGGCTTCACAATACTTCATTTTGAGAGGGGGTCTGCTTTCCTCTACAGAGAAGGCACCTCTTCTCCACACCTGCACGTGTGAAGAGAATGCAGCAGAGGAGGCAATTTGGCCATCGCTTACTTGCCAAAAAGGGAACACTGATCCTTGCTCAGATATTTCAGCGGAAGTTATGATTTAAGACTTGGGGGTAATGTCAGTACCCGGTCTTTAGCCATCAAGGCGGCCATACCGCTCCAGCAATGTATAGATGCAGTAGTCTGCGATCTGCGCTGCAGGGAATCTTCTTCACCTTTCAGCGTCTCGATGAGTTGGAGCTTTGCCTCATCATACTCACCCCTATTAACATGAAGATGATACTGCCCACGATCAATGGAACCAACCCTTTGAAGAACTCGATTCGGCTCGCTGGGTGCATTACAACAGCCACCATCCAGAATATTCCAAATAGAACCACCGAAGCCAAACCCAGAAGAATCAGACCGATCCAGAAGATCATGGTTCTCTCCATTCCACTCCTCCCCACTTCTCTCAAATTACTGATGTGAGAGGTGCATGAAAAGGGTTGGGCAAGCGAGTTCCTAGCCTCCAGTTGCGGGGGTCCACTACTCTTTTGCGGGTCAGACACTGCGTACAGTGTCTCTGCATTGCCTTGAACATGCTCTTTCTTGAAAGTGGGCGCTTGGCGCATACCCGCTGAGGCTAGGCTTCACTCCTACCAAATAGGTAGCTGCCCACCGTCAACATGACGGCGCATACGCCGATCAGAACGGCGAGGTCGATCTCTATTGGAATCGAGGAGAAGCCTATGAGGCTCTCTCTGAGGCCGTCCACCCCGTAAGTGAGTGGATTCAGGTATGCTATCGTCCTCAACCATGCGGGTAGGCCCTCAAGCGGATACACCGCCGATGAGGTGAAGAAGAGTGGGAATACAAGCAGATTCATGATCAGCTGGAAACCGTGGAAGTCCTCCATCTGTGAAGCGACTATCAGTCCGAAGCCGACCGCGGTGAAGGCGATCAGGACCATGAAGACTATGCCGAGAAGTAGGCCAAAGGGCTTCAGCCTGACGCTTAATGCTGAGGCTATTCCCAGTATGATGAATCCTTGGATCAGGGCGGTTGTCGCTCCCCCTAGAGTCCTGCCTAGGACGATTGAGAGCCTGCTTACGGGCGCGACGAGGACCTCCTGCAAGAAACCGAATTGCTTGTCCCAGAGAACCGAGACCCCGGCGAATATAGATGAGAAGAGGACTGCCATGGCCACTATTCCGGGCGTTAGGAAATCGACAAACTGAAAACCTGAAGGGATGCCGGGGAAGGCGGCTGAGCTCAGTCCGAAGCCCAATATCGCCAGGAAGAAGAATGGTTGAACTATGTTTCCTATGAGGCGACTTCTCGCCCTGGTGAATCTCTTCACATCCCTGAGCCACATCACATAGATCGCTTGACCGCTGATCAATCTCATACTCTCTCTCACATTCCACCTATCTTCTTCTCGCTGTTCTCATCCGCATCGTTCTAATCCTCTCAACAGGCGTAGCCTCGGACTCCCTGATCTGTCTGCCCGTGAAGTATAGGAAGACATCTTCAAGCGTCGGTTTCCGTGTCGTTATAGATCTCACCTTGACACCGACCTCCCGGGCGATGTCAACGATCTCAGGTATCTTTTCCTCGCTGTGCCTCAGCCCTATGATCATTGTCGGGCTATGTACCTTCAGATTCTCAACCCACTCCTCGCTTCTAAGCCTCTTTGAGAGTCTCTCGGGGTCTGAGCATTCGAGCGTTATCATGTCGCTTCCAATTGAGCTCTTCAGGTTCTCAGGAGTGTCCAAGACGATGATTCTTCCATGGTCGATTATCGCGACCCTGCCGCAGAGGAGGTCTGCTTCCTCCATGTAGTGAGTTGTCAGAAAGATCGTCACGTCCTCCTCTCGGTTCAATTTAAGAATATAATCCCAAATGGTTCTCCTTGTCTGTGCGTCAAGTCCAAGCGTAGGCTCATCTAGGAAGAGTACCTTGGGATAGTGCATCAGCCCACGCGCGATCTCCAGTCTACGCTTCATTCCGCTTGAGTATTTCTTGACTTGAACGTCAGCTCTATCCTCAAGGTCGGTTAGCCTCAATACCTCAGCGATTCTCTCCTTCCTCTGCCCCCCGCTCATCCCATACATTCTGGCATGGAAGTCGAGGTTCTCTCGCCCCGTCAACTCATCGTCCAGCGCTGGATCCTGAAACACTATTCCGATGCTGGGCCTAACTCCGTCGGCATCGCTTGTGATCGAGTGGAAGTCTATGCTCGCTGTTCCGGCCGTCGGTTTAAGGAGTGTGGAGAGCATCTTGATCGTTGTCGTCTTTCCTGCTCCGTTTGGGCCTAGAAACCCGAAGATCTCCCTTCTCTTGACTTCAAAGCTGACTTCATCGACCGCTTTGAAGGAATTGTCAAAGACCTTCGTGAGGCCTCTTGCTTCTATTACGAGGTCTTCATTCACCTGGCTTCAGCTCCATCTGAATAGTCTCGGCTCATTCTTCATGTTGCTTAGAGTCGACGATGTCGGCCATGCTTACTAGGGCGCCTTTTAATAACTGTTCTTCTGGCTGAAGGGTGGAATACAGGCGCTTTGCAGATCATAAGCGTGAGATTCAAATAAGGACACAGAATGGGGTCTTCACTTCAACTCCTCAACTATCTTCCTTTTGATCTTGGATGAACTGTTGAGGTCTTCGGGGCCGTATCTCTTGGTCTGGATGATCTTGACCTTGCCAGAATAGTTCTTGAGGGCCTCCTTGACCGCTTCCAGTATGTCGTCTTGGTCGTAGCCTATGGCTATCACGTCTGGCCTGAGTTTACGTATCACAGCCCCTATATTCATCTCCTCATAGCCAAGTATAGCCCTATCAACCGGTTTGAGGGCCTCGACCAAGGCTCTCCTCTGGTCCTCAGGAACTATAGGCTTCTTCCCCTTCCGCCTCTCAACGGTCGAGTCCCTTGCGACTATGACAATCAGCCTTGAGTCTCTGCCGCCAGCCTTCTTCGCGTCCTCAAGCGCCTTGAGGTGGCCGAAATGTATCAGGTCGAAAGCCCCGGTTGCAAGTACGAGTCTGCGTCTCCTCAAGGCTCAAACACCCTCCTCCAACTGAAGGCCACGAATCCCAGCATCCTCAAGGCGTCAAGCAAACCCTCGGCATAAGAGATTGAGGTCAACGCTGTCGTCTCCCTTCCTGTGTTGAGGAAGTACTTGGCGTCGATCACATATCTCTTGACTGTGTCTATGACTTGGATCAGCTTGGGGTGGGCGACTGGCTGGAACTCCTTTACCGTCAGCTCTCCAAGTGCCAACTCAACAGTCGAGATATACCTCTCAGCCATCGATCTTACATCCTCAGTCATATCCAGCCCTCAAGTAGGTCTCTGCTTGCTCCACAGAGGACCTCCAAGGCTTCAGCCTCCACGAAGTGAAGCTCCCCCGGAAAGACAAGGCAGTGTGGAGGGCCACCCCAATCATGCTGAAGAAGATTCTCAACAGTGTCCGCCTTTACCTTTGATTCACCGGAGCCAAGTCTGGCTGTCCCAACCGCGAGTGTACTCACTGTGACGCAGCCTCTTCCCCTCCGCTTTTCCACATCGATTAGTCGTGTGAGACCTTCTGGAATAGTCATGTACTTTCTCTTTTCCGAATCTATGTCTAGCAGCGCCAAGGTGTGGAGGCCTCTCGACTTATTCTCGCAGAGGTTCTCATAAGGAGTTTCCGATGTTGACGTCGACTCGAAAGGGATCGTTACCGTCCTGCCGAACTTGTAGCTCTGGAGGCCCGTAGACCCGGCTATCGCGGATGAGATCGACGCGGCATGAATTACCGACGTTCTTATTCCAGTCTTCTCAGCCCTCAATCGCAAGGCAATGTGTGTAGTCGCAACATTCGGGTCTCCCGGCGTAAGAAATACACATGGCCCCTCCCTAGCGTGGACGAGAATTCTTGCCTCAGCCTCCTCCTCAACATCCCTCCTCGAAACGACCTCCACCCTCTTACCTATGATCGCCTCGAGGTTTGGAATGTTTATGCCGGCCATGTAGCTGGTGTAAAACTCCGCAAATATACGGTTGGCCCTCTTGATCTCCTCCAATCCCTCAAGGGTTATTCCCAACTCACTGTGAAGCCCCAGCCCAACGAAGGTCAGTCTTGACAAGACATTGCCCCATAGCTAGACCGGCGTACAAGAGAAAGAGCTTTGCGCTTACCACTTAGCAGCAAGGTGTTCAGCCACTAGCGCCGAAGCCAATGGTAGAAAAGATTATTAGAATTACATATGGGTACCCATGGATGGCGGGCTCGGGCCCGTAAACCAAGACCAAGATTGGTCGGGAAGCTCAGTCAGGTAGAGCGGTGGTCCCCAAGTCTGGGCCGAAGCTCTTAACCCAAAGGTCGCGGGTTCAAATCCCGTCGGGCCCGCCACCATTCAGGTTCAAAACCCCCTCAATTTTTTGTGGGGCCGAAATTTTCTCTTGGGCCCTTTAAAAGCCTCCCTGCAAAGTCTTGTATGCCAAAGAATGCCAGGTACACCCCTCTGCTGGCCGATCCAGAGATCAGAAGGTGGCATGCTAATGTTGCCCGTGGATCGAGGATAACGGCTGATGTTTATCTGCGCAGGTTGGGGGCCTTCTGCTCCAGCCATG
>CAYZRW010000034.1:0-16533 GCA_964480955.1 uncultured Candidatus Bathyarchaeia archaeon | reverse complement strand
TCAAACTCGTAGATACTCTGGTTCCTTTGTTCTGCTTCAGACAGGATCTCTTGCGCTTTTTGGGTTTTCTACAAATATTGTCTAGGAGTGTTCTCACCTCTCTCGTCTTTCGCAGCGCCTGCATATCATCTGTACAGTGATCTCGAACTACTTCTACGAGGAAAAAACACTCTTCCCAACTGCTCTAGAAGCCATAGCGGAGAACGAATGGAAAGAGATAAGACATCAATTCGATGAAACAGGATATTATGGCTTTACGCCTGAAGCTGCAAAACTTCAATGAAGGAGGTTGTGACGTTAATATCCAAACGTGAGGAACCTGACAAGATCCCTTTTGAAACGGGTGCACTCTCAAAGGAGGAGATCGAAGCGATCTTCAACACCCTTCCCGTAGACATCACTTTTATAGACAAAGGCGATACCCTTCGTTATTTCAGCCAGTCCAAAGGTAGAATATTCGTAAGAACAAAAGCGGTCATCGGCCTAAAAGTCCAAGGATGCCATCCACAAAAGAGCGTACATATCGTCAACCGAATATTGGACGACTTCAAAAGAGGCCGCAGGGAAGTAGCCGATTTCTGGATCAATCTTGAAGACAAACTCGTCTACATACGATACTTCCCTGTTCGAAACAAAAACGGTGATTACCTAGGCTGCCTAGAAGTAACACAAGACATCTCAAACATAAGAAAACTTGAAGGCGAAAAAAGACTACTGGACTCTACTTAAGAGATGTTGATGCGGGAGATGAGGAACACTAAAGAACTGGGTTCAGAAGACCTTACGGCAAAAGTAGCTAGGCTAAGTGATTTAGTAGACTATCAAAAAGACTCTATAGTGAGCAGAACAATAATTGATAAGAAGACTGGAACAGTAACCTTGTTCGCTTTCGACGAAGGACAAGGATTGAGTGAGCACACGGCGCCGTTCGACGCTCTAGTCTTCCTTCTTGATGGCCAATCAGAAATAACAATTTCTGGGAAGAGTCACCTCTTAAAGGAAGGCGAAATGATAATCATGCCTGCTAACGAGCCACATGCCGTGAAGGCGGTAAACAGGTTCAAAATGGTCTTAACCATGATAAAGTCGTGACTCTAAGGGATCTATCATGGAGCTTTGTATACTTTCCAGTACGGTCAACATGGCACCTTCTTGGTAGCTATGCCCTCGCTGTCATCGTTTGGAAGTGACCGATGCTAGGAAACAAGACTTACTACAACAAACCGAGAGATACTAGCTACGAAGAAGGAAATGAGCTAGAAGTCAGGTCCTCCAAATGTTAGAGGCCTGGCCTGGGTCTGAACAAACAACAGAACTTCCTGTGAAGGAAGAAGTCTTTCAGTAATCCTGTGAATCAGACATATTCATTTACATGTATCGAGTGCGTCAGCGACAAGCCCAAAGCTATAACCAACTAGTTCTCTTGGAAAGCCTACCTACCACAAATCCAGCCGCTATGAACAGTACGAGGAATATGAAGACAACGATGGCAGGATCAGGGATGAGCCTAACGAACCCCTCGTAGATGGCCCAAGACAGTAGTCCACCAGCCAGCAACCCTGAGAATATGCTGACCATCGCAGTCCTCGTATCGAGATCCAATAGATAAGCTATCACCGTTGCTATCCACCATCCTATGAGGAAGGTGCAGACGGCTAAGGCTCCTTGAACGCCAAGCCTTCCGGAATATGTCATGAAGAGATGGGAGCTGTCCGCGTACCTCACCTTAAGTCTGCTAAGGTAAGGCTGGATGCGAGGATATTCCCCTAGAACCCTCATGATCGCCAAGAGAGAATATGAGACGAAACTGTCGAGCGCTATGACCAACCCAACTGATAATTCGGTTGGCACGCCCTGAGAGAGTCCATATACAATGGCGAGGGGAAAACCTCCTAAAAGAGACAGAATGGCAAATCTTGAGACTCTAGCTTGGAGGAAACCTCCGAAGACGATACCTACGACGAACGCGAAGCCGACGCTCAGAAACGGATGCTTGACTAGGAGACCTCTGACCGCCTCGATCTCGCCTGAAAAAGTCTTACTTAGGGATCGCTTCAGCATCGTCATATCTTGTCTTGCTTCAAGAAGTTTCAGCCTAACCTTTGAGAATCGACCGACACGCCTCGCCATAAATGTAGCCCCTGAGCCCTGTCACAGACATCCCTAAGCGTCCTGAAGACAGAAGCCAAAACAACGGCAGACTTGCCATTACCTCAGCTTCTGCAGGAAGAAGATAACATAAACCCTGACTACTTAAATGATTTCGCCGTCAACATCAACAGAAAAGGCTCCGTGTTTAACGGGAAGGCAGTCTTTTCCATCAAAGGAAGCTCATGTTCTCTCAGGGAGTCTATAAGAAGCGCGCGCAGCGCGAGTAATGACTGACCTTTGAAACGGTTAGTTAGGTTTCGCAACCGGTGACTGTGGAAGGTCTTAGAACTCAGAAGACTTGAAATATCGTCTTGGCGTTCGCGAAGAATTTTCCGCCTTGAGAAATCATCTTGTCAGAGACGTAACTGTTCGCGTTATAATAGCCGGAGACAGAGCTCTCCGCAAGGGTAGTGCTCACACCTACTGTGACCGTTCCTCCTCGGCCAATGGTAGTCTCCACGAAGGTTACGGAGATAGGAACACCGTCTGGATTGTCAACCTCAACCCAAATCATCCCTTTCTTGAGTTCCGCCCCACCATTCTGGACGATAACTCTAACCACAGCGGTCTCCCCAGGCCGGAAGCCTGACCTATTCAGGCCTGCTGGGTCTGTAAGATAGACGGCGACTATCGTTATGCTGGGTGTGAGGCTCTCACCTACCGTGAAGGTAACCTGATTGTAACTGTCCTGATATCCCGGCACGGTCGCGGTGACAAAGACAGTATATGTTCCAACGGTTGCTTCGCTTGTCAGGGTGAAGTTGTCTGAGTACTGTCCAAACCTGTTTGTTGTCGCTGAGGCTACGTGAACTGTACTTCCACTGGGGTTGAGGATCTGGATTGAGACCGAGCCGCCTCTAGCCGGTAGGTCCTCGAAATCTCTAACAGACCCATAGAAGATGACAACTTCACCTTGGCTGTATGTTGGCTTGTCAGGTGTGACAGTAATTGTGAAGGAAGCGCTGGATACTATGAGCATGACCGTAATAGAATCGGCTGAACCATCACTTCTATCAGTGGCCGTTACCTGTATTGGATAGATTCCTGGTGGCGTGAGATCGGTTGTTTCCACCACCAATGTAGAGTTTACGTGAGTATCGGTTGGGACCGTGAGTGAGTCTGGATTGAATTTGTAGGTTGTGTTTCTGGGTAGACCAGCAACTGAGAGGTTGACTGGAACCAAACCATACAGATCAGTCGCTCTCAGGGAGAGCTGGAATGATGTTGAGCGTCCCAAAGTCACTATCTGTGAAAGAGGAGCTACTTCCAGTAGAAATCTGGTTCTTGGCGTAACAATCAATGTCGCATTTGTAGACTTTGACTGTTGTTTGTCTGATGCAGTCACTAGAAGTGGGTAGGTGCCCGGTTGGAGACTGGCTCCGAGAGTGACGAGAAGGTTCGACGTGAATGGTGGAAATCCAGATTTTGCAGATAGAAACGACGCTGCATCTGAAGGAACGCCTGTCACATTTACCAAGACTTCATCCTTATACTCGCCTATAGGTGCAACTGAAACCGCGAATATTACGGTGCCTCCAGCCGTCGCTTTCTGTGAGGTGGGTTCAATATAGACGGCGAAGCTGTTCGGGACCGCAGTTTCTGGAGCTATAGAGATTGAGTCGTAGTAAGTTGTCTGTTGGGTTCCAGTGGCGTATGTGTCAGCCAATATTAATCCTACGGCAACTATCTTAACTTCCGCCTCTATGTCTCCGAAAGCCTTTCTATAATCGTGATAGACCTCTCTTTCATGCATTATCCAAGTGTTCTCAGGCTCGCTATACTGGTACATATAGGTCTTGGTGTCGTTTGAGTAGCTGCCGTAGAAGTATGATGCGTAGTAGCCTCCACGCCCGTCGCTGAAGAGGAGGTAGAGGCCTATATAGCTGAATCTTTTCTCTTGGAAACGCCAAGCGAAACTCAACCTCAGCTCAGGCTCGACCGTTATGCGTCTGTCGGACAAGTCGTATACCCATCTAACCTGAGACGCCTGTTTTGGCTGGCTGGTTTTCCCAGACATGATGAGGGAGAACGTTCCCTCATATACGGGACTCGGCTTTGGTCGAGCATCGAATCTGAGGGTTCGCCCAAGTCCGGAGGGGTCACGACGCCAACCAGTTATGCCCCTCTCGAAATCCTCAAAGAAGCTTCCGGAGTTGCTATCTTTCAGTTGTTCTCTGGAGGCCGGAGGACTGCGGCTAGAAGCTGCCGTTTCACTCCGTAGCCCAGAGCTAGGGTCTTTCAGGCTTGCGTTGAGGATCGGTGGATTGAAGGCTAGGAGTATGAAGAGCAGGGCAATTGCTAGCGTGGCTTTTCGCATTTCAACGGTGTCCTCTCCTTTGTGATTACCTAAATTATATATAAGTGTTTTTATGTTGCACAGATTTACAAGCTCACGTTTGTCTGTAACACAACAAAACAATTTAAGAAAAGCAAGGTAATATTCAGTAAATCTGCAATGCGGGCTGTGGCGATGACCAAAGAGGGCAACTCAACCGAGACTGTTAGACTCCTCCAGCAACTCAATAAGAACATCGAGATCTTGAGTACAAAACTCGATAGAATAATCAAGATTCAAGAGTTGCTCACCGATAAACTGTCTCCCAAGGAGAAACCCTCATATGAGGGATTACCCCTTGATGTGGCGACCTTGCTGTCTCTACCGGACCACTTGAGAAAGACAGCGCTGGCCCTCTCAGAACTTGGTGAGGCCACCGCCACAGACATATCGAGAAAGACGGGCAGGGTCAGGGCGGCCGAGAGCGATTACCTCAATCAGCTGGTATCAAAAGGCTATGTGGCGAAGAAGAGGAAAGGCCACGATGTTTACTTTTACATAGAGGCGCAATAAGGATGAAGGCGATAGCTTTACACTCCTACAAAGGCGGTACCGGGAAGACATCGATCTCAGCCAATCTTGCAGCGCTCTACGCAGACAGAGGATTCAGTGTTTGTCTCCTAGACTATGATTTCAGGGCTCCAAGCATCCAGATACTGTTTAAGACCAAGATCCGCAACACACTCAACGACTTCCTAGAAGAGAAATGCGAGATAACCGACACACTTCACGATGTCTCAGACAAGTACAAGGTAAGGGGGCGTCTACACGTTGGTTTCGCAAGCCCCAGCATAGACTCGATGAGAGAGATGATGACAAAAGATAGAAGGTGGGAGATGAAAGCCCTCCACCGTACGTTGTCCGCAAAGAATAAGATTCATGACGAGGTCAAGGCCGACTTCTTGATCTTCGATACCAGCCCAGGCGTCTCATACTCCTCCATAAATGCGTTGGCATCCTCAGATTTTGTTGTTCTCGTTACCAAGATGGATGAGTTTGACATGGCAGGAACAAGAGAACTTGTTCACGGAATTTACGACTCCCTAGGACGGAAAACAGGTCTATTACTCAATAGAATCCCAATGGAACAGTTCCCTCTGGGTGCTGGACAGAAGGAGCTGGAGGAGTATATGGCGAAAATATTTAACCTTCCATTTCTGGGAATAATACCATGCTACTGTGACATCCAAATGAACGGCGGAAAATCCCTCTTCGCCTTAGAGCAGCCAAAACACCCCTTCTCCCAAGCCCTCTCAGAAGTCATTGAGCGAATAGAACACCATCTAAAAACAGTCTAACCCGAGTTTCTCCTTGCCCTCTCAAGTTTCTCCTCATACTCTTTCTTGAGTTTCCTGTAGGTCTCTTGGTCAAGCTTCTCGGTTGCACGCAACTCCTCTAGCCTCGTAAGAGCCCTAGCAATAGCTAGATACTCCATATCCTGATCAGGCTCAAGTTTAGGCTCTTCAACCGCCAACCTTGAGGCCCTCAACCTTTTGAAGATAAGGATTGAGGCGGCACCCCCAAGAATAACTATTGCGGCGGGTATTGCTAAGGTCGGAATTAGAATGTTACCTGTCGCAGGGGGAGGTTCACTCGTCTGTTGAGTCGCTCCAGTAACCTCAAGGATAGCCCAAGTCGAGTGGCTGTAAGCTCTCCCCTCGCCTATTATAGTGAAATTATAAGTGCCCACAGGAGTATCTTCGTGAGTTATTAAAGTTAGGATTAGAATCTGAGCGGTCGTCGCGGACTTGTTGAGCAGATTATAGGTGATTCTCTGCGGCAGTCCGACAATCCTTATCGAGGGCGTAGGGATACTCTCTCCTTGTAGTGGAAGTATTGCTATCTCGAAAGACGTGTTTGAGCCCTGCCTCAATGTTCTTGAGTTTGGTGAGACTTTGAGGGTGAATGCCCCAGATGCGAGAGAGAATGGGACATGAAGATTTCTGTCAGCGTAGCCAGGCTTGCTTGCGGTCAAGTGTAATGTGTAGTTACCTGAGAGGGGGGTGCCGCCTATTACGAACTCGTCAACATAACCGCCATCAGTTTTCGAATAGATAAGCGCTATGTGGACGCTATTCCCACGGGGATCAGTCACCTGCGAGGAGATGGCTGCTCCTTGTACAGGGTTGTTATAGGGATCCAATACTTTTCCCGTGACTGTCACAGCGGTTGTGACTTCCTTCTCTCCATGTTGAACGTTCATTGAAACTGTCATGGAAAGCTGTGGGGCGGCAACAGAACTCTGTAAGGTGAGAGCGAGTGACAGGATTGTCAACAGGAGAAAAAGCAACCTGTTCTTCATTCGATAACGTTCCAAATCTTTTCCTTGATGTTCAGTTCTTCTCGTCTCAGTGGCTATGGTGGGAATTAGACCTGCCGAAATAAAACGTCTTCTATCTTCTAAAACTTTGAGGTTCAGATCTGAAGATCAAGATTTGAGAATTTTTTCCATAACTCACTAATTAGGGCGCCTGCAAGTAAAGAGCCGAGGATGAACTGGCCTGTTCCAAACATCATCAACACGCGAATCGAAAAGAGTTCGCCAAAGAATATTTCGAGCAGGCCACCGCAACATAGTAAGAGGAGAATACTTGGATCGACTCCCTTGGGAAGTCTGAATCTACTTCTTGACAGCAACAAGGATAGTTGGAGGATTGGAGAGAGATAGACGGCCCCTATCAGACTACTCGCAACAAATCCCGCTATGATCACTCCAACCTCCTGATCAAAGTCCACCACCCCTTGAACTTGGATTGCTATGTGGAGTATACCCAGTAGTGGGTAGAGGAGATGTTTGATTATGGTTCGCAGAATTTCATGTCTCACCTCAAAATCGGCGATCGAAGGACTGAAAGAGTAGTACCACATGTTGAAGATCTTCATGAACTCGCTTCCCGCGAATGTTCTAGTAACCACTTGATCTCTGTACCTCCTGAGAAATTGGACTTCGGGACTCAGTTCTGAGCCATATGTTGCCGTTGCAATGAAACAGCGGCTCGGTTGTGTGCTTGAGATCGTCGCCTCGACGATGTGGGTCTTTCCGCCTCCACTTCCGGTAACCTGTATCGTGTAAGAGCCGGTTGAAGTGTTGTTTGAAGTAACTATCTTCATTATTGATGTTGCTGGAGGAGTCACAACATTTGGAGTGAAGTTTACGGAAGAGTCTTCAGGTAGACCCGACGCCGTTAACGTCACATAGAGCAAAGATCCCTCCGATGATAGGACATTGACTGTGAATGTCAAGGTGTCTCCCGGGGTGAATGATTGAGTTTTAGGTTCTACGGTGATGGTGAAGTCAGTTGTCTTCTGGTCGCTGACTGTGAAGGTTGTTGAGGCCTGGCCGTCGGCGTATCCGGCTTTGCTTGCTGTGATGTAGACAGTATAGGCTCCAAGAACAGTATCGGATACTAGCACGAAGGAATCTGTATACTTTCCCGTAGTGTCTGAGTAGACCAGCTCTATATGGATGATTTTGCCAGCTGGATTTTCAACTTGGATGGAGACGGTGCCGTGCTGTATTGGTTCGCCGGAAGACTCTGTTAAGGTTCCTGCTAAGTATACGGTGTCTCCAATCAGGTATGATTGTTCATCGGTCTCTACTGTAGTCTCGATCTGGGGTTGACCTGATGAAAAAGAAAGAAGCATGGTCGCGATTAGGAAAGCTGCAGCGTAAGCATTCAGATATTTCATGATGTTTTCATTGTCCTCTTTTCCTAGTGTCCTGAGCTTCCTTGATATAATGGTGTTCGTATCGCTGTGTGGGAGGGTGCTTGCCTGAGATTGACCGCTCGAGATTCTGAGCTATCTTTAAATATGTGTGGTTGTGTAACACATAGCTACTCTCTCACATTTGAGAAAGAACAGAATCCCTACATCGAGGCGGTTAGTATGATGAGCTTTGGAGAAGCATTTACCCTCATCCAGAGTGTCATGGCCTTCATCATAGTGACAGACGTGTTCTATGAGCGAATCATACAGAACAAGCTGCTGCACAGGATTAATGTTAGCCTAAGCATACTGAGGCTAGACCAAAGCCGCTTGCACAAACTTAAGTGCAGTAAATCAATGTGCACACAGGGTAACGACGAGACCTGGGATGGAGGAAAGAGGAATATGAGCCTGACAGGTTCCGCTATCACTCGCCCTTCCTTCATACTTCCCTCATCGCACCCAACTGCCGCCTCAGACAGTCAAGAAGGAATGGAGGTGAAAACGTGAGTCGCAAAGGACTTGCTGCAGGTCTTCTCATCGGAGTTGCAGCCTTGGCAGCTTTCGAATTATACCGAAGACATATCCAAATGGGTTGATGTGCCCGGCTTCACAACCACCCTCCCCCACTCCATTTTTTTGAATCAAAATATGCTTGGGCTAGGGTCCCAGTTGTAGGTCACCAGCCTTGCGTAAGTAATTGAGGTAGTTCTTAGTCTCCATTGTTCGTTCTCGAAAACTCCTTTCATTCACAAGCTTCAGGAGGCGTCTCTCAACATCTTCGAAGTCACGTTCATAAATGTGGAAGCTATTTGTGAAGTCGACGTAGGCACCCGGCTCTATCTCTTCCCCGGTGAGAGCGCTAACATTTTGGGCTATATACTTCTGTAGCTCCGTAAAGGCATACATGTTCCAGAAGGCTGCTTTGTATGCGTCCCTGGAGCGCCAACAAGTCTCCATGACGAGTCTTGAGTTTACAATTCTACACCAGATCCTCTGGAGGCATGGAGGGTGCTCGAGGTTAGGGTCAACCGTGGGTTTCCACGTTATGGCTTGCGCTCTTCTTGTGTACCCATATACAGTAAAGGTTCGCCCATCCAGTTCAACCACTTTCTTTTCGCAGAGCTTTCTGATCAAATAATCGATCTGGTTGATTCTTTCATCTTGGCTGACGCTGTAATTGAAGAGTCGCTCGTGATATTCATATGGTCGCTTTCCTTCGTAGACAAAATGGTCTTCTGAGCCTTCGACAACCTCTTCGACATATTTCTTGAGGTCGCTCAGGCTTCCGCATAGACCACCCATATGGATTCTGGGTTCGGAAAAAGGCTCATCTACAACCATGAGCATTGTGCAGTCTCTGCTCCACTGACCATACTCAGTATAGACCAGTGAGCCCTCCCTCCAAGTTTTCAAGACGGCTTCTTCCCATGTTATTGGAAGGTTCTTACCTGAAACAATGAATACCTTCAGACTTTGATTCGTCATCAAAATCACTTTAGCAAATCTGAGTTGATTCCTCTGATGCAACTGCCTTGGATGTAAGTATGATCACAATGTTTGTTTCTTTGACTCTCTACCCTCTGGTTCCCATTTGCCTCGAGTTGAGTCCCCCTAATCCGTTCTTATTTCGGTCCCTGTGTGGTAATATTTTCCACGAGAGAGCTTAACCCACTTCTGTTCTTCTCTCCAGCGAAGCCTGACATCAACAAAACACCACAGCTGAAGTAGAGCGTCGAAGGTCAGGAAGACTGGGACGTAAGGAATGAGCCTTGCCTTATTGACCTTCAACATCCCCCATATTAGAGCAATATTGTGCAGAAGAAAGGGTGAGGCGGCAAAGAGTACCTCTGAAATGTTGATCTGTAGGAGGGGAAAGTTCCAGATCACTATTCCCAAGAACAACAAGAGTGAGAAGAGGGCTGTCATCTGGACTCCTTGAGGTAGCGCCCCGATTATCCTGTCAAACTTATTCTCTTTTCCTATGACCTCCATTGATTTGAATGAGTACCATCGTCTCCTCTGCCTCACATACTGGTCAATGTTCTCAACTTCCTCTTGCCAAACGTTTGCGTCGGTGACAGCTACCCGCCAACCTTTCAGGTGCAGTTTCATGCTAACCTCTAAGTCTTCTAGAAGGCTTTTGCCGTGGCTCCGGCCGAGGTCTTCCCAAGCGCTTTTCCTAAGGGCATAATTACAACCGCATATCGGTTGAAATCTTGCTATTCTTATCTTGCCGTCTCTTCCGGTAAATGAGATGTTGTTCCACCACTCATCTTCTATGGCTCTGAGTTTCGTGAAGAAGTTCTTGTGCCAGTTTCCACAGTGGGTTATCCCAGCGGCTGCTCCAACCTTAGGGTTGGAGAAAGGCCGGACAATCTTCTTGACCCATTCCTTCTCACAGACACCGTCTGGATCTGTGAGTGCTATGATCTCTCCTGTAGCCTCTTTCTCGATTGCTTCATCAAGGACTGGGGCTTTTCTATCATAGGGTCTCTTTGGCCTGTAATACTTGATCAGACCCCTATCCTCGTATTGTTGGCAGATGACAGGCGTCTCGTCGGTGGAGTCATTGTCATAGATTATGATCTCAAGCTTCTCACGGGGATAGTCTTGGCTTAGGAAGTTCTCGATCTTCCGTGTGATTACGTTTCCAGACTGCCAAGCGTAAGACATGGCGGTGACTCGTGGGAAGTACTGTATTGGCCTTGTCGGAGTCTTAGTATTCCATACCAAGAAGAGATAGAAGAATGAGACCAAGAGAAAAAATGAGACGACCAGGTTGCTTGCTGGGCTCATAATCAATAGGAGACTGGAGAGGTTCAAAGGTCTCATCGTAGCGTAGGGTACGCCAAGTTATTATATATCATTATCAGGCGTTGGCATGACCTAACTTGCGTGAAAATACTTGTGAGCTGTCCTTTCGACTCTCGAGCAATCGTTCGTTTTGCATCTTCACAAAATCTGTTTACTATAGATTTGGGCAACCGTTACGCATAAATAGGTAATAACTCGAAACTTAGTAGACCGGTGGGCGACATGGCTAACACAACCCAACTCAGGCTTGGAATGCGTGAAGTCCTAACCTCAACGGTATTCGGAGTTACAGCAGGCATCTTGGCCTCAATACTTGAGAGAGTAGACGCCGCGGTCACTGGAGGCCAGTTCACTCCTTTTGGCTACTCAAACACATACGCTTGGCTCCTTCTCTCCGCATATCTCTACGGGCCTTTGGGAGCCTTGATCATGACAGAGGTTCAAGCCCTCATAGGCTTGTTGACTGCTGCAAACCCCCTCTCCTGGCTTTGGCCAGCTGTAAATGCTGTCTTTGCGGTTGTCGCCGGCTCCGTCGCCATAGCAATTCAGAAAATCTATCCTAGATCATCCGCTAGAACACGTATCATCACCATGAGTATTGCCCTAGCTTTGCTCGATATTCCTGCGGTATACTTCGTTGTGGTACTTGTCGTGGGTCTTCCAGTCATTGCTTATTATCTGGCGTTACCAATGTACATTGGGCTGCAACTGGTCCCGGCAACTCTTATCGCTTACCTGCTTCTGAAGGCCCTAGTAAGAGCAGGCTTAAAGATTTAGGAAAGAACTGTCAAACTGTTAGAAGGCCTTGTTCTTCAGTGTGAAACTTCCCATAGGTTCTATGATGACTGTCACCATGCTGTACCTGACCTTGCAAGAGGCGCGCGCCAAAACAGTCAACCCCTAGGAGGCCCTGTCATATCAGCACTTTTTCAGCTTCAGTTACGTTCCAATCGTCAATTACTATTTTCTTGATAGCCTCACTCATTTTGAGGGGGTTTCGGCTCTGCCACACGTTCCTCCCAACGGCCACCCCGGTTGCTCCAGCATCCATAACTTCGCGTACCTGTCTGAGGAAGCCTCGCTCTGAATCAGCCAGTGGACCGCCCGACATAAAGACTCTTGTTCTTCCCGCAGACCTTACAGCCCACCTGAAGGATTCAACATTGCCGGTGTACTTTATCTTGACCGCGTCTGCGCCTATCTCTAGACCTACTCTTGCGGCGTAAGCAACTATCTCGGGACTGATGTCACTCTTGATGTCCTTTCCACGTGGATAGACCCAAGCTACAACTGGTACATCTCTTCTGCGCGCTTCCCGTTTGATCTCTCCAAATTCATGTAGCATTAGACTTTCATGGATGCTTCCGGGATATATCGTGTAGCCTACGGCCTTTGCCTGAAGTGTGAGAGCCTCCTCAACTGAACATATCTGTCTGGAGATGGGGTCGCCCTGAACCAGATTTGTCTTTCCATTCAATTTTAATATCAAGGGTATGCGTCCGTCATAGTACCTCTCCGCCACACCCTTCTGTAATACGACGCCGTTGAAACCGGCCTTAGACGCTAGATCGACTATGAATTGTGGGTCAACGTTCACTTCGTTGAAGTCTGAGGGACCGTGCTCAAGGCCATGGTCGTAGGCCAGCAGTACTCCTCTGTTATTGGTCAGGAAGTGATCTAGAGCTGTTACCATTGGCAGTCGCACCAAACAAAATACTAAGCTATGAACGTGTCTTTTAGTCTTTGAGTCTAGAGTCTATAGAAGCTTGTCTTCAAGTTTGACATCAAAAGCTTCTTGGGCTGCACGCCTGATATATCTCATGGGTAGGGCTCCGGAATAGAGTAGAGTACCATGAAACTTTTGCTCATCGAAACTCTTACCCAACTTCTCTATTAGGTCGCGTTTCAACTTCAGAATCATGTGTTTTCCTAGGTAGTAACTGAGGAAGTAGGTTGGTCTTTCAGCGTACTCATTGACTTCTACGGTGGCTATTTGACGTTCCATACTCGTCTGTTCTATGAGATACTCGACGGCTTCTTCAAACGTGATTTCCCCTCTTGCCAACTTGATATCGAGGATCATTCTCGTCGCACGCCAGATCATGTCTACGGTCTGTTCGAATCTGGCCTCTGGAGTGTCGTCGAATCCAATCTCTTTCATGTACTCTTCGCAGTAGTGGGCCCACCCCTCAATGAACTCCACTGGGAATGGTGTGAGCAGACGAACCAGTGAGGGGTTTGTGTTGGCGCAGCATCCCTGTAGGTGGTGGCCTGGGTAGGCCTCATGAACAGTTGTGTTGGGGATCGAGAAGTAGTTGTGTTCTTCAAGGAATTTTGGGTCTGAGTGTGGGGTGATCAGATAGATGCTCACCTGATCCTTGTCGAACTTGGCTGGCTGGAATATCGCCGCTGTGCTCACGAGACTCCGCATAAAAGGAGGCGTCTCCTTGGCAGTCACAGCCTCGTTAGCCGGTATTCTGAAGGCACTTCTTTCTAGGATATACCTCTTCGCGTCTTGTATAGATCTGCGGTAAGCTTCAAGCGCTTCATGAAAGGTGTTGGGATGGTTTGATTTTACGATTTGCTTAGCCTCTTCAACGGAGGCTCCAGACTTCACTTTCGAGGCTAGTTCTTTGAGTTTTCTCTTTTCCTCATCAAGGGCTGAGTAGGCGAATTCGAGTATATCATCTGAATTCAGGCCGAGTCCTCTCAACTCCAAGATCTTGTCCAGCTTCTCTTTGCCGATTGCGAAGTTAGTTCTTGCTCTCGGTGAGACTTCTTGAAGGAGCCAGTCTCTATACTCATGGATGGAGGCTGTGGCCTCTTCAGATGCTTCCTCCAACTCATCTTTGCGGTCGAATTCGGTGTCGTGGGCTAGTGAGACTATCTCTTTGGTGAGGTTGGGTAATCCCTCGGTTGTTTGTACAGCCAGTTTGGTCCAGAGCTCAACGGGGTCACTTATTCTCTCTTTTGATTCCTTCAGGAAGTTTGGTATCGCTTCGATTCGGCTGTTGAGGCTTCTGAGTCGGTCTTGCAGGGGTGCGAATTCTCTCGTCAACAATAGAAACAGGGATGTCCCGAGTGTGTGTGGAGCCTCAGGTGAGCTACTCCAAAGTCTGAGGTTATCTTCAAAGAAGAGTGAGAGTTCAAGAGAGTCGATAGCAAGGTCTCTGTCAAATCTTCTCTCCTGAGTGAGTCTCTCGCTCGGCAATTTCTCAAGTTTTTCCAAGTAACTCTTCATGATCTCGATGTCTTCGAGTTTGGCTTGCAGGGTTCCGCTTGGCAAGAGGTGGTCATGATCATGTATTCCCAATGATGTGGCTAGGACTGGGTCTCGACGGAGGAAGGTTTCAAACATCTCTTTGGTAGTCTGGTCAAACTCATGATTTGCATCGTTCAATATGGGTCACAACGGAATTTAGAGTCGTAGGCAAATAAGATTTTGATGTCCGATATTTTCTTGAGGCGTTGTTGGGAAGTTTTATCTGTCGACTCGACAGAAGCAGTGTTAGGGATTGGGTTGTCTTACTGTTCGAGATGTGGTGCAGCTCTTCCTCGAGAAGCTTCTTACTGCTGGAAGTGTGGCTCAAAGGTTTCAAAGGAGGAGCCGGGAGTCAGGCATGAAGAGTTTGAGGTCTCAGGGGGCCAACTCTTAGACAAAGTGAAGGAACTGATTCATGAGGGGAATATACGCAGGATATTGATTAGACAGAAAGGCAAGACCTTGATTGAGATTCCGCTAACAGTAGCTGTGGTCGGTGCAGTTATCGCCCCAATCTTGGCCGCTGTTGGAGCTATTGCAGCTCTGGTTACAAACTGCACAATAACAGTGGAGAGGATAGAGAAGACCTAGGATCTTAACGCCACCATTTGGATCTTTGGTGCTTTATGCTGTTAAGATGTCTTTGGTGGGCATGAGCCTGCCCGACTGTAATGAGGCCTCTATGTAACACCGGATAGCGGGGGCGTTGTCTCTGCTGGTGGGGTTGAGCAAGTAGGTTCACCTACCTCTCAGAGTCTTTCCATTTTCTGTCTTGAGAGGGGTGCCCACCCCCCCCACCCCCCTAGGGGGGTGGGCTACGTCGGCTTCATGTTGTGATTGATGGTTTGGTATTGGCTGCATCGGTGAGTGGTCCCAGCAGGAGTGGCTGGTAGCCTCGGGTTGTGAGGTGGCTCACCAAAAGACATTTCTCAATGGAGATGGTTGATTCAGACCTTTCCTGTAAATTTGGGATGTTGCGCTAGATGAGAGATAGACTGGGAAAGACAGTTTTTCCACTCCTTCTTGTAGGATATGTTCTGTTCGCTATGTTTCGAACCGTTGGGGGCGTGGTTCTTCCAGCGATCAGCGGCGAGTTCGCCTTAAGCGATGTGGAGGCTGGGCTCCTCATCTCGGCAGCTATGCTGAGCACAGCGGTTGCGATGGGACTTGTAGGATACATTTCGAGCATTGCTGGAAGAGGAAGATCATTGGTTCTTGGTTATCTGTTGCTCACATTAGGAATGGGTTTGACAGGTTTTGCACCCAACTACTTCATCTGCCTCTTGTTGTTTGCGACCGCAAGCTTCGGCGCCGGAGTATTTGTATCGACACTGTATGCGCTAGTGGGCGAGATCTTTCCCAGGTCGAGGGGCCTCCTCCTAGGGGTGACTAACAGTTTCTTTGCTGTCGGGGGGTTCTTGGGACCTTGGCTTGCAGGAAACATCCTTGAGCTTTACAGTTGGAGAGAGGTTTTCCAGTTACTAGGGGTGGCTGCAGCCCCGGTCCTCGTAACCCTTCTGCTAGTGCTGAGGAGCAGATACCCTCAAACCTCTCATAGAGATCTTGGTGTGAAGGCGTCATATATGAAGGCCCTAAGGAATAGAAGCATCACCTTAATCTGTCTCATGATGGCCACAGCCAATCTCGCGTTCATAACCTTCCTATCTTGGACGCCAACTTTTCTGTTGAGGATTCAGGGCCTCCAAGTCTCTCAGGCTGGGCTGCTGGTTGGGTTTGTCTCGGTCTTCGGGGCGGCAGGAGCAATAGTATTCGGTTTACTCTCAGACAGGACGAAGAAGTGGTTGATGAATGCTGTGACAGGTATATCTTCAGGAGCCTGTAGCCTCATACTCTTCAATGGAGTATACACGTTTGATGTACTGGTTGTTCTGGCCGCAGTATTCGGTTTCACATGCTTCGCCTACTGGAACCTGATAATTGCGTCGGCTCAAGACTCTGTAGGTCGCGAAGAGATAGTCTTGGTCACAGGTCTGGTTACGAACTCAGGTACCATTGGAGCCATATTTGGACCACTCATTGCAGGCCTCCTAACACCCGCCGTCGGTCTGGGCAAAGCATTGGTTGCCTGCGTAACGATTCCCCTATTACTGTACGGCTTCTCTTCATCCACAAAATCCTGGTTGCCCGAACATCCCAGACCGAAGACACAAGCAAAAAAGTCGTCGTCGCCCACTACCTGACTATCATCTGTGTGGCTCCATTAGTGAGAAGATTCTCTGGTGGTGTGTCCTTTGGTGAG
>CAYZRW010000033.1:0-16698 GCA_964480955.1 uncultured Candidatus Bathyarchaeia archaeon | reverse complement strand
GGAGATATTGGTGGACTGGTGTAGTATCTATCGCAGAGATCTTTAGTCTGCTGAACCTCGCCAGGCTCCCTCTCCCTCGGAGGCTTCAAGAATAATCTGGGTATCTGGAGAATATAGTATGGTGGTGCGCCCAAAGCGAACTTCTCTGCATAATGACTGTAGCGGGCAATCTTGCTTGAGATTCTGGCCAAGCTGTAGGTTGCGGGGTCGAGTGCATGGTCGGGCGGGACAAACCCGGTCTCGACCTCAACAATAGTTGAGCCATCACCTTTCCTGCCATAGAGGTCGCAAGTCAACTCGCGGCTGACGCTCTTCTCAAGCTCAACCTCATAACCATCCAAGATCATCTCCTTGGCACAGAGCAACTCCATAACCGAGTGGTTGATCTTCACGAGCTTGAGGTTATGGAGGTACATCAGCCGATCCTTCAACTTCCGGATCTCTGAGGTTGTCTGAGCGTCCAGATTCGAGGTTATAGCTCTGAATATGAAATCAAGGTCTGCGTCAAACTTCTCCAATCGTTCGGCCTCTTTTGAGGGATTCTCCATAGAATGAGCACGAGTAAAGTATTTATCGATCGATACGGCCCAACATTTTGTGAGCCTGGAGCAAGCTTAGACGTAACCAACGCAGACGAACCGATCGTCCAAGCCTGATCTAGCGAAACTCACCTACAGGTGTGTTGTCGCGGGTCAGGGGAGGCAACTAGGGGGTCAGCGAGGTCGTCGTTTGGGCTAAGACAGGCTCAAACCTCTTCATTCCACAAGGCCCAATCTTAGCCGCTTCATACTCCTTCAGGTTGTAATGTTGAGGGGCCCCACGGCTAGGTTGCACGTTTCTTCTCACGTGCAAACTCAATATAGAGGATTTGAATAGTCGACACAAGAGCATAAAGGATTGGTGGCGACGAACTCTTGATGCCTAAAGTCGAGATCTACGGCCTGCGAGGCATTCCATCCATACGTGAGGGAGATGACCTAGGCGAAATCATAACTGACACGGCAGAACGTCAAGGCCTGTCAATTCGGAACGGTGACATAATCGTGGTAACCCAGAAGATAGTGTCAAAGTCCGAGGGAAGAGTCGTCGATCTCAGAACCGTCACCCCCTCCCCTTTTGCCAAGAAGATAGCTAGAAGAGCAAGGAAGGACCCAGCCCATGTTGAGGTGATTCTTGGACAAACGAAGGAGATAGTCAAGATGCAAGGTCAACATCTGATAACCGAGACGGTTCAGGGCTTCGTATGCGCGAACGCCGGTGTCGACAAGTCAAACGTTCAGGAGGAACGGACAGTCTCCCTCTTGCCCAGGGACCCTGACGATTCAGCGCTTCGCTTGAGAAGCAGGATAAGAACGATTACTGGCGCAGACGTGGCCGTGATAGTATCAGACACCTTCGGTAGACCCTGGAGGATAGGCCAGACGAATGTTGCGGTTGGCATCTCAGGTATGAGGCCCTTGATCGACTACCGCGGCCGCAAAGACATGTATGGCCGTACCCTGCAACTGACGATTATGGCTGTTGCAGACGAGCTTGCCGCAGCCAGTGAGCTCGTCATGGGAAAGTCGGATAGGGTTCCGGTCGCCCTGATCAGAGGCTACAGATACCCCAGGGGAAGAGGCTCAGTCAAGGAAACCATTAGACCGAAGGAATATGATCTGTTCAGGTAAGACCCGGACCCGCAGGGCGAGGTCACAAATCACCTGACGCTTTCTTCTGAAAGAGGGATAGGTTGTGTTCAATGATCCGGTTGACGGTTGGGAATAGTTCCTTCTTGGCGTTTGGGAGGTCTGTGGCCGCCAGAAACTCCTCCTGAAATCTTGGGTCCGCACCAAGCTCCACGTAATCAACTCTTGAGAGTATCCTCTCAGCAAGTCTCCTGGTCGGGTTTGAGATCAACGCCATCCTAGCCCCGGACCCAGCGGTGTTTCCGACAAACTCGATTCTGCTGAGCGGGATCTCTGGAAACATTCCGATGTCTCGGGCGCTGGCCGGGTCGACGTACGTTCCGAAGGCCCCTGCCAGATAGACCTTCCTGACCTCATCAGGCTTGACACGCATATGTCTCATCAAGATTGAGACCCCTGTGTAGACTGCGGCTTTTGCGAGCTGTATCTCCCTCACATCCGACTGGGTTACGACGATATCGTCGTCTATCCCAGCATCACTCTTGGAAACTATCACCATCTCCGTCCCCCCGTCGGTCTCCCTGATCCTCCACGTTCTTCTCTCCCTGAGGATGCGGCCTCTTGAATCAACCACTCCAGACCTGAACATCTCAGCCACACCGTCAACTATCGCTGAGCCACATATTCCGACCGGTCTGACCCCTCCTATCACCCTATAGGATACGTCGAGGGTCTGAGGATCTATCCAAATCTTCTCTATCGCGCCCTCCGACGCTCGCATCCCATGCTTGATATGAGCTCCTTCAAAGGCTGGGCCTGAGGCGCATGAACACGCCACAAGTCCTTCTCTATTTCCCAGAACTATCTCGGCGTTCGTCCCAATGTCTATCAACATCGACAGCTCTCTAGCTGAATGTATCCTGGTTGCGATCATGTCTGCCACGGCGTCTCCACCAACAAAGCCGGCTACCACAGGGAAGAGGTACGCCTTTGCGTCCGGCGCGATATTGAGTCCCAGTTTGTCTGCCTCCACCTCTAAGCCCCTTCTAGCAACTGGGGGGTAGGGTGCGAGTGAAAGGTAGCCTGAGGGTAGGCCGAGAAAGAAGTGGTGCATCGCCGTGTTTCCAGCAACAGAGACATCAATGACATCCTGAGTGGAGAGCCCTGCTTTCTGGCATGCCTCATGAATAAGACTGTTCACAGCCTCAACTACGCACCTGTTCATCTCAGCCATAGCCTCCTCACCCCTCATCGTGTAAGTTATTCTTGAGATGATGTCCGCGCCGTACTTGGCCTGAGGATTCAGACTTGAGACCGTGGTCGCGGTCTCACCGTTGTTCAGGTTGACGAGGTAGCCTGCAAGTTTGGTGGTTCCAATGTCCACCGCGAAGCCGTAGCAGACATCAGTTCTGTCTCCCGGCTCGACCTTGACAATCTTTTTTTCCTTGAAGACTGAGACTGTAACCTTCCAGTCTCCACCCCTCAGAATTCTGGGCAACACCCTGAGCGTTCTGTAGCCAACATCTGAAATTCTCAGATTCTCTTTCTTTCGCAGTGTCTCAGTCAAGCGTTCAAGGTCCGCCGTTGGATCTTTAAGGGTTGGAGATTGGATTCTCAGAAAGAACTTCCTCACGGCAGGCATCAACGTTACACGCGTGGTGAGCCCGGATACGACAAGCCTCTGTTGCGTCTCCTCACTCTCTGGAGGTATCACCAATTCAACCGCGGTCGTTCTGGTCGACTTGGCCAAGCAGGCCAGCCTATAGCCTGCGTCAAGGTCTGCTCTTGAGAGGAGGGCCCTCTCTGTTTGGGTAGGCCTAGTCAGGTTGCCTGAACCTTTGGGAACCATAACCCTGCATTTTCCACAGAGCCCCCTTCCTCCACACATTGAGAGAATGTTGAGACCTCGAGACCTTAAGGCCTCGAGAAGACTCTCATCCTCCAGTATGCTGATCAGCAACCTATTGGAACGAGACTCTCTTATCTCAGACAGGGTCATTCGCCTCAATTGTGAATTGACAAGTGAATAGTCTTCCTTGGCTTTATTGACTTCCGGTCTATGTGAACCGGCTTACACTTTAATGATCGCTATCACATACGAGTGGGTGCGTTCTATGGATAGGCCCTTGACTATGTTGAGAGGTATGACTAGACCTTCAAGTTCTCGCCTTTTCAGAAAAGGATCTTAAAGAAAAGCTGCTTGTAGGCGGTTCTTACTTCTTGGCCCTCTTCCAAATGAGGAGTATTATGCCGACTATTATGGCCCATACGACTATGTCAGCTATTAGGTTCATGTAGTCGACTGTCCAGGGAAAGTATTGTGGAGCAACTATCATGCGGATGAGCCAGGCAAATGGATAGCCGTACCAGACTGCACCCACAAGCATTGAGGGTGTGTTCGGGATCAGGCCTGTCAACAGGGTTACAATTATTCCACCAACAATTGCGTAGACAAGGTTCTTTGCATTCAACCCGTTTCACCTCGTCCTAGCGGTTCGGTTGAAGTTGCTTTAGAAACTTTCCACCATTCTATGCTCTCTGTTGCCTCAGCAAGCTTTTATCGTCACACATTGTACAAGATGAATAGATAGGTTATGCCAATCCTTCCGATAGATACTGGTCGCTACGGTACGGTTGAGATGAGGAAGGTCTTCGATGAAGAGAACAGACTTCAGAAGATTCTTGATGTTGAGGCCGCCGTTGCCTATGCTCATTCTCAAGTAGGTAACATTCCGAAGAAAGACGCTGAAGAGATAGTGATGAAGGCAAATACCGACTACGTCAAGCTTGATCGATGCAAAGAGATCGATAGACAGATCAACCATGACCTAATGGCTGTGGTCAAGGCCCTTACTGAAGTCTGCTCACCATCAGCTGCCAGATGGGTTCATCTCGGTCTAACCAGCGCAGACATTGAGGATACCGCCTACGCTCTACAATTCAAAGAAGCTATCAAACTGATTGAGGTCGGGTTAGTATCTCTCGAGAAGACTATGCTGGGTCTGGTCGAAAAACACAGGGACACTGTGATGGTTGGTCGAACCCATGGACAACATATGGCCGTCATAACCTTCGGCCTGAAGTTGGCTGTATGGATGAGGGAAATCTCAAGGCACCTGAAGAGACTCGCCCAGACCAAGGAAAGGGTTGTCGTCGGCAAGATAATGGGGGCCGTAGGGACTGGTGCAGGCCTAGGTGAACATGCCGTTGAGATCCAGAAGATTGCTTTGGCCAAGCTCGGCTTGAAGCCAGCCGACATGGTGACCCAGGTCATCCAGAGGGACCTCCACGCTGAACTAGTCTCAACCTTGACTTTGATTGGCGCAAGTCTGGAGAAGTTTGCTCTTGAGGTACGTAACCTCCAGAGAACTGAGATAATGGAGGTGATGGAGCCTTTCAAGACAGAGAGTCAGGTCGGCAGCTCAGCCATGCCCGCAAAGAGGAACCCTGTCAAGTCTGAGAGAATATGCAGCCTGGCAAGAACTATGAGGGGACTAGTCATTCCAGCCTACGAGAACGTTGCGTTGTGGCATGAACGCGACCTAACCAACTCAGCCAATGAACGCTTCGCATTCGCTATGGCCTTCATCATTCTAGACGAGATGATTCAGGCAGCCAAAGACGTGTTTGCGGGTCTTGTAGTCTTTCCTGATAATATGAAGAGAAATCTTGAAGCTACAGGAGGACTATTCCTCTCTGAGAACATTGTCAAGACATTGGTTGAGAGGGGTCTTGGAAGACAAGAAGCTCATGAACTTGTGAGGAAGTGTTCCATGAAGGCGATCTCCGAGAAGATACCTTTCTCTGAAGCCCTTAAGAATGATAGCAGAGTATCCGGCCTGATCTCAGCCAAGGAGATCTCTGAATTGCTGGACTACTCCAAGTATCTTGGTGTGACCCAGAAGCTCGTGGATGAAGCCATAGCCTCCACTAGGGAGGAGCTTGCGACCTACTGAAACTCAGGTCACCGAATGAATCCGTTCCGCCTACCAGTAACTCACGTATGGGGTCCAGCGCAGGAAAGGCCAGAACATCGGCCAAGCAAAGGTGGCCAGTGGATAGGGTAGAGGTGGCCTGTAAAACATGTATGGCTGAACAGGCCCGAAGTTTGAGGGGCTTTCCCTCTGCTCGAATAGCGCTCCTCCACAGAAATTGCAGTAGTTCGCCCCCAGAGAAACCGGTTTGAAGCAGTACGGACAGTGATATGACATGCTCAACATGAATCACAAGCAATAGATGTGCACGATATGCATTTCAATCTTGCTGGAGACTGCTTCTCTTGAATGCGCAGTAGCATTCTCCCAAGTGGAAACCCTGGTATCAGAGACCAGATTGACGCGCGCCGGCCTTCTTTCACATGTCAAATGAGACCATGCTACCCAACTTGCTTTTATTCAATATCCGCGCATTCCGAGTTCATTGGTTAGAAGGTTGGGCAGCCACGGAGATTTTGGGGATCGCTTGAAATCATGAGAGCGAGACCGCTAACTCGCAAAAATCTTTTAAACTCAACAAAGAACATGAGCGATGGGAGTTGAGACGATGAGACGAATCAAACTTATTACAACGCTGCTACTAGCGACTTTGATTCTGGGTTCATCCATTTAGGCCGCCCGGTCGCAGAAGCCAGCAGTCCTCTTCGCTGTGGTCTACGAGATGGCGTGGTCAGCTGTTGACCAAACCACTGACCCCGAGATATGGGTCAGCATCCATTACAGCTCCGGCACCGTGACCCATATCCAGGTCACCGACACACTTGATTATGAAGGGTATCCCTCCATAGCCATGGCGCCCAACGGAAACATCATCGTCGTCTGGGAAGTGTCAGACCTCTCGGTATACTATGCTGTCCTCAGTGAAGGAGGCACAATTATCAAGGGGCCAATGGCCCTCAGCCACGGTGACAATCATGACCCATGTGTCGCAGTCACCCCGAACGGCGTCGTCTTCGCGGTCTGGGAGTCGGGACCGTATCCTGACGATGTGGCGTATGTCACGATGGATGTCAACGGCGACAATGTAATCCCTGTGACGCGAATATCGGGGGTGAAGGATGGAATAGACGACCCGACGGTCGCCGCCTCCACCCAGAATGGGGGAGACGACCGGGTGGTCATCGCTTGGGAGGACTATGACCCTGATAAGGGTGCAGACCAGATCGCCTTCACAATCCTAGACAGCGGCGCGAACACCCTAGTCCCGAAAACGAAGATCACAGACACTGCCTACGGGAATAATGATGTGAACGCCGCCATATTGCCCAACGGCTACGCTGTCATTGTGTGGGAAGCCGCTGTGAGTGAAGATAATGATGTCGGTTACGCGGTGATTGACACACCGGGCGCGACGGTGGGGCCAGTCAGGCTGATCTCCCGCCCACTGGACATAGACGCGCCTGGGGTCGCGGCCACACCGTCAGGGAACATAGTGATCGTGTGGGATGAAGCAGCAGGGGATGGTCAGCCAGATGACATCATGTTCGCGATCCTCGATGGCTCTGGGAACGTGGTGAAGTCACCCGACAAGCTGACTACATCTGACAAGGATGAGGATGAGCCCGACGTGGCAGTTGACTTAGCCGGGAACGTCGTCGTCATCTATGAGCAGGAGCTCTCTCCGACCGATAGGCTTGACTTTGTGATCTTGCATATGCAAGCTATATTCGGCCCAGAAGGACTCACTGATGGAACCCACGATGTGGATCTGGAGGGTGATAACGGCCCAAGGCAGGTGGCGACCAAGCCTCATATTCCTCCTAGACCAGTCGGCGGCTACGTCATGCCTGTGAGCAAGCTCGAGGTTATTGCACCTTACCTTGCCCTAGCAGGGCTGGTTGGAGCATTAACATCCTTCGTAGCAGTCAAGAAGAACCGTAAAGACTGAGGGTCTTCTACACCTTCTTTTTCTTCTTGAAGTTCCTAGCGCAAGCTGAAGATGGGCTTGTCCTTGAATCATTCTGTAGAGATGGGTTTACTTTGGGATGCAAGGACCCCCGGCAATCACAAGTAATTGACGTAGAATCGACGCATGCCTCACGGTTCAACCCACCATGGAGACGCCTGTGAATCGATTTCTCCCTCAATACTCAAGTGAATAACCTCAGTTATCTCTTCGAACCCTGTCAATATTGCCAAAGGCCTCTTTTCCAGCGGCAGAAGGCTGCCAAGCTTGGAGACAGTTCCATAGCAGCTGCAGGGTAATTCACCTATCTTGATATTCTGTCATGAGCTTCTGGTCGTCGAATCTCTCGCCTCTTTTGAGGGCCTCCCACTCTTCAGCCTTCAACTTTCCTCCGACTTGATCCTTAATCTTCTTGGCAACGGCTGTTCCAATCGTGGGCACAGCAGTCAGGGAACTCAAACTTGCTCTCTTTAGGTCGGCGATGGTCTGGAACCCACTATTGTAGAGCATTCTGGCTCGAACCCTCCCTACACCTTCAAGCTGAACAAGCTCAACCAATTCCTCTTTGACCCCACTCTGAATCCTTATTCTGAGCCGCTTCAGCGCATTCAGGAGATCCCTATGTTGGAAGAGCTTCGCCAATTCATCTGTTGCGTAGATGAGCCATTCAGCAGTCTGGGTCAGCCTCAAAAGGTCTCCTGGCTCAACCTTATGATTACTCAGTATGTTGTCCTCGCTTGCCTCTTCAATCCAGTCTCCCATTACTGCAACACACTTCAGCTCAGATAGGAAATCCTCGTATTCCTGCTCGTACGAGAACATCGTGCTCCAAGGTTCAGGCTGCTTGAAGATGAGTTCCTCTGAATGCTCCTCAGCATATACGCTCAATCTCTCAGATTCCCTTCCACGGGGATGAAGTTTGGGAGCGATGTCTGGGGTATGCGAGATCAACTGCAGCAGGGTAACCTCTGTAAGTCTCTTGGGTCTGTTGTAGAGTCCGTCTCGAATGATGACGGCTGAGAGAGGATCTATGTAGAGCTCGGAGACCCTCCTTCCGAATCGTGTAGCCGACAATCTTCGCGACTCCATCTCAACCATCTCCTCTTTCACGAGGAACTCTAGGATCCTCCCAATCTTGGATCGCAGCATCTTCAAGTCATACTGTTGCGCGTGGAATGTTCCTGAGAAGAAGTCGTAAAGGCCCTCCTCTGTATGGGCGAATCCAGTCGCAACAGTGGAGAGGACGTGTGGCCTAAGCACTTTCTCAGCCGAGAGCTTGGACCATATCTTCTCAGGTTCGGCGCAGACGTAGTTCTCCATCAAGTGTTCCTGCTCATCCGCGGTCTTTGCTATTAGGACCGCTTCCCCAAACTTGTCATATCTTGGTCTGCCTGCCCTGCCAGCGAACTGTTTGTACTCAAGAACCGATATTGGATATCTTCCGTAGCCCGGTTCATATCTCTCATAACTGTTTATCAGTACCGCTCGAGCGGGCATATTCACGCCCGAGGCAAGTGTCGGCGTTGCGGCCAAGATCTTGATCGAGCCGGCCTTGAATGAATCCTCAATCAGTCTTCTGTGTACTCCGGCGAGTCCGGCGTGGTGGAAGGCTGCTCCAGACGAGACCTGTTCGGCTAAGAGTTCGCTCAGTCTCGTCTTCTCCCCAGATGAGAGTATCTTCTTGGCTAGGAGTTTGAGCCCCCGCTTCTGAGTGTCGGATAGTTTTCCAGATAGAGTTGCCGCAAATTTCTTTCCATATTCTACTGCAGTACGTCTTGTCTCGGTGAAGACTAGTACTTGGCCTCCGCCACTTACGACCTCCAGAGCTATGTCAAGGACTGGCCTACCTGTATCTTCTGGGATTCTTCTGGCCGAGCCGTCCTTGAACTGTATCTCTCCTCCGCAGTATACTCCCTCTCTTAGGGGGACAGGCCTCCACTCGGTCGTTATCGACACTCCCTTGATCCACCTTGCGACATCATCCGCGTTCCTGACGGTGGCGCTCAAGGCTAGAAATTGAGCGTCCGGGTTGAGCTGCACCAGTTTTGTAAGCGTAACCTCTAGTGTGGGTCCTCTGTCCTGGTCCGTTAACAGATGTATCTCGTCGGCTACGACCGTTCTCACTTCATTCATCCAGGGTGCCTTATGCCTGAGCAGGCTGTCAACCTTCTCGTTTGTTGAGAGGATGATGTCATATCTTCCCAGCCATTCGTCTGAGCCGTCATAGTCGCCTGTTGAGATGGCGATTCTGAGTCTGCTGCCGTCCGCCTTCTTCAGGTCTCTGTATTTCTGGAATTCGTCGTACTTCTCGCTGGCCAAGGCGCGGAGAGGGGTCAGGTACAGGGCTCTGCCCATGTTCCTGAGTGTGTTGTAGAGGATGCAGAGTTCCGCGACGAGAGTCTTTCCGCTTGCAGTTGGACTTGCAAGAACAACATTTCTTCCTTCAAGGACGCCGGCTTTGATGGCGTCTATCTGTGGCGGGTATAATTCGTCATACCCAGCCTTGGTCAGGACCTGTTTTACCTGGTCAGGAATGTTGAGTTCTGCAACTCTCAATGTCGTCCTTCCGAATGGCCGTTTCTGTTTCCAAGTACTCTCGGCTTTCGAGAAGCTGACGCTTCCGTCTAGACTGTGCTGCCACCTGTTCTCTTGACTTTTCCGTCCTCAGGGGAATAGATCACTCCGTCCCTGATCAAGCGACCCACAAGCATTCTAGCTTGTTCTTCACTCATTCCCTTCTTCTCTTTGAGAGCGTCGTACAGAGCCGATTCCTCGACAATTCCGCTTTCCTTCTCCATCTCAGCTATGATATCCAAGACCTCCTTCATCTTGTCCACCAGACTCCTCGGCCTGCCGGTCATGATGACGTCTATGTCAATCTTGCCGGTGCTCGTATCGATTCCCACATCTTGGAGTGAGACCGTCATCAGCCTGATTATGGCCCCCGCATCCTCCAGAGTCACTCTATCCCTCAGGTAGGCTCTCGCCCTCGCCTCACACAGTCTGACCATGGCCTCAAGTTGCCTCGGAGTTATAGCTATCGGCGTGTCTGCGGCTGATCCTGAACTCGCCCTCATCTTCAAGTAGAACTCCTTCAGTTCCTTTGCAGCCTCATCTGTCAAGGTCACGTCAATCTTCTTCGCGTAGCCGATGTATTTCCTCAAGAGGTTAGGTGGAAGAGGAGCCTCCTCACGGGTGGAACGAAGCTTGTGAAGGGTCAGGATGTGCTCGGACATTCTGCTGTCGAGCTCACTCTCAGGAACGTCCCTCATCACAAAGATCAGGTCAAACCTCGACAGAATAGTCACTGGAAGGCTGATGTTCTCACTGATATTTCGGTAGGGGTCGTAACGGCCTAGGGCCGGATTCGCCGCGGCGAGAATCGCGTCTCTGGCGTTGAGGGTAGCAACAATTCCGCCTTTGGCAATACTCACTGTCTGCTGCTCCATCGCCTCATGAATCGCAACACGGTCCTCAGGCCTCATCTTGTCGATTTCGTCGATCGAGCATACTCCACGGTCCGCAAGGACAAGCGCGCCCGCTTCTAGGACCATCCCGCCTGTTTTCTCTCTGACGACGGCAGCGGTCAATCCAGCCGCGGTCGATCCTCTGCCACTCGTGTACAAACCTCGCGGCGCAACCCTTGCCACATATTGGAGCAGCTGGCTCTTCGCTGTGTTATGGGAGATTATTCCGTTGGCGATGAACCTGTGGCTCCTAGGTACTTCTATATCATATACGTCCTCCGGGGGATGTTTCAGGATCTTCACGACGCGTTCACTGCACTGTCCGTGGAAACGTTTGAAGCTTCTCACTGAAGCAACGAGTTTGGCGAGGATGGTGCGCTTCTTATTGGAGGCGAAGTCGATTGATCTTGCGAACTTTAGGATGTCTTTCCCACGACGGATAACGAGCACATTTCCTATAATTCTGGAGTGGATGCCGAAACGTAAGAGCAGTACCTGTGTATCCCTCAGCAGTTCAACATCTTCAGCCCTAAAGGTTATGGCGCGCGATCCACGACCCTTGCCGAAAACGGAACCACCTGCCTCGAATAGCCAGCGTAGATATGAGGACGCGACATCATTGCCGGAGCGCATGACAAGATCGGGAATGCGCTTCTTGTGGAGGAATGAGAGGTTCGAGGCGACATCTTTGCTTCCTAAGGTCACCTCGTACAGCGCAACTCTTCTATCGCAGCGCTTGCGTTTGGCTACCCGTGGTTCTGATCCGAATAATTCAGAGGTGATTCTACAAAGTTGTGGGAGCAGGTCGCTTTCAGTCTCCGCGACTTGGAATCCGAGGCGATACCGTTGAACCCATCCGTCGCCGGTCATGTATCCTAGGAACGCTGCGAGTCTAGGGCAGAGCTTGCGCGGTAACTTTCCTTTGAATTTTGGCTCAAGTCTCCTCTGCTGCGGAGCAAATCCTGTGTCTACCCATGCCCTTATCGTGCATGGGAAACCTGTGACCACTGCAACTCTGTCGCCGCGCTTGATCTCATCTAGCCGTTTCCAGTGGCGCTTAAAAATTCCATTCTCTTTGGAGACGACGAAAAGCGGGTGATTATAGGTTCCCTTGATGCTCTTGCCGCTCTCTGTGACGACCTCTAGGATGGGTTGCTTATGATAGACATGGAATCGTGTTGCAAGGTCCCTCTTTGCCCCGCCCTGCCCAGTGAGAACCTGCACGTTGATGTTTTGGAGGTGCCTCGCTCCGAGTTCTCCCATTTTGACGATGGCGCCGTTGCCGAGAACTACCCTCTCGTCGGCTACAAGGCACCCGGGGTCCCCAACCAACAGGACATTTATGTCTCCTCTTATAGTCACACCGTCAGGGAGCCGCTTAGGCACACCTCCGAATAGAAGATAGAGAATGGCTTCCTTCATATCGTCATAGCCATAAATGGAGGGGGCCAGCGACATGATGAGTTTTCGATGTATCCACGGGTCTTTCGAAGCTTCGAGAATCTTCTGTTGCTCCTCAGGGGTTATGTCAACAACCTCAACCTCTTTTCCCGAGACCTCCACATGATTAGCGTCCGTGTAAAGGTTGAAGGTTCGCAGCCTACCTTTCCTGCCTATGTATTCCTGTTCTGCCCTGACCGTGCCTGTTACGGATACCCTGTCTCCGGGCCTGGCGGCGTCCACAAGGTCCTCTAATACTCTTACATCCATCGATCTCGGCAGCTGTCCTGGCGGAAGGTCTTCAGGACGCTCCTGAAGCCTGAACTCTTGACTGTTTATGTAGGTTGACTCCTTCTCTTTGAAATCCAAGTATCTGCTCTTGCATCCTGGTCTTGTGCATGAGGCGGGGCCCCTCATGAAGAGTCCCTTCTGGTCGACCCGAATCGTGGCCCCACATCTTCTACATTCGAATACTGCTCGGGTGAGGTAGGGCTTCACCGGGGTGGCTCTGACCACTATGCCGTCAACTGACATGAATCTCCCTAAGTGTTGGGAGCCGACTTCTCTCAGCGACCGCTTCTCGATTAGACTTCGGAATCTTGCGATGAAGCTTTTCGTGATCTCAGCATACTCTGGATCCTCTATCTTCATCTGAGCCCAGATTGCCCTGTTGCAGTAGTCCAAGTACTCGTCTGGATCGTTAACGAGCGCCCTTGCGAATTGAGGATCAAATGAGACGAGGTCTTCAAAGTCAATCGTCAACGCCCTTGTGTTTGAGACAGCCATTTGGGATAGTTTTTGACGGTACTTCTCCTTGGAATCGACCCTGAAGGATCTAAGGAAATTCTGAAATCTCTGTTCAGGACTCTGCTCGCTCACTTCCCGTCCTCCAGAGCCAGAACCGTCCGTTTCCACTCACTAACTGTGGAGCTGAGTTTGTCATAGAGTGCTCTCTCCTCAGCAGCCATCTTTTGAAGAGCTGATTCAGCTTGAGGGGCTGCAGCTGCCAGGGAAAGTATTTTGTGCACTCGGCAGTTGACTATGTCCTTCGACTGACTGAGAGCTTTCTCAAATTCAATCCTTTTGGAAGGGTCGCGCCCAGACTCCTCTGAAAGTCCACTGAGCAGACACCTCAGTTTGTAATAAAAGTCGTACGCCATCGGAGGGATCTCTCTTGAGCTTGGGATACCCTCTCTCCAGTGGATCTTTGAGAGCGCCATGATGTCAAGTGGTTCACGCTCGAGGATCTTTACATTCTTGCTCTTGGCCATCTCTCTAGCCATCCAACGAGGAACCTCAACCTCATCACCTTCCCGCAAAGGCCCGAGCTTCTCCCCCCCAAGAAACAGCTCGGATAAGTCTCTGAGAACTCTTACCTTAACGAGTGAGGAGTCTAGGTCTAGATCAATGTCAGTGATCGACAAACTCGGTTCACGCAGAATCTCTCTGCTAATGAAATCTCAGGCAAGGAAATAAACCTTCAGCGCATCCAAGACTTGCTCTTGAATCAGCTATTTTAGGAACTCAGTCGAAATTTGAAACTGAACCAGTACAGAATCGTTGGCATCTATAGTGCTGTATGAATTTCAAGATCTCTACTGGGACCTAGCAGGTCTCTCTTCTTCAATCTTCATTGTCAATTACGTATCTCGACTTGTTGGTCAAGAATCGGTAGATCAAAACACTTTTAGAGAAGGTTATCCTTCCCGCATAAACAGAGACAGTTGTTGGCTGAGAGACCGCCCAGTACCGCATCTGAATAGCCTGAAGAACGAGGTTTTCCGACTGTGACGCTGATACTTGAGAAGAAGGAGCTAGGGCCCAATCTAAAGTCCTTCACGTTACTCTCGCCTTTGATCTCTAGAAAGAGCAAGCCCGGCCAGTTCGTGGTATTGAGAGTCTCTGAAGAGGGAGAGAGGATTCCCCTAACTATTGCTGACTCCGACCCTGAAAAAGGGACTATAAAGATAGTCTTTCAAGAGGTCGGCAAGACAACAAAACAACTTGGTGGATTGCGTGAAGGCGAAAAGATAATTGACCTAATCGGCCCTCTCGGACAACCCTCCGACATTCGATACTTCGGCGTCGTAGTGATCGTAGCGGGTGGTGTCGGAATAGCGGAGGCTTACCCTATAGCGAGGGCGTTAAGGATGGCGGGGAACAGGGTAGTCACAATACTCGGAGCAAGGAGTAAGGATCTTCTGATCATGCTGGAGGAGATAAGCAGGGTCAGCGATGAGCTCTTCATAGTCACGGACGATGGGTCAAGCGGTCGAAAAGGGGTTGCGACTGACCAACTCAAAGAACTCCTAGAAAAAAGAAGGAGAATAGATAGGGTAGTCACAATCGGGCCAGCCATTATGATGAAGATCGTTTCTGAACTTACAAAGGAATATAACATAGCCGCTGTGGCCAGCCTGAACCCAATCATGGTCGACGCCACAGGTATGTGTGGAGCATGCAGAGTATCTGTTGGGGGAGAGACAAAATTCACATGTGTAGACGGCCCAGAGTTTGACGCCCACAAAGTTGACTTCGACCTACTACTCTCTAGACTTGGAATGTACAAAGATAAAGAACAGATTTCAGATCATAGATGCAGACTGGAGAAAAACCAAGTGGACGACAATATCAGGTGCGGGCCGTTGCACTAGCTCCAGCTAGTTACCGGTCAGAAATCCTTCATGGTTCATAACACGGGTCCGGAAACATACTAGGAGCATAGCTAAGAAAATTTATTAGTGTTGTAGAGGTGTGAGATCTAGGTATGCCCATAGGTGCCAAAGACGCGCAATCGACACACGTGATTCTAGCGTCTTTGCTACCTGGGCTCAATATGTATAAGAATAGTGGAAAGGCCCCAGACCACAAATGCAGACTGGAGAGCAAAACGTGATGGACCATAAGACCCTGCCGCGGCCCATCTCGCACTACGTCCAAAGGCAGGAGATACGAAAGAGACCGGCATCTGAGCGGATTAGAGATTTTGGGGAGGTCTCACTCGGGCTAGATCAGGAGCAAGCCGTAACCGAGGCAAGCCGTTGCCTCCAATGTCCAAACCCAACATGCATCCGAGCGTGCCCAGTCGGAATCGACATACCAGAATTCATCAAACATATCAAGAATAACGATTTCGAAGCCGCGGGTAAGGTTCTAAGAGACAGAAACAGCATTCCCGAAGTCACAGGAAGAGTCTGTCCCCAGGAGATATTGTGCGAGGCCGTCTGCGTCCTGGCAAAAAAGGGAGAGCCTATCGCTATCGGAGCGCTGGAGAGATTTGCGGCAGACTACTCCAAAGGACTGGAGCTGACTGTTCGGGAACCCACTGGGAAGAAGATAGCGGTGATCGGATCAGGACCGGCAGGTCTGACAGTTGCGGCCGACCTCCGAAAGCTAGGCCATCAGGTAACTATCTATGAGGCCCTCCACGAACCCGGTGGGGTGCTCACCTACGGCATACCTGCGTTTCGCCTGCCAAAGGAAATCATGAAGAAAGCAGTAAACTACATCAGACTTCTCGGCGTCAAGATAGAGAAGAACATTGTGATAGGGAAATCCCTCACTATAGACGACTTACTCGGCTCTGGTTATGACGCCATCTTCATTGGAAGCGGCGCCGGATCACCAAAATTCCTGGGCATACCAGGTGAGAACCTCAATGGAGTCTACACAGCCAATGAATTCCTAACCAGATGCAACCTGATGAAGGCATACAAGTTCCCAGAATACGACACACCAATATTCGTCGGTCAAAGAATCGCCGTAGTCGGCGGGGGAAATGTGGCCATGGATGCAGCAAGGACCGCGGTGAGGCTAGGCGCAAAGAAGGTATTCATTGTCTATCGCCGAACAGAGAATGAGATGCCTGCCAGAGTCGATGAGGTGAGAAATGCAAAGGAGGAGGGGGTACAATTCATGACTCTCACCAATCCGATAAGAATCCTCGGCGATGAGAGAAGTTGGGTCAAAGGTCTTGAATGTGTTAAAATGCAACTTGGTGAGCCAGATAGTTCTGGAAGGAGAAGGCCGGTTGAGATCAAGGCCTCCAACTTCACGATTGACTTAGATATGGTCATCGTCGCCATCGGTCAGGGGCCAAATCCCATCATCCGCCGGACAACATCCCAACTAGAAGTTGACGAAAACGGGTACATTATTGTTGACGACCGGGGCAGGACCTCTCGCTGGCGGGTTTGGGCCGCCGGTGACATAGTGCCTGGAGCTGATACAGTGATCGAGGCAATGGGCGGAGGAAGAAAGGC
>CAYZRW010000032.1:0-17223 GCA_964480955.1 uncultured Candidatus Bathyarchaeia archaeon | reverse complement strand
CTTCCAATAAGTTGCTTCTGGATCTAGTTTCAATAGTGATTATACAAGAAAAAAAGAGTGAAGTTTGAGCCCGCGCCAAGTCTAGGTTGCGAAACTTAGGGCCGCAAGCAGTTTGAGCTTCCCCAAGAATCCTGCCAAGATTGCGAAGCCCAAGGCCGCAAGTATGAATGCTATGATCACCAAGGCGATTATTGCCAGTATGGCTATTAGTATCGCTCTGCCCCAGCCTGTGTCGAAGAAATGTTTTATCAGAGCCAGCCAAATTATGAGGGTTACGATGAATCCTAATACGCCGTGAACATATAGTCCCAAGAAAGCATTGATGATTATTCCCAGCGCTACTATCCAGATGGCGTCTGTGAATTTTGCTTTCTGTTTTCCAACCATTGCGCGGCCTACGAGCCATAGAACCGGAGACACGATGATTATGCTGACGATTATCTCTATCAGTAGCCCGGTCAGATTTATTTCTGCAGCCATCGTTGCTCAGTGCTACATCGTTTTCTGGAGATATAAGACTAATCTGCCACATGTACGATATGGGGATTGAGCCGTATCAGAGATGAGGCTATTATCCAGGTCAAGCAGGCATGTGAATGGTCATAGTTCTTGCTTGTACAGCTTGAGCCCGAAGACTATGGACCATAGAGACGCTAAGGCCGACGACAAGGCCTCAGGGATCGCTGCTCCCTCACTTGGAAGAGACCATACAAACGCAGTAGCCACTCCAGCAATGACAGAGAACATTCCGACAAACCTGTCGTTTTCGGCTTTCATCATCGACATCCCTATGGCTATCTGAGACAGCGGCAACAGAATGAAGAAGGATACCGACGCGTAGAGATGGGGTTCCCCAATATTCTCTGGGAAGACCCCGATGAGAATAAGAGATAGGGCCGCAAGAATCAGGATGGCCGCTCCAATCCGGGTCGATGTTCTTTTCATAGCTAGGTAGACGCCTGAAGCAAATAGTAGTGTGAGGATACCGCCTAAGATCAGGCCAAGATTGAATAGAGCCGCGACCCCGCTGCTCACACCCAGATCGCTGAGGGCGTTCCTCCTCCAGCTAAACCATGGAGAATGCGAGATTGCGGTTAAGATGACTGCAAACGTGACGAAGGGTGTCAATACACCTACTATTCCTGCGATACGCGTCCACAGATTTCTCAGATTCAATATTGCCAGACCGATCCTCTCCCTTACGTTCTCATGTGACTTTGATTCTGCATGGAGTCGCCATCTTGGATTTAACCCGTTTGAGTATGATCTCTCAACTGCTTGACGTGTTGATTCGACACCCTGTGGGGTACCAAGCCTGTTTCTAGTCGGGCGATGAGGCGCCCCCGTCTATTCGCCAAGGACCTCTACAACAACTCTTCGGCTTCTGGGTCCGTCAAGTTCAAGGAGGAAGATATTCTGCCAAGTTCCCCTCACCAGTCTATGATTCTTGACGGGCAGGGTTCTGGACGGCCCCACGAATGTTGAGGCGAGGTGCGCGTCAGCGTTGTCGTCTATTCTGTCGTGGCTCCACCCGGCGCCTTGAGGAAACTCCTCACCAACCTTGCGAAGTATATCATTCATCAGACCTCCCTCATGTTCATTGACTATTACGGCCGTTGTGGAGTGTAGGGTGAAGACCAGACAGATCCCGTTCTCCACACCGCTCTTCTCGACAAACCCCTCAACTCGACCTGTTATGTCGATCAATTCCCTTCTGCTTCTTGTCGGGATATCGATCTCCTCAAAATAAGCCTTCAATCCATCACCTGTTCAGAACCTGATTATTCTCCAATCTACCAATGTTCATAGTGTGCGATCTCGCTCAGCTTCTTCCTATCCGAGACCTCTCCTTCCATCTCCTCAGGGTAGCCCAGAGGAGTCAAGGCAACGACTCGAATCTTCTCAGGAATCTTCAGAACTCTGCGTGCAGCCTCCTCGTTGAAGGCAGCTATCCAGCATGTTCCCAAACCCTCCTCCGCGGCGCAGAGAACCATATTCTGCAAAGCCATGGCCACGTCAACCTTCCAGTATTCTTCCCCGTCCCTTCTAACCCAAGCACTATCCGGATCTGCACATGCGGCGATGATGAAGGGGGCGTTGACGAACCAATCATGTTCGTAAGAGACTCGCAAAGCCTCTCTGACCGAAGGATCGGTGACGACTATGAAGTGCCAAGGTTGCCTGTTGGCCGCTGAAGGCGCAGGTCTCCCAGCCTCAAGGACACGATCAAGATTCTCCTTCTCGACGGGCCTCGAACTGTATTCTTGAATACTTCTCCTTGCACGAATCGCTTCGAAGACGTTCATTCAACATCTCTCCTAACAGAAAATTTCTGGTTCAGCTACTTTGGCGTTCCAGTTAAGGTTCTACTTTTCCGGAAGGCGTGTTGATTCGTTAGAGAGTGTATATGCCAGTATTTTTTTGGTGAGGTCAGCTCAGGAGGTCGGCGAGCCTATTCTTGCTGATTCCCTCCTTGATCTCAAGAGCCATCCTTCTACCTGTAGACATGGGCTTCGAGAATATGTAGCACGAGTATGGGGAGCCCTCTGGGTAGAGGTTGGTTCCAGCAACGATCCTGGCCGATACCTCGAATGTGATGAACTCCAGCTCATCTGTACATATGGTCTCCAAACAGAAGGGGCCGACGATTCCAGGTGGGAATAGTCTAACAGACGCGTCTACAACCCTTCTGCCGAGGTCGAGTACTTTCGGCAGGAGCGACTCTCGCAGGACTACGGGTAGGTTGCCTGTGACGACGTAGGACGGCTCTATTGGGGGCCGGTTTTGCTGCTCAGGAATCCTGTAGAGGTCGTCCACGTTGCTCTCAACCCTTCTATCTATTCCTAAGAGTTCAACCCTTCCCTCTCCAGCCTTGACTTCACCCTCAAACATCAGGGAATAGAAGAACTGGGGGTAGTACCGGACTCCAACGATAAGTTCCTGTATCGTCGCTTCCTTCAAGTCCGACTCTTTCAGGGTTCCTTCCTTAATCCTCTTCTCGACCTGTTCTTGGCATCTCTCCTCCGAGTCGGCTACGAAGAATCCTCTTCCACCCTTCGCCCCGTGAAACTTTACTATGCAGGGCCTGTCGATCTTGGATGGGCCTGGGTATTCCTTGGGAACCTTGACTCCTGCCTCCTGGAGCCAAGACCTCATCTTGCGCCTGTCACCCTCAAATTCTAGGGCTCTCCTGTTGCCGTAGGTTGGGACGTAGAATTCTCTTTTGATGTTCTCAGCCCCAACATACTCGACGAAGGAACCGTGTGGAATTATTATCGCATTCCTTCGCAGCAACTCGTCCTGAAATCTACTCTTAGTCAAGTCCCGGTACTCATCGACTGTGATGTAGTCGTCTGGCTTGCCGAACTGGAAGGCTTCATAGACGAATCTCTTGTCCGGGGTGCAGACCCCGACGGTCTTGAATCCCTCCTGCCTCGCCCCATAGAAGATCTGTAGGGCAGAGTGGGAGCAGATCGTTCCTATTCTGGTCTCGTTGAGGTCGTAGCGGCTGAGGTTTCTAAGAATCTCGTCTCTCTTGATCATGTCACGACTTCACTCAGTCTATCTGTACTTCTGGCCTTGTTTATCTCCACCGCGATCCTCTTGCCTGTGCTCATGGCCTCTCCAAAATACCATTTTGAATATGGGCTCGTCGTAGATATTATCGGTGAACCTGGCACCCTGGGGCTGACGTCGAATATGCAGATCTCCAGGTCCTTTGTTACCGCCCCTTGGAGGGCGAACGGCCCTATGATCCCGGGGGGATACTCACGCTTGCACGTCTCTGCGAACCTCTCGCCAATATCGTAGACCCTCTCAAGTATTGACTCCCTCACCGTAGCACCCTCGTGTCCAACCTCTATGTTCTGGACGACAGACTCCAACTCCAACTGGTCTCGGGCCGGTAGGGAGAGTATCCCGTCAAGGTCTGTCTGGATCCTCCTGTCTACACCCAGAAACTCTACTTGGTCTTCTAGGGGTGACCAGAAGTAGTTGAAGTTGAACTTGGCTCCCATCACGAACTCCTCAATCGTAGCCTTCTCAAGGTCTTGTCTTGAGACTACGCCTTTCTTGATTCTCTCCTCAGATTTGGCTTGGTAGTCTTTGGGGTCTGACGCGTAAAAGAATGCCCTCTCAATCTTTCTTTTGGCTTCTGGAACCTTGACTATGACTAAGCGATCAATCTCCTCCGGAGAGGAAAACCTCTTTGGATATTTTATTCCAGCCTTCTCGAGCAGATACATCTGGTTTCTCGGAGCATCCCTCTCCTCAGACCTCAACATCGCCCTATTCCCGAAGATAGGAACCAGGAAACTGTTCTCTATGTTGTCGTATCCAACATAGGTGGAGAATGATCTGTTTGCGGTGAAGACCACATTGAGTCTTCTCAACTCTTCCTGAATGTTCCGGTTGACCATGTCAGAGAATCTGTCGAGGGTAATCACTTCACCTATTATCCGTCTATATCTTAGGTAGGTCTTCTCGCGGCCTCTCTGACATACTACTACTGTGTCTAACCTTTCCTCTATTGCGCCGTCGCATATGTCCAGTGCAGAGTGGCTTCCAATAGTGCCTATCCTAAGTTTCTTGGGGTCATACTTCTCAAGAACCTTAAGAATCTCCTCTCGACGTATCAATATTCTTTCGCCTCAAGATCCCAGAAGGAATCTCTCAACCTTCAAATCCTAGCTCTTAACTGGCGAGACTATTTGAAGTCTTGCAACTTCTTCTGGCTTTTCTCCCTTCGATCATCACGGCATCACTACCGCCCTGATGGCTTCCCCTCTCCTAACAAGGTCTAGACCATCATTTATCTTGTCAAGAGGTAGCTTGTGGGTGATCAAAGGTTCCAGCCTGAACTTTCCTTCTCTGACAAGTTTGACGACTTCAATCGTCTCGTATATGGAGCTTGCGCGTGAACCAACGACTTGGAACTCTCCTCCTACGAGTCTTCTAGGATCCAGAGTGAGCTTGTCCTCAGAGTATCCGACGAAGACGAGTTTCCCTCTTCTTGCCAGAATGTTTAAAGCGTCGTTCATCGTCTCGGTTCGGCCGACGAACTCGTAGGCTACGTCAACCCCCCTCTCACCCTCTAGTCGCCTAACCTCTGCCGGAACATTCTTACTTCTCGAGTTGATCGTGTGGTCTGCTCCGAGGGATTCAGCGGCTTTTAACTTGCTCTCGTGAATATCTATGGCTATGACTGTGGCTCCGCTGAGTTTCGCCATCTGGAGTGTGCACAACCCGACTCCTCCAGAGCCGACTATTGCGACCGTATCGCCAAGCTTCACCTTGCCGACTTCCCTGACGGCGTGGTAGGCTGTTGAGCCAGCGTCGGCGAGTATCCCAGCCTCATACGGCACCTCGTCGGGCAACTTGACAACTCTTCTTGCAGGAGCCTTGGCATACTCTGCGTACCCGCCGTCGGTCGTGAAGCCAAACCGGCTGAAGTCCGGGCTCACACATAGGCTCTCCCGTCCCCGCAGGCAATAATAGCATTCACCGCAACTGAAGTAGAAATGAATGAGCACCCTGTCACCTACCATGACCTCCTCAACTTCTCTTCCAACCTCAACCACGTCTCCGGCCGCCTCATGCCCCATGATCTGCGGTATCTTCCCAGGCTTGATCAGACCCTCATCTATGAAGTGGAGGTCGGTATGGCAGATCCCGCAGACCCTTACCCTGACGAGAACCTCTCTTGGAGATATGCTCGGCCTATCAACATCCTCCACTAGGAGTGGCTCGCCCACCCCGTAAAATCTCGCTGCCTTCAAATCACATCAAGAATCAGGATGAGGCTATTCCGGTGTTAAAGGTATCTGACAAACATGATACGCGCTTCGGAACATTTTTAATGAGTTTTATATGCTATTGCTGTTTAAAGTCCAAGACCAAAATCTAGGGTGGGACTGTTGAAGACCAAGTACAGCAGGAAAGATGCTATGGAACGTGCTTATGAGTTGGGATTTAACTTCGAGAGAGAATATGGAAGTTGCCCTCAATGTGTCTTTGCTGCGGTGAACGAGGTTTTGGGAGTTGAGACTGGTAGTGTTTTCAAGGCAATCGACGGCCTTGCCGGAGGACTGGGCCGTTCAGGCAACGGTACGTGTGGAGCCCTTGCAGGTGGTGTGGCATCGATAAGCCACAGATATGGCCGTGAAGAATTTAGGAACCTAGGGCAAAGAGAGAAATGCATGGAGCTGGCCAAGAAGCTTCACGATAGATTTATGGAAGAATTTGGAAGCATCGTCTGCAAGGATGTTCAGAAGAAGATTATGGGAAGATCCTTCAATTTCTGGGACCCAAAGGAACGTGAAGAATTCGATCGTGCAGGAGGACACACAGACAAGTGCCCAGATGTTGTGGGAAAAACTGCGAGATGGACCGTAGAGATCTTACTTGAATAGAAGACTCTAATCGACTTGGCAAGCCTCATTCTCACCAACATCAGGAGAGACAAGCATTTTCCAATGTATGTTTTAAGGCTTCACAACGACTTTCAACGCATCCCCCTCTCTCTTGGTGAAGACCTCGAAGGCCCTATTTATCTGGTCTAGGGGGAAGACATGTGTTATCATCTCTTTAGTCCTGATCCTGCCTTGGGCCATCAATTGAATGGCTCTTCTGCAGCTCCAGCCGCCCTCGCCCCTTGACCCGGCCAAAGTGATGTTCCCTGTAACCACCCTTGCACCGTCAATCTCGATCTTCCCTCCTTCCGGAATTCCTATCAGAGAGATCCTTCCGCTTCCCAGTTTCGCCATCTGGACGGCTTGTGCTGCTGACTCAGGACTCTGGGCACACCAGAGCACGACATCTGCACCAAGTCCTCCCGTGAGTTCGTTGACCTTGGCAACAGGGTCTTCACGTCTGACGTTTATGGTGTGGTCTGCTCCGAGTCTCTTGGCAAGTTCAAGTCTGCTATCGCGGGTTCCAGTAACTATGACTTGGCCTGCCCCGAAGGCTTTGGCTGCTTGTTGGGCGATCAGCCCTATCGCGCCGGGTCCTATCACAACCACGCTGTCGCCCCCACCTATTCCTCCTATCCTCTCTATCCCCCAGAGCGATGTCCCGGCCGTCGTCACCATCGTCGCCTCCTCATAAGTGATGTTGCCCGGTATTGGATGTAGACATCTGACTGGGGCGACTGTGTATTCGGCGTATCCACCGTTTGCGGTGAATCCTATGTGGCGATGCCCCCTCTTGCGGTTGCCATAGTTGAGGCATATGGTGTAGAGGCCTCTGACACAGTTTTCGCACCTGTTGCATCCTGTGGCTGGCTCTGAAGCTACCCTATCGCCGATCTTGAACTCGTCGACCGATTCTCCGAGTCTAACAACTTCGCCAGCGTATTCGTGGCCCGGAATATACTCGCCGAATGGCGGCTGCCCTCTCCATCCATTTGATATGATATGGGGGTCTGTTCCACAGATCCCGCAGGCGTGAACTCTGATGAGCAACTCGTCCTTTTCAGGTTTGGGTACTGGTGCCTCAACGACGCGAAGGTCGTCTCTTCCAAAGAGCACAGCTGCCTTCATTACCTCTGAAACCCGCATAGCTGAACCCTTCATGATTCAAGCTGACACGTCTGAATATAAGAATGAGGTCAAGGATTCAGGAAAGACCCATATCTGGAGGAGGCCGGCTACGATTCGCTGTCGACGCATAGTTTACCCTTTCTCATAGTCACCTGAACGGCTACGTTGGATCTTGAAGACAAGATTCCTTTCGGAATATCGATGGCACAGACTTATTAATAATTCAAGTTAGGCATTAGACGAGCGAAGGCTGACTGCGATGTGCGACATAATCCTCGATGAATTGAGGCAGAAGCCTCTGCAAGAGCGAAGTACCGAGATCTGTGAACGAAAGGGCCTGGGCCATCCGGACACAATATGCGACTCAGTCATGGATGAGGTCTCCAGAGCCCTCAGTATGGAGTACCTGAAGAGGTTCGGCTCCATCATGCACCACAACATCGACAAGGGCCTGCTAGTTGCTGGAGATGTTGAGGTCGCTTTTGGTGGAGGCAAGGTTCTGAAGCCGATGCTGCTGGTCTTTGGCGACAGGGCAACCTTCACCGTTGGTTCAGAAACCATACCTGTAGAGGAGATTGCTATAGAGACCTCGAAGGAGTGGATAAGACGTAACCTGAGGCTGGTAGACCCAGAAACGCACATCAAGTATCAGGTTGAGCTGAAGCGAGGGTCCCAAGCTCTGACAAACATATTCGATAGGAAAGGGAAGTTTCTGGGCGCCAACGATACCTCAGCAGCTGTCGGATTCGCTCCGTTGACGCCTACTGAACAGATAGTTCGAGACACAGAGTACTTCCTCAACTCACCAGACTTCAAGAAAGGCTTTCCCCAGACCGGAGAGGACATCAAGGTCATGGGTCTACGGAAGGGGAACGAGCTCTGTCTAACGCTAGGAATCGCGTTCGTGGACAGATACATCGACGGTGAAAAAGCATACTTCCGGGTGAAGGAGGAGGTTCTTGAAGAGATCAGAAAGTATGTTGAACCGAGGGTTGACATGAAGGTGAGTATCGACCTAAATACCGCTGATGTGCCAGGTCGTGGCCTTGGTGGAGTATATCTCACCGTCCTCGGAACCTCGGCCGATGGTGGAGACTGCGGCCAAGTCGGAAGGGGAAACAGGGTAAACGGCATAATCCCCCTGAATAGGCCGACGGGTTCAGAGGCGGCCTGCGGCAAGAATCCGGTAAGCCACGTCGGCAAAATATACAATATCCTAACCTACAAGATGGCCGAGGAGGTCTACAGCAAGGTTCCGGGCCTGAATGAAGTCTACGTGTGGTTACTGAGCCAGATTGGGAAACCGATAAATGAACCTAAAGTCGTCTCGGCCCAACTGGTCCTCGAACCAAACATCTCAATAAAAGACGTTGCTGAGCCCATCAAAGAAACTATTCAAGCCGAACTTGACAGACTCGAAGAATTCTGCATGAACCTCGTATACGGCAATGTAAAACTGTGCTGAGGCCAGATAGATCTCTGCGCTCGAAGGACAGTTCTATCTCTTCTTGGCCGCGTCCAGGACGAGTTGACAACTCCAATACTTCGGGCAGTAGACTGCGCAGTACTCAGGATTCGGCCCATCACAGCCGCTGTGGTTCATGTAGGCCCTAAGGTGGACCCCCATACCATTGCTGCTCCTTGGGGGCGACTCACCATTCTGCTCGACACTTCTCCTACGCCAGCCTCCAAGGATCTGGCTGCTAGTAAACCATTGACATGCGGGGTGGTTCCGGCTCACCTCAACCTCGGTCCTGGGACAGAATCCACTCCTACATTTGCTGAAGGTCTCGCATTCACCGCATATCTTGCCCGTATTGTTAGAGACCAAACTAGAAGACTGACTGAACTTCAAGGGCTTATTGATCGTTTGGAACCCAACCTCTAGACTGGTGAGACGCAAATTTCATTATAGAACTTCTTTAAACGAAAGTGTCAAGCGGACCCAACTTCTAAAAAACATGTTGAGCACTTCTTGGAATGAAAATTGGCAGACAGGACAGGGTTAGATGTCCCTCCGGCAGACTCAGGACACCGGCACCACCACTGGAATAAGCCCCAACCTTCACCTTTTTCTCACGAAGATATAATCAACCTTCGACAATAGATCCTAGCGTCGGTGTGTAGAGAATGCGCTCTGTCAACCCTACTATTCTTCTGAGGGAGGCGCTACTCTACCTCTGGCGAGCAACCACTCTCTTCTTCGTCTCCACGTATCTTTTCTCAATCCCGCTAGGCTTTTTCGTCATGTTACTCAGTCAAGGAGGGAGTGAGTTCAGCCAGACTTCAACAGGAAACCTGCCAGTCGGCCTCTTCACCATATTCGTTGTCAGATTGCCTCTAACAGCCACTTTCGGGACAGTCTTCGTCCTAGTATCGACGATCTACGCCCTGTGCTTCGCTGTAGCATGGAGGATAAATGGGGGGTTTATTCAGGCTTTAAGAGGCAAAATCCCCCAGCGGCCCACCTCGGCCTCAAGCAATCTCCTCTTCATCCTACCAGTGCTGTCAAGTTCAATATTAGTCCTGGTAGCCCTAATCCAAGGTCTGCAGGAGACCGCGGGACTACCGACAGGATCAATCGAGTTTGCGAACCCCTACCGCGGCCTCTTCGAATTGGCCTACTCTCCAATCTTCGAAGAAGTCATGTACAGGATATCTCCGTTCGCAGCTTACTATGTGGTGAACATAGGCCTGACCCTGTCTGCGAAAGGAGAATCCAACGCCAAATCATACCTGAAATCTGTCTCTCTATCAATCGCTTTTCCTGACCGCGCCAAGGAGGTCTCAGGATCGCCAAACATCAGGACGAACGGAATCTTGAGAGGAGTCAACCGGGCGGAGTGGGCTCTGGTAGCCTTGACCTCGGTAGTCTTTGGCTTGGCCCACTATCTCTCCGGCTCAGGCTGGGAGATTGGGAAGATCACGTCTTCTTCTATTGCCGGGTTAGCGTTCTCACTCGCATACTTGACCTTCGGATTTCACGCGCCTATACTGCTCCACTGGTTCTTCAACTACTACCCCTACATCTACGAGGTTGCTGCACAGAACTACGATGGCATCTTTGGGTCCCTAGAAGAACTCGCCAACCTCTCAGTCGAGCTGGTGGGGCTGGCGGCGATTCTGGCATTCTCAATATATCTTGTAAGGCGGATCGTGCGGGGAGTCTTCACAACAACAGGTTTAGAAGTCAAGAAAGAAGAACACAATGATTCAACAGCCTTCCGTCGGCCAATCGAACCTATGAAAGACCTCAAGGTGGAGCGCCTTGGCTGAGGACCAACTCATATTTCTGGGAACCGGGGGAGGCCGCTTCTCAATGATCACTCAGAAAAGGCGGACAGGAGGCATCAGGCTGACCGGCTCCTCAGAGATACAGATAGACCCCGGCCCAGGCTCCATCGCCTACTCAAACCAACTCAACCTCGACCCCACAAAAGTTGAGGCCCTCCTGATATCACACTGCCACCCAGACCACGACGGCGACGCTGAGGTGTACATCGAGGCGATGACAAATGGCGGGACACGGAGGAGAGGCGTACTAGTCGCTCCTCAGGGAGTCATCCGAGGAAACAGTGTCTGCGACCCCCGCATCTCATCCTACCACAGGAATATGGTTGAGAGAGTGTTTGAGGTAACGGCTGGAAGCACGGTTGATCTAGGTACTGCCAAGGTTAGGGTTGTGAAAGCCAAACATGAGGACCCGGACGCCGTTGGCTTCAGGTTGACTCTACCTTCAGGAGAGCTAGGCTACACATCAGACACAGAATACTTCGAAGGAATTGAGGAACAGTTCAAGGGTGTCAAGTTGCTGGTCCTGTGTGTCCTCCGCCCCAGAGGCGCCCCGATAAGAGGTCATCTATCCACAGATGAGGCAGTCAGGATCCTCAGTGAAGTCAGGCCAGAGGTCTGCCTCATAACAGGATTCGGCATGAGAATGATATACGCAAACCCAGACCATGAGGCGAGATTCATAGAGAAGGAGTCCAAGGTCAAGACTGTCGCTGCAAAGGACAGCATGAGACTGAACTTGGGAGAAGAGAAAGAAGAGCAGGATAGGCAACAGTCTTTAGGAAGTTTCCTGAAGTAGCTTCCTCCATAATCGGCAGAGATAGTGTTGGGAAACGCTTTTGAAAGCGACCCCCATTAATTTGGGGCTTCAGACCCATGTTAAGACAGACTGACTGCACCGGTGTGTGTAATGAGCACTCATAGCGACCCGGAACTACCGAAGACCTACAATCCACTGGAACACGAGGCCAAGTGGCAGGAGCGCTGGAGCCAGTGGAACTTGTACAGCTATAACCGCCAGGACAAGACCCGCGCAACATACAGCATAGACACCCCACCCCCCTATCCGAGCGGCGAGTTCCACATGGGGAACGCGTTGAACTGGTGCTACTTCGATTTTGCTGCAAGATACAAGAGGATGAAGGAATTCAACGTCCACTTCCCCCAAGGCTGGGACTGCCACGGCCTACCAACAGAGGTCAGGGTTGAGAAGGCCTACGAAATAAGGAAACGAGACGTCTCAGTTCAGAAGTTCAAAGAACTCTGCATCAAACTCACCAACGAGTACATAGAGAAGATGAAACGGGCCATGAAGGCCATGGGCTACTCCATCGACTGGAGCCTTGAGTACCGGACTATGGACCCGGAATACTACCGCTCAACCCAACTCTCATTCCTGATACTCTACAGGAACGGCTACATCTACAGAGGGGAGCATCCAGTCAACTGGTGCCCCAGATGCGAGACGGCGATAGCTGAGGCCGAGGTTGCTTATGTTGAGCGTGAGAGTGAACTCATATACATAACATTTGGCTCCGGGGAGACTCAGCTCCTCATAGCCACAACCCGCCCTGAACTCCTCCCGGCATGCGTCGCTGTCGCTGTTAACCCAAAGGACGAGAGGTACACATCACACGTCGGAAGCGAGATTGAGATTCCACTCTTCGGGCGAAGGGTCAAGGTCCTCGCCGATGAGGAAGTTGACCAAGACTTCGGCACCGGAGTAGTTATGGTATGCACCTTCGGAGACAAGACTGACGTGAAGTGGCAGAAGAAGTACGGTCTCCCATTAGTCTCGCTGGTAACTGAAGACGGCCACATCAGTGAAGAAGGTGGGAAATATAGGGGCCTCAGCATAGCCGAGGCAAGGACGGCTATAGTAAGAGACCTCAAAGATAAGGGTCTGGTCAAGAAGACGGAGAAGATAGGACAGAGCACCGGCGCCTGTTGGAGATGCCACACTCCGGTGGAGATAATCTCAAGGACACAGTGGTTCATGAGTACCAGGCACATGACCGAGGAGGTTCTGGAGTGGACGGAGAAGGTGAATTGGGTCCCAACCTTTGCAAAACACAGGATGATAGACTGGGCGAGGTCTCTCGACTGGGACTGGGTCATCTCAAGACAGCGGATCTTCGCCACCCCAATCCCTGTATGGTACTGCAAAGGCTGCAGCCAAATACTCGTTGCCGAGAATGAGTGGGTTCCAGTCGACCCCAGATTTGAGCCTCCAAGAACAGGCAGATGCTCAAAGTGCGGCTCAGAAGAGTTCATTGGGGAAAGCGACGTCATGGACACCTGGATGGATTCATCGATCACCTGCGCAGTCCACGCCGGATGGCCTGACGACGAGGAGTCGATGAAGAGACTCTTCCCAGCCGACCTTCAGCCTAACGGCTTGGACATAATCAGAACCTGGGACTACTACCTGATGGTCAAACACCTAGCCCTCTTCAAGAAGGCACCTTACAAGACCGTTCTGGTGAACGGCATGGTCAGGGGGTCGGACGGCAGGATGATGCATAAGTCATTCGGAAACTATGTGGAGGCCTACGATGCAATATCCAAGTATGGCGCCGACTCACTGAGGCAATGGGCCGCCGCGGGCGCGGCAACCGGTTATGACCTACCATTCCACTGGGGCGAGGTTGAGTACGGCAAGAAGTTCCTGACGAAACTCTGGAACGCAGCCAGATTCGTCCTGACAAACCTCAAGGATTTTGAGGGGGAGGAGGCTGAACCTGAGCTGGTCGACCGTTGGCTTCTGAGCAAGCTTGAGAGGCTTACAGCATCCACAACCGAAGCCTACGAAAACTTCCAGTTCAACACAACCCTCGAAGGTATTCGGAACTTCACTTGGCACGTACTCTGCGACCAGTACCTAGAGGCGGTGAAGCATCGACTCTACAGTGGCGATGTTGCCTCCAACCAGCGGCGAAAGGCTGCCCAATACACCCTCCACCGCGTCCTCCTCAGAATCCTCCAGTTACTGGCCCCAGTCTGCCCCCACATAACTGAGGAGATCTACAGTAATCTGCCGGGCCCGAAGACCAGACCTAACAGCATACACTCGACGACCTGGCCCCAACCAGAGGCTAAACTGATTGACGACGAGGCGGAACATGATGGAGACGCAGTCTTGGCCTTGGTCTCAGAGGTTAGACGAATAAAGTCTGAGCAACACATATCCATCAAGACGCCGATCAAGAGTATCCAAGTCTACACAGAGAAGGAGTTGTTTGAACCGATAGTCGCCTCTCGGGAAGACATCGCCAACATCACGCACTCCAACATTGTTGAGGTGAAACCTCTCGCAGAGGATAGTCCCGGCAGAGAACTCCAAGACTACCCCAAAATCAGGGTTAATGTCAACTTCTAGGTTAACGGGAGGGCTTGCAGTCTAGCAAGCCTTTAATATCTCTGACATTGCTGTAGAAAGTCGTAAGTTAGGAATCGCTAGATGGGAAGTCTCAACTCGAAAGCCGCTTTTGTGCAGATACTGAAGCGAGCTTACTTTTCATTCTCAGCCAATCTTTCCTAGCTTACAGAGAGAAAGGAGGAGCGAGAGATTGAGTTTGGAGGGAGAGTCTGAAGGCTCTGAGCGAAGGTTTGGTAGAAGATCCCAGAGGGGCTCAAGAAGATTCAGCCAGCCCGTACCTGTCAAGGAGGGCGAAGAATACGACATCACCATCGAGACCGTTGGGAGAAAAGGCGACGGCATAGCGAAGATCCAGAACTTCATAGTCTTCGTACCAGACACCAAGGCCGGAGATAAGGTGAAAGTGAGGATAACAGGGATCGGAGGATCCTTCGCAACAGCCTCAGTGGTCCAGTAGGAGAATCAGCATAATGAAAGTTAATGAACTCAAACCCGGAATGAGACGGGTCGAACTACAGGGTAAAATCACGGACATCGGTGAAGTAAGAGAGGTCACGACAAGGTTCGGTGAGCCAGGCCGCGTAGCAACAGCAGCTCTAGAAGACGACTCAGGAACAATAAAGCTATCCCTATGGAATGAGACGATAGAGACCGTGAATGTGAACGACACCGTCAAGATCGAGAACGGCTACGTCACAAGCTTCAGAGGCGAGTCTCAGCTTAACGTTGGAAGATACGGAAAAATAACTGTCGTACAGTAGGAAGCCTCCAGCATAACAACATAAGCCGCGAAGAAAACAGAGAGAACCTCACACCATCTGCCATTGCCACAACCTCATTACTCAGGCTCAAAACAGACTAGTCTTGAAGCTGCAAAATTACAGCTGGACCCCACAAGATCCTAGAGGGAGCTGTTCAACCTAGGAAGAAAAGAAAATCCCAATCCCTGATTGAGAAAGCCCTGACTCAATGATTAAGCCATTCTTTCAAGAGCTCTTTCAGCGCATGAGATAACTGAACTTGCCAGACCTCTAATGTGCGGAAATTCTTGAAGGTGCAAATCTTAAAGATGAGTTATTCATTATATGAAAGAGCACAGAGAATTGTTCAGTACCAGAGAAGCCGGATCCGGAAGGCTGAGACAATTCTCTAGAGTGAATGGCCAACAAACAATTACGGAAGAACAACTATGCCGAAACGAGTGAAAACCGTTCACGGAATGTTCCTCCCCCGAGCTTACTTCGTGACCAGCGGCGAAGGAATCAGTACTGAGTCGCCCCTAAACGCGTTCGACGATGCGTTGAGCGAAGCAGGAATCGACGAGTGCAACCTCGTCTACATCTCATCAATAATCCCAGCTGACGCAATCGAGGTTAAACGCACCCGTACAACGCCCGGGGCCGTAACCTTCGCAGTAGTCGCAAGGATGGATGGTGATGAAGGAGAAGTTATCGGCGCAGGCATCGGCTACACGAAGTGTCGAGACAGGAAAGGCCCAACCTATGGATTTGTTGCGGAAAACCACGGCTACAAAGACGAAGACACAATCACCTCCGAACTCTTCAAGAGGATGAAGAGGATGGCGTCTGACAGGAACATGACCCTAGTCGATCCAAAGGTTCTTGTAAGGAGTATGCGTGTACCGAAGGACCGCTACGGCTGCGTAGTCGTATCGCTGGTATACGTACCCTTCACAGCTGAAATCGGCGAGAGAATCCAAGATACTGAAGGAAGATAAGTGAGAGAAACGGACTCTCTCTGGACAATCATCCAGCGACGATGCTTCGTTCTGACTCATGTTTGACCTTTGGGTTTGGACAGAAATAACTCAGACGCTTGGTACTGCGAGCCGGAATCAACCCAAGGCTCAAGTTGGGAATACTGCTTTGAAAGGTTAGATGTCAAAGTTGAAGGAATACTTCAAGAGGTTCAGGTTCTACCTGAAGCTTACCGGAGTCGCAGCAATATCGCGCAGATACTTTGTAATGAACGCTTTTGACGGAGCCCTTACTGCTCTTGGGGTTGTCATAGGCAGTTGGGTCTCAGGCCCAGTTCATCCCAGAATAATTGTAGGAGCCGGTTTAGGCGCGAGTCTGGCTATGGGTATCTCAGGTTTCTTTGGAACATACCTCGCGGAGAGAGCCGAGCGCCTCAGAAGACTCAAAGAGCTTGAGAGGTCTCTGCTGGTCGGCTTGGAGAATTCGATTCATGGCAAGGCCCTGAGGACTGCGACAGTATGGGCTGCAACCGTAGACGCACTATCACCGTCGCTAACAGCGGTAGCCTCGATATCTCCCTTCGTCGCAGCCCACCATCACCTCATCTCAATAGAATCTGCAGTGGGTCTGTCGATAGCAATCATATTCATCACACTCTTCTCTCTGGGAGCATTCACGGGCAGGGTATCTAAAGAGAGGGTATTCCTATCCGGAATCCGCATGACGGCGGTAGGGGTAATCGTGGTCATCCTCGTGCTCTTAATAGGTAAAATGTGACACCAAGATTTTTCAGCTTACAGGTAGAATATGTATCTGCATCAGAAGAATCTTCGAGATGTGTGTAAGTTGGTTCACAACCCAATCGTCAAGAAGGTTGTCTTGGACGTTTTGAAGCCCCATCAACCCCCAATCCCTGAACTCGCCTCTAGACTCGTTGCCTGTCACGGAGTGGAACGGGTTGACATATCCTTGGCCGAGATCGACCAGAACACCGAAAGCATCAAGGTTCTACTCGAAGGGGGTGACGTAAAGATCGATACTGTCAAGAAATGCATTGAAGACCTGGGGGCAACAATACATAGTATCGACGAGGTTGAAGTCGTCAAGAGACCACAACAGAAATAGTGTTGTGGACCCGAAGTCTCCAATCCTGCCTCTGCAATCTCCTCAGAGATAACTGGAATACTTGTGTCAACGAACTAGTCTTGGCGCCGGGAGAGGGCGTTAAACTTGGCGATTGGTTCCCGTTTGGGTAGGGCGGCGTTTTCTCGGTCTAGCCGCTTAAAAGGCATACCGG
>CAYZRW010000031.1:14652-20372 GCA_964480955.1 uncultured Candidatus Bathyarchaeia archaeon | reverse complement strand
TGCGGCCGTGGTCTAGCCTGGTCTAGGACGGGAGACGAGAATCTAGCCTGAACTTCCCATTCCAGGAGAGAGCTCTTAACCCGGGTCCGAATCCCGGCGGCCGCACCACCACGCTCTCTAAGAATGGCCCAGGAATCGTGAGACAAGTCGCGGAGTTATCCTTTGACGATTTCGACTTGAGCTAGCGGATAACGTCACGGGAACTGGGGCGCGCGTCGGCTATCTACTTATATACGGTTATGTAATACATGTATTACGAGGTTCAGCGACGTGACTGTGGTGACAGTGAGGCTGGACAGTGAATTGAAGAAGCGTATGGATAGACTGAGGCATGTCAACTGGTCCGAGGTTGTGAGAAGGGCCATAGCTGAAAGGGTAGCGTTGGAAGAGTCTCTGGCGTCATCAAGGATTATTGACGTGAAACGCCTCGAAGAGGCTATGAGGGACCAAGACCGATTGAGGTCTAAGGCGACTGGAAGATGGTCGGGTGCCGAGGAGATTCGAAAGTGGAGAGAACTAAGAAGATAGCTGTCGACGCTTCAGTCGCAGTAAAATGGTACAACATCGAACAGCACACTGAGAAGGCTTTGGCTATACGAGGCGACTACGCAAGACAGAGAATAGATCTCATTGCCCCATATCTGCTTCCGTACGAAGTTGGAAACGCCCTCAGATACAATCCTGACTTCGGGCTGGATGATGTGAAGTCCGCTCTTCGTGACCTCTTGGCCATGCAGATAAGTTTCAGGTTGCTTGGCGAAAAGATGTGTGAGGACGCTGTTGAGTTGGCTTACAGATCCGGACTGACGTTCTACGATGTAAGCTACGTGGTACTGAGCAGGCTTGAGAATTGTCCACTTTACTCCGCTGACGACAAATTGCTGAACAATATCAGAGATGACATGATCATACACCTAGAAGATTATCCCACGCCCTGAAAAACCAATTTGGAATCAAGCAGTCTAAGCCAGCACCCCATGTCCCTGCTCTATTGACACTTGGCCAGCATTAGGAAGGCTGTGACCTATAGCTTCAGGACAGGTTCATACTTTGGTTCCTGGCTATTCAGGTTCTTTTGGTACCATCTCTTTAGCCTCAGCCTGTAAACGATTCCCATGAGGTCCACAAACATACGGGCAATATTGTGAAATCCAAAGTTTCCCTTAATCTTAATCTCAACCGGCAACTCAGCTATCCTAAGTTTCAGAAGCGATGCTACAGCCAGCAACTCAACGTCGAAAGCATACCTCTTCACCAGTTGGAGCCTAGCTATTCTCTCCAAGGCATCCTTCCTGAAGGCTTTCAATCCACTCTGAGTATCGTGACACTTACTATTTGTCAGCAACCTAACCATGATGTGGAAAGTATGGCTTAAGATCCTTCTTGGAATCGGCATCTCCACCTTCGATTGGGGATGCCACTTACACCCAATACATATGTCACTTCTTCCCAGGCCCCTCACATATCGGGAAATCTCATCTGGAAGGATCTCTCCATCGCTATCTATGAGAACCACATATTCGCCTGTGACAGCCTCCACACCTCTCCTTATGGCGTAGCCTTTACCCATGTTCTGGGGATATCCAACAAGCTTGACCCTTCCGTCGGTTCTGGAGAGGGCCTCAACCACCCTGCCGGTTCCGTCTGAACTTCCATCGTTGACGACAACCACCTCACAGTCAAGCCCAGCCTCGGCAACTGCACTGAGAGCCCGGCTTACAGCCCTTGTGATACGTGGCTCCTCATTATACGCCGGCATTACGATGGAGACTTTCAATCTACCCACGATGCACTCGCTAAGTCTAAAGGCTTGATACTCAAAAGCTTTCGGTTCAAGATACCGGCTCAACTCATAGCTTGAAGTGCGACCCCTAGCGAGCGCTTGCTTGGCCAGCACACTTATTATCAAGGCAAAATAACAACGTTATAGGGGGCTCGAGTTGAGGCCGCCATGTGAAGAGATAGTGCAGCAACTCCTACCAGCGTTCAGGTCTCTTGTAGCAAAGGAACTTATCGAGACGCACAAGTTCTCACAGGTTGAGGCGGCCAAGAGACTGGGGACAACCCAAGCTGCCATAAGCCAGTACCTAGGCTCAAAAAGAGGATTCAGGGACTCAACCAAGCTCAGGTCAACACCCAGAGTCAGGATGGCTGCAAGCCAAGTTGCGAAAGACCTAGCAGAGAACAAGCTCACTAAGTTCGATGTGGTCACTAGCTTCTGTAAGCTCTGCGCTACACTGCGTGACAACCAGGACGTATGCCAAATCACTTAGAACAAGCCGCCCTTCCAATCATATTGTGAGGCCTCGAAGAGAGTACGATAGATTACGAGACAGGCCCAATAGCCTACACTCTTTATTTATCACGTAAGGACGAAAGACAGATTCTCTAAGGGGTAATAGCTGTTGTCACCGACGGCCAAGGCGACAGTCCACAAGGTCGATGTTAGAGAAGGCTTGACTTCGACTGTTAAGGAGGAAGTTGCGATTGAGGCGCCGGCCAACATCTATCTTGACAAGAAACACGTAGTCACCCTACTCTCATCCCCCTCAATGCTGGGCGAATTGGCTGTAGGATACTTGTTCTCGAAAGGAGTATTGGATGATAGGGGGATGATCAGTGAGGTATTAGTTAGGGGAACGGATATCTATGTCAAACTTAAGCCTGGGGTAAAGGTGGACCTTGAACCAGGCCAGCTTGGTCGAGTCGTCACATCAGCCTGCGGATCACTCGTAGACTACCTAGAGTCGATAGCGCCAATCGAGACAAGAATCTCAACAGAGTATTCGGTCTCTGCTGAAGATGTGGTACGAATGGTTGCTGAGTTCAATAGCAGCTCCAAGATATTCAGGGCTACAGGAGGGACACATTCAGCAGCCATCTTTGAAGAGGGGAAGATGGTCGCTTTCTCCGAAGACGTTGGGCGTCACAACGCAGTAGACAAGGTTGTCGGAGCCTCTGTTCTTGGCGATGTCAAGTTCAAGAGGTCAGTTCTTGTAACTTCCGGAAGGCAGACGGGAGACATAGTTGCCAAGGCAGCCAGGATGGGTATACCATTCTCAGTATCGATCTCAGCCCCAATCAAATCAGGAATAGAGCTTGCCGAGAGGACGGGGTTAACCCTAATCTGCTTCGCTAGGGGGAGGAGGTTCAACATATATACTTCGCCTGAAAGGGTGAAGCTTCCCAGTGGCTCGCAGACTAATAGAATCTGAAGAAATCATCTTCCTATGGAACAGGTTTCATCTCTAGACTTCTTCATCTAGAGGAACCTCTCTGCCTCAATGATTCTTGAGACGACTGGAACCCCCTGGGACTTTATCTCATCAATCTGGAACGGATTATTCGCAACAGCTACTATTCTGATACCCGCCTCTTTGGCAGCCATAACGTCGAATATGGAGTCGCCAATCGCGAGGCACTCCCTTGGGAGCACATTCAGTCTTTCGGCTGCCTCAATAAAGATCTTAGGGTTTGGTTTGGCTTCTTGAACGTCCTCCGCTGAGAGGACTACGTCAAAGTAGGCTTCAAGGCCAAATCTTGTGAGAACCCTCATCACACTCAGCTTGTCGGCCGAGGTTGCCAGACCTAAACGTATATTCCTGAGCTTCAGATGCTTGAGAATCTCCTCAACGCCTTCAAGGACCTTGACTTCACGTGATGTCTCAATGAACTGGGCCCTCTTCTCCTTCACCATCTCCGCAATGTGTACATGCTCTTTCTCAGGCAGTACCTCCGCAAGCATCTGTTTGGCTGGTTTGCCGAAGCGACGGTATATCTCCTTGTCTTCAAAGGTCAGCCCGAACTTCGATACAGCCCTTCTGAAAGATTCGAGATGGGCCTCATAACTGTCGACGATGGTTCCGTCAAAGTCGAAGATAACCGCTCGCACAGGTTCTCGCGATGACACTCTCAGAATCCCCGCTTGTGCTTGTCAACTTCTTGATTGTCAAGATCTCAGGGGTTCGCTGAAGATTTCTGTGACTCTTCAAATTCGGCGGCGCAGCGTTCACAACAAAAGTAGTAATCTTTTCCCTTCACAGTCTTCTTGTACACTGCAAACTCGCAGGTTTCGCCTTGGATTGGCATGTTACAGAACCGGCATCTCTCAGCCAAAGTCACTTCTTCTCACCCTTCTTCTTGAGGTAATCGTTTATTGCTGCGTGGAGGGCGTCAGCTGCGAGGTTTGAGCAGTGCATCTTTATTGGTGGTAGACCGCCCAGACTATCAGCAACATCCGACCTAGTGATCTCTAACCCCTCCTCCAAAGTCTTGCCCCTCGCGAGCTCAGTTATCATGCTGCTTGTGGCTATCGCCGCACCACACCCAAAGGTCTTGAACTTCAGATCAACGATTCTGTCGTCCTTGACCTTGATGTAAATAGTCATGAGGTCTCCGCAGTTGTGGAGTGTCATTGAGTTTGAGACGTATGAGTGGCTCTCTGTAACCTCCAGATTGTAAACTGAGCCATCGTAGGTCAACGGCTCGATTCGCCAAATAGGAACGTGGAAGTATTCATCTTCAAACCAGGCCTTGTGATGGTTCTTCAGTTTCTTTGGGATCGTGAGTTTGACCCCTACGATTCCAGCTAGTCTTTCAAGCGACCTATCGTCTTTCACATAGATGGTATAGCTCTTCTTATGGATGCCACTTGCGGGTTGTTCGAGGAAGCTCATGATTATCTCTTGTCTGAGGAGCAGGTTTCTGACTTGGAACGCCAGTTGCTCTGATATTGTGACGAACTTGGCAACTCTACTGTTGATGTGTCCATCCCCTCTCCAGAGCCCACATAGGAGAGCCTCCTGTTTCTGTGGTGGAAGCAACATCATCCAATGTGGGATATGCTTGCCAACGGCACCTTCTCCAAAGTGTTTTGCGAAGAATCTTGCCAACCTAGCACTGTAGAACTTAATGTCTGCCATAGTAAGGACCTTCTTGATCTCTGCGGGTTCAAGATCGAATGTGCGCCTGAGACAGTGGATCGAATCATGGATGTAATCCTCTTCCTTTGAGTTGAATACGAAGCCTAGTGTTCCTTTGCTTGGTTGGGTTCGCACGTAGCCTTCTGATAGGTAGTAGCCGACCAGTCTCAAGAAGTCGCTGTCAACAGCAATTTCGTCTGGAAGCGTCTTGCTCCTAAAATCATAATGCGGATTTTCAATGTCTAAGGAGATCCTCTCTACGTCCACTATTTCGCTTGGCACTGGGTAGAGTAGAATGTCACCCTTCTCCAGCTCGCCTACTGCGTACCAGTCACGTATGCATCTCATACGTGAGCGATACTTTCTTAGAATGTGGCTCGACTTGAGCGCCAAAATGTTGTGGTCAGGGGTTACCACGGTGGAGCCGAGATTATGTGCAACAATCCTGTACATCTTTCCTTTGTAGGGCCTTTCTATCACTCTGTCTATGGGATGGTACTTTCCATCATGCCCGAGGACTTTCAGATTGGGCGATACATCCATGATCGGGGTGAATCTGTTATTCAAGCAGAGGGGGGTGTCTGGCGCAAGGCATACAGGATTCCCGACTGTCCCTACACCGTCCGCGTCCGGGATCTCGCCGACATTCCTTGGGTTTCTGAAGTGTTCAATGACTTTCTCGCTATACATGCACCTTTCACTCTTCGGTGTTGCCCTTAGGTCTGAAAGCGCATTTGTATGTTCTCAGATAAAGCTTCCTTGAATCCTTTCTTGTGATCTGTCAGTAACCTTCCTAAT
>CAYZRW010000031.1:0-14552 GCA_964480955.1 uncultured Candidatus Bathyarchaeia archaeon | reverse complement strand
TGTAGGTCTCCTGAATTTCCTGGCCTATGCTCCTTGAGAGGTTCTTTAAGTCTTCTTCAGCGGCGGGGTCGTCTGCTATCACCTCAAGAGTCTGACCCACAGGTAGTCTATCAAGTTCGACTCTCGTCTTGATGACGGGCATTGGACAGAACAGCCCTACACAATTGAGTTGTCTGTCAGCTTTGAGGGGCAAGGTTCACCAATCATTCTTGCATCCTCTAAGTTCTAAACCTTGCCTATCTAGTAGCCCGTCCAGTGGAGGTTCCTGCAGAAGTGTTCTTACCTCGCCCACAGAACACTCGTCAGGGTGCGATGTGATGAATCATCTTTGGGCTCCTTGGAGGAGTCTACTTCGAGCAACCTAAGGGCGAAGGATGTGCATTCTGTTCAATTGCCGGAAGGCAGACGGATTCTGAGGGCTATGTACTTCATAGGGGAGAGACTGTATTCTTGAGCCTAAACAGGTTCCCCTACAATGTAGGTCACGCAATGATAATTCCCTACAGACACTTTGAGAATCTTGAGGAGCTTGACGAGAAGGAGTCCAAGGAGCTGTTTGAGGTGTTGAAGCTCGGCACTTACGCACTCAAGGCCGTTCTCAAGCCTGATGGATTCAATATCGGGGCAAATATCGGGAGTTCAGCCGGGGCTGGAATGCAGCACTTCCATATACATATCGTTCCAAGATGGCTTGGAGACACAAATTTTATGCCCGTTCTTGCCGAGACAAAAGTTCTCTCGAACAATCTAGACAAGGTCTGGCGTGAAATCTCACAGGAGATCAAGAAGCGTTGAATTCTGAATCGTCTTGATATGGGCAAGTGCCGAGACAAGTGTTAGAACGCTTGGGGAGCACATTTTCTTTTGTTCTATCTTAATCCTTCATGCAGAGATTTCTCAATGAGAGCTGGCATCCTCCATCGTCATAACTTTCAAAGTGCTATGCGTAGGCATGATTGAGTGGTTAGGTCGTAAGCAGTTCGACCATTCTTGCCGGAATACTTGTTGCCCTTCTAGTTTCTCTGTCCACGCAAACGGAGGTACTGTAGCCTGTTACAAGAGGCCTGTCATCACCTACATGTTTGATCACAAAATCAAACCTGATTGTCTTGTCTCTGATTTCGCTTATCCTCGTTTGGAGGCAGACAAGATCGTCGAACTTGATTGGACCATGAAATCGAGCATAGACTTCGCCCACAACTATTGAGACCTTCTGTTGTTGGCCGTCGACGCTGAGGGATCCATCTTTGAGTAGAGCGATTTTCTTAGACCGAAGGAGTTCGATTCTTCCAGCACTGAACCATTCTATTATTCGAGGATGGAAAATGAATCCTGTAAAATCAGTATCGCCTGCCTTAACACGTATTCGGATGCTTTTCCTAGCCAATCTGGTTGTCAAGACACTGTGCTTCCTAGCGACCCGCTAGGGGCCCTTTGATATTTAAGACTCTTCATAAGGAACTACGGTACTTCTTGATAGCAGATGCGGAATCGTAAGTTACCATCAGTCTTCATCATCGTCGCCCCGTTACCAGCTTGAGCTGATATATCTTTCAAGGTCAAGGATTGGCATCCGCGGAAATGAGTAGGACGCGCCAATCCAAAGACCGCTAGAGACTGAGCTGCGAGGTTGCTGGACCCCCTGGAGGAACTACCCCTCTTGGATGAGCGAAGGCCCTGATTGGGTATAACATAAATACTTGACGAAAATGAATATTGGGATAACTCTGGAGAAAAGATCGATTGGCCGAGGTTGCGGAACAGAAGATATTAGTATTCGACAAGCGTGTCTGCACTGGCTGTAGACTTTGTGAACTTGCCTGTTCTTTTGCCAAGTTCAACAACATCTACAGTTACGAGAGGACACACATCAGACATGTTATCGAGTTTGATCGAGGCGAGATAGAATGCCAATATTGCCAGCACTGTGAAGAACCGCTATGCAAGGCGTCCTGCCCGGTCGACGCTATTCACAAGGACGAGCAGACAGGCATAGTGAGAATAAACGCCTTGGAATGCATCGGTTGCCAGACATGCAACATTGTATGTCCTGCACGCATACCCAAGCTCTACCCTGAAAGGAAGGTATCGATGAAATGTGACCTGTGTGACGGCGATCCCGAATGCGTAAAGTACTGCTCGCCAATGGCGATAACTTACGTGACAAGGGAAGAGGCGGACAAAATGTTGAAACAGATCTATGGCAAGGTGAAATAGCCTCCTTGAAAGCCACATCAGGACCCAGCTCAGGGCCTCACTCTCGAACAGGCTTCAAGAGACTCTTTGACGCAGCCTTCGCATCTTCAGATATCCGTCCTCCAAAGGACCGTCCATGCCGCATGAACTTCACAGGAGATGTCAAGGCGTGAGTCAAGAAGCAGAAATCATTGAAAAGCTGCGGGGCGAGCTTGGCGAGAATTTCATCGAAGAATCTAGAATCCGCCCAAACAGGCCCGTAGTTACAGTCCAAAGAGATGTGTTGATTCAAGCCCTTAGGCTACTGGTCGAGGTTTTCAATGCGAGATTATGCACGATCACAGCTGTGGACGATGGTGTCGACTTCGAACTGATCTATCATATGAGCATCAAGGGCCTGGTAATGAGCATCAAGGTCTTCGTCCCCAAGGAAGAGTCGGAAGTGGCTTCCGCCACAAGCGTCATCCCGGGCGCAGCCTCGGCTGAGAGAGAGATCTGGGACCTCTTCAAGATCAAGTTCCAAGGGCTCTCCGACCCAAGGCCCCTCATAGTCCCATACGAGTGGCGGGACGTCAAAGCCCCCCTGAGGAAGCCGATGGGCGGCTTGGTCTCCGAGTACCAGAAACCCACTGTTGAGACCCTTATGCAGCAGGGCCAGGTATTCACCATGCCCTCCACCGTCAAGGGTCATAGAGAGGACTTCAAGCTCCCAGAGGTCAAGACCACCATGACCCGACCCGAAGCTCTCAAGGAGATACACGAAATAGCTGAAGAAGTTGGGTTTGACAGAAGAGTCGGCTACGACTGGGCGAGAAAGAGGCTGAGGTACTAAACCTTGGGGTCTAGAAGAGAGTACGCAATATTCTGGGGATGCTGGGTCCCGTCGAGACAACCCAGCGTCGAGGCTGCCTGCAGAAGGGTTCTGGGTAGATTCGGAATAGGCGTCCACGACATGGAGGGTGTCTCATGTTGCCCCGACCCGGTAGTCGCAGAGAGGCTTCAACGCGAGATGTGGCTGTCATTGGCCGCAAGGAACCTCTCAATAGCCGAGAACATGGGTGTCGAGATGGCTACGGTATGCAATGGTTGCTACGAGACCTTCTTTGAGGCCATAGAGACCTTGAGAACGAATGAGCGGCTCAGAGGAAGAGTGGAGAAAGCCCTCACCAGAATAGGGAAGACTCTGCCTGCCAAGACGGGTCTGCGACACATAGTTGAGATTCTCAGTCAAGACGTAGGAGTAGAAGAGATCGCGAGGTTAAGCTCCAACAGGCTGAGCAAACTGAACGTCGCTGTACATCCTGGATGCCACCTCTACCGAGCCAAGAGCCGAGAGGGGATTCAAGAGAAACCGAAGATGCTTGAGGAAATCGTGGCTGCAACAGGAGCCAAGACTGTTGACTACGGCATACCCAGGTTCTGCTGCGGATACCCACACCGAGTCGTCGAGGAAGAGTTCTCACTCAAGATGATGCTCGCCCAGAAACTGCAAAAGGTATGGGAGGCTGGTGCAGACTGTGTCGTAGTCTCCTGTCCTGCGTGCAATATACAGTTTGAGTTTGGACAACTCGAACTAAAGAGGAAATATAACATAACCTTCGGCGAAGGCATACCTGTAATGCACATAGTCGAGCTCGTAGCCTTAGGTCTCGGGATCAAGCCTGAAGAATTCGGCCTCCAAACGCACCGAGGCCCAACATCAAACATAATCTCGAAGCTGGTGTAGAGAAGATGTCGTCAGTTCTGCCAATAGGTCCCTTCCATCCAGCCCTCAAGGAGGCGGCGTTCTTCAAACTCGAAGTTGAGGGGGAGAAGATAGTTGGTGGAGACGTCAAGTTCGGATACATGCACAGAGGAATCGAGGATCTGGCCACAAAGAAGTCCTACCACAGCAACATCTTTCTTGCGGAGAGGGTTTGCGGAATCTGCAGTACAGTCCATTCCACATGCTACTCCCAAACGGTCGAGGCCCTAATGAACATAGACCCGCCTGAGAGGGCCAAGTACATCAGAACAATCGTTTTCGAAACCGAGAGGCTCGCAAGCCATTTACTATGGTTTGGGGTTGGAATGCACGAGATAGGTTACGACACAGCCTACATGTATATGTGGAGAGAGCGTGAGCATGTCCTCGGCATACTTGAGGCTGTTTGCGGAAAGAGGGTTAACCTTGGAATAAATACGTTGGGTGGCGTTAGGAGGGATATTACGCCAGACAATGAAGGCCTCATAAAGACAAAGTTGGATCTGGTTGAGAGGGCAGTCAAAAAGATTGAGGGACTGCTCAACGAGGACAGGGTGTTGAAGGCAAGGGTCAAGGATGTTGGCATATTACCAAAGGATGAGGCAGAGAAACTTTGCGTTGTGGGACCCACCGCCAGAGGTTCAGGTGTAGACATAGATGTAAGAAGGGACGATCCATACGCCGCCTATCCGAATATAGAATTCGAGGTTCCAGTAGAGGAGAAAGGAGACGTCCTGTCAAGAGTATTGGTCAGGTTCAGAGAACTTCTTGAGTCTATAAAGATCATCCGTCAAGCTATGAATGACCTCCCCGGAGGCCCCTTAGCTCTTGATAAACTTCCCCTCCCCAAGGTTGGTGAAGCCTTTGGGAGGGTTGAGGCCCATCGCGGGGAGCTTGTCTACTATGTAAAGTCAGACGGCACAAACCGACCCGAGCGAGTCAAGATACGCACCCCTTCAGTGGTAAACAATAATTCACTTCTACCAATGCTGCTTGGGGAAACCATAGCCGATGCCCCAATAATCCTAGCAAGCATAGACCCATGCTTCTCTTGCACAGACAGAGTAACGCTAGTTGATACCAAGAAGAATGTTGAGAGAACAGTTACTCTATCAGATCTCAGAAGGGGGAGAACTTCATGAACTCATTTCTTGAGATCCTAGTTGCGCTCTTGGTTTATCCAGGATTCCTCTTCTCCTTTGCTGTTGGAGGAATATTCTACTGGCTTTACCGTAAAGTTCGAGCTAGGTTCCAAGCAAGGAGAGGGCCGCCGTGGTACCAGTTCTTCGTCGACCTGATCAAGCTCTTTTCAAAAGAGTCGATAATCCCATACTCAGCGGGAGGCTCCCTCATGGTCCTTGCACCCACTCTGTCGCTCACGAGTCTTCTCCTAGTAGCGGCAATGATGCCTGTAGGTTCAGGCTCGTTGGTTGAATTTGAAGGAGACCTGATAGTTGCGCTTTACTTTCTTGCACTCCCAGCCCTCGCCATGGTAATCGCTGGCATTAGTTCCGGCTCGCCGTACGGCTCGGTTGGCTCGGGCCGTGAGGTAAGTATGATGGTTGGTTACGAGATCCCATACGCTCTCTCAGCTTTAACAGTAGGCTTCTCTATAAGGTCGCTCAGCCTCTCATCCATAGTAGGGTACCAGTTGGAGAACGGGGCCTTCTTCTTGAAGTATCCCCTAGCAACAGCTGCTTTCCTCCTATGTCTGCTCCCGAAGATCAGCCGCCGTCCATTCGACGCTCCAGAGGCGGATACAGAGATTATCGCAGGGCCCCTGACCGAGTATTCAGGCCTATTATTAGGCCTCTTCGAGCTGGCCAACTGCCTCAAATGGTTCGTTATTCCAGCTTTCGCTGTTACCCTATTCTTCGGTGGAGGAGCAAACATAGTTGAATTCTTAGTGAAATGTCTCGGCCTAGTCTTACTTCTGTCAGTCATCGACATAATTCATCCGCGCTACAGGGTAGATCAAGGCTTCAAGTTCTTCATCAAGTGGGCCCTTCCATTGGCCCTAATAGATTTCGTGAGGAGTCTGATTTTGCCTTGAAGAGATATGTGATCTTAGATGCTCTCCGAGGTTTGGTAAGCCCCTTCACAACCAAGTACCCAAAGAAGCCATACGTCCCTCCAGACGGGTACAGGGGCGCGGCTGAGTACGACTCAGAGAAATGTGTAGGTTGCGGAGCCTGCTCTCAAGAGTGTCCCTCAGGGGCCATCACGTACACAGATGGAGAGAAGACAAGAAACATCAGGCTCAACTATGGCATCTGTTCCTTTTGCGGACGCTGCGAGGAGACCTGTCCGTGGGATGCGGTCCACTTAACCAAAAAATATGAAATGGCTGTTTACGATAGAAAGGACGCTGAGACAGGAGTTGATATCTCCTTCTTTGACTGCACTGAATGTGGAAGGCCCTTCTTTCCTTCCCCACAGATGAAAGCTTCACTCGAGAAGGTTGGAGAGACTTTGGCCAAGTATGGAATTAAACAGGAGGAGTTGGCTCGTTTAGTCTCCCTCTGCCCAACATGCTCATTTACAGTTGACAAGATGCCTGAGAGGAGGATGTTCATGAGAAGACTGGTGGGGTGACCTAGATGCTGAAGGGTCTTCGCTCGTTCGCTAGGAGAAAGTCCCCATGGATCATGCACGTCCCATGTGGAGGATGCAACGGATGCGACATAGAGGTTGTTGCGGCCCTAACGCCAAGGTACGATGTTGAGAGATTCGGTGTACTCCAGAGAGGCACACCAAGACATGCCGATATACTGCTAGTTACAGGTGTAGTCACCGCTCAGGTGAAAGACAGGCTCAGAAGAATCTTTGACCTAACCCCGAGCCCAAAATATGTGGTGGCGTTCGGCTCCTGCGCCATAGATGGAGACATATTCCATGAGAGCTACGGATTCGCTGGACCCCTAGATGAGGTTCTGCCAGTGAACATCTACGTTCCAGGGTGCCCGCCCAGGCCCGAGGCCCTAATAGATGGCCTTACCAAACTGCTTAGGAAAGTCCAATAGCTCTGCTGCGGACCCCCCAAGTTCAATAGCCACGCAGATCAGCCGTTACGACAACATTCTTAATGAGACCGACGCTGAAGCTAACTGTCGAACACATTAAGAAAATAGCCTTCACCTGAAGTTACACAAGACATACTGGGTTACGGCGTTCCCCGCAATCTTGAACCAGACATGTCGACCTAGATCTAGAGTCTTAATATCAGTCCCAACAGGGCTTGTGTTGCTGGCTTGACGATTTGAAGTCCCAATTCAGGGAAGACCCCGATGACAATGCACAGTATTGCAAGGGCAAGTGGGGGCAGCGTCATCCAATCTATACGCTCATTTAGGGTGGTATGTCCTGTGGGGGGCTCACCGAAGAATACCATATGCATCGCTCTGACCATATACCCCAAAGTGAGGCCGCTTGTAGAGACAGCAACAATGGTCAAGATGAGTTGACCCTGCTCCACACCAGCATAGTAGACTAGAAGCTTACTCCAGAAACCATTGAAGGGCGGCACGCCAGCCATAGCAAGGGCTCCAACAGCAAATGAGAAGGCTGTCAAAGGCATTTTCTTCGCTATCCCCCCCATCTTCCTCATATCCCTTGTCCCAGTCTGGAAGATAATGTTCCCAGCGCACAAGAACAGCAAAACCTTGAAAGCTGAATGGTTCAAAATGTGGAAGAGCCCCCCTTCAACTCCCAAAGCCGAAGTATACGAGAGCCCCAAAATGATATATCCCATCTGGCTCACAGTGCTGTATGCGAGTAGCCTCTTAATGTCGGTTTGAGCCAAAGCCATGACTGCCCCGAATAGCATCGATATCGCCGCGAGAAAATAGAGTATTGAAACAATCTTTCCTGAACTTATCCCACCATAGATTGCGAAAAGAATTAGGAAAAGTGCGTAGGCGCCGGTCTTGACTACCACTCCTGATAGGATGGCGCTGATTGGCGTAGGTGCTTCAGCATGGGCGTCTGGAAGCCAAGCATGAAATGGTACAAGACCAGCTTTCAATCCAAAACCTACGATGGCGAGTACTGCACCTAGATCAAGCAGTGTCAGAGGTTTAGTTACAGTCCCTGAGAGGCTTCTAGGTATGCTTGCCAGCTCCAAAGTCCCAGTAGCCGCATAGATGAGTGTGATACTCATTATGGTGAACATTGCTCCCAATCCTGAGAGCATGTAAAACTTGTATCCGGCCTCGAAAGCCCTCCCCCTCTCAAAAGAGACAAGGATAATCGAGACTATGGTTGAGGTCTCAAGGAAGAGAAAAATGGTTGCCAAGTTAGTCGAGAAGAACATCCCGAGGATTCCGCCGATAAAGGTCAGAGTCAGCATGTGGTAGTAATTGAGCCAGGTTTCAGGCAACTTTCTCGTGTAAAACACAGTGTACGCAGTGACAGTCAACCCCACCATTGTCATTACTACTCCCATCAAGTAACCAAACGCTGTTACGCGTAGACCCAGGTATGTGTATTCTACTCCCCCAAAGACGCTGGGAGCCATGCTCAGAATCAGAATACCTGTCACCAACATGGCCACAAATGGGAGCCAGTCACGTGCACGCTTGGAGACTGCAGAGACGATAGGTACAAGGACTGCTCCACCAAAGGGGCAAAGAGTTGCAAACAAAGGCAGGATGCTATGTATTTCAGTCAAGATCCTCACCAACGCAACCTTGCGATCTTCCAAGAGTTCAAGCTCTTGTATTCCTCATAGATACCCACAATGACCCAGGCCACGAGAAGGTTCAGTAGAATGGTGGCGGAATCCAAGACCAAAGCTATGTAGGGTGTCTGCGGTCCAAACGTTACTAGGTGGATGGTGAAGAGGTGGACTCCATTCTCGATCAGGTTGAAGCCTATTGCGATCTTGATTATGTCTCTTCGCGCCACCATTCCGTAGATGCCCATCGCTATCATAGAGACGTAACCTGACTGGAGGGGATCCCAATTATAGAACAAGTTTGAAACCGTCATGATCAGAACTATAATGATCGACGAGGCTTTCGCCCCAAGAACAGGAGGTTCCTCATAGTTGCTAGTTCTATTTATGACCCAGAGGAATGGCCAGAGAAACATGGCCGCGATCAAGTAGTGCATATAGATGCCCTCAGGGTCTCCTGTGACTATGAAAAGTACTGTTCCCAAATAGGCTGAGTGTATCGTGAACAAAACGGAAGCCAACTTTAGCCTGCTTACTACTATTGCTGCTCCACCAAGTACTACAAGACCGGTGAAGACCAATGCCAGCCAGATCGAATCCATCGACATCCCCGAATATCTATTACCGCAACATATTCAGATGACGATCAGAACCATCAAGATGACAGCACCCAGCACTACCCATACAGAATAGATATTTATGACACCCACATGTGTCCGTCTAATGTGTCTGGCAACCGTGAAAAAGTTTTCCGCAAGCTTTAGGTAGATTCTGTCGAGTCCGCCGCGCCACATGAATCGATAGAATCTGTTGAACGTCTGGACAGCCGCAAAAGTGAAGGATTCAGCGTCGACCTTAACTTTGTCAATGTCAACATAGGGCTTCTCCATCTCTCCACCGACAAAGATGCCGTACTTGGCCTCTACTGGTGGGACCGTCTTGACTCTTACTTTCCGGTAAATGGCAATTCCAGATATTAGTGGTGTGAAGATGAGTGCAGCTATCGTAGTCGCCTCGTAGAAGCCGATCGAAGTGACCATACCAAAAATGGTCGTTTTGACACCTCCTCCAACTACAACTTGAACAGCAGGACCCACAAAGTGGTCCAAGGCAAGTTGCGGTGCAACCCCTAGAATGAGGCAGATGGCTGATAGAGCCAGCAATGGAGTGTACATGGTTGCCGGGACCTCCTTGACCGTCTTTAGACGGTCCGGGAGTTGACCGAAGAAGGCTGAGTTGATGACCTTCATGATAGTCGCGAGACTTACTCCACTGCCAAACATCGCCAATATACAGTATAGAACATATACTCCGCCTAGGGCTCCACCCGTAACCATGGCTTTCTCGAGGCTAGCCTCATAGATCATGAGTTTGCTGGCGAAGCCGTTAAACGGGGGAACACCCGCCAGCGACAGAGCCCCAACAAGCATGCTTAAAGCTGTCAGGGGCATCCTCCCAAAAAGCCCGCCCATCTGGTCCAGTTTCTTGGTGCCTGTACTATAAATCAAGCAGCCAGCACAAAGGAAGAGTAGACCCTTGAAGAATGAATGGTTGAGAAAGTGGAAGAGGCCTCCAGCCACCCCCAGCGTAGTCCCCAAACCCATGCCTAAGAATATGTAGCCTACCTGGCCAATCGTGGAGAAGGCCAAAACCCGCTTCACATCACTTTGAACCCAAGCCGCCATGCAACCAACTGTAAGCGTGACGACACCTATCGTGGCTATAGCAAACTCGTATGAGAAAGCGGGTAAACAAGCTGAAAAGATCACATACGATCTGGCAACAAGATAGGCCCCAGCCTCCACAACCACTAGGTAGGCAATCACAGCTGATGGTGCCACTGTGGCGTCGGGTAACCATACATGAAGTGGGAATTGAGCCGACTTGGCCACCGCTGCCACAAGAAAGAGTGAAACAATCATAGCTGCCAACATCGGTTCTTTAAGCCTCAGGCCTATCTCAGAGAACTGGAGTGTCCCAGTCAAGAAGTACACAAGAAGTATCCCGACCAAGAGAAAGGCACTGGCATAGTTGATTATCAAGAGCGCCTTTGCAGACGCCCTACTACTTTCCTTCGAGTAGTCGAATCCGATTAGAAAGTAGGAGCAGAGTCCAACTATCTCCCAGAAGTAGAAAAAAAGCAAGAGGTTGCCCGCCAAGAAGAGACCCAACATCGAGCCGCTAAAGATTAACATCAACGCATAGTATCTACCCGTCCCCGCTTTCCCTTTCATGTCGTCAACTGAATAGAGAATCGAAAGAAAGCCAAATAGAGATGCTACAAGAGCGAAGAGTAGGCTCAGGCTGTCAACCCTAAACGTGAGGATTGGACCAAGAATGTTTATCCACACCAGTTCCAGTTTGGCCTCTCCAGCCTGAACTACTTCGCGACCAATAAGAGTCAAAAGAATGAAAGTCATCGCTGCTATCGCTGCAGCAAAATATCCTTGGACTCGTCGAGAAAGCCTAACCAAGGGTACGACAATTGCGGCGCCTACGAAAGGTAGCGTCGCAGCCAACAGAAGCATGGAAGGAATCAAATTGTACACTTCAGTTAATGCTTTATCGCCCGTTTGAACTCTTGGGGTTACACTATTGCCCGCATTGGATTCCGAAGTTTGGCTATATGTGACTTCCTTACTATTATGGCTGCTCCACCAAGTACTACAAGACCGGTGAAGACCAATGCCAGCCAGATCGAATCCATCGACATCCCCGAATATCTATTACCGCAACATATTCAGATGACGATCAGAACCATCAAGATGACAGCACCCAGCACTACCCATACAGAATAGATATTTATGACACCCACATGTGTCCGTCTAATGTGTCTGGCAACCGTGAAAAAGTTTTCCGCAAGCTTTAGGTAGATTCTGTCGAGTCCGCCGCGCCACATGAATCGATAGAATCTGTTGAACGTCTGGACAGCCGCAAAAGTGAAGGATTCAGCGTCGACCTTAACTTTGTCAATGTCAACATAGGGCTTCTCCATCTCTCCACCGACAAAGATGCCGTACTTGGCCTCTACTGGTGGGACCGTCTTGACTCTTACTTTCCGGTAAATGGCAATTCCAGATATTAGTGGTGTGAAGATGAGTGCAGCTATCGTAGTCGCCTCGTAGAAGCCGATCGAAGTGACCATACCAAAAATGGTCGTTTTGACACCTCCTCCAACTACAACTTGAACAGCAGGACCCACAAAGTGGTCCAAGGCAAGTTGCGGTGCAACCCCTAGAATGAGGCAGATGGCTGATAGAGCCAGCAATGGAGTGTACATGGTTGCCGGGACCTCCTTGACCGTCTTTAGACGGTCCGGGAGTTGACCGAAGAAGGCTGAGTTGATGACCTTCATGATAGTCGCGAGACTTACTCCACTGCCAAACATCGCCAATATACAGTATAGAACATATACTCCGCCTAGGGCTCCACCCGTAACCATGGCTTTCTCGAGGCTAGCCTCATAGATCATGAGTTTGCTGGCGAAGCCGTTAAACGGGGGAACACCCGCCAGCGACAGAGCCCCAACAAGCATGCTTAAAGCTGTCAGGGGCATCCTCCCAAAAAGCCCGCCCATCTGGTCCAGTTTCTTGGTGCCTGTACTATAAATCAAGCAGCCAGCACAAAGGAAGAGTAGACCCTTGAAGAATGAATGGTTGAGAAAGTGGAAGAGGCCTCCAGCCACCCCCAGCGTAGTCCCCAAACCCATGCCTAAGAATATGTAGCCTACCTGGCCAATCGTGGAGAAGGCCAAAACCCGCTTCACATCACTTTGAACCCAAGCCGCCATGCAACCAACTGTAAGCGTGACGACACCTATCGTGGCTATAGCAAACTCGTATGAGAAAGCGGGTAAACAAGCTGAAAAGATCACATACGATCTGGCAACAAGATAGGCCCCAGCCTCCACAACCACTAGGTAGGCAATCACAGCTGATGGTGCCACTGTGGCGTCGGGTAACCATACATGAAGTGGGAATTGAGCCGACTTGGCCACCGCTGCCACAAGAAAGAGTGAAACAATCATAGCTGCCAACATCGGTTCTTTAAGCCTCAGGCCTATCTCAGAGAACTGGAGTGTCCCAGTCAAGAAGTACACAAGAAGTATCCCGACCAAGAGAAAGGCACTGGCATAGTTGATTATCAAGAGCGCCTTTGCAGACGCCCTACTACTTTCCTTCGAGTAGTCGAATCCGATTAGAAAGTAGGAGCAGAGTCCAACTATCTCCCAGAAGTAGAAAAAAAGCAAGAGGTTGCCCGCCAAGAAGAGACCCAACATCGAGCCGCTAAAGATTAACATCAACGCATAGTATCTACCCGTCCCCGCTTTCCCTTTCATGTCGTCAACTGAATAGAGAATCGAAAGAAAGCCAAATAGAGATGCTACAAGAGCGAAGAGTAGGCTCAGGCTGTCAACCCTAAACGTGAGGATTGGACCAAGAATGTTTATCCACACCAGTTCCAGTTTGGCCTCTCCAGCCTGAACTACTTCGCGACCAATAAGAGTCAAAAGAATGAAAGTCATCGCTGCTATCGCTGCAGCAAAATATCCTTGGACTCGTCGAGAAAGCCTAACCAAGGGTACGACAACTAAGGCTCCGATAAAAGGTAGTATCGTGGCGAGCAGCATTTAGGAAACCACCAGATTCTACAACTTCTTGAAGCTATGTCATCCATCAGCTCTGTAGCCTGAGTAGCCTCGAAATTGTTAAAAAAAGAGAGAGGGGGGTTAAGCCTTCTCAAAGTCCAGTCTCGTAGCTATCTCTGTCTCACTATCATATTTTCGGGTTATGTTGAGGCCCTTGATCTCCAGAATTGTTACGTCCATGGTTGCAAGGACACGGTTCTGCCCCTTCTCTACGCCGAAATCTCCGCCAAGTATGAAGTCTGGCTTTGCTTTCCCGCCTTCGACTCTTGTCTGGTTGAAAAGTCCGTGGAAGTGTATTTTCCGAGTTCCGTCCTCGCCCAGGGTGATTATTCCCATTCCCCCGCAGAATTCGATTGGACCTGCCAGCCTATATGGTTCGCCGTATCCCGACCCAAGTTTCAGTTTCTCATTCGGGATCAAGAACTTGAAGACCGCTTGTCTGAGGCTTCCTATGCATTCGCATATGATGCCGTGCTTAATGTTGTAGTCGTCGCAGATCTTGCTTATTCCCTCATATAGGTCGGTTCCAGGCAGAAGGCGGCCGACTATTATCCTTCCCAGTTGAGCCTCTCCACCTGCATAGCGTACTTCTTCACTCATCACATTCACCTTACGGTGCTATAACATGATAATCTGCCTTTAAGACTTTGGTGCATAATTCTTCTGCAAAGTTACATCTCTAACATCCTTCTACACTCAGTTGAGAATCCCCGAAGACTTTGGATAAACTTCCACCAGTAACCATAAGTAGTGTGGTCTGGACGGCTCAAGAACAGTTCATTCGAAAGTATTCTCTTCTCCAGAGGGGGTCTGGAATAACTGCTGAGAGATAGATGATTGGCGCCGCCGGAAGGATTCGAACCCTCGACCAACGGGTTTCCGTGCAGTCTGGGATGAAACTTAACAGCTTCAGCCCCAACTTATTGCAAGTTGAGTCCGCTGCTCTACCACTGAGCTCACGCCCACGACGAGTCCGTCGTAAACGGCGGCATCAGTTCTCGGCGGCACCTCAGCATCAAGTTTTAGATACTCTATTAAAGCTATTTGGTTAGACCCGCCAACTCTTTTGCGGAAGCCCGTCTGACAAATTCCCCTGAAACTTGGCGTACGCCTAGAAGAAATGCTTTATAGTCTATCCAGATTCTTGGATAAATTGGTGTGGGCCCGTAGCTCAGTCCGGTCTGGCGCCTTAAAGACACCTACGGAAAGAGCGACAGAATGATGTGTCGATGCTCATAAGCAACTGAGTGACCTGTTGGTCATGGGTTCAAATCCCACCGGGCCCACCA
>CAYZRW010000030.1:0-22245 GCA_964480955.1 uncultured Candidatus Bathyarchaeia archaeon | reverse complement strand
GTTACGAAACCAGCGTATTCCCCGGCGGATTTTCAACAGCCACTTTGGAATAGTAATGGAGATGAATCGAGAACTCGGCCTGTCTGGGAAGGTCCATATAGACCTAAGCGCGATTGAGCCTAATAATGAGATAGGCAAGGCATGATGGCATGTTCGGATACGTCGGAAGGATTCTTCGAGTGAACCTTAACGAATCAAGAATCTCAAGTGAGCCGCTCAATGAGGAGGAGCTGAATAAGTACATTGGAGGCAGTGGCCTGGCGTCGAAGATCATCTATGATGAGCTGGACCCGTCTGTCAATCCCCTCTCCCCAGACAACCTCCTAGTCTTCATGACTGGACCACTGACCGGAACAGCCTCACCCTCATGTGGAAGATACTGCGTCTGCACAAAGTCTCCACTGACAGGACTATGGGCTGAGTCACATTCAGCAGGATTCTGGGGGCCAGAACTCAAATTCGCAGGCTACGACGGAATCATACTGGAAGGGAGGGCAGACCACCCACTCTATCTCTCCATCATAGACGGTCGAGCCGAACTCAAGGACGCCTCAGGACTATGGGGTAAAGACATCCATCAAACCGAGAGCCTACTCCAAAGAGAGCTAGGATACAATGATGTCAAGGTCGCATCCATCGGTCAGGCCGGTGAGAGAGGGGTACTCTTCGCCTCAATAATCAACGACTTGGGCCGAGCAGCGGGGAGGTGTGGAGTTGGAGCCGTAATGGGCTCCAAGAGACTGAAGGCTATCGCCGTGAAGGGCAGCAAGATCAGGGTGATCCCGGCGGCTAGGGAGAAGATGCTGAACGAGTTCCTTCGAAGGATCTACGTGACGATAAGGTCCCACCCCACCGCCCAGATATACGCCTCATACGGCACCGACGGAATAATGTCGATGATGCACGAGTATGGAGACGTTCCCATAAAGTACTTCACAAAGGGTTCGTGGCCCGAGGGTATAGAGAAGATCTGCGGTGAAGCCATGGCCAAATCCATCCTGAAGAAGCAGTGGGCCTGCTACAGATGCATAATCGCATGCGGCAGGCACGTCACAATAAACGGTTCAGATTCTGAAAAAGAAGGCGCCGGGCCGGAATACGAGACCTGCGCCTCACTGGGATCTCTCTGCATGAATAGTGACCTGAACGTGATAGCCACCGGGAACGACCTCTGCAACAGATATGGGATGGACACCATAACCGCGGGAAGCGTAATCGCCTTTGCAATGGAATGTTACGAGAGAGGCCTAATCTCAAGTAAAGAGACAGACGGCCTAGCTCTTCAGTGGGGAGACGGCGTCGCGATAATCCAGATGCTCCACAAGATCGGGATGAACGACGGGTTCGGAGCAGTTCTCTCAAAGGGGGTGAGGGAAGCCTCCAAGATTATTGGCAAAGGGGCTGAGAGTTTTGCCCTCCACGTAAAAGGCTTGGAGATACCGATGCACGACCCCAGGGCCTTCAAAGGTCTTGGACTCCAGTACGCCACATCACACAGAGGTGCATGCCACCTCAGAGGGTTAGTCTACCATATCGAGCAGGGTGAAAGGATACCCGACCTCGGAATACACAAGAGGTATCAACGCTTCACCTCTGAGGACAAGCCCTTCCCAGTTATTGCTGTTCAGAACTGGCACGACGTACTGGACTCACTTATAATGTGCAAATTCGCCGTCCTCCCGCCAGGCTCCGTGCTCTCAATGTTGAACATGGTCACGGGCTGGGAGATGAAGCTGAATGACTTGATAACGGTCGGTGAGAGGACGTACAACCTGAAGAGGGTGTTCAACCTGGCCTGCGGCGCCTCAAGACGTGACGATACCCTTCCCAAACGTCTCCTTGAGGAACCGCTCGCGGAGGGAGGGAGCAAAGGAGAGGTGGTTGAACTCGAAAAGATGCTTGACGGATACTATAGCCTCAGAGGTTGGGACGTGAACGGTGTTCCAACAAGACAGAAACTTGAAGAGCTAGGCCTACTGGACGTGGCTTCCAGGCTGAATCCCTGACGTTTGGGGGTTGCAGAGGCATATCCACCTCAGGTTAGATTGAAGACGGAGCCCGGTCAGAGTAAATAGTAGAAGATTATTGAATGCGGAAGAGAATCCGTGAACAGATTTGACGGCTGCTGAGGAGAATACTCGAAGAGTCACCAGCATCGAGGAAGCTACAAGACTCTTCTATCGGTCTTTTAGCTTGACGAGACTCGGAACCCAGTTCCTGTCTATCGGGGATAGTCTGGGCAGGGTACTAGCTACAGACGTAGCTGCAACTCACGATGTCCCAGCCCTCGACCAGTCTGCCGTTGACGGCTACGCGGTATCGGCAAGAGATACCTTCAGCGCCTCACCAACCAACCCCGTCCTCCTGAGGTTGAAGACTCGCTCCCTACAGGTTGAGCAACCTCTCAAGAGCGGGGAGGCTGTAGGCGTCTGCACCGGCTCACCGATCCCGAAGGGCTCCGACGCCGTCGTCATGGTTGAGTTCACGAAGAAGATTGGCCCCGACACCATCGAGGTCTACAGGGCAGTAGCCCCGAGAGAAAACGTCTCTTGGAGGGGTGAGGACGTCAGGAAGGGGGAGGCCATTCTAAGAGAGGGTACCAGACTGCGGCCGCAAGACCTCGGCATGCTAGCTGCGCTGGGCATCCGCACGGTTCAGGTCTACAAGAGGCCTCTGGTCGGAATCCTCCCTACTGGAAGCGAGCTTGTTCCCCTAGGTTCCGAGAGACAACGTGGACAGGTTGTAGATGTCAACAGCATAGTCCTCTCGGCCATGGTGAGGGAATCTGGAGGGGAGCCTCTGCCGCTGAGTTTGGTAACGGACGACTTCCAAAAGATAAGATCAAGCATAAAGGAGGGACTCGAGAAGAGTGAGTTACTCCTTGTTAGCGGAGGCACCTCCGCCGGCTTGACCGACCTCACAGTGAAGGCCATAAACTCCCTGGGCCCTCCAGGCGTCGTGGTGCACGGTATCGCCATGAGGCCTGGGAGACCGACCGCTTTGGCCTCTGTCAACGGCAAACCGATAATCAGCCTCTCAGGCTACCCCGTCGCCGCCATGATAGGCTTCTACGTCTTTGGAAGACCACTCTTGACTAGGATGTTGAAAACCGCGAGTGAGCCTGAGCCGCATATACTTGCAAGGGTTACGAGGAGGATACCTTCAGGCTCAGGTTTGAGGAGTTTCGTCCGCGTGGCGGTCTCGAAGAGTGAGGAGGGATATGTTGCCGACCCGGTCAGGTCAACTGGCTCAGGGGTGATCTCGAGCATGATAAAGGCGAATGGGTTGGTGGTGATTCCAGAGGATGTTGAAGGTGTAGATGAGAACGAGGAGGTTGACGTTATCCTCTTCAGGCCTATCAGTGCGGAATGAGGCCTGGTGGCTTGGTTTTCTCAGGCGATCTGGAAGACGTTCTTCTTAATCTCTACCAAGTATCCGAGGTTCTGGAGTTCAAGGACCGCAGCCACTGCGGACCTCTCGTCCTCGATATCCGCTTCGCTCTGAATCAGTGCCACAAGCTCTTCTAGGGTGAGCTTCTCCCCTCTGTGGGACATTATGGCCTCCAGACTCTTGGGGATGCTCTTGCCCAAGTCGAGCCGCTCGATTCCAACTGTGTCAGCCAGTCTCTCCAACTTGTTACTCTCAACCTCACGTTGAGGGTAGGGCTGGACTCTCCTCTGCTCTGTGGTTTGCTCTTTCAGTTTGAACCCCAAACCCTCCTTCTTCAGCTTGGCCTTGGTCTCCAAGACCTCTTCATGTTCCTGGTACTCAGCCTTGGCCCTCTCTAGGAGTTGACTTACCTTCTCAGGGACGTCCATCCCTGTCAGGATGCCTATGTATGAAGCCCACCTGAGGTGCTCTGACGGGTAGATGCCGAGCATGGCATCCTTTCCAGCAAGAAGTTCGTGGAGTGTGCGCCTGATCGCGTCCACCTGTATCGTTGTGAAAAGGTGAGTCGGCCCTTGGACTCCAAAGATCACCCCTGCCGCTGAGGCCGGGTTGACCTCGGCGAAGAGGCTACTGTTCCAGCTGTGGCGGAGCGTAGCCGCAACATTCTCGACCATGTTGGCTGGAGTCTTGAAGTTGGCTAGGGTAGCGAACCCTGGATACTCGAATATCGATACGAGCTCAGACTCATCTATTCTGTCAGCTCTGCTAGGTAGATTTGCGAGGTCTATGAGGTCTAGGAAGGTCTGGACAGCGACCTCGTTCACCTTCTCGTAGGCCTCGGTCAGAAGCTTGTCTGGATAGTGAGCCGTCAACTTATCGTTCTCTACACAGATTATCGCCTTGGCGGCCTCAATCCTGTATAGGAGGTCGATTCCCATAGCAGCGTTGACTTTGGACCTTACGGACTCTGTCTCAAAGGGAAGGGTGACGATCGCGATGCAGGTCTTGCCAAATTCACCTATGATCTCAGCCAGAACCGGCGCGACGCCTGAACCTGTCCCCCCGCCCTCGCCAAGGGCAAGTACTATCACGTCTGTGTCTGGGCTTAGCAGTTTTGAGATTAGCGCCTTGATGTTTGTCTTACTTTGAGTGGCCGCTTCATATCCTTCCTGCCAGTTCTTCGCGGCTCCCTTTCCACTCCCGATAAGCAACTTATTCTCGTCTGGGATATTCCTATGCGTCGCTAGGTCCGCGGTGTCACTGTTTATGGCGCAGACATCCATTATCATGCCTCTCTTGTCGATTGCAGTCTTCTTGAAGTCATCTGCAATCTTTCCGCCGCAATGGCCTAAACCGATTGTCAAGAACCTCAATCTTCAAGCTCCCTTTGGAGTGCACTGTTTGAGAATATCATCATACTTACCTTCTTCGATCACGCCTAACTGGTGCAGTCTGATCGCAATCTCCGAGATCCTTAGGAACGAGTGAAGTCTCACATCAATCCTTCGGAGGCTCTCCTCCCCGTCTTCTTGCCTATCGATCAGGACCAGAGCGTCGTTGACAACTCCTCCCTCAGACCTTATTACCTGAGCGGCGTCAACCAGGCTCTTTCCAGTAGTTATGAGGTCGTCGACGAGGATGACACGGTCACCTGGAGTCATCACACCCTCGATTCTCCTCTCTCTCCCGTGAAGTTTTGCCTCTCTTCTGGTGTAGAGGATCGGTTTGGAGAGCTGAAAAGCTAGCGCAGACGCGAAGAGGAGACCCGAGGTTGGCACGCACGAGACCCTGTCGAATTGGTCGAGTCCAATCTCCTCTTTAACTAGTCTTTCGTAGATCCTTATTACTTTCCTGAAGGCTTCAGGATAGCTAGGTATGGACCTCAGATCCACATAGTATGGGCTGAGTTTTCCGCTGGTCAGCTTGAATACACCAAATCTAAGCGCCTGAGTCTTCACCAGGATTCTGCAGAACTCAGACTCCTCCTCTCCCATAACGCGTTGCTTGTGCTCCATCCGAGAACCCCGCTACAAGACGATCCTCATAGATAATAGGTTCCTTATACATGTTGGTTCAAAATGAATGCATGTTCTACCACGATGCGTTTATGGAGCTGAGGTAATGTCCTTGGAGAACACAAATTTAGGAAGGTTCTTGAAACCGACTGGTCAAGTAGTTACTTGACTCTTCCAAGACGGTGCGGGTGAACTTTAACAGTGGAAATATGGATTCCGTACGGCGGTACAGAGGTCCCGGTTGGGGTCCGAGCTGAGAACCTGGTCGGGCTTTCGGAGCCGAAGGATACGGCTCCTCTGAGTGATCTGAAGTCTGAAGTCCACCAGTCCGTCTCCAGTATCGAAGGCGCCGGCCCGTTGACCCAACTTGTTGGGCGAGACGACAGGGTGGTGATAGTCACTAATCTCCCTTCGGACGGCTCTTCGTTCGACATCATCGACTCCCTTCTCTTTGAACTCTCCAATATTGTCGAGAGCGAGAAGATTGCGGTCCTGTGGATACCGACCGAAGGTTGGCCGCCAATCAAACCAAGCCTTGAGAGGACAAACGTAAACGTCAGGATCGTCGGCCAAAATGGGACAATGCTCTCTGCGACAAAGGAGACTCTTGGGGGAAGAAGAGTCGAGATAGACAAGGAATTTGCCGAGGCCACCTTCAGGATACTGGTATGCAGAGTCGGCTTCAGCCCCACATGGGGCTACACGGGTGGGCCAACCGCTTTGCTCGACCTAGTTGACGAGCAGACACGAGTTGGGCTCTACCGTGAGGCAGTGATGAAGCAAATAGAAAGCGGCTCCTCCGAAAGCAACGCGGTCAAGGATCTGACCCACATATTCTTCTCGTTTGACATCGGCCTGGCTCTGAACGTCGTGGCTGGCAGGGGTGGGAATGTGACGAAGATATTCACGAGTAAGCTTGAAGACTCATTTGCCAAGGGTGCGAGTTTAGTCAATGAACTCTGTAAGGTTGAGCTGGAGAGGGATTCGGATATCCTAATAGTCGGGGCGGGTGGGAGGCCGTACGACCACACGCTCTTCGGAGCTCTAGACTCTGTCTTCCTGAACAAGGGCGTCCTGAAGAGAGGTGGCGCCATAATATTGGTGGCTGAGTGCATGGGCGGATACGGAAACGATGACTTTCGACAGTGGATGTCCAAAGCTGAGGATGTGCGCCAATTCAAGTCTATGTTGAAGAGAAACTTCGAGGTCGGAGCGGAGAAGGCCTACCTTCTCAACGAACTCTTGGAGGAGTTCCGCGTCCACCTCGTATCGGTCATGCCAGACTACTACGCCAGAAACGTCTTCAGACTGAGGACCTCAAGGACGGTGAATGAGGCTCTCCAGTCAGCTCTTAGGACGATGGGGAAGGACTCCAGCGTCGCCGTGGCGCCGTACGGTTCTCTCACGAGAACAACCGTCAAACCAAGAGCATAGGTCTACTCAAATTGTCAAACCGGATATTGGCCATCGCCCTTCTGCTTCTAGTATTTCACCCGCTCCAGCCAGCGGTGGCGGGGAGTTCTGGAACCAAGGTTGAACTGACAGTTACAAGAAGATCCGACTTGAATGTGAAGGTCGTCTTTGTAGGGATCCCCTCTGAACTGGTTAATGCGACATATCTCAAATGGAATGTCCCCGCATACAAGTGCCAGCAGTACTTGAACCCAGGGGTGACGACTGGCGTTCAGTACAGGTTCGATTATGAATTCATCTTTCCCCCAAAAGGGTTTGAGGACTCATTCGCTCAATACTTGACATCCATAGGGAAGGTCGAGGTAGCCAAGAATCCGTTCTTCGGAGTCAACCTGACAAACACCCTCTATTCAGCTTCCCTCGCGGAGAACTGGCTGAAGTATCATGAGTCGGACTACGGCGGCTCTCCGAAACCTGGGTACACTCTGATATTGGCCAACCTGACCAGAGCAGTGCCCTCAGTCACACCCAACCAGTATGAGAAGTACCTCAACCAATCCGTGGATGGATTCACTCCTCACTACTACAACATGACCTACGTAGACTCGGACCTATACATTACGATCAGGAGGCGCTGGATGACTTCTTGGGGTGGACCAAACCGCCTCTACTTCATCGACCTCTCTGCGGGTCCTAGCAACATCACAAGACAGCTTCCACTCCAATGGGCCATAAGAGCCAACAACATCGACCTCAAGACCCTCTACGGCTCGATGTGGCTTACCCAGTATCTGTCTGACTACGTCTATGGAGCGGTCGAAGACCTCTTTGCGCCAGACTTCGTATACCCTATAGCCGCCGCACGAAAGTATGACGTCGACGTCTTGGTGGTCGACAATAGAACTGACGGCGCGGTTCCATCACTGGATCGAACGTTGAACGTGCTGAGAATAAAGAGTGAACTTGAGAGGCTTCTACCTTTCGCCGAGGTCAACGTTAAGGCGAGGTTTATGAACGTCACAGCCTCATCCAACCTCACTAACCTGATAGTCTCCTCCACTTCTCCAAGCAAATATGCCAAGATCTCGATCGTAGACGCGAGGCCAGTCTACAACTGGCTGAGTGAGGAGGGTCAGGGTCACATCAAGGACTTCTTTAACAACACAAGGAAAGACTCTGAGTACTACGTTCCGGTGATGGCCTTCATCTTCACCGGAGAGTATCAGTTTGGCTTTACATTCAAAGAGGACCTTTCGGAGCCGTTTGGGCCCGAGTCCATATGGGGTGTGGCTTTGGGCGACCTCGTTCTTGTAAGCCACTCATCACACGACTTGGTCCGGGGAAACTTCACCGATCCGAAACAAACCCAGACGGGATTCGGTCTGACTAACACGGTAATCCACGAGTTGGGGCATATGCTTGGGCTCGTCCACCCATTCAGAGCGGACCCCACCCAAGACTTCGTGGCCTCAGTCATGTCGTACTACCCCTACGAGTACAGTTACAGCCAGTTTGACAGAGACGCTCTTCTCAGGGGTTATGTTGACGGTTTGATTATGGGAACGGAAGCTGAGCTTGAGGCTACAGGCCCAAACATCCTCAACAGTGGGCTCTTCTCGTCCATACAGCAGAAGCTTGAGGTCGCCGAGAGACATTATGCCAACATGAGCTACGAGGAGGCTCTCTCAGCCTCTAGAGAGGCTCGGAGGGCCGCTGCATTTTGTCGCTATGTTGGCAACATAATCTCCACCACAGGCTATGTGGCACTCAATGTCTTTGCGGCAATCGCCGGCACGACATTAGTGGCACTGGTCTTCCACATCCTTGCCCGCACAAGGAGACAGACTAGGGAGCCTACCCGGCAGCCTTTCGAGGCGAACTCGTCTCTTGAGTTTGATCTCAAGGTAATATAGTTGATGCGAGAAAGTAACACATATGAAAAGAAGATTCTGCATGACCCTTGACAGTGCGCTGATGACCAGAATTGACAGCTTGCTCGACGGGTCAAGATTCAAGAACAGGTCTCAGACAGCTGAGCTTCTGATTAGGCTGGGTCTTGAGAGTCTCCAGCCTGAGAGGACCGCCGTTATCCTCTGTGGCGGATTGGGAACGAGACTCAGGCCACTTACATACGTAACACCCAAACCTATGCTTCCGGTTGGGGGGCAGCCTCTCCTCGAGTATCAGGTCAACTACCTGAGGAGATACTCCTTCGACCGTATAGTTCTCGCAACCGGCTACCTACAGGAGCAGATAGTACGCTACTTCTCAGAACGCAAAGACATGGCTGAAAAGATAATATATAGTTTCGAGAAGGAGCCTCTCGACACCGGAGGAGCCTTAAAGAACGCAGAGCACCTCCTGACGGGAGACTTCCTCACTCTGAACAGTGACATTGTATTCGACTCACTCGACCTCAACCGACTTCTCGAATTCCACAGGTCAAACAAGGGACTCGCCACAGTCGTACTCGTCAAGGTTCGTGAACCTTCAAGATTCGGTCTGGCAGTTCTCAGCCAGGAAAACCTCATAACAGACTTTATTGAAAAGCCGACAACCTTCATGTCAGACTCTACTTGGGTGAACGCCGGAGTCTATGTTCTCTCAACGAAGGTACTGAAGCGCATACGGACCGGCAGAAAAGTCTCACTGGAGAAGGAAGTATTCCCCAAGCTGGCGAGGGAACATGCGGTCTACGGCTTCAGGTATAACGGCTACTGGTCCGATGTGGGGACGCAGTCAGACTACATCAAGGTTTGTAGAGATATTCTAACCGGCACCCTAAAGGTTCCGTGGCTTCGCTGAAGCCTCCATGTCAAGAGGTTAGGGATCACTCCGGGCGCCAAACCGGCTATACATCCTCTATCTGGTTACAAAAACCGTTCAAGTTCTCTATCAAGCTACGTGAATGATTTCGACAAAATTGTACAAAATGCTCAAGCACTCAAATGGTGATCAACCTACACCTCTGGTGAATCAAGCTCATGATCAAAGAAGGCATCTGCGCCGAATGTGGTAGACAATTCGTCCCAGACGGGGAAAACCAAGAAATCTGTAATGAGTGCAGGCAAATCGAGGATTACATACTACTCCGGAGCAACAGTCGGTGCAGGAACTGCCTCTCTTGAGCTTCACCGTTCAGGTCAACAGTCAATATTAATACGACGCCCCAAGGGAGCCGAAACAGAAACGCGGCCTCCGGTTCCTTACCTGTTTCATTGAAGTGTCCTTAAACCATTAATGGGCTCTGTTCTGGTTTCATCGATCACAGATCACCAATACCAGCTCTCATCATCGCCCAACTACTGATGACACATCCTGATATTTAGCAATGCTGCCAAGTGGCTCACTCTTGGCTCTGCCAGGACCTCTCTGGCTTGGCCTCTGACGGGAAAAACTTTAGAGCAGACCCTATTCTCATCAGTAAGGGTAGCCATAATAAGGGAGGGATAAATCTCTGTGAAGTTGACCTACCTGAGTCACTCTTGTTTCGAACTTAAGAATGGAAAGACTGTCTTAATAGACCCATACTTCGCAGGCAATAAGTTCGCTCCAAAATATGAGGGGAAGCCGGACCTCATACTGGTCACCCACGAACACTCAGACCACTCAGACGCCTCGACCTTCGACTCCTTGGTCATAGCTCCCACAACCTGCAAATTCAACAGGATGATCTCGATGAATATAGGCGATGTCATGAGCTTCGGAGACATAACTATTAGAATGGTAAAGTCAAGCCACCACCAGAGCAAGTACGCAGCAGGATACATAATCATCTACGGATCAAAGAAAATCTATCATCCCGGAGACACCTATCTGGACGGTGTCAAGAACTATGGGGCCATCGACGTCATGTTCGTGCCAATAGGTGGTGGTCCCACTATGAACATCGACGAAGCGATTGAAGCCCTAAAGATAGTTAAACCTCAACTCGCCATACCAATGCATTACAACACTTTTCCAGAGATCAAAGCCGACCCCAAGAAGTTCAAAGCCAAAGCAGAAGAGGGCGGCTTCAAGGTAGAGGTTATAGAGTTCGGTAAGGAGATCGTTATCTGACCCCTTGACACACCCTATAACCCATAGCCGAATCCAGTCTTCACAATGAGACACTAGGTTCCTCAGCCGAAGATGTACAAGAGGTTCGTTAGATATTGGCCAAGATGGGAGTAATTGCAGACGACCTGACTGGCGCCAATGATACTGGGGTCCAATTCTCTAAACAGGGTCTCAAGACAATAGTTCTCACACAGATCCAGGCGCTCAAGGATGTATCTGGCAAAGTCGACGTCGTGGTCCTCGATACCGAGAGCAGAACATCACCAAAATCGGTTGGGTATGAGAGAGCTAGGGAGGCCGCGGCCAGACTCGTCGAGGCTCAGATCCCAATAATCTACAAGAAGATCGATTCCACTCTCAAGGGAAATATCGGCTCAGAACTTGACGGGGTCATGGATGCCACCGGAGCCAAGACAGTAGTTGTCGCGCCCGCATTTCCAGCCAATAAAAGAGTAACAGTGGGCGGCTACCAACTCGTGAACCAAGTACCTCTTGGAAAGACAGAGGCCGCTCAGGACCCTGTCACCCCTGTGAGAGAATCACATGTTCCTACACTCATCGCCAGCCAATCGAGGAGAAGGGTCGAACATGTGGGACTATCCGCGGTCATGGACATCTCAACCCTGAAGAAAGAACTCAGAGAGTGCGTTCAGAGAGGCGGCGAAGTGATAGTCGTCGACTCAATAACTCAAAATGACCTGAAACGCGTTGCCCGAGCCACGGTTGATCTGGGTCTCCACACACTGCTGTGCGGCCCAGCGGGTCTGGCCGAGGAGCTTCCGGAAGCCTTGGGCCTAATCTCGGGTGGGCCTGTGGTCACAATCTCAGGCAGCACCAGTGAGGTGACCATGAGGCAGATAGCCAACGCCGAGAGCTCAGGATGTACCGTCTTAGAACTGAATACGTTCAAGATCTTGGAGGGTGATAAGAGTAGTGAGGTCAGAAGGATGATAGATGAGACCGAGCTGGCTGTATCCAGAGGTTTCGACGTAATAATATCGTCAGCCAGATCGAAGAACTCCGTACTGGAGGACCTCAAGAAAGGCGAGGAACTTGGAATCTCAAGCGTGGATGTGAGCAATCTTATTGGGTCTGCCTTGGGTGAAATCGCAAGTGGGGTGGCCAAGATTCAGGGAATCGCGGGGTTAGTCCTGACTGGAGGAACAACAGCGATCCGGACGTTCGAGCTGATGGGCTCACGTGGCACACAGGTTGATGATGAAGTGTCCCCTGGCATACCCTCAGCGGTAGTAGTCGGAGGAAAAGAAGCCGGCTTGAGAATAGTGACGAAGGCAGGGGCCTTCGGCGACGATGAGGCCATCACAAGGTCAATAAAATACCTGAAGAGGAAGAGTTGGAGGTGAGAACTTGGCCAAAGTCGATGTCAGGCCGATAATCGGAATCACGATGGGAGACGCAGCGGGCATAGGCCCAGAGATAATCGACAAAGCACTCTCAAAGGAGGAAACTTACAAGGTCGCTCGTCCAGTTGTGATCGGCGACGCCGCGGTTCTCGAAGACGCCTCAAAAGTTGCCAAGGCACAGGTTGAGATTCGGCCCGTAGACGAGCCGTCTTCAGCAAAGTTTGAACACGGCACAGTAAACGTGGTCGACCTCAAGAACATAGTCTTGCGTGAACTGAAGATGGGCAAGGTCCAAGCCATGGCCGGCAAAGCCTCGGTCGAGTACGTCAAGAAAGCAGTCGAGATGGCGCTGAAGGGCGAGATAGACGCCATAGTCACAGCTCCATTGAACAAGGAAGCCATGAACCTTGCGGGATACGACTATGCAGGCCACACTGAAATCCTTGCAGACCTGACCAACACAGAGGACTACGCAATGATGCTCGTCGCCGGAAAGCTCAGGGTTGTCCATGTCACCACACACGTATCGATGAGGCAAGCGTGCTCCCTCATCAAGAAGGACAGAGTCCTGACCACGATTAAGCTCACGAACGAAGCGGTCAAGGGACTTGGACTGCCCAATCCAAAGATTGCCGTCGCTGGGTTGAACCCCCACGCTGGGGAAGCGGGAATGTTTGGCGACGAGGAGACTAAGGAGATCTCGCCCGCGATAGAAGATGCAAAAAGAATGGGCATAAACGTGGTCGGCCCTATGCCTCCAGACACAGTATTCCTCCGGGCGAGCAAAGGGGAATATGACGCCGTAGTAGCTATGTACCACGATCAAGGCCACATACCAGTAAAGATGCTCGGATTCGAATCGGGCGTGAACGTCACAATCGGCCTCCCAATAATACGCACCTCGGTCGACCATGGAACCGCCTACAGAAGAGCTGGACTCAGACTGGGAACCGGAGACCCAACGAGCTTGGAAGAAGCCATCAAGCTAGCCGTCCAGATGGCCAAGTTCCGCACAAGGCCCAAGCCGGAAGCGCCAAGGCGATAAGTCCCCAAACTGGGAGATTGAGAAATAGAGACTCGATGACGCACATCTTCCAGAGAAGATATTCCCAGACTCGTCGGCAATCGATCACTGCGACCACACATTTATAATGGCTTGAGCAACTAGATCGTCCATAATTGATGAGGTGTTTGAGGAGGAATAAGACTTGAAAGCAGTAATGAAAGTCGACCCAAAACCCGGCATCAAGATAATGGATATTGAGAAACCGAAACCTGGCCCCAGAGACGTTCTAGTCCAAGTCAAGGCAACCGCTTACTGCGGTTCAGACATGCATCTATACAAATGGGACGGTCAAGCCATAAAATGGAACTCACCGTTACCCAGGGTTCTAGGCCACGAATTCTCAGGGGACGTAGTCGAGGTAGGGAAGAACGTCACTGCAGTCGAAGTTGGAGACAAAGTTGCTGGGGAGACACATATCCCATGCGAGAAATGTTACATGTGCAGGACTGGAAGAATGCACATCTGCGAGAACATGAAGATCCTCGGTGTCCACGTTCCAGAAGGTTCCTTCGCAGAATATGTTGTAATCCCCGAGACCATAGCCTACAAGCTCCCCCCAGAGACACCCTACGACGAGGGCGCCCTATACGAGCCCTGCGGAGTCGCCATGCACGCCGTCCAGAGGGCTCAGCCAGAACCTGGTGACACTGCCGTAGTTCTAGGGTGCGGACCCATAGGGATCTACGTCCAGCAGATAATGAAGGCCCTAGGAGCAGACGTCGTCGCCACAGACATAAAGAAATACAGAATCGAACACGCCAGAAGAGTTGGGGCCGCAAGGGAGGTCTTTGACGCTTCTGAAGGCGACATAGTAAGCAAGGTCAAGTCGGCAGTGGGCCAGCGCGGGGCAGACATAGTCTTCGAGGCTGCGGGTTCAGGTGAGACGGTGAAGCAGTCCATAGACATGGTGGCAAAGGCTGGAAAGGTCGTACTCTTCGGAGCTGCACCAGATAACCCAACACTTGACACAACAACCTACATAGTCTACAAGGAGATAGATGTGCGAGGACTGACGGGCCGATACATGTTCAGCACCTGGGACAGAGTCCAGAGAATGGTTACCAGAGGCCTAGTCGACCTCAGGTCTGTCATAACACACAAGTTACCCCTTGAGAAGGCTGAGGAGGGCTTCCAAATCCTGCTGAAAGGGGAAGGCTCCAAGATAATATTGACTCCATAGACTGAATCTAACAGTCAGAATACAGCGAGGAAGGCAGTCTCACTGTGTACGCCACACAAACAAACTGCACGTCATAAGGCGATGAGTCCAGACCTGTCTTGGGAAACCTCACCTCGCAACATACTCAATAAGAGCACCAAGCACCTACCAAATATCAGCCTATGAAACAGAGATTCTCACTGTTGAGGCATACTCGCCCTTGAGTAGCGATATGGAAAGGTCTTGGAGGGAACGTTTGGTAAAGCGCCACCTAGACCTGATAGTCCTGTGGCTTTTGAAGGCCAAGCCCCGATGGGGATATGAGATAAACATCGAGATCAAAGACGTATTCAAAGTATACCTGAGCGCAGGAACCTTATACCCGCTCCTTCACACTCTCGAAGAGAAAGGATATGTCGAGGGTGTCTGGGAGTCAGATAGAGGAAAGGATCGAAGAATCTACAGGATCACCCAAGAGGGAGATCTATTCTTAGCTGCCGGTGAGAGAGCATCCCAAGAACTCTTGCGAAGACTCTCAAGCAACTCTGAAGAAAGCTCCCCAAACGTTTAACATTGAATTCCGCTAGCCACATAGCCACAAGGTGAAGTGGATTTGGCTCAGAACGAAAGATTCACGGAATACTTGAAGAATATTAAGCGCAACGAGGTTGCAAAACTCGTCTTACTTGCGGTCCTCGTCGTCTCCGCGTCATACGGCGGATGGGCGGCTCTGAGGTTCGTCTGGGCAACCGAATACCCAGTCTTGGTCGTTGTCTCAGGAAGCATGGTTCCCACACTCAATATCGGCGACATAATCTTCATCAAAGGCATGCCTGCTGAGAAGATAGAAGTCGGGACAATAGTAGTCTTCCACAGTCCGCGGGAATATGAAACACTCGTAGTCCACAGAGTTGTTGAGAGACTCAACAGAGACGGAACAGTATACTTCAGGACAAAAGGGGACTTCAACAGGTACGTCGACGATTGGGCGGTTCCAAAAGAATATGTGGTAGGCGTCTTCTCTGCAAGGGTACCATACGTTGGGATCATAGTCATGAGGCTACGTGAACCTGCGGGAACCACCCTCATAATCACCCTGATAGTCGTGCTCCTAGCGTACGAAGCCTACAACGCAAAGACCGGTAAGAAGACGAAACATCAATGAACAAGAGAGAAATAGTAGCCCGCACTGTGAGAAAGTCTTCCAATTTGAGTTCTACAAGTTCCGAGTGAGGGGTCAATCATAGAGGTCTTATCAAGTGAATTTATATAGATAGAGCTTGTTGTAAACGTCCTTAGAGGCTGGGCTTCTTGGCTGAGAAAAGAACATTCATAAACATTGAGAATGTTGTCGCCTCAGCCACCCTCAAACAGAACATCGACCTAAACTCTATAACAAGAATCTTTCCCAGCGTCGAGTACAGGCCCGAACAGTTCCCCGGCCTGGTCTATCGCCTCAAGAAACCCAAAACAGCTACCCTAGTCTTCAGCTCTGGCAAGATGGTTTGTACTGGTGCAAAGTCTGAACATCAAGCTAAGAAAGCCGTGATGAAGGTTATCGAGGAGCTTAAGCGTAACGGAATAGTCATCGTGGGCAAGCCTGAGATTCAGATCCAGAACATAGTAGCCTCCGCCGGTCTGGGTGGCTACATCGACCTAGAGAAGTCAACCTACTCCTTGAAGAGGACTATGTATGAGCCTGAACAGTTCCCAGGCCTGATCTACAGGATGGACGACCCCAAGGTTGTCATACTCCTCTTCGCCAGCGGGAAGCTAGTTTGCACAGGCGCAAAGAAAGAGAACGAGGTTCACGAAGCCGTAGCCAAGCTTCAGAAGGTTCTTGAGGAGAAGGATCTAATCTATTACGACAAGACCTAGAATCTTTCCCACCGATGAATCATTTACTCCACCGCTTTCAGATAACTCGCGGACAGCTCCTTCCTGAGGTTTTCCCACTCGGCCGAGTTTCTGACGCACCCTACGTCCGGCGCCAAGTAGTCGGAGAGATAGCCGAGGGCGCGAGCCCTGCATCCACCGCAGACGTATCTATTATCACACCTTCCACACGTCGACTTCAGTAGGTTCTTGTTACGTAGCTCCCTGAGAGTCCTGCTCTCCCTCCATATCTTGGCGAATCTGGTCGTCTGCAGTTTTCCCACGACGAGGTTCGGCATGAAGACGCAGGGGGTTACGAGGCCATTCGGCTGGATGGCGCAGTAGAGCCTTCCAGCGCCGCAGCCTCCGATGAATCTGGCCAAGTCTTGGAGGCCCCACTTCCCGCTGTTCCCGGCGTAGAAGTGTGTGGGTGCAGTTGATTCGCCGCGAGACTGCTCAGCAACAATCCTCCCGAACTGTGGTGCTGTGGAGAGAACCTCCATCCCCACAACTTTTGACTCCTCGTAAATAACCTTGAGTAGTTCCTCTCGCTCCTCGGGCGTAATGTCAAGCTGAACAATCTCACGACCTCTGCCGGCTGGAATGAAGTTGAAGTGGATGAAACGGTTGACCTTCATTCTTCGTCCGAGATTTATTAGGTCGCGTACTTCCTTGAGGTTGTGTTTGGTTACGGTTGTGGCTATGGATGTAAAGATGCCCTCCTCAACACAACTCCTTATGCCTTCGAGTGAGCGTGCATGTGCACCGGCTAACCCTCTGAATGTGTCGTGCAGTTCCGGGGACGCGGCGTCCAGACTAACCTCTACATAACAGACGTCGATCTTCTTGAGTAGCTTAGCGGTCTCCGGTTTGATCAGGGTGCCGTTGGTGGCCAAGGCAACGTGCATCCCATGGTCCCTGACGGCCTTTGCAAGTTCGAAGAAATCAGGGCTCATCAATGGCTCCCCTCCAGAGAAAGCTATCGAGACGACACCCGCGTCCGCGAGTTCTCTGATGACACCGAGCTTCTCCCTGAGGGAGAGCTCGTCCGGCAGCCTTTTTCCAGCGTTCTGGTAGCAGTGCCTGCATCTCAGGTTGCAGGCGTTGGTGAGGTTCCAGACAACTAGGAAAGGAGCTTTCAGGAGCTGAGGTTGCGTGACACCGTAGAGCCCTATGCTGCTCAGTACTGTGGCTACGGCCCGCCTGACGACTGGATCCCTCAAGTACTCCCTTATGGAATCGACGTTGGAACCGAATGTTTGGCAACCCATTGCAAGCACCGTCTTGACAAGGAAGGAGTATGCGCGATCTATTGAGTTTCCTTTAGACTCATTTAATGCAAAACTGCTCAACGCCAGCTCCAGTCTGGAAGATTCCCCTGGGCGGTTCCTGTCACCGAATCGGACTATAGCTCTTGAGACAGGGTTACTCATTCCGAGCTTCAGGAGCCTCAGGGTGTCAAGAAGCATGAACCACGTCCCTCAACCGGAAGTTTCTGGAACCCGGAAGTTCAATTGTGGCGATCTGACGAGCAGAAATTCAAAGGGAGCTCGAATGTGGAGCAAACCCCCTAAATCGAAGGTTCTGTAACAAGCTTTAAAGCGTTTTGGTCTAAAAGTACTTCCAGTCATGTCAAAACCAAGAAAACGTTATTATAGGGTCACGTTCCTGCGAATGGGAGGAGACTATTTACAGGTTAGGGTGGTCAGGTCTGAGCCGCTTGTTGAGGCGTAGCCAAAGCATCTGCCCCGAGTGTATGAAAGTCCTTGACGCAGAGATATTCGTTGACGACGACGGAAGAGTCAAGATCTCTAAGACCTGCGACGTTCACGGTCGTTTCGTTGATACATACACGTTCTCCAACCCCAAACTGTATGAGTGGGCGGAAAGGTATGAGCATGCTGGGAAGCCTCTTGAGAATCCGCGAACAAAGACCGAGTACGGCTGCCCCTTAGACTGCGGGATATGCCCCAACCACAAGTCTCACACTGTTCTGGCAATAATAGACGTCACAAACAGATGCAACCTTGAATGTCCAATATGTTTTGCAAATGCAGCTACGACAGGCTATGTCTACGAGCCTTTACGAATTGACATCGAAAAGATAATTGAGAACTTGAGGCTGAATCGTCCCGTCCCACCCCCAGCACTACAGTTCAGCGGGGGGGAACCGACTGTGAGGGAGGATCTCCCGCTTCTCATCAGGTCCGCCAAAGAGAAAGGATTCAGACACGTCGAAGTCAACACAAACGGGATAAGACTTGCCAAGGACCCTGACTTCTTCAGACAGTTGATCGATGCAGGCATGGATACTATCTATCTCCAATTCGACGGACTCAACGACGATATCTACAAGAAGACACGCGGCCTTCCACTCTACGAGACAAAGATCAGAGTTATTGAGAATGCTCGAAGACTGGGTTTCGAAAGCGTAGTCCTCGTAGTTACTTTGGTCAAGGGAGTCAATGACGATCAGGTTGGAGACATAGTTCGATTCGCTCTAGAGAATTCAGACATCATAAGGTGTGTGAACGTTCAGCCCGTGTCCATAACAGGCAGGATAGACTCCCAAGCGAGAGAGGCTATGCGAATAAACACCACGGACTTCATGGAGCTCCTTCAGGATCAAACCTCAGGCCTCATCAAGACTAGCGACTTCTTCCCCGTACCGTCCGTAATTCCAATCTCGGAAGCCATCGGCAAACTGAGGTCCAGGGATTACGTTCTGTTCAGCACGATGCCGTGGTGCGGTGTCGCAACCTTCCTCGTCAAAGAGAAGAAAGGAGGTTGGGTTCCAATAACTCGGCTGGCGAACGTCGACAAATTCTTCCGGACAATGGACAGTGTATACCACAACCTCCAAGAGGGCCGCAGGACTCGAGCCAAGATACGAAGCTTGGCTGCACTTAGGCACGTGAAGGCTTCATTCATAAAGGAGATTCTCTGGCCTGTCCTGAAGACCGGAAGTTACGACGCGCTCGGCAGGTTCATGAGGAAGGTTGTGATGGTCGGTTGCATGCACTTCATGGACCCGTACAACTTCGACCTACAGAGGCTTGAGAGGTGCGTCATACATTACGGTCTGCCCGACGGAACGATAAGGCCGTTCTGCTCAGTCAACACGCTCCACAGAGCCAAGGTCGAGAAGGAGTACTCGGTACCATACGAAGTGTGGAAGAAGTCAATCCATAAGTGAGGTTCAACCCTTCCAGTCTGGAGTCTCTTCAACCCTTTTCACGGTCTTTCTCAATCTTCCTGGCCTGCAATTCAAAGAGGTGGCGTGACCATAGCAGGGCGAGCGCAAGCTCCTGTCTTTAGACATGGAGTAAGCGAGCGGTGAGTTTGATTCTTGGGAAGAACACTTGCGTGTTGGTAGGATATAGCTATCAACACACAAGAGCGCAGGTCTACCTAATCAACTATCATCTAATGTGGTGCCCGAAGCGCCGCAGACCAATACTTGTAGGAAAGGTCAAATATCGTCTCGAACAGGTCATCCATGAAATCGCGAAGGAGATGGGTGTTGAAGTGCTCAATCTTGCCGTGAATCCAGACCAACTACACTTATTCGTCTCCGCCTACCCGCAACTTTCCGTCCACAAGATAGTGAAGCGGTTCAAAGGACACACTTCACACATTCTACGCAAAGAGTTCCCCGAAGTACTCAAGCTGCCAAGCTTGTGGACACACTCATACTTCGTCTCCACGGCAGTCCATGTCTCCGCCAAGACAATACAAGAGTATATTCAGAGGCAGAGCAAGAGATGAAACGCACCAACCTTTTCAGCCTCGCACCAACACAAGACCAGCACCATGCCCTAGAAGAGCTAGCGATTGCTTGTGCGAAGCTCTGGAACGAAATCAATTACGTCCACCATCAACAATATCAAAACTACTTGAAGTTGGGCTGGAACCCGCAACTCTACAAGAGGTACATCCCTCGAATCGGCTCCGCTACGGCGCAGCAGATCGTCCGAAAGAACAACGAGGCGTGGCGTAGCTTCATCGCGCTGAAGCGCATGAAGCGGAACGGCATGCTCCCATCCACAATGAAACGGGTAAACCCTCCTAAATACTGGAAACGCGACGGACAATATGTGCTGCGGATACTGTTCCGCTGCGACAGCTACCGCATACGGCAAGGCCGCGTGGACCTTCCGCGAGGTCTCTCGATCCAGTTCAAGGGCAAACCAAAGTGGACTGGCAAGCAAGGACGCTTAAAGGTTGCATGGGATCCCCTGTCGAAAAAGTGGCGCGTCTTTCAGGCTGTGAATGTGAAACCAATCATCACCCCATTAGGGTCCAAGACATGCTACATCGACATGGGAGTCCGAAACCTCGCAACCGTCTGGATGCCCGAATGGCGTCAACCAATCGCATACCAGTCTGGACGCCTCCTAGCCGACTGGTGGTACTGGACAAACCGCATAGCCCAACACCAACAGCGCCTCTATGCTATGAATGAAAGAAAGAAGTCGAAACTACTCTCGGCACTCTATAGAATGAGGAAGAGACGCTTCCAACATGCCGTAGCATCATTCGCTCGGCAACTCATCAAAGATCTCTACAACCAAGGCGTGTCAAACATCATCATCGGAGAACTCACAGGTATCAGAATCAACAATCACAGACGACAAGGGAACGCGATGATCCACAACTACTGGAGCCACAAACATGTTGCGGATAGGCTCCGATGGACAGCCGAAGAGTACGGCATAAAAGTGCGCACGGTCTCCGAGGCTTACACGAGCCAGACTTGTCCACAGTGTCGGTCAAGGCATTCAGAGCGTGTTCTGCGCGGGTTCCGCTGTCTGGATTGTGGTTTGGAGGGACATAGGGACGCTGTCGGCGTCTTGAATATGGCTGCTCGCTGCGGCGAGTACGCTGTCAGGCCAATGGCTTGGCCTATGCTTCTACGATGGGATGGATGCAGGTGGAACCGCAACAACGGAATGCCCACCCAACAGAGGATCGGAGTGGAAGCATGAATCTCCCGACTTCAGTCGCGGAGAGAAGTCAAGTAGGGTTATACGGGACAACCCAGTTCGCAACAGAAGTTCTCAGATCTGAGGTTCCAGTCCCATCGATAGGTGCTCGGGAAGGGATCCGGTTTTGATCAGTGTTGAAACTGACTTCGAAACAGGCCGAGAGGCAACATCCAGAGGAGACGCAATAATAATCGTCGACGTCCTCCGATTCAGCTCGTCAGTCGTTGTGGGCCTCTCTCGCGGAGCCAAGGCGTTTATTCCAGTGAAGACGTTGGCCGAAGCTAGAAGTCTATACAAGAAGAATCGAAGACTGATTCTGGCTGGGGAAAGGGGAGGAGTGAAGCCGAAGGGATTCCACCTCGGAAACTCCCCACGCGAGTTTGAAAGGGCCGATCTTGACGGGAAATACGTGGTCATAACGACGACCAACGGAACAATGGCCCTGATAAACTCAAAAGGCGCGAAATGGCTACTCGTGGGCTCTTTCATCAATGCCAGGGCAGTCTCAAATGTGGCCTCAAGACTCACAAGAGAAGGAGGAAATGTCACAATAGTCTTGGCCAGCAGAAAAGGAAGGATCTTTCTTGAAGATTTCCTATGCGCCGGGCTCTTGGCATCAAACATCACAGATGAACTGCGCCAGATGAGTGACGAAGCGATAGCGGCGAGACTTGCTTGGATGGGTGCTGAACGCGACTTGAAAGTCATGGAGAAAGGCTCTCACGCAACATATCTTGAAGGAATAGGATACGGGCAAGACGTAGCGTTCTGTCTGCAGAGAGATGTCTATGATCTCGTACCCTGTGTTAAGGGTAGTAAGATAGTCAGGTTATGAATGAGCAGTAGGTTCCTAAATCCTTCTGCGGGATTCAGTATTCTGGTAGAGAATAGGACCTTTGGCAACTCAGCCTAATGC
>CAYZRW010000029.1:0-22308 GCA_964480955.1 uncultured Candidatus Bathyarchaeia archaeon | reverse complement strand
CCGCCAAGAAAAGTTTATATATTGTTACTCAGGGTAACAGAACACAAAAGTCCTGAAAAGAAAATCGTGATTCAAAAGGTGAATGAGATTGGCATACTTAACAGGTCAACCAGTCCTCATATTGAGGGAGGGAGCAACAAGAAGCAGAGGCAGAGAAGCCCAGAGGTCAAACGTAACAGCGGCAAAGATAATCGCTGAAGTCGTAAAGTCAACCCTAGGCCCCAGAGGAATGGATAAGATGCTCGTCGACAGCCTAGGCGACGTAACAGTCACAAACGACGGAGCAACAATCCTAGACGAGATCGACGTCCAGAACCCAGCAGCAAAGATGATGGTCGAGGTAGCAAAGACCCAGGACGACGAGGTTGGAGACGGAACAACTACGGCCGTGGTCATAGCCGGAGAACTCCTGAAGGGAGCAGAGGAACTGATAGACGACGACATCCATGTCACAACAATAGTCTCAGGCTACAAGAAGGCCACAGACGAGGCGATGAAGATCCTAGACCAGACATCACAGTCAGTAGACCTAGACGACAAGGCAACCCTGAGGAAGGCAGCCATGACCGCCCTGCACAGCAAGAACGTTGGAGGCGCAAGGGACCACCTCGCAGAGATAGCCGTAGACGCGATAAAACAGGTCGTCGAGCAGAGAGGAGACAAGCTCGTAGCAGACGTAGACAACATCCAACTCGTCAAGAAGATTGGAAAGAGCGTCCTGGACACTCAACTCATCAAGGGAATAGTTATAGACAAGGAAGTCGCCCATCCAGGAATGCCCAAGAGCATAAAGAACCCGAAGATAGCCCTACTCAACTGCCCCCTAGAGGTCGAGAAGACAGAGTTCAGCGCCGAGATCAGAATAAGCGACCCAGAACAGATGAAGGCCTTCCTAGACGAGGAGACCAGTATCCTGAAAGAAATGGTTGAGAAGATAAGGTCCTCAGGAGCAAACGTCCTCCTCTGCCAGAAAGGAATAGACGACGTCGCCCAACACTTCCTAGCAAAAGAAGGAATAATGGCTGTAAGAAGGATAAAGGAGTCAGACATGGAGAAGCTCGCAAGGGCAACAGGCGGAAAGATCGTCACAAACATAGAGGGCCTGACGGAGAAAGAACTAGGAAACGCAGGCCTCGCCGAGGAGAGAAGGATGGGCGAGGACAGGATGGTCTTCATAGAAGACTGCAAGAACCCACGTTCAGTCAGCATCATGATAAGAGCCGGACTCGAAAGGTCTGTCGACGAGGCCGAGAGGGCGACAAACGACGCCCTCCACGTCACAGCCGACATCGTAAACAAGAACAAGATAGTCGCCGGAGGCGGGGCAACAGAGATTGAGGTTGCAAAGAGACTTCGAGAGTACGCATCAAAGATAGGCGGAAGAGAACAGTTGGCCATCGAGAAGTTTGCAGACGCCGTCGAGAGCATCCCCAAATACCTGGCTGAGAACGCTGGACTAGACCCGATAGACATAATGGTCGCCCTAAAGGCAGCCCACGCCGACGAAAAAGGTTACACAATAGGGGTCGACGTCTACTCTGGAAAGACAAAGGACATGCTGACCGCAGGCGTGATAGAACCCATCAGGGTAAAAGAGCAGGCGATAAAGTCTGCTGTAGAAGCAGCCTCAATGATCCTGAGAGTAGACGACGTGATAGCAGCGGCAAAACCCCCGCCGACACCACCAAGAGGTGGACCTGAAGGCGGAATGATGCCTGAGTATTAGGAGGTGAATCATGAATTGGCTGAAGCAATACCTGCAAGGATCGCCGGGCAACCAGTCCTGATTCTGAGAGAGGGAACGAGTAGAAGCGTCGGGAGGGAAGCCCAGAGGTCCAACATTCAAGCCGTGAGAATAGTCGCTGAATGTGTCCGCTCATCACTCGGACCGAAAGGAATGGATAAGATGCTCGTGGCGAGCTTCGGAGACGTCACAATAACAAACGACGGAGCAACAATCCTCAAAGAGATGGATGTCCAGAACCCAGCCGCAAAGATGATGGTAGAGGTAGCGAAGGCCCAAGACCAGGAAGTTGGAGACGGAACGACCACAGCCGTGGTCCTATCGTCTGAGCTACTCACGAAGGCCGAGGAACTGATAGACAAGGACGTTCACCCAACAGTCATAGTCGACGGCTACAGACAAGCAACTGAGAAGGCCCTACAGATCCTAGACGAGATAGCGATGAAGGTCGACTCAAACGATAGGAAAGCCCTCAAAGACGTCGCCGTCACCTCCCAGGCCAGCAAGCTCCTCTCAGAGAACGCTGACTACATAGCAGACATCGCGGTCGACGCAATCCTTCAAGTGGCCGAGCAGACCCCTGAAGGCTGGAAGGCAGACGTCGAGGACGTAAAGGTTGAGAAGAAGGCTGGAGGCTCCCTCACAGACACCAAACTCATCAAGGGAGTCGTCATCGACAAGGAAGTCGTCCATCTGGGAATGCCCAAGAGCATAAAGAAACCGAAGATAGCCCTACTCAACACCGCGATAGAGGTTGAGAAGACAGAGTTCGACGCAAAGATAAACATCCAGAGACCGGAACAGATGAAGGCCTTCCTAGACGAGGAGACCAGTATCCTGAAAGAAATGGTTGAGAAGATAAGGTCCTCAGGAGCAAACGTCCTCCTCTGCCAGAAAGGAATAGACGACGTCGCCCAACACTTCCTAGCAAAAGAAGGAATAGCCGCAGTCAGAAGGGTCAGCGAGAAGGACATGGAGAAACTTGCCAAGGCAACAGGCGGAAAGATAGTCACAAACATAGAGGACCTCAAGCCTGAGAACCTAGGCTCAGCAGAACTCTTCGAAGAGAGGAAGGTTGCTGACGACAAGATGACCTTCATAGAAGGGTGCAGAAACCCCAAGGCCGTAGCGATACTCGTCAGGGGTGGAACAGAGAGGATCGTGAATGAGGCTGAACGCTCAATCCACGACGCCCTCTGCGTAGTCAGAGACGTGGTCCGCGAACCATGCATAGTTGCCGGAGGAGGAGCCGCCGAACTTGAGGTTGCAGCCCAACTCAAGAGGTGGGCTGAGAAACTTACAGGAAAGGAGCAGCTCGCAGTCATAGGCTACGCCGAAGCTTTAGAGGCCATACCCATGACCTTGGCCGAGAACGCGGGCCTCGACCCAATAGACATCCTCGTCGAACTCAGAGCAAGACACGAGAAGGGCGAGAAATGGGCTGGGGTGGAGGTTTACGAGGGGAAGACCAAGGATATGGCTGCTATCAACATCTACGAGCCACTCGCTGTGAAGCGGCAAGTTGTGAAGTCAGCCAGCGAAGCAGCCTCAATGATCCTGAGAATAGACGACGTAATAGCAGCAGGCAAACCCAGAGAGGAAGCAAAGCCGCCTAAGCCCCCAGAAGAGGAAGGCACATCAGAATTCGACTAGAAACATCAAGAACCACACTGCATCAACTTGGATTGGCGCAGCCACCCCAATCTCCTATTTTTCTTACCTTCACAATCAATAGGAACATTCCGTATAGGATAACGCTTAAATTGATGGGTAAAGTCTTTTCCCCAAATCAGTGATTACCTTGAGATTCTCAGCAGCCATAATCCTCCTCAGCCTATCCGCTATCCTCTTATCCCCAGCTTTTGAGTCTAGCCCAATTCAAGAGGTGGCCGCCCAAGGCTACTACACCTATGACGTGACTATTGCAGACTGGATCTGGGTACCGTGGTACCAACCATACTCATGGAGGCCTGGCTCAGGAAGGTACGCCGTCACAACATCGATCCTGGGAGTGCCCCCAGAACACTCCACCACCGTCAAGATCGACGGCAACATAGTAGGAACAGTTCCCGGAGGGTCCTCAAAGGATTTCGAGGTTGAAAGCACAGAATCCCACATCTTCCAGGTTGAGAGCTACATATCCGGGCCCGCCGGCGTAAGATACTTCTGCCGCGAAGCCTCGTGGACCCTCGAGAAGGCCACGACAAAGCCGGCCTACCCATACTACTATCCATACTATTATCCAATGGTCTACTACACGATCAACTACACCATGCCCTCAGTCTACTATTACTACTACCCCAGCGTCTACTACTACCCATACTACTATCCAGACACCTACAGCAAGCCTCGACTCGAGGCTTCCCACTCATTCTCCTATGAGCCTGAGTACATGTTGACAGTTGAGAACCCGTACGGCCAGTCTGTCGAGAAGACGGGGTGGAGGCAGAAAGACACAATCGTGACCCTGACGACTCCGGAGAGAATTGAGAAGTCAAGCGTTGAAAGAAGCGTCTTCAAAGCTTGGGATGTCGACGGCTACGACATGGGCAGCGGCACAGTCACCCTGACCATGAACATGCCCCACAGAGCCACAGCAAGATACCAAGACCAATACTATCTCGAAGTAAAGTCCGAACTGAACCAGCCCCAAGGCTCCGGATGGTACAACAGAGACTCTGAGGCAACAGTCTCCGTTATCCCCGAGCTACCTATGGCAGGTTTCTGGGGCTCACTGGGCGGAAGACATGTCTTTGACAGTTGGGTCGGACCCGTCCCTTCACCAAACAGCCCAGCAGCAAAGGTTATGGTAGATAAACCATCAACCGTCACCGCTGTCTGGAGGGAAGACTACTCAATCGCTTACCTACTCTTGGCCGCCATAATAGGCGTCATCTTGGTTGCGGCCTTCCTCGCCCTGACCTTAACAAAGAGGTATCTCGCACAACCAAGAAGGGAGGGGGAGCCGCCAGCCCTAGATGTCCTCAATCTCAGATACACGAGAGGCGAGATAACTAGAGAAGAATACTTGAAGATGAAGAAGGATATCAAGAAACAATCTTGAAACCCTCCTCCCCATAGTTTCCCATCTCAGTGAGAAGCCACACATCTATCACATGCAACCTCTGTATGCCCCTTCAGTAAAGTAACCTAAGAGAATGTTGATGTCAGGGCGTCTAGAACAAAGTATCCACCGAGAACAGTCAAGAAGACTCCTAATACTCGTGAGAGCAGTAGTTGATGCGGAACTATCACCGTCCGGTATCTGTGCACCATGAGAGAGATGAATATGTAGTAGGCAAAGTCTGAGACCCAGTGGCCGGCGGTGACCAGGACTACACCCATCAAATCCATAACCTCAAGTCCCTTCAGAAGAAGAGCCAACCCCGCGGTAGCCCACCACAGGGGCTGGGTTGGGTTGAAGGCTGTATAGAATACTCCGCCAACAAGTGAGGAGTCGATTCTCGACCTCTCCAACTCAACCTTGCCCACACGGCTTCTGACCATCCCAAGACCCATCAGAACCAGCACAGGCCCCCCTAAACCATAGATCAGGATCCGATTCTGAAAGATCATCCAGCCAAACCCAAGAAAGATTACCAGGATCACGATCAGCTCCCAGACGATATGGCCAAAGATGATGAGGTGACCTGTGGCCCGCCCTTTACGAGTGGAGTCGTAGACCGTGAAGGCCAGTAGTGGCCCTGGGATGACTGCACCGCTGAGGCCTACCATTAACCCTAGCGAAAATAGACCCAGAGTCTCCATAATCAATTGGTTATTCACCGAAGTCGCGGACAGTCTCACTTCTTGAAGCTAGTGATTCATTTGGGAATCGCTGAAGGGACCTTATTTCTACGGGTTCCACCTAATAATGCTGACGAGACCCAGACACCCAAGACTGTTCCTGAATCACAGTAAAGGTTCGGAGACTGTTGTGAGGACGGCTTATCGCTTCAGCGAGGGATTGCTGGATCCTGGGCGCTGGTCTCAACCACCCCGAAGAAGGTTAAGCCTGAAGACCAACGCCCGAATGATGGGCACACCAACTATAGTCGACACAACCACTATCATTAGCCTCTCAACAGGATAGAGCCAAAAGACCATGGTCCAACCGGCAACACGCGCAGACTCTGAGAGGAGGGGGAGGATTACCGACGCGTAAAGCAGGTTCCCCGTCAGATGTTGAGCCAAGGTCCCTATCAGCGAAGTGAGTGAAAAGCCCAGAGTTACGTGGATGATCGATTTCTTCGACAGGAGCCCCTTCACACGCAAACCCACTGGAGACCCCAAGATGATGAGGCCGAGAACGTGAAGCCACACAAAAGGAAAGAGAATACTACGCTGAGAATAAGGTGTTGCTACCTGAATCAGAATCAGAGCATAGGGATGCCATAAGAAGAGGACAAGAAGAACAAGATATGTTAGAAGAGCGTATCTTCTCCGTCCCTGAATGAGGAGTCCGACGACAAAACCGTTTAGTGCAGCTGGTAAGAAGTCCAACCCATAGAATATGGGTGGCCGGCCTACAAAGTATCCTGTGACAGTACCAATCATTATGCAGATCACGCTGGAGTATGGGCCCAATATCACTCCATAGAGGGATGCGATGAAGTCTGACGCTGAGAATCTGGCTCCAGGAATTCCCACCAGCGGGAAGGTTGGTATGACTCTAAGGACCGTGTAGACGGCCGCCAATGTGGCCATCAACATTATGCTCTTTGCTCTAGGTTGCGGCTTTGACTCCATGCTAGTCTCGGACTACATTTCACTTGATAAGCCTTTTCAGCAACAGAGTTGACCTGACAGAATCAGTCTCTACCAAAGAGAAGCTGAAGATCTTGGACGTAGCTCTTCCCGGTCTCCAGCGCGATTCTAGCCCTCTCAAGTTCCCTGCCCAAGTAGGATGCGTGCTCCAGTCTGGAGATCAGCTTCTTGCTCACAGCTGCACATATCAGTCTCTCCGGATCACTCCCCCTGATGATTAGGTCTGGTTTGACCCGTCCGTAACTGTAGTGGACAAGCACAAGCCCATTTCTGCGGCGATCAACAGCTATCTTGAAGGATCCTTTAGGATCATGAATGAACTCCTGGAGGTTTACCGCTGACAACCGCTCGACTCTACCGTAGATTCTTGGGGGCTCCTCCCTCCAACGCTTCTCCTTCATGACGAGAAGATCGATTCCCAAGTCTTTAGGCGGGCTCTTTCTGGCTCTTGCCAGGGTGACCATCTTGGCCACTCTGACAGTCTCCTTCACAGAACCCACGGTTTTGGTGCTTGCTTCTGTAGTCAAGAGTATATTTGCACCAACCTCAGCCGCAAGCCCTGCCAAGAGGAGGTTTGCCCCGATTGAGTCGGCATCAATCAGTTCCGTGACGTTTCCAGCTCCAAAGAGCAGCGGCGTCTTAGAATCCCTATCCCTGAACTTCAGGTAGGCGAGGACAGACTTGGCTAGACTCGGTGTCATGAGCGGGGTTAGAATGGGGTCTGCAATAATCTTCTCAAATCCTAGGGATCTGGCCCGCTCAATATTCAGATTCAGCTGCCTGAGTCTATCGTCCACATCCTCTGCAACCACATGGTGTTTGCCAGCCGAGGTTACCACAACTGGGATGTCTGCTGCAAACTTCGCTATCTCCTCCATGTTCTCGGCGTTGACACTCAGTATAAGGTCGACTCCAGCATCCACTGCAGCCTCTATCTCCTCTGGGTCGCTTGCATCTATACTCACAGGTCTCCGCACACTTTCCTTTACAGCCTTCACAGCTCTCACGGAGTCTTTCGGATGTCCGCCTCCGGCCACCATCCCGACGTCTATTATGTCGGCTCCAACAGCCTCATAGAGCCGTGCTATCCTCTTGATCTCATCTGTGGATAGGCTTGAGGCATCAACGATCTCGGCTAGGACCCGCATCGGAAGTGATGAGCCGAGAAGGACCTTTCCTTTTCCAGCCCCAACAGTGATCATCTCCTTTCTAGCTGTTCCACGCATTCCCTCTCTTTCAATTTTGGCGACTGCCCTTTCCACCTCTAGAAGGTTGGCTCTCCTGACCAATTCATCTGCTGGCAATATGGTTGAAAGCTTGAGCTTCTCCACAGCTTTGAGGACAACAGGAATGTCAGCCGCATTCTTGGGTCCTTTCCAGGTCTTTATACCAGTCTTCATCTCTATCTTGGAGGCGTCCCCTCCTATCAGGCCCGGTATCAGTATCAGGTCAATATTGGAGAGATCTTCTCCCTCAAGCATTCTTGAGACATATTCTGGCGACATCAGAGATGCTACGGGAACAGGTAGGGCGCGGACCTCACAATCAAAACCGTTTTGGCTGAGTATCTCAGTGATAGTATCCTTCGCCATCATCCCCGTGACAATAAGCACCCTCAAGACTTCAACCTTCCAAGATCCGGTCTAGAACACACATAATAATCTGTCCAGGTCTCTAAGAGACGGTTATTTGAACCCCAAGGTTGTTTGGCCGTGTGAAGAATACATCTCCCCCACCGAACTCTTCAAGCGAATCCCTAAGGGTAGACATGAGATCTTCCCTCGGTTCTTCTCGTTCGACGAGTCCGTAGGCTGTAGGTCCGAAGGAGCTCTGCCCTGCTCCATACGCGCCTCCACGCAGCAGTGTTTGGATGCATTTTGCTGTTACAGGGCGCATGAGACTCTTCGTTGCCTTGGCAAAGCCTAGTTCCTGTAGCTCTGAGAGGCCTGAACCGAATGTTTCTATATCTCGGTCAAGAAGCGAAGGCAGCAACTTCATCAGTATGATCCGACTGATGACGCCCACCTCACACCCAGCGACCGGACAATACTTCCTGAAGACCTCAGTCTCTCTTTGACCGTGTACACCCTTGTGAACATTCGGCACAGCCAGAATGAACCCCCAGTCTTCGGGAAAGTCGTATCTTGCCAGAACCTCTGCAGGTGGAGCCTTCGAGGCGTTTGATGGGAGGAAAGTCTCCTTCTCTTTCTCTCTTCCGAAGCTGTGTCCGCCATCAATAATTAGGCCGCCCCTGTCGAAAGCAGCCACTCCAATCCCTGATGTCCCTCCTCTTCCCATTATTTGGGCCAGCTCAAGCGTGGAAAGCCTGAGGTCAAGAAGCTTAGCTATAGAGGCGGCCGCCGCCAAGCTGAGCTGTGTCTCTGAGCCAAGCCCGATATGAGCCGGAATCACCTTATTGACCGATATGGAGACCCTCTCTGTTGATTCGACCTTTGACAGGAAATGCTTAGCCATCGCTTCCACTCTCATTGCCTCTTCTCCATACACTTTGGTTTCATCGCTCAGCCATGCGGTCAGTTCAACATTGGGCTTGTCGATTGAGACGCCTAGGCTGCCGTCTACTCTACCCAGTTCCCCATTCATGTCTATGAGGCAGAAATGAAGTCTAGAGGGAGTTCTGACGGATACGCTGACCCCTCTTCCATGCCTTGACCTTTGCCTGGAGCTCTCTGATAGTTCTTGCATAATCTGAATCAGGGCAGACTCTCTCGATCACGTCTTTATAATGATTTATGAGCCGGCTCAGCTTTGCGGCCTCTCTCCTCCTGCCTTCGTTCAGGAATTGCCTTATTCTCGTGGCGTGGATCGTTGCTTCGATCAGCGCGTGAGCCCCCCTACTGTAGAAGAGGGGAGCAACGTAATTCCATTGGACTCTTTTCACTCTAAACTCTGCAAGTACGGTGTCTCTGCTTGGAATGCCTCGGATGAGGTTCATCTCGATATGTGCATCTGAGTCTTTTAGAAGTGGGGCGTTTACGAGCTTCGCTCTCAGGAAGGTGCAGTCTTCGAGCCAGCCCTTTCTCTTGAAGGTCAACCTGTAGAACAGGACAGGGTCGCTGGTTAGATTTGCCACCGCGCACCTTCTTGTCAGGACGTTATTGAGTGTGCTTGAGCCCCTGAACAAATTTACTTGAATTCTCTTTTCACCAACGAACCTTATGCCCATAGGCGCCGCGTTCGGGGAACCATCATTGTTGTATGTTGACAGGACTATCTCGTAGGTCTCACCCATCTTAGGTATGAGTCTCCTCCTCAAGCCGTATCCTGCCATGATATGAGAGTGTATTAGGTGAGGCTCTAGGCGTCTCGAGTCGCGTTTGACCTGAAAATATTTTGAGGCGATTCGGCTAGATTATTTCAACCGCGGTTCCTAGAGCTTGTCCGGGAAGGCCCTTCTTGAATCGGCCTATGAGAGTTCCACTCCGACCATGGCCTGAGACTAACTTTCCAGTAATCTTCCTTTCAGTCTGTGACTTCCAGACGACTCTTCGCCCAATATACTTTGAGGCAGAGTCTGCGCTGTCTACTCCTTGAATCCTTATCAGGAGGTCATGCGTGTTCTGCCTATGCATGCCCTGTCTGTAGTTGACTACGGTTCCCAGTAATTGTTCGGGTGGGGCCGCTGGCTTGGCTCTTCTTCGAGGCTTTCTGGCTTGACCCGTCTGTTTCTCCAGGATTGCTTTGACAAGTTGGGCCTTGAGCTTCTTTGAGGGAGTCTCAACACCAAGCTGTTCAGCAAGTTTCCTCAGCTCTGAAACTTTCATTCTTGACAGTTCAGATTCTTTTGACTTTGCTGTCGACAATTCCTAGACCTCAGCTCCCAATCTACATCCTATGAATATAAGTGATGTAGGTCACTCTTCCCCAAGAATCTTTTTTACTATGAACAGTGGGTCGAAGGGCAGCAGGTCGCCGTATCCCTGCCCTACGCCGATGAACATCACGGGTTTCCCCGTGATACTTGATATTGATATTGCGCTTCCTCCCTTGGCGTCAGCGTCCAGCTTTGTGAGTATGATCCCGCCGATCGGTACAGCCCCGCTGAAGGCTGAGCCTTGCTCAACAGCATCGTTCCCTGTCAGTGCGTCCACAACTAGGAGGGTTAGGTCTGGTTTCGCGATCCGTACTATCTTCTTCATCTCATCTAGAAGGTTTCTGTTCGTCTGCATTCTTCCTGCTGTGTCGATCAGTACGGTGTCTGTGCCGTGGGCCTTGGCATAGTTTATTGTGTCGTAGGCGACTGCCGCTGCGTCTGCGCCGTACCTGTGTTTGATCGTCTTAACACCCAATCTTTTGGCATGTTCTTCAATCTGCTCAATAGAGCCTGTCCTGTAGGTGTCGGCACAGGCCAACACAGTAGTGAAGCCTCTCTTCATCAAGAGGTTTGCAGTCTTTGCAATACTCGTCGTCTTTCCATTTCCGTTGACTCCAACGAAGACTATTACGGCAGGCTCCTTCATACTCTGTTTTCTCTCTATGAGCTCGAAGAAGTCTCTCTCCTGCCCTTTGCTCAAGACCTCCAGTAGGATCTCTTTAAGCATAGACTTGGCTGTCTTCTTGTGGTCTCCGAATCTCTGAACTTCGATTGCCCTAAGTTTGGCGCCCAGTTCGTCGCAGACCTTCTCCGCGATGGGGTAGGCCACATCATTCTCGAGTAGTATGAATCTGAATTCTTCAATCAGTTTGCCTAAGGTATTCTCGTTAAGCTCTGTCTTTGAGAGTTTGTCCAGAAAATCCTCTAGACCAGACCTTAACCGCTCAAACAATTCTTCTTGCCCTCATCTCTGCAAGATTCTGCGACTTGTAGCTGGGAATGGAACTAAGAAGTTCCAGACGGTTGCCCAGTCCTTTGCTGAATCAATTGTGAGAGCCTACTCTTTGAGTTATCAATGCTTACGAGTAGCTGGCTTAGTTGTCGCTGGAGAGATTCACTAGACTTCTCGAGTTCAGCCCTTCTCTCCTTCAGGTCGGCAATCGATGATTCCACATTCTTTTCTATGCAGACGCCTGCACCGACACCGGTGATGACTCTTTCCACATCAGAGAGTTCAGCCCTCAGGAAGGAACCTGCACCCACGGGCACCAGCATCTCTGTTCCCTTTGAGCGAACCTTCACGCCCTCCAAGGCATTGGTTGCGATGATGGTCTCTCCCAGAGCTGCGCTTATGATGTTCAATCTTGACTGAAGAATATTGGCGGAACCCTCCATCAGCCTGATCTCTACGAGTAGCTTCCTAAGTTCTTCATCGTTTGTTGCCAAGTTCTTCACTTCTTCTTGGCCGTCTTCTCAGTCGCCGACTTCTCCTCTTCTATCTTTGTTATCTTTATTTCGAATCTCTTGGCTTTGTGTCTACTGCCCATTTCAGAGTATAGTCTCTCAATTACATCCTCTTTCTTCAGTCCAGTCATTTCCTTTGAGAACTTTATGTTTCGGCTCGGCTTCTTGATCTCACCGGTGACCCGAAATGCCTTGACTTCGCTCATCGCGCTTCGCCTCCCTATAGATCCATTACATGCGATATAACCATAAGCTCCTTTCCAACGGTGAGGGGCCCAGTCACTGCGCCGTGACTGGTTGCGAGAAGCCCTGACCTTATGAAAGGCACGCCCCCATTAACTGTGCAGGGCTCAACATTGACCTTCAACACGTCTTTTATGGTCTCTGTCTCGCTGCTGCTTATTGAGGGATTTGCTATGACTCCTTTGTTTGTCGCGACAGCCAAGGAGCCGACGTAGGGCAGGCCTGAGATGCTACCTCTGACAACCTCAACTTGGTAGAGCTCCTCCAGCTTTCGGACTGTTGAAGTCGAGAAGGATGGGTCGACTATCGCTCCGTGATCATTTGCCAAGATTAGATTTCCAAGAGCGGTTCTCTTATCTTCTAGAATCTCGACATTCATCGGTGCAGATCTCTTTATGGCTTCAAGTTCATGGTCACGGATTATGTGTGGCAGTGCCAGACCGTTCCTGTTTCCAGCCAACATGATTCCCAGAAGATACGAGCCTGCAACATTTACGTCGCAGACGTCTACCCCAAGGCAGTCACCAAACTTCCTCTTCTTACTTGGAGGCGTGCAAGCTGGAACCGCAGCCAACCCCTCACACGCGAAGCAGTAGACACCTATGTTGGGGCTTCCGAGAATATCTGCGAGAATTATTGTCATTCTGTGAATCGACGCCCTATTGCTTTGGAGATTCTGGCCTTGGAGTATTTGCTTGTTAATCTTGAGTGACTCCTACAAAAACTTGTTTTCTAGTTGAAGACTCTCATCCCGCTAGTTTCTGGTGGGGGTTGGTTCGCTTTGGGTATACTATTTCGTCGCTGATCCTTAGGAGGTCTGGTCTGTTTATGAATGCGCATTCCTCCATCCCAAGGTTCCGGGCAGTCTTCCATGCAAGGACTTGCAGGTGCATGGTTATTCTCAAGGAATTGTCAACTTCGTTCTGGTTTCTAGGAGGAAGTAAGGCTGTCTTAAAGAGATTTTCCTTGAGCAGGGCGTGAAGTCTTGTTGCCTGAACGTCGTCTTCACTCTCAGGTATCACGATGGTCAGGTCATCCCTTGTCAGTGAGAAGAGCTCCATATGGTTGAACTGTTCGGTTCTCTGGGACTGAGCCTTGGATCCCAAGACCTCATAGATCTTAGCCTTGCCGTAGATCGCGAGTGGGTAAGTTAGGCCTGTGCCTGTGATGAAGGTTGTTGACTGCACCGGGATCCGGATCTCTTGAGACCAAGACAAGGCTTCATCGTACATGTCAGAGAGGCTGGAGAGCTTTGGGAGTGGCCGAACACGTGAATAGCAGGCCAATAGACTTGAGGTGAAACCGTTCGTTCCAGGAGTCAGCCTACCTTCACTGCGATACTTTAGCTCAATCAGGTCTTCGGAATACTTGGCTAGGAGGCTGTTCCGGTTTGCGGTTATCGCTGTAACTTCCCTCGCAAATCTCCTGGCTGCCTTGACTGCTTCAATATTACTCATCGTCCTGCCAGAGACGGAAATGACGTACAGGTGCATGTCTGTAACGATGGATGGTTTTCTACAAACCTCGTATGGATCCAGACTCCTTGCACTGTGTGCGGTGAGGTGTTCGGTCGCCAGTGCCGCGGCAAAAGAGTCGCCTGCACCTATGAATATGCAGTTCGCTCCGTTCACCTCAGATTTGGGAGGCTTAGGTAAGGATAGCAGATACTCGACGTATGCCGGAATGTCTTCTATCTGATTCCGTATCTCCACACCCATTGAATCGATTGTACCGGCCAACTGCAATTCACTCCAGTTATTGAAGGCAGACTCTAGATATTCGAGCATCGCGTTCTAGGTATTGTATTAGATTTGTGGAAGAGTAATAGAGACATCTTCTGATGATTCCACTATTACAGGTTCACAGCGCAAGAGTTATGCCTTGGCTGGATGTTTGAGTCTCAATAGCCGTATCAGTCTGGTTGTCGTCTTCGCCCATTGGCTTGAGACCAGGCCCCAAAGATCTCTATTCATTGGATTTCGTTAAGGCCTTGGCGAAGTAGAGCTCAACACCCTTCCTTAAGGTAGCCTCATTAAGGTTGCCCAGCGGCGTGGCCGTCTCAAGGATTCTTTTGGGAACTTGAAGGGCCTGAGGGTTAAAGCCTTCCCTGATCTTGAACTTGTTCTTGACTCTTAGGATCTCTCGACCAATCATCCTTAACCTCTCTTGATCCAGGTCGTACCCAACCGTTGAGAGGGATCTGAGAACCACCTCTGGGGTGTAGTTTCCCCTGGCAAAGAAGCATATGACCAGGCTGGAAAGTACTTGGCGCCACTGCTCCTCTGCAAGGAGTGAATCAACTATCTCTTCAACAGGTAGAAGCCCCTTAGACGAGACCGCCTCTTGGTCTAGGCTGTATCCTGCGCTGTCGAGGTGGCTGTGGCGAGCACCTGTGAGGAAGCCGATGTATGCAGCTGGCCCTGTATGGTAGCCAGGCATCTCATTCCCTCCAAAAGCTAGGGCGAAGTCTCTCCCTCCATACTTGGAGGAGGCGTGATCCACACCCTTGGCTAGGGCTGAGTAGAAGTCGTTGGGTTGCTCGACGATCATCCTGATGGCTTTCAGATATATTTCCCAATCACCCCATGAGAGCCTTAGTCCAGTCTCTTTCTCGGAGATTAGGCCTCTCTCCTGAGCCTCTGTGGCCCAGGCCAAGGCGACACCTGTACTTATGGCGTCTAGGCCCTCAACCTCGACCTCGTCCAGAAGTTTGAGGAGTTGGCTTGCGCTAGACACTTCAAGCATTGAGCCTAGGGCATAGATCAACTCGTAGTCGTACGAGATCATAGTTGTCTTGAAGAAGAAGGGGTCGAAGGCGTAAGGCTCTCTCAGAGTTGCTAGGTGTATGCAGCTTGCGGGGCAGTGTGAACATGCGGCTCTCCTTCCAAGATAGTTCTGGGCAAATTTCTCGCCCGAGATTCTGTCTGCTGTCTCGAAGAAGGTTTTCTTCAGGTTTCTTGTTGGGAGGCTTCTGGACTCGTTCAGGACATTGACGTTCATAGCGGTTCCGAGTTCATGATACTTCTTCATGGCTGGGGACTTTGTGATGCTTTCGAATATTTCCTTGTAGACCTCACGGTAGGTCTGGGGATCCTTGACCTTGAGGCTGCGTTTTCCAGAAATCACGATGGCCTTCAGTCTCTTGCTGCCGAAGACGGCCCCCAGCCCCAGCCTCCCGAAGTGTCTGTAGGTCTCGGTTATCACGGAGGCGTATGAGACGAGTCTCTCTCCTGCTCTACCGATCCTCATTATCGTTCTCAGGCCTGAACCAGGCTCCCTCTCTCTGATGACCCTGCCTACTGTGTAGCTGTTTCCCATACCCCAGAGTACCGAGGCTACTCGGAAGTTGACTTTCTCACCCTGAATCGATAGGTAGACCGGCGTGGCGCTTGAGCCCTTTACCACTATGGCTCCGTATCCTGCGAGCCTTATCGCGACCGAGCTTCTGCCCCCGGCGTGGCTCTCTCCGAGGTTGCCTGTCAGGGGAGACTTGAACATGGCCACAGTCTTTGAGGCTAGGGGAAAGACGCCGTTGAGGGGCCCAACCGCGAAGACTATTGGGTTCTCCGGACCTGATGGGTCCGCGTCTTTGGGGCATTCTTGGGTGAGGAGGTTTGAAGCCACACCTGAGCCTCCTAGGTAGTTCTCGAAGAGGTCGGGTCTGTCTTCAACCCAGAAGCGGCGGTCTGTCAGGTCGATATGCAAGACCCTGGCGAGTGTGTCACCAGCTATCATTTTCCATCAGCTCTTGTGGGCTCTATCTTCAGGACGTTGTAGGGGCAGTGCTGCACACAGAGTCCGCAGTGGACACATATCAGTGGCTTATTATTCTCTTCATCCCAGAAGATTGCGCCGAGGGTGCAGGTTTCGGCACAGCTTCTGCACCCGATACATTTCTTTGGGTCAAGGATCACGCCTCCATCTGCTCTCTTTTCTAAAGCGTCTGTGGGGCAGACCCTCATGCACGGTGGGTCGGCGCAGCCTCTGCATACCACTACTATGAATCCGCGTTCTACACCGCCAGCTGAACTCACATGTATAGTGGATCTCCCTAGGCCGGCCTCACCGAACCTTCTAGAGCATGCGAACATGCAAGACTGGCACCCAACGCATAGGTTGACGTCTCTTACAGAGATCCTGCCCAAGACCATCCTCCTTCCTATTTGGAGTGTTACCGACTCTGTTGGGTCGACTTTAACGTGAAGTTTGGAGAAGTTTTGGATCTATACAGTATTACTCTTATGTCTTCTTAAGGAGTATCAATACTGTTTCGTTTGAGGGGAAGCTACTTTTCAAGTTTCTGATAGACTCTTCATTGATACCGGGATTTGGATCTGGAGACTTTGAAAAGAGTTATTAAAGGTATTGAGCAAGTCTTCTCTGTGGGGTTATGGCGAAGAGGTTAAGCCTTCTTACTGACCGGCAGGTACAGGTTCTTAAGCTGAGGAGTCGAGGGTTAACTCAGGCGGACGCTGCCAAACAGCTCAAGACCACTAGAGAGAATGTGAGCATACTCGAGAGTAGGGCACGCAGGAATATTAGTAGAGCCAAGGCAACGATTGAGGCCCTCCAAGACTTGGAGATGGCGGCCAGGGTCTTGATCAAGCCTGAGACACCGGTCTTGGAGATGGCGAGGATAGTCCTCAAGAAGGCTGATAACAGTAACGTGAGGCTCAGACTCGACTGCATAGACCTTTTGGAGAGAATCAAGATGAAGGCTAGGAGCAAGATAAGGGCGAAGAAGGTTGTTAAACCCATCTCGATAGTAATATTGCCCTACGGCGACCTGCTCGTAGAGTAGCCTGACGTTACCAAGACCAGAGTTCTCTGAATGATACTTTGGGAATAGGTAGGGCTCTTGTTGAGCCTCCACTCTTGAGGTTTAGGGTGAGATTGCTGGCTTGGTGATTCGCCTATTGTCTTGGCCTTCAGAGCCTAGCTAGTATGGGGGCATTCCGCCTTCAGGCCCACCTCTTGGTGGTGTCGGCGGGGGTTTGGCCGCCGCTATCACGTCGTCCACTCTCAGGATCATTGAGGCTGCTTCTGCGGCTGACCTTATAGCTTGCTCCTTGACCCTTGTAGGTTCCAGCACACCTAGCTTGGACATGTCCTTCACTTTTCCGGTGTATACGTCTACTCCCGCAGCCAAGCCTGTCTTCTTTTCGTGAGCCGCCCTCAGAGCAACCATGATGTCGATCTGGTCGAGGCCCGCGTTCTCGGCCAAGGTCATGGGTATGGCCTCTAGTGCGTCGGCGAAGGCCTCGACTGCGAGCTGCTCCCTTCCGCCGACTCTGCTCGCGTATCTTCTTAGTGTCTTTGCCAGTTCAGCCTCGATTGCTCCTCCGCCGAAGACTATCTTGTTCTTGTTCACGACAGCCGCTACGGCGGAGAGGGCGTCGTTCAGGGCTCTCTCAGCCTCGTCGACCAGATTCTCGAGTCCAGCACGGATCAGGACGGCTACGGACTTGGGGTTTCTGCAGCCTTCTATGAAGACCATCCTGTCCTCGCCCATCCTTCTCTCCTCAACCAGGCCGGCGGTGCCTAGGTCGCTGGGGGTCAGGTCGTCAAGGTTTGTGGCTATCTTGGCGCCGGTCGCTCTGGAGAGCTTCTCCATGTCGGACTTCTTTATTCGCCGAACAGCCATCATGTTCTCGCTTGCTAGGAAGTGTTGAACCATGTCGTCTATTCCTTTCTGGCAGAAGACTACGTTCGTCCCTGAGGCCTTGACCTTTTCCATCATAGCCTTCATCATTCTGGTCTCTTCATCCATGAACGCCTTCATCTGTTCTGGGTCGCTTATTCTGATCTCGGCGCTGAACTCTGTCTTCTCAATCTCGAGTGCAGAGTCGAGTAGGGCTATTCTCGCGTTCTTGAGGGTCTTCGGCATCCTTGGATGAACAACTTCCTTGTCCAGTATTATGCCCTTGATGAGCTGCGTATCCATTATGCTCTGGCCCTCCTTCTTTATGAGTTGGATGTTGTCTATGTCGGCGTGGTTGGATTCGCCCCTCTTCTCCATTATCTGTTTGATAGCGTCGACTGCGATCTCGGCGAAGTGTTCCTTTGCGTCTCCTATTCCTTTGCTGGACATGGCCGTGACCGCGACCTTCTTGAGGGTCGCCCTGTCTTTGAGGTCGACCGGCCTTGACAGTTGATTCAGAATCTCTATGGCCTTTTCAGAAGCCTTCTTGTATCCCGCAGTTATCGTTGTGGGGTGCACGTCATCTTCAAGAAGTTCTTCAGCCCTTCTGAGGAGTTCGCCGGCAAGGATCACCGCTGTAGTCGTTCCGTCCCCGACCTCGTCGTCTTGGGTCTTTGCTACCTCGACCATCATCTTTGCCGCTGGATTCTGGACTTCGATCTCTTTGAGGATTGTTGCTCCGTCGTTTGTGACCGTGGTGTCTCCGAGCGTGTCGACGAGCATCTTGTCCATTCCGCGTGGGCCGAGGGTGCTCTTGACAACCTCGCCGACGACTCTTGCGGCGATTATGTTTGACCTCTGAGCTTCCTTCCCTCTGCTTCTAGCAGTTCCTTCCTTGAGTATCAGGATGGGTTTACCTGTAAGATAAGCCATATACTCTATTCCCTCAATGGATGCGTAGAAATGCTGAGATGTTGAAAATAAAAACTTTGCGAAGTATTGAAGTGGGAGATTTGATGATTAGAGTTGAAGCCAACTCTGACTCGCGTTGTCACCTTTTTGGTGGGCTGGGTCTCTTCACGTGTTTGGAGTTTCTTGGCCGCGGAGTTTGAGGGGTTGAAAACCTTGATAAATCGGAGTGGAAACGTAGTAGGCCTAACGGGGAAGATGAGGTTGAGGTTTGGCTCCAAGCCGCTCTTGCTTCTGCTGGTAGTGGTTGCCTCATCCAGCTTTCCCCTGGGTCAATCATATTATTCTCATGGGTTTCTCTCTGCTCAAGACTTCCGTCAGGGCTCTGAGTTTCTCGTGTCGGGTCCATTGTGCGGCGGCTTCATCTCTGGTCTTCGGGAGTCTACAGGTGGGGTCTTTGGGGATGCTTATCTGGCGCTTGGCGCTGTTGGGGGTGGGGACATAACTCTTGTCTATGATTCGAGTTTTCCGGTTGAGAGTCGGTCTTATGCTCAGGAACTCTTTGACATTGTCTATCCTGAGATCAGACTGGTCTATGGTAACCCGTCGAACACTATTACCGTAACCTTGAGTTATGAGGGTAGCCTCTATCCTTGGAATTTCTATTACGGCCCCAATAATACCATTATTCTGAGTCAGCTTCCTCCGTCGAGCGGCACCTCGCCTGTGTGGGACGCTGTATTCACGCATGAACTCATTCATGCATTTCACGACGCGGTATATTTGCTCGGGGGTTCTTGGGCTGAGGAGGGTATGACTGAGGCGGCTACGCAGATTGTCGCTATGAATCTCAAGGATAGAATGGTTAGGGATATCGTGTATAGGGACCCGGTTGTCAACCTGAAGTATTATGATGCCTGGAGCTTCATGGGAAGTGACTTGCTGGGTGGAGGCCCGGACTTCACTTACAAGTTCAATCCAGACCTCTCTTACAGGACCTCGTCGGCGATGTTCTTCATATTGACGGCTGAGCTCTCGACGAGCCCGTCCAATCCTTATGATTTCCTCGCGCGTCTTAATGGCGTGATCTATTCCGACGCTTCCTCGAACCCTTTCTTTGACGACCTTAGGTTCAAGATGAAGATTAGGCAGGCTGCGGCTGGCAGGTTGGTTGAGGGCCAGTTGGCCGATGTCTGGGTTGGAAGCCAGCCGGTGACCTCTACGGTTGTCAGGACGGGTTTCAAGCTTGGGGTCTACCCTTACAGGCCTGAGAACCCGACGCGAACATGGGCGATCACTTTCATGAGAAATCCTGACGGTAGGGAGACCCCTCTTGGTGGGCTGCAGGTCTACGTCAGGGTTGTGGACGCAGGGGGCAGGACTGTCAGTACAGGGTCTTTGACTACTGGTTCTGACGGAATGGGTGCTGCGGATGTAGCGTATACAACGTTTACGGCGGGTGGTTATCAGGTCGTTGCCTCGACGATCTACAACGGGATCAATTACACCGCGGTGAATTATGCCTTCAGCCAGGGCGAGTCGGTGGTGATAGAGCAGGCTGACAGGAACCTTTACGGGGTGACGTTGGACCGTTCGGGCAGACCTGTCTCAGGCAGCGTCTCTGTGGAGGGCGGCTCGATCAAGCTGAATGCTGGGGGTGCGTTCAAGATTGAGGCTGCGAATCAGACTCTTCCTTGTGAGTTGGAGGTGACGTCTGGGGCGATCGAGAGGAGGTTTGGGAAGCCGAATCCTTATACGCGTGTCGTCTGGATGAACTCGACCGCGCCCGCGACCACCCCGTACACTGTGACTGTTGAGGTTGCTGGTCTTCCTGAGGAGCTCTCGACGACGCTGCGTGTCGACGATGCCGCTCAGGGAGTCGTACATGGGGGAGGTTCAACCAGTCTGAGCTTTGATGTCGGCACGACCCATACTATTATGGTTGATAGTTATGTTAACGCCTCGTCGGTTGAGCGGTTTCACTGCGTCAATAATCTCCAGACGGTGACGTCTGGTGTGGTTCTGGTCTTCACCTATCTCAGGGAGGTTTATAGTGTGTTTGAGCAGTCGGGTTCAGCCAGACCTGTCTCCGCGACGATTGACGGGACCAATTATGCTCTGCCTGTTGGGTTCTGGTGGGTCAACGGTTCAGGCCACACCTTCGGTTACCAGTCTAACCTGACTGATGGTTTTACCCGTTATCTGCTTACAGGGACCTCGGTCTCTTCGCCGGTCACGGTTGTGGATCCTCTCGTTGTGACTGGTTTCTACAAGACACAGTACTTCCTGAACGTGACTGTTGTTCCTGTGGGTCTTGTTGCTTTGAGCGGTTCGGGCTGGTATGACTCAGGTTCCAGGGTTGGTATTGAGGCTTCGGCCGTCTCTGGATATACTTTCAGGAGGTGGCTGGTTGACCGGGTTGAGGTTGCCGGCAATCCTGTTGAGGTCTCTATGGATGGGCCTCATACAGCGGTTGCTGAGTATCAGAGTGTCGGTGTCTACGACGTGACGGTGACTGCTGTCTACGCTCCTACTGGTGAGGGGACTGAGGCCGCGTTCACCTGGGACGGTGTGGAGTATGTGACCCCGCACATCTTCAGTGGGGTCTCGGGAAGCCACAGTCTGGTCATGTCCTCAACTGATAGGTTGGGCCGCTCCCTGTCGGGTTGGCGGGACCTAGCCTTCAATGTGACCTCGAGGACTATCTCTGCGGGCGGGACCTATACGGCTCTTTACGGCGTCTCGGCCAGAGGTTTCACGTTGTCTGCGTCTCCTGACCAGCAGAGGATTGGGCCTGGCCAGTCGACCTCATTCACCCTGACGTTGGAGTCTCTGAACGGCTTCAGTTCTCCCGTGACCTTGGGTCTGAAGGGTCTTCCCGCGAACTCCAATAGCACGTTCAACCCTAGGACGCTTACGCCTCCTGGGACCTCGACGCTTCTCATCAATACTCTTCCTGGTACGCCTGTTGGTTCGTATGCCCTGACCGTGACCGCGGTTGGGGATGGTCTTGTCAGGACTGTGAATGTGAGGTTGAGTATGGGTGCCTGCATAGTCGCCACGGCCGCCTATGGTTCAGAGCTGTCTCCTGAGGTTCAGTTCCTGAGGGGTTTCAGGGATGGGACTGTTAGGAGGACGTTTGCGGGGGAGAGCTTCATGACCGTCTTTAATCTTTGGTATTATTCCTTCAGTCCGTCTGTTGTCGACTTTTTGATGGGCGGTGAGGTTGCTAGGGGTTTGGTCAGGGTTGGCCTCTATCCTCTGATCGGGATTCTGCGCCTCTCCTCGATCCTGTATGCGCCTTTTGGATCTTTGCCTGAGCTCGGGGTCTTCGTTTCAGGTGCGCTGGCAAGTTTCCTGATCGGGGCAGTATACTTCTCGCCGGTCTTTGGTCCATTGATGCTCAGGAGGGGCAGGAGGTTTCGGGGTCTCGCCTGGAGGCTTGGCGCCTTGATCATTGCTTGTAGTCTGGGCTTCTCTCTCCTGGGGGAGCTCTGTCTCTGGAGCGGGGTGATGATGCTTGGGACCGCGGCCTTCGTCATAGGTGTGATTGTGCTTTCTGTCCTAGCTTCTTCCAGGTTGCTGGCTTTCGTGATTGGCTGGAAGAGGCGGGGTGGAGATTTGCGTGTTTGGTTAAGGGTCTGGCCGTGATTCTCTGAGTAGTTTTGGTCTTCTCTCCGGGGTTTTCCGTTTTCTGTCTTGAGA
>CAYZRW010000028.1:0-22593 GCA_964480955.1 uncultured Candidatus Bathyarchaeia archaeon | reverse complement strand
CGCATTGTTGGTGAGTGAATCAGGTTGAGTCTCCGGCGTCAGAGAAATAGAAGCAAACCAAAAATACTATGAAACTGTATTAAAACTGCGGGACGCCCAAGGGTCAGATAGCGGTTTCAGGACGAACGTAAGGGTTCCGGACTCTGAATCTGAAGCCCACCAGTGCCCCATACTCTTGCTCTGAAGCGGCGGTCCAAGACAGGAATCCAAATGTCTATAACAGCGACATGGCAAAAAATTAAGTATAGCCTTCCTCATATGATGGTTCCGAGCTAAAGCTAGCGGCGTACGCAGTTCCTGAGTCGAACCCGAGGTTCGACCTTCACCCCCCGCACCATTGCATTAAGCCAGTTTGAGGATATTTTGCGTATTTTTTGTCCGATTGGGGCGGAATCATAGCGTATGATCTCTCCGTCAAAATTTCGTTGGTTCAAAACATGAATTGCCATCTGGATCCCTGCACCAAGTCTCGGGTTCTACACGATGAGAATTTAACGGCGGGCACTACAATACTGCTAGAGTGAAATACAACGTTGAGGTCTGTGTGAGGGCTTAGATTCCCTCGACTACGGTCATGGTTTGTGTGCTTCTAACATTGTTCAATTTTCTAATCTTGAAGTTCACGATCTCTTTGATCCTGTCTATGCTCTCGATTTCTATCTTTGCTATTAAGTCGTAAGGACCATAGACGAAATAAGCCTCTTTGATGCGGCTGTCACTTCTTAGCTCCCTAAGGACCTCTTCCTCTGTTCCAAGCTCCACATTGATTAGGACGTAGGCCTTTGGCATACATTCATCAACTATGGATATTGCGATCTTCCAATTTTATGTTATGCTGGGAGGAAAGACTGGCTGGCACAGCAGAAACGCGACAGTGAAGACAAGCCGTCCCACTTGCCAAGATCTTATCTTATTTGAAATGCAGAGGATTATTGGACGGGACCAAGGTTGGATTCGCTTTCGTTGCAGCAGAAACCAAGCTCATCAATTCTAGTAACTGGAGGGACAGGCCTAGTTGGAGCATACTCAGCCAAGAAACTCGCTGATGAGGGTCTGGATGTTGTCTGTCTTGACTCTGCCCCACGACAGATAGATTTCATCCAAGACTGGAACATACCGATTATACGGGGAGATGTCAGGGAACTTGGAGACCTTATCAGAATAGTGCGACAATATCCTGTAGCAGACGTAATCCACACAGCAGCCGTAGCCTCAGAGTCCGCATGCAGAACCAATCCTGTCAACTCATTTGAGGTCAATGTCAAGGGAACACTGAATGTTGCTGAGGTCTCAAGGCTGAAGGACCTGCGATTGATCTACCTAAGCTCGCAAGCAGTATACGGTGACCTCCACTGGAAAGACCTCACACCGATCAAGGAGGAGGAAGCTCCCCGAACAATCTGCGGCGTATACGCCTCACACAAAATGATGGGGGAAACAATCGTCAAATCGTACTCTCAAATCTATGGCTTATCCACATTAATTCTAAGGCCAACATGGGTATATGGGCCAGGGCAGACAACCGTCCAGAACCCCGTCTCCATCATCCTTGAGAAAGCAATCAAGAAGGAACCATTCATTCTGAAGGAGGGGGGAGATCACCCCCTGCCTTACACTTACGTAAAGGATCTTGCGCAAGCTGTGCTTCTTTCAATCAGGACCAAGAACCCTAAGCACTCTGTCTTCAACGTTGATGGTGGAAGACTGGTCACTGTGAGAGAGGTTGCAGAGGCTGTAAGAGAAGTAATTCCAGACGCCAAGATTGAGGTTGGGCCAGGGTACTGGCCCACAATCTCTCAGCAGACGCCTGTAAGGGGGCCAGGCGACCTGACCAGAGCCCGGCAAGACCTCGGATATGAGTCACGCTACAACATAAGAGAGGGAATAAGGGAATTCGCCCAACACTTGCTCGCTCGCGAAAGACTGAGTGGGAATGAGGTATGAGAGATAGATTAGTCGTCTCAGGGTTCAAACAGTTTGGCGGCAAGCACTGCGAGACGGCTTCCTTGAGGAACGTTCTGGACTACAATAGACTACCTTTGTCAGAGGAGATGCTGCTGGGCCTGGGTGGGGGAGTGGGATTCATCTACTGGTGTATGAAAACGATGCCTGCCCGTTTATCGGGACCTGATATGGGAAGCGTGAAAACTTCTTGATGACCATTTGCAGACGCATTGGGGCCAAAGCAACGGTAGTAGAGACGAACAGTCCAAAGAAGGGGTATGAAGAACTAAAAGCAATGCTGAGAGTAAATCAACCTACCATTTGTTATGGAGATATGGCCTACCTACCTTATTTTGCACTTCCCGAGGTTGCCCATTTTGGCGGCCACGCCTTTGTCGTATTTGGTCTGGACGAGGATCAAGATACTGTCTATATCTCTGACAGAGGAAAGAAACCCTTCACAATTATAATAGATAATTTGGAGAAGGCGCGAGGCTCGATCCCATCCTTTTCCTCCCAGACATAGAATATTGAAGGTCAAGTATCCTCAGAAGATTGGAAAGACGGAAGCTGGAATCAGAGGAGCTATCAAAGATTGTTGCACCAATATGCTGAGGCCTCCGATGAGAAACATCGGTCTATCTGGAATTCAAAAGTGGGCAGATACTGTGCTGAGGTGGCCTGAACAATTCAGAGGATTGGACCTAATCGGCTGCTTCCTCAACACCTTTGTTTATATTGAGGTTGGCGGGACCGGTGGAAGTGCCTTCCGCACAATGTATGCAAAGTTCCTCGAAGAGGCAAGTACAATCGTGAATGAACCCGCCCTTAACGAAGCGGCGGGGATGTTTAGAGAGTCCGGAAGAGTCTGGAGCGAGGTTGCCAAATCCGCGCTTCCAGACTCATGGCCGAAACTACAGAGAATAAGAGAATTGACTATTCAAAAGAACAGATGTTTTGAAGAACAGGAACTCAATGCCCTAGAGAAAATGAAGAAGATCACTGCAGAGTTAGAAGATCTGATGATGAAAGCAGCAATAGATCTGCAATAAATTGATTCAGTTCCATTATTAACTGAATTGCGAAAAAATATTTTGAAGTGCTATGAAGTAGAAATGAAGGCCTTCAAGCTATTGAGTAATACTGTGAGAGAATGATTTCTACTCACGTCACGAAAGCATTATGGAACTAAAACATAATCATGATAGGACATACCCCATTGAGTTCAAACTCCGGAGGATTGGCCCATTAAAATTCATCATCATGGAATTTTGTCACATTCAACCTGCATGCACACGCTATATTCCTCTCATGAACTTGGCTGTCTCTTCAGGGATAGACGTATTAATGTAGATGCCGGATCCTATTTCGAATCCAGCTGCCGTCCAAATTCTGGGGATTATTTGAAGATACCAATGCAAATGTTCTCTGTTCTCATCTTCTACTGGTGCTGTGTGTAGAACATAGTTGAAGTCAGGCTCTCCTACGGCTCGATCCATCTTTCCAATAACTTCCTGCAGAAGCCTTCCCAACTCTCGTAACTCATCAGGTTCAATATTTCCGAAGCAGGCCTTATGTCTCTTAGGCGAAATCCAGGTCTCGAAAGGATAACGTGACGCATAAGGGTGAAATACTACAAAATGGTCACTCTCAGATACTAGTCTACTTCCAGACTCGAGCTCCCATCCATTCATTTCACAATATACGCATCTTCCTGTTTTCTTGTAGTGTCCTAGAGCTACCCTGCATTTGTTTCTTACATGGGTTGAAACTACTGGAGTGGCGACTATTTGCGAATGAGGGTGACTTATCGATGTACCTGCGCTTACGCCGTGATTCTTGAATATGACAATTAGTCTAACATTCGCTTCTTTGCTTAGAACTTTGTATCTGTCTCGATATGCTTGTATCATCAATTCCAGGTCTGATGCTCTCATTCTTGATAATTTCTGATTGTGACGGGGAGATTCTATCACAACCTCGTGAAAACCAAAACCATCCATAGCGGTAAAATGGCCTTCAACAAGCCTTTCTCTTGTTAAGCCGTGTGGGGTCAGAGCAGGAAACATATTTGGGACAACACGAATCTTCCAGGATGAGCTGTTCGATCTTTCTCGGTAAACAGCTACTTCCGGAGGTGTAAGTCTCTCATTCCCAAGGCAGAAAGGGCAGTCTTCCACAAAGACAGGAATTGGTTTGATCTCTCGGTGTACTACATAGTCGTACGGACGTCTGGCTCTCTCACGTGCTATGATTACCCATTCGTTGGTTGAAGGGTCCAGCCTGAGCTCGGTCAGCCAAATACCCCCTAGGACTCATGAGGATCTCTTCATTAAGAAACATTTCTTTCTTTGCGCCGTTGAGGCATTTAGGCGGAAGCTTACTTGGACCCGATGGGAAGGCAATTGCAACCCACTATGGGTATCGAAGATACAGTCCCCAATCTCGCTAGGAGAGAAAGTCTCGGTGCGAAGAGACGAAGAGCAAGAATTTTCCCAGTTCTAAGAAAACTAGTCTTCAACATAGCGTTGTATGAGAAGATGTGCATCGGGCCAGCATCGGTAAGCCAAGACCAATACATAGTGCTAGTGGAAGCCCGAACTTTCCCCAGCAACATGGTGTACAAGGCGCAGGTAAGAGGTCATTGAAATATTCTGCATCTAAGAGAGAAAAATCTGTTATCGAGTACGTTTTATTCGTTGTTTTTTTAAGGTGAGCCTCTTGCGGGTGACTATGATATCTTTTGACGGTCTATCCCAGAAGGCGCTTTTGCACTCCGGGCAGAATTGTGGCTTACTCAACCTTCGAGGCCTCCATACATGACGGCATCGGTGGCATATCAGGAGACGAGTCTTCAACTATTTTCCCACCGTGAATTCAGTAAAGAATAATGTGTGTTACGTATATAAGTGCAGAATGAATTGTTCAGAGGTGCTGAACAGATGCTTCGATCTCAACATGCCATGATACAGATATTGACTGAATTGAGTTACATAAGGTTCGCACACTTGATATTTACAAGTTGTATAGTTGCACCCTATTTCTTCGACACAGATACTTATATTTCTGGATTTCGATCCTTTGCATGGAGACATCTGCTGCACGGCATAAATGACGCTGCAAAGACTCTACCAGCCTGCAATTAGAAGAATTTCTGAAATAACTATCCAAGTGTATTCGTTTTTCATGTGTAGTGCTGTATAAGGATTGAAAGATGAAAGCTCATGGTCTTAATAAGACAGTACAACTAATAGAGGAAGAAGGTGAGAAGCAACGAATGGAGGATTCCTAGAAAGGTGAATATCGCAGGTATAGATATCCTCCAGCTGATTGAGGCAGCCACAGCGTTAGCGGCTGCATATGTGATTGCAAGAATCGTATCAAGAGTTCTCAATAGAATGTTTGAGAAGACGCCGTTCCCAGAAAACGCTAAAGAGGGAATTGGGAAAATCTTAAGATATGCGATATATATTGTTGGTACTCTTATAGCAGTCTCTCTTCTGGGTGTTGACCTCACCCCGTTGACACTCTCCATGACTAAAGTCAGGAGATTCTAGCTTCTATCATGTTCATCAGTCGGTGGGTCATTGGCCTGTTAGCCTGCCACCTCACTCCATCCCATTTTAGAAGTTTAGGGTGTGTCATCACCCTGACAGCGTGACCTCCATAGAGGTTCGCCATGTTTAAAGTTCCAATAGCGTCCCTATTGGCTTCTAGTTCACAGTCAAGGCATTTGAATAGTCGCCCTTTACTCTCAATGTTTTCTGAGCCACACCTTATGCATCTGCTTGAAGTCTTGTATTCGCTGGCTTCCCTCACTCCTATACCGTATTCTTGTGCTGTACACTTTAGTCTTTGAACGAGGTGGTTGAAGCTCCAGAAGTTGTGGATGATTGAGTTGCTTTTCTTTCCCTTATTGTTGTCTTCTCTGATGTCTGTCAGGTTGCCAATAACGATCTTTGAGACTCCCAGCTCGTAGAGGTCTCTTACCATATTTCTTATCATGGTGTTGATGGCTTGTCTGAATCTCCGTTGCCTTATCCTGTACAGTCTACTGAGGTGCTTCGAACCTTTCTTGCTGTTTATTGTTTCAAGTATGCTCTGACAGTCCGCTATTCTATCGACCCAGTACCACCAATCAGAGAGTAGATTTCTCCCACTGTATGCAATTGGTTGTCTCCATCCCTCAAGCCAGATGGTGAACAGGTTGATTATGCCAGGGTCGATGTAGCATGTCTTGGAGCCTTTCGGCTTGAATAATGGCTTTGTCTTAACAGCCTGAAAGACACGCCACTTTCCATCAACCTCATCATAGATGACCTCGGTCTTTCCCTGTTTGCCGATCCATTTTGGCTTGCCTCGGATGGGTATTTTCAACTTCTTTGGTAGTTTCATCACTCCATCCTTTACGCTGTAGCAGTCATTCCTCAGAACCATCATCAACCTGTATTTTCCATCTCTCTTCCAGTATCTGGGCATACGTACTTTCTCGATGTTTGGCGGCAGTCTGTCTTCTCGCTCCAGTTGCTTCAATGCGAAGAAGCTTCTCCATGACTCGTTGTTCTTTCTAATGATCTGTTGAGCTGTTGCTGAATCAATTAGTGGTGAATATTTCTGGTAGAGGTCTTTGCACTTCCAATCTAGGGGTTGATAGTTTATGTATGCCTGTCTTTTGCGGTAGGTTGCCTCATTCCATAATTTGGCACAGTTGGTAGCTTTATCCCTTAGTATCCTCTCTTGCTCTATTGTTGGAGCAAGGATGAAGGTGTTGGTTCTCTGCATGAAACTACCAGTATTATTATTGGGTACCAGACATTTAAGTCTCAAATGTCTTCTCTGGTGCCCAATTCATCTACACGGCTGAAGCCGGTAGCTTTCTTGGGCTATATCTGTAAGACTCAGCATAAGAACAACAATCCTAGAAAACAGAGACGGTGACACTATTGTCATACCCAATTCCATCTTTGTAGCCAATCCGTTAGTCAAGAAGAAGCAAAGATCTAACCAAGTTTAACGTTTATCAGGTCAAGATTTCATCGCCGCTTCTATCATCGCTCCCGCTAAACATGCGATTCTTGTCTATACTGTTTTTCGGAGAATCATAGATGCTGCAGCGTCCTCATCACATGAAGAAACGACTCAGTGTGGAAAAATTGGCTTCAGGCGCTACCGTTTCGCTCTGTAGATACGTCTTCAGTCCCTCTGACGTTTGTAACTGTCTCAACAGTGGCTAAGCAATACCGGTCTCACCATTGTAACGATAACAGACATCGTAACTATCCGAGCAATATGATCAAAAGTAGTTGCTTGAGAAGAGACGAAAGATAGGAAATGTCATGGGTTCGAATAACATTCACCAACTGAGGAGGATACAAACACACCGATCAACAAAGAAAATTCAAGAGTCTGACTTGATCAACCGTAACAAATATTTACCCTATGTCAGTAACTTACATACCAGGATCTACAGTCAATGCCTGATATTGCGATAATACATTATACTGCACCACCCAAAGAGATGGGTGGCGTCGAGATAGTGATGGAGCACCATGCAAGATTTCTATCTGAATTGGGATACAAGATACGATTGATCTTCGGTAGCGGCGGAGGCTTAGATTATAAGAACATCACGGAACACAAGATTCCTTTGCTCTGGCCCAATCACCCAACTATTCAAGGGATTCAGGAGGAGCTTCTGCGGGACGGAAAGAGTGTAGACTTCCAAGCAGTGAAAGAAGAAATCTCGGAAGAGCTGAGCAAGAATCTCAAAGGTATAGATGTCTGCATAGTTCACAATATTCCTTCTATGCCCTTCAATTTTGCTGCAACTGCAGCCATTAATGATGTGGCTGAGAAGCTGAAAAGGGTAATATTTTGGGTTCATGATAGTGCCCTTCTGAGGGAGGAGTGGTTCCAGAAGAAAGATAGCTTCCCTGCGACACTCCTCCATCGTAAAGCCAAAAACATTTGCTATGTAACTCCAACTAATGTCAGAGCAAAAGAACTGGCGAAGCTAGATGAACCTTACAAGATAGAGAGGGCTATAGTTGTCCCGAATGGCGTAAACATTGAAGAGTTCATCAAAATAGATGAAACCACGAAACTTCTCATGAAGAAACTTGGCCTCTCTTTTGAAAACTACATAATAGTAACCCCCGTCAGAGTCACTCCAAGGAAGAACATTGAACTTGCACTGTTCATTGTTGATGAGCTACAGCATTTGATCAGTGAGCCTCGACAGATAAGATTCTTGATAACAGGCCCTCCAGACCACCAAGCTTCAAAGCTAGGCATGGCCTACCTTGAATATCTAGATGAGCTGATAGAGAGGAGAGGCCTGAGGGAAAACGTAATCTTCTGTCATGAGTCAATTGGTCAGGAAAGAGAATATCGTAACAGCGGCATTCAGAAATGGAGTGTTGCAGATGTCTACAACATTGCAGACCTCATACTCATCCCCAGCAGAGAGGAAGGTTTCGGCCTTCCCGTAATTGAGGCTGGAGCTGCCCGAAAACCTATCTTCTGTTCTAGGATTCCATCATTTCAGGAATTGATAAGGGATGATATTGAAGGATATATGTTCGACTTGGATGAGGATCCAAAAAGCATTGCTTTTAGGATTTACAGGCTCTATCTCGAGGATAGGGTTGACAATAACTTCGACAATGTGATACAGAGGTTCACTTGGGAGTCGATAATCAAAAAGAAACTCGTTCCACTTCTCTAGTCAAGTTGATGCCTTAAAGGTCGGTTTCAAAGCCAAGAGAATCTGAGAAGGTTAAAAATCATGTTTGAAGAGCTTTTCTCAGAAATATGGATGGAGATTTTACAGTTAGGTCCCAAGTTTCTGGTCGCTGCAGCTATTCTGAGTCTTGGATGGGCCTCTGGGCATGTTCTCGGCAGGGCTCTCTCGTGGCTACTTGTGAAAGTAGGGTTCGAAGATCTTCTGCACAGAACCATCTTAGGAAAAGCACTTGAGCGATCAGGCACAACTTGTGTGAGATTTTTTGAGTTCACGATAAGGTGGGCTATCTATTTGGTCGCTATTCTTCTCGCACTGGATCTTTTTCAAGTTAGAGTTCTTAGAACCTTGCTGCAGACTACACCAGAGTATCTCCCTAATATTGTTGCGGGGCTCCTGATACTGTTCATCGGTCTAGTGGTATCTGACTTCATAGCCGATATTGCCAGGGTTATTGGGGCTGAGGCTAGGGTGGAGTTAGCAGGATTCTTGGCTGTGGGGTTGAGGCTTATAGGCTATTATGTGGTAGCGGTAATTGCCCTAGGCGTGATGAAGATCGATATCACAGTTCTCAACACAATAGGGAATGCCCTTGCTTGGGGCATCGCGTTAGGCGCAGGCTTAAGCATTGGAATAGCATTTGGCCTTGGTCTCAAAGACTATGTAGCCAAGAATGTGGAGAAATGGGTCAGTGCCACGGGAGATATTGCGAAGAAGCCTGAGGACTTCTGGTCATGGTACTCAAGAACTAAAGAAGAGAAATAGGTCAAATTAGTAATCCTGCTTCACAGAGCCTTGCATGAGTACTCTGGTTACCCCTCCTTCTAAGAAGTGAGCTTACAGCAAAATAGTTGATGCTGGAACTGAGTTCTCTCCATGAGGGCAGAATTAGCTGTTGAGGGTTAGGGTCATGCAAGAAGTTCGTTCTAAACTGTCTGTAGAATCGCTCAAATCTTCTTATGTCTATCTCTTTTGAATAATGTATTCTTTCATTCATGGCAACTTGATTTTGAAGCTTGCTGAAGGTTTCCAAGTATTTGGGCAACATGGCAATGGCCTCCTTTCTATACCTTGAGATCACCTGTTCCCTTTTTTCCTTAGAAAGCTCTATTCCCTCACGTTCAAGAGTTCTGAGAATTCTATTTGTTATCTGAGCTATCATCGTGTCCAAGCCTCTTACGGATTGGCCGATGTGGAAGAATACGTCGAGGTCAACCTGGGCTATGGCTGAGGGGGATAGTCTTCTCATCGATTGGTTGAGAATTGAGAATTCGATGCTGTAGTCGATGGGGAAAAAGATGCTTTCCAGAAGCTCTCGTCTAGCTGCGAACTCTCCTGCCAGTGGGTATCTGACTGAATCGAATCCTCTGAATATTTCAGGAAACTCTTTTGTGAGAACCTTCAGCAGGGGGATGGCAAAGAGCCTTGTTACGCGGCCGCCAAAAGTGTAGGATCGGTATGGAAATTCATAGGTCATCGTCAATCTTTTGTAGCAAGCCTTGGTCATCGCAACGTTCTGTTTTTTCTTTCGGAGGTCTTCAACAACAGGGTGGCATAGTGAGACAGCGAACTCTCTCGTAAAGTTCATGATATCTGAGTCAAGGAAGCATACGATATCTCCCTCCGTCATAGGGAGAGCGAGCCATAACGCGGCTCCCTTCCCTGGAGGAATAGCGTCCAGCCCAGTCTTTTTGGGAAATTCAAATTTCTCAAGTACATGAAAGAGGTTCTCGTCAAATTGATGTACTGCTCTCACTATGAAATCGAAGAAGCCTCTCTTGGCATTCATAGCCTCGGCTCGATTCTCCCTCAGCAGGCCTACTTGCCTTCTGAACAGGTCAAGCTCTTCATATGCCGTCTCAACAACCTTGATCAAGATTGAGAAGTCTGGTCGGCCACTTTGATCGAGAGAGCCATCAATCACCACTATCTCATCAACATACCCTAAATCGATGAGTTTGCTGCATTCCGAGAGTATTCTCTTTAAGACATCGAGTTCAAGTTCACGGGTTTTCTTACCAACATCGATCTTTGTAGGGATGACAAAGGATATTACTATAGGCCTCTGAAGGTCTGCCTCATCACGAATGAAACTGTTCAATTTCCTGTCAAGACATTTCTCTAGATCAAAATTCTTGTATGAACCTAGATAGGCAACCTTAGGTACCATGAATTCGGCCTCAGCCAAATTTCCTCTTCAGGAACGTAATCACTTCATTGAAGTCTTGAGCGACAAAATCTGCTTTCTCCTTTATTCTTTCTACCTTAGGCTTATATGCTATTGAGATGTCTGCCCCCTCAAGCATGCAATAATCTGAGTCACTGTCCCCAATCGCCACAGTTCTTCCACCCAAAGTATCTTGAAGTGATTTCAAGATTCTAAGTTTGCAGACCAAATACTCTCTGCAGTTTGGAATCTTCAAACATCCGGGGACAGTTGACAGCCGACCAGTTAGTGAGTCTCCCTCAAATTGCAGCGTATTTCCAAAGACGAGGTCCAGCTGAAGTCTATCCTTGAGCCTGTCAGCTAGGAATCTATATCCATCCGTCGCTAGGGCCACGGTGAATCCTCTCCCTTTCAAGAACGAGATAAGCTGATGAACACCTTCGTTGAGGGGAATCGAATCAAATATACTCTCCAAATCTGTTCTTCTCCTCCAGGCAAAGAGCTCAGCTATCTTTTCCGTGACCAGATATCTTGGAGCTTCTCTGAGTTCAAGGTCAATTTCTTTGAGTCTGGACGTAAAGCCGCATCTGTCGCACAGTACGTCTATTGATCTCTTTGCCAGTATTGTTCCATCCATGTCGAGGAGGGCGAGATCAGTCTTCATTTAGTCTCGCCTTTAGATTCTATTGCTTGCTTGTACACTTCAAGCGTCTTCTCAGTTGCCAAGTCCCAATTGAAGAGCCTCTGAACTCTTCTCCTACCTTCCACACCCATTGCCTGACGAAGCGATGGGTCTTTCAGAAGCCTGACGAGGGCTTTAGCAAGCTCACGATGGTCTTTAGGCCTAACAAGTATGCCGGTTTCACCATCTCTAACAACCTCAGGAATTGCACAGTGATTGAAGGCCACAACTGGTTTGGCTGAGGCTTGAGCCTCAGCAGGGGTCAATCCGAATCCTTCCCAAAGACTGGGGTAACAGAAGACATCACAGGCTGCGTACAATGAGGGGACATCACCTTCAGGAACATATCCAGTGAACACTAGCGCATTACGAATCTTGGGTGAAGACGTGAGATCTTGAATCTTGACTTGGTCGAATCTTGTTCCACCCGCTACGACAAATTTGGCGTTGGGTAATTCCTGTAGCACAATAGGCGCAGCCCTGAGTAAGAACTGGACTCCCTTATATGGATCCATCCTCCCCAGGTACAGAACGGTCGGGGAATCATGGATTCCATATCTTACCCTAACGCTTGATCCATCTATTCTTGGACGAAACCTTTCAATATCAACCCCATTATATATCAGCGATATTCTCGCCTTATCAAAATGGTAGAATTCTATCAATATCTTCTTGATGTACTGACTTATCGCGATAACCCTGTCCACCCCGGAATGTAGCGCAATGATTGTTCCCAGTGCGTGATCCAGCATCTTGAGTTTCTGGGCGGGGTTAGTCCAGCTTCGGATAGGTGCGTATCCGTGAAAAGTAAAGACATGCGGGATCTTCCTTAATGTGCGCACAAAATTTCCAGCAAATATTCCGGGATGATACTGTGTATGAACTAGGTCAAATCTGTCGACTAGCATGCCGCATTTGGCCATGAACCCGAAGTGGCGGATGAAAGGGATACTTGAACCCCTAAATTTGACTTCAGTTGGCTCAACCGGTGAGATATCTCCGGTGGCTTCACGTGTAAAGACTTTGGCTTCAACTCCTTTATTGCTAAGCCTCTTCGCGAGTTCGCGAATGTGAATTGTCTGGCCCGACCCTTTATGGAGAGTGGTCCTTACTATCGCGATCCGCAAATTTCATCAGCCTCAAGGTTGATTCAGCCTGAAGGGTTAGTTCTTGGAATAATGAGAGAGGAAGAATGGTTTCAGTTCTTCAAAGACATCAGCTTCCTTCTCTATTAAGCAATTAGCATCGTCATCTGACATATTTTCTGTCTCTAGAAGAAAACTGTATACCTTTCCAAGCCAAAGTCCTCTTAGACAACCTAGAAGCTTGGTCTGTGCTTCATACTGAATTCGTTTTCTGAAATTGCAGGCAAATGAATAGACGGTCCTAGCCCATTTATCAGGAGGGATTTGGAATTGTGGTGACTGGACAAGTTTAGTTAGGGATTCAAGAAGGTCTTCCTGAAGTACCTCTTTCAGAAGTGCCATCTCTTCGATTATTGTCTTTCTGAATTCGTCCAGAAGCTTAGCCGAGTTGATCTTGACAGGTTCCGGTCCAGGAAAAGAAAACGAATATTTGACAAGTGGTACTGGTCTGCTTGGACCCACTTGCCTCCAATATTCTTCATATTCTTTCATGCATGTGAACATAGATCCGACTACTTGGTTGAACATTGGTGTAAGCTCTGCTCCAGGATCTTTTGCTTCATGAACTTTTGATCCCAAGAAAGCCTCCTTGATCTTGAATCCATGTGCGATGGAGGTGTGAGTTATGAATATGTCAACCCCAAAACGTTGGACATATGGGTTTACCCATAGCAGGCTTTCAGAAAGTCTGGTTACGAGGGCATTTGAGAAACCAAAGTCGCCGCCAATAGGTTGACGGATCCTGAGTCCGTAAACTGCTCGTGTGAATGGGTAGCAGAGATTATTTGTTATCGTGCCATCATATTTGTGTCGAACATAAAATGGTGTTACGAGGTCTGCTTCATTTGATGCAGCTTCAAGAACTGTCTTGCACCATTCGGGTGTGATGCTCCTCAGATCAGAATCAAACATTGCAGCAACCTCCACGTTTAAGATAGAGGCTGCCTCCAAGATCGCTTTGACAGCCGACCCTTTCCCAGATACCCCTTTGTACCTGGCAAATAGACGCTTAACTCCTCCAGTCTTGATTGCCTCGGCAACTTCTCTGGTTCCGTCTTGAGACCCCCCATCAGAGATTAGGATCAGAGATTTGCGGTTCGGGAAGTAAGTTGCTAGGCCCTTGGCGACTTGGTGCAGGACATAACCTATTGTATGAGCACAGTTGTAGGTTGGGATGCCCAATAGTAGGTCTGTTTCTCCGATTTTGGAGAGTCTTTTGGCTGACTCCGATTCCAGAGAGCTAGGGCCTCTAGTATTCATGAGTCCAGATATTGCAGTTGTGTCTTATGTAGTTTCACATCGGCCACAATCTCTTTCGGTTTGTATCAGCTCATATTTATAAAAAAGTTAAGGCCAATATTAAGCTGGTCCCACAATGATTCAAGATGTATCTTTAGCACTGTTGCTGGCCGCTATCGTCATTGTAATAGGTTCTCTAGGTAGCTACCTCTTTCGCAGAACAGGCATACCGGACATGCTTTTCCTAGTATTTCTCGGCGTCCTGTTCGGTCCGGTATTAGGGTTCATCCGTTTAGCAGACATTTCGCCTCTGGCTCCTTACTTGGCCGTGCTGGCGTTGATAATAATTCTTCTTGATGGCGGAATGAGTCTCAGCCTGCGTCACGTCATCAAAGAAAGTCCGCGTGCAATTGCGTTGGCGATTGTGGCGTTCTTCTTGAGTGTAACTGCTATCGCCTTATTTGCGAAACTGACTCTGGGGCTGAGGTGGTCAGACGGCCTTCTACTTGGAAGTATTCTGGGTGGAAGCAGCTCTATCGTAGTTGTCACCCTCGTCCCAAAAATGAGAATAAGTGATAAGTGCTCAACCACTCTGGTTCTTGAATCAGCAATAACCGATGTTCTCTGTATAGTTGCTGCTCTCACTTTGATAGGCGTGATGTCATCCGGGCTGCCTACAACTGATGCGTTGATGAGGGTTGTGATTTCCCGATTCTCAACAGGCGCACTACTCGGCGTAGTCTTCGGCTTCATCTGGCTCGGTGGACTCTCAAGAATGAAAAATGAACCCTACCGATATATGCTAACATTGGCGGTGTTGTTTCTGGTTTACTTAGCCTCAGAATACCTAGGCGGAAGTGGAGCTCTATCGGTCCTTATACTTGGAATAGTCCTAGGAAATGAAGAAGAGATCTCAAGCTTCCTTCACAAATCAGAGAGACCGGTCGTGCTGGATGAGTCGTTCAAGAAGCTTGAATCCGAGATTGCCTTCTTGGTAAAGACCTTCTTCTTTGTATATTTAGGCCTCATAGTAAGCTTTCCCAACATTTTCCTAGTTGCCTACGGACTAACAATATCATTACTCTTATTGTTAGTTCGTTATGTAGCCGTGGGCATCGTCACGCTTATGAGTTCGCTGAGAAGGGAAAAGGAACTAATGAACGTAGTTTATGCCAGGGGACTTGCCGCCGCGGTCCTCGCAGTCCTCCCTCAACAAATGGGTCTGTCAAGAGCCGATATCTACATTCCAGTTACTCTAACAGTAATACTATCGACAGCCATTATTACCACCTTAGGTGTCTCTTACTTCTCTAGTAAGGCAAGAGCTGATGTCCATAGCCAAGCATAAACTGATCAAACGTTATGAGAAATTGAACCAGTGACGTTTCAAACGAAGTCGAAATGGCTATAGACAGATATCTGCTCACAAATCTTCTCTGTTAGACCTCAATATTTGCGTCCTATTTTTCGTCTGAAAATGATGTTACTTTCCTTATCGCATCCCTAGCTCGAACAGTCATCTTACACATCGTAAAGTATTGTCGGGTAGATTCCACAGAATCTTGGATTGACTTTCTAGGCGCTGACGCCTTGTTCCATAGATATGCTGGCAGTATTGCCATGAGTAGGCTCTCTTCCGAAAGAACGCCTCAACAATATAGGCGTCATTATAGTGGTAATGGCTGCCATCGCAACTATCTGTGCGTAGACATCCTGATTTATTGCCCCAGCCGTGAGGCTGATAATGGCGATCGCCAGCATCAACAACATCCCATAGAGTGATGTGGCGCTGAGTGACCATAGATTTAGACGAGCCCCCAGCACCGCGAAGAAGATTGGCGAGAAGATTAGAGTAACCTTGCTGATGTACTCCCTCACCCGCGCAAGGACATTGGACTCGGCAATAGCCATTCCAGCAGAGAAAGCGCCAACAATAGGATGAAGCCCAATCGCTACGCGCGCGCTCTACATCTCCCTCTGAGACATTGAACAGTCCTATCAAAGAAATACTCGTCCACAACTGTCGCATAGTGCACGCTCTCGGCATGCTAGCTGCTTTCGATACCGGAAAATGGCAAAAACGAAGCCACAGCGCGAATAAACGCCCACGTGCAGTATTTTCGACCAACATTTATTTCCGAAGCCACTCCGACATATGTTCAACCTGCTGTCCCGAACTAGAGAGACTTTAGAGCGTGCCAAGAAATGGAAAAACCACAGACTCGGACAGAACCATTCCAGGTGCTACTCGTAACTTCACTGGCTTCTTTTCTGACACCTTTCATGAGCAGCTCCGTGAGTCTAGCCATTCCATCTATAGGCGCGGAGTTTAGCGCTGACGCTCTCACCCTCAACCTATTGGTCACCACCTTCCTCGCGGCCTTGGCAGCCTTCTTGCTACCGTTTGGAAGACTTGCTGATCTTCATGGCAGAAAGAAGGTTTTCCTAGTCGGAATTTCGGGCTATACCCTTTTTTCCTTGCTATCGGCTCAGGCTAATTCAATATCCTTCTTGATCGCAGCGTACGCATTCCAAGGAGTCAGCGGCGCCATGATAAGCAGCACGTCAGTGGCCATCCTCACCTCAGCCTTTCAAGCTAAGGAACGGGGGAAAGTCCTAGGCATCAACGCTACATCTGTTTACACAGGGCTATCGGCAGGCCCTTTTCTAGGCGGCATCCTCACATACAACCTTGGCTGGCGATCCATCTTTGGCCTAAACACCCTGGTAGGAGTTGTTGCGCTGGCTATTGTCCTGACCAAGCTGAAAGGTGAATGGGTAGGGGTTGTGGAAGAAAAATTTGATCTAGCGGGTTCCGTCCTTTCTATTTCAAGTCTAACCGCTGTAATCTACGGCGCCTCAACCTTCTCCCTATCTGACGTCAACAAGACACTCTTCTTCTTGGGCTTGATTGGATTTACAGTCTTCATCCTTGAAGAGAGGTCTACCAGATTCCCACTCTTGGACATTAGACTCTTCAGCTCCAATGTAGCCTTCACATTCTCCAATCTAGCTACTTTAATCAACTACAGTGCGACCTTCGCTACAGGCTTTCTCCTCTCCCTCTATCTCCAAATAGCAAAACACCTTGACCCCCAGGCGGCCGGACTGATCCTCCTAGTCCAGCCGTTGGTTCAAGTAGTTGTCTCTCCGCTGGCAGGTCGCCTCTCTGACAGAATCGAGCCTCGGATAGTAGCCTCTGCAGGTATGGCCCTTAATTCTGCAGGACTGTTCATCTTCACTCTGCTCACACCCCATTCTTCATTGGATCTGGTAATAGGAAACCTGGTATTGATGGGGCTGGGCTTCGGACTCTTCTCTTCACCCAACACCAACGCCGTTATGAGCGCTGTATCAAGAGTCTACTACGGTGTTGCAGCATCTACTCTGGGCACCATGCGGTTCTTGGGCCAAGCCTCCAGCATGGCCATAGTGTCAACGGTCTTCGCACTCTACCTTAGGGGCCTCCAGATTAATCCCGCCGCAGCCACTCCTCTAGTTCAAAGTATGACTGTAATCTTCTCTGTTCTCACAATCCTTTCCATAGCCGGCATCTCTGCTTCTCTAGCAAGAGGCGAGATTCACTAGCAAAGCACGCTAGATGACGCTTCTAGTCACGTGTCAACCTAGAGGCTGGGTCACAGTCTCATGTACCAATCTATTGCGATGTCATAGGCGTGAATACTCAAAGTTACAGATGAACTCTTGATTCTGCATCAGGAAATCGTTACTTCTTGCTTCACAAATCATTTTGTACCAAGAGCATCTATGAGATACGATTTTTTGAAAGGTTAAGAACGGGTTTGCCAACAAAGACAGGTATCAATGGGTTAAGGTTGATGAGATATAGATGTCCAAACCTTACGGGCAGATAGCTAATGAGTGGCACAGATTCTACAGGGGTAAGTTGGCTGTAACACTCAAGGTCCCCATCACATCTTATGAGGACTTCGCAGTATGGTATACTCCAGGGGTGGCTCAGCCCTGCAGAGAGATCGAAGAAGAGCCAGACCAGATTTTCGATTACACAAACGTAGGCAACTCCGTAGCCATCGTAACGGATGGTTCAAGAGTACTTGGGCTCGGCAATATGGGCAGAGCAGGACTACCGGTGATGGAGGGGAAGGCTCTTCTATACAAGTACCTAGGCGATGTCGACGCCTTCCCCATATGTCTGTCAACACAGGACCCAAATGAGATAGTGCAGGCGACGAAGTGGATTGCGCCTTCATTCGGAGGGATAAACCTAGAGGATATAGATGCCCCAAAGTCCTTCTATGTATTTGAGAGACTGACCAAGGAGCTGGAAATCCCTGCCTTTTATGATGACTGCCAAGGAACAGCTATGGTCGTCCTCGCAGGTTTGTTGAACGCACTCAAGGTTGTGGGAAAGAAGCTTAGTGGACTGCGTCTGACTGTAGTGGGGGCCGGTGCTGCTGCCATAGGCTCAACGAGACTTATGATCGAGGCTGGAGTAAGGGCTGAGAATCTCGTTATGGTCGATAGCAAGGGAATCATCTATGACGAGCGGGGAGACTTGAACAAGTACAAAGCCGAGATGGCGAAGATGACTAACAAGATAGGACTCAGAGGCGGAATTCACGATGCTCTAAGAGGAGCCGATGTAGTTGTAGCTCTATCCAAACCCGGGCCAGGGATAATAACAGAAGAGATGGTGTCGTCTATGGCTGACAGACCGATTGTATTCGCCCTGGCCAATCCGGTACCAGAGATATTGCCGGAGGAGGCAAAGAAGGCTGGAGCCAAAGTGGTTGCCACAGGCAGACCGGACTTTCCCAATCAAGTCAATAACGCCGTGTGTTTTCCAGCGGTCTTTCGGGGTATGCTAGATGTTAGAGCAAGAGGCATAAACACAGGGATGATGCTGGCGGTGGCCCATGAGATAGCGAAGTTTGCTGAAGAGCAGGGACTGAGGGAAGACCATATCATCCCCACGATGATGGATTCAGCCATGTACCCAAGAGTCGCTGCTGCCACAGGGAAGGCTGCAGTAGAGACAGGATTGGCCCGAGTGAAACTAAGCTATGAGGCCCTAAGAGAAAACGCCGAACTTAGAATATCCAAATATCAGCAGTCATTGAAACTGTTGCTGAAAGAGGGGTTCGTGTCTCCTACGCCAAGCCAACTGTGATAAGAGGCCAGAGATACAGCAGTAGGGCATATCGCTCATTTGTGATTTGGTCAACCATCATTCTTGTTGTAAGGAATAGGTAGTTGAGGAGATCTTGAACCATTGATCTACATGGAGGATATCTGTGACATCACTGATTGAATTGAGGAAGCCGCCTCCGAGAGCCTTCTTTTAGTCTCAACGTCTAGTTCGAGTTCAATTGTTTTTTCAACCCCGTTTCTTCCCAAGACTATGGGCAGACCGATTGCGACATCCTTGAGGCCGTATTCTCCATCGGGAATAACGGACGCAGAAATCACTCTGTTCCTGCCCTTGATTATACCCTCAGCCATCACACCGACGACGGACGCAGGAGCATGTACGGTGGCTCCCTTAAGTCTGATGACATCCATGGCACTCGACCTCGTCTTCTCCACTATTCTCCCAATACTCTCAGCGCTCAGTAATTTTCTCAGCGGAATCCCCGAGACCGTTGTGTAGTCGACAAGCGGGATCATAAGGTCTCCATGCTCTCCAATAACCAGACCTTGGATGTCTTCCCTTGAGACACCGAGTTCAAGCGCTAAAAGCGAGCGATACCTTGCAGAATCAAGCATACCACTCATCCCAAAGACTCTGTTGCGTTCGAAGCCCGACTTCTTATACGCTAGATAGGTCATAGCATCGACCGGATTCGTGACCATCATTATCTTACAATCCGGAGCGTACCGAACTATCTCTTGAACCACTGAAGAGACTATCTTCGCATTACCTTGAGCAAGATCACGTCTTGAAGTATCGGGTTTTCGAGGATATCCAGCAGTTACAATCACAAGCTCTGATCCAGCCATATCTGCAAAATCAGAGCTGCCCTTGATCTTCCCATCGAATCCAATAGAGGAGGAAGCCTGCGTCATGTCAAGCGCCTCGCCCGCGGCGAGGCCTTCCAGAACATCGACCAAAGTAACATCAGTGAAGCGCCTATGAAGAATACTCAACGCACAGGCGCTACCGACCTTTCCTGCACCAACTATCGTTATCAACCGACGTCAACCAGACTTACCGTTAGTTTCCATTCCGTTTTTTTTGTCAAAACAAATATTCAAGGCATCGTTCACATTTTTGTGTATTTATGCTTTTGTAGCGCGATGGTATGAGAAGCGCTCTACTTCGGAAGCACTCATGCCATTGTATGAGCGCTTTTGTTCTCGGTCCAGACCTCATGAGGGTTCAACTTGATGCTAACCTGTTCCATTCTGACAGAAAGACAATTATTGAAGAGCGCGCACCCCCAGTCGAACTCACGGTCGGAACCCAATACATCATACAAGTCGACCTCGGGCTTCACTTCCACCAAGGCGGCACCACTGACATGATCTCATGGTACAGTACTGGCGGCGACACTTATCTTGGGGGCCAAGCGGTCCAAACTTCTCCCTCTCAGCGTCTCCAACCACGTTAATGGTTCCTGTAAGCTCGTCAAACTCGTCCAAAATCACGGTCACATCGGTAGGTGTTCAGCTCTCCAGTCAACCTGTCCCATGCTTGGTCTGGTGATGTGCCAACGGACGTCACCACATCATTAACAAGCCCCGTCACGCCGCCAAGTGATGGACAGATCAATGCAACTCCAACTGTCTCGTCTGGTGGATCAGCCACTGCAGGAGACCACACACTCAGGATCGCAGGGTCGAGCAATGGACTTTCAGATCAGCTCGACGTAGCTGTCACCATAGCCGAGACCACCCCGACCCCGTCGCCCAGTCCCTCACCTTCACCCACACCCTCATGCATAATCGCGACAGCTGCCTACAGTAACCCTCCAGCTCCAGAAGTCACCCATATGCGTCATGTAAGAGACGACATGATAGGATCAACCAAGATAGGTCAGCTCCTGGTAGGCGGCTGGAACGTCTTCTACTATTCTTGGTCTCGCCCCAATTGCCAAGTTCATAGACAGATCGGACATATTGAAGCCCACCTTCAGGGTTCTACTGCTACCTCTACTTGGCGTAGTGTACATTGCAACCCAGCAATACAACAGTTTGATGTGGCTGAACCCTGACCTGGCCTCGGCGACAGCGTTCGCGACCGCAGCGGTCTTATCAACAACAATATACATAGTCTTGCCTTTTCTCTTAGTCAAGACCAAAATAGGCTTTCTCAGGAAAACGATAACTCGTCCGCTCAGGGCCTCAATGCGGTAAACTCTACCCTACACTTCCCCTTTTTCTTCAAGAAAGTGATTGTGATCAAAGGAGAATAACCTAACCAATCGGCGTACAGGTGCGCACGATAGTTTTCGGTAACATAGAGACTTCGAGAAACACCAGACATATAAGTCCAGAGGGACCCAGCCTTTTCACTGGTGCGAGTCAGATGACGCTTGAGATTGGAACTGTAGCCGTTGTTGTATCGGATGCCAAAAGATCAAAGAATTGGTATGTTGAGAAGCTAGGATTCACAGTCCAAGACGATGCAGACCACTGGGTTGTTGTCCGCCCAGCCAACTCACCTGTAGGGTTGCACCTATGCGAGATGGAACCGCTGGAACCTGGGAACACAGGAATCACTCTGCTCACCAGCAACATTGAATCAACCTACGAAGAGCTGAAGAAGAAAGGTGTTGAATTCACCAGGGAGCTGGCTCCGTCCGAATGGGACGAAAACATGAGATATGCTATGCTTGAGGATCCAGACGGCAACGAATTCTGGCTAATCCCTAAGACTGAATAGTCAAAAGCATATCCCTGCATCACCTCGAAAACCAGCTCTCGGTTCAGTGCGGCTGCAATCAGACCGGAGACTGTGCCAGATCAGACTCTGGCTGACATAGAATGCCCTGGGCAAAGATGCAGCCAAACCAACGTTGAAGGTTGAAGGTATGAGCGAGAACCGCTTAGAACACCTGAGGAGAGTTGAGCAGCTCACCGTAGAGTATATGAGACCTCCGAACAGGCTGGCTGTTTACAAACACAAGCTGCTGTACGTTGACGAGCAAGTCATAGTTTCTTTAGGTGTGGCCCACCCGAAGAAACCCGTAATTGTGGAAGGAAGAGTTGTTATAGATAGTGGTTACCCAGTCGTCTGGTTTGTGTTTCCCGGCGAATGGTATGATGTAGGTAAGGTGTACAACCGGAGTAATCGCCTTGATGGATACTATTCCGACATCATCAAGCCCGTCCGGATTGAGGGGGCCACAGTGAAGGCGACCGACCTCTTCCTAGACCTATGGGTCTCCCCTGAATGGGAAACGGTGGTTCTGGACGAAGACGAGTATAGGGAGGCTGTCGAGAAGAAGTGGCTTGACCGTGAGACTGCCACAGAAGCAAAGAGCAAGCTAGGTCAATTAATCGATCTCGCCAATAAACGTCTCTTTCCACCGGAGTTTGTAATCGATTTTCAATACAGTCCGCAATGAACAGGTGAGAAAAGACTGCGTAATCCATATTCTAGAGACCGCAGCAACCGCTAGCTATCTCCTAAAGCTTCCAATAAGTTGCTTCTGGATCTAGTTTCAATAGTGATTATACAAGAAAAAAA
>CAYZRW010000027.1:18194-22766 GCA_964480955.1 uncultured Candidatus Bathyarchaeia archaeon | reverse complement strand
AGGGGGACTTGAACCCAGATCGTGGTGGGCCGGGGGAGATTTGAACTCCCGACCTTGCGGCCTTGTGGGTTTCCGCGTGTAAGGCGGACGTTCTAGCCCAGCTGAACTACCGACCCATTCCCTGCATTTCTGTTATTTCTTCTGTCTTGATATAGGTTTCTAGCTCATATCCTAATCTCCATCTGCTGCTTGGATGTGGAGATCTTGGCCCTCCCAGAAAAGGCTTCACCATCATTTCTGCACCTGATTCTTGAAAGGCGAAGTGTAAGACGATTCACTCAGAGAGCTGTCTCTGGAAAGCTACTCAAGACCATAGTCAAAGCGGGACAGAGAGCACCAACATCGTGTGGGATCCAGTTTTACAGCTTCATAGAAGTCAGCGACAGGAGAAAGCGGAGGTTGATAAACAATCTTTTAAGCGAGAACCAAGTCCTAGAATCGGCCCCCGTATGGGTATTTGTATGTTGCGATGTTGCACGGCCGCTGAAGATGTTTGAAATGCTCAAGATAGATTGTTATCTGGGTGAGGTGACGAGGCTCGTTCACAGTCTCATAGACGCCTCGCTTGCAGCCCAAAACATGGTCATGGCTGCTGAATCGCTCGGTCTGGGTTCAGTCATCACAATCTACCACTGGAAGGTCCTCCGAGAAGTCTCGGAGCTTCTACATCTGCCAAGGAATGTTTTGCCTCTACTTCTCTTATGTATCGGCTATCCTGCTGAGAAGCCCCCGCTTAGGCCAAGATGGAGCACCGATATGGTTCTGCACAAGAACAGATACCGACTCCCAGACCAGAAGACTATGCTGAGAAACTATGGCGAGAGTAACAGGTCGCTGGTAAATATGAACTATTTTAAGGGAGACGCTACGAGTCTTGCTGAGCACTGGCAGAGAAAATTTGTAACAAAAGAGATGATTCTTCGCGAAAAGAAATTAAGGATTGAGCTCAGGAAACTGGGTTTTCTTCCGAAGAAAATGTGAAGGGAGCGTTTCCAGAACAACGATGTCAACCGCCAAAGACAGAGGCCTGTCCAATGTGAAGGCAGTTCTCTTCGACCTTGATGAGACCTTGATCAACTCTATTCAGGGTCACGCCGGGGCACACGCCACAGTATGCAAGATTCTCACAGAGTTTCTGGTGGGGAAGAAAGTCTCAGTAGACGAGAGAGATCTGTCTCTACGTATATCAAGACTTGACGATGAGATGAACAAGGTATTCATGTATGACCGTGATGAGTGGTGGCCCAGACTTGTGCAGAAGGTCGCGGCGCAAGTATCCCTTCCAAGAAACCTTGTCAAGAAACTGACGAGAGAGTATTGGCTGGCTTATGCCTCGGCTGCAAAGCCCTATCCTGACACCATACCGACACTCGATTACCTCAAGGAAAAAGGATACCTGCTTGGTTTGGTGTCAGACACAGATAAGCTACCAGGAATGAAGCGACACAGAATAGAGATACAACCATTCAAGCATCTCTTCAACATTACCTTGGTCTCTGGGGAAGAGACTAAAGAGACAAAGCCCAGCCCTGAACCGTTCCTGGTTGCAGCAGAAAAGCTTAGGGTCAAACCGGAAGAGTGTATCTTCGTGGGCGATAAGCCCTTCGCAGACATCAAGGGAGCGAAGAGTGCTGGAATGAAGACTGTGCTCATTCACCGGCGCGACTGGGGGTCTAATGTCGAGGCCGACTATGTGGCAAGTTCTCTAACTGAACTTAGACGGATTCTCTAAAGAAACTGCTGAAATGATTCACGTAACTATCTATAGCGAATTAGAACAGGTTGTCTCCATATGTGAGGGCCTGTTCGTTATACGATGGTCATGTCGCTCGGGTGCCTCGTCAGAGGCCTACATCCATCTTCTGTCACAACCACGACATCTTCAATTCTTACGCCGAACGCTCCGGGAATATAGACCCCAGGCTCAACGCTGAAGGTCATTCCAGGTTCAAGAATGGTCTGGTCTCCCTCGCGAATGTATGGGAACTCATGTATGTCTAGGCCGACGCCGTGGCCTGTTCTATGAATAAAATACTCACCATATCCCCCTTCCCTTATGACTCTTCTAGCAGCAAGGTCAACCGTCTCAGCGGTTGCACCCGGACGGACTGCGCTTATCGCTTCTTGCTGGGCTTTACGAACCATGTTGTAAATCCTCTCCCTCTTTGAGTCAACCTTTCCGACTACGACCGTCCTGGTGAGGTCAGAGCAGTAACGGCCGTAGGTTGCTCCAACATCTATGGTGACAAAGTCACCGTCGCAAAGCTTTCTCCCCCCACTTGAGTAGTGGGGGAGGGAGCTGTTTGGACCTGAAGCTACAACGGTATCAAAGGCCGCCGCCTCAGAGCCTTTCACCCGCATCTCATACTCAAGCCGGGCAGCCAACTCGAACTCTTTTATTCCCTGCTTACATTCAGGCAATGCTGCTTCTAGGGCTTCTTCGGCAAGTTCAGCCGACTTCTCCATCAACCCGATCTCATCTTTCGACTTGATCATCCTCATCCGGCCCAAGGTCTCCGATGTGAACTTGAATTCGGCCTTAGGTGCAGCCTCCTGGAAGAGTTTGAAGTGTCTCGCCCAGAGCCTGTCTGGAACAGCGATCTTTCCAGTGAGCAACCCAGATTCTTGGAGGAACTGTTTGAGCTGGACTGTCAACTTAACATCTTCAGCCCACACTTCAACATTCTTTACCCAAGATGTCGTCTTGACGTGTTCCTCATACAGTTTGGGAACGATGAACAACGGTTCATCCGACCTTGACAGGATACACAGTAGAAATCGTTCAAGAGGGGCCGTCCAAAACCCTGTCAAATAATACATGTCAGCCGAAGGTGAGAGGCAAAGAGCATCAATATCCTTCTCACCCATAATGTTCTTTGCTCTCGAGCAACGCTCTTTGAAGTCACCAATCAGTATCATCCGATGAATCCATCCAAACTTCTTTTGAATATCCACCGTTGGAGTGTCCTGTAATAGGTATCTCCTGCCCACAGGCTGGGCAGGTGCAATTCCTTCCCAGCCTGTACTTGAGGACCTCGAAGATATAACGTTCTATCAGTAACTCACCACATCTTTGACAGTAAGTATTCTCAAACTTGTGGCCGGGGCAGTTCCCCAAATACACATAGTTGACCCCCATCTTCTTGGCAGCAGTATGGGCGTATTCAAGTGTCTCAATAGGGGTGGGTCCACGGTCCAGCATCCTATAGTTTGGGTGGAATCTTGTGAAGTGGAGCGAAGTATTGGGTCCAGCGTATCTTAAATGGGATTGAATGACCTCTTCGATAGAATCTGGTCCATCGTTGACTCCAGGAATCAGAAGGACGACTACTTCAACATGCATGCCAAGTTCTCTAGCCTCTTTCACATTTCTCCAGACGAAACTAACATCAGCATCACAGAATCTTCTCACAGCGTCAGCATTCCCTTTGACGTCAAACTTTATCGCGTCTAATCCAGCGTCTCTAAGCCTGCGGAGGGCCTCAACCGTCATGTAGCCATTCGAGACGTAAGTGTTGTATAGGCCAAGTCTCTTGGTCAATGGAAAGAGATCTAGAGCGTACTCCAACATCATTGTGGGCTCATTGAAGCTTATGGAGGTTCCCTGACAGTCAGACTCAGCCGCCATTCGAACCAAGTCTGCTGGACTGGTATATCTCGCGGTTTTTGGGTTCGGCGGGGTCTTGCTTACCTCGAAATTCTGGCACCATGAACACGGAAAATTGCAGCCCCAAGTTCCGATGGTCAGGGCTCGGCTCCCGGGCCAGAAGTGGAAGAAGGGTTTCTTCTCAATTGGATTTACTGAGATCGACGAGATGTCCCCATATACTAGAGTGTGGATCTGACCATCGATATTCATCCTTGTCTGGCAGAAACCAACTTTGCCATGGGTGACTGAACATTTTCTTTCACAGGTCAAGCATCTTGCTGCTCCTTCTCCCATCGTGAAGAGTGTGGACTTGCGGACTGTGGGTGCTCTGAGCAGCTTCTCCGCGGCCTCTGGGGTAAGAGCCGATACGGTGTCGCTCATCGACTTATCATCTAAAGTATCTGCTGAATATGAAAAATAGCAGAGACAAGATTGAGATTGTGATGAGGATTGGTGATGTTGCAAAGTAGAAGCCGTCGCTTCGGTAGGTCCACCAGATTATTGATGGAACCCTTCCGAGCGACGGGATCAGTCTAGAGATGAATGGGAACATTATCAATATGAATCCGAGCAGTATCAAGATCAAACCGATTATCACAAATCCCTCATAGTTCTCTGGCATAAGTGACCCCCAGTTCTTGAGACTTATCCCTGTTTTGCCGTTTCTTTTCGCTCCATTATTTCCGAGGGTAGACTCTCTAGGTCTCTCTTGACCTTGGAGTACCATTCGTCCAAGATCCCTCTGACCTTGTCTCTTACTATCTCTGGAGGAACGGCCTCATACTCATAGGTGTAGCCTCCCCTGCCTATCGGCGACTCTCTTCTCACGGCCAAGCCACTGGTTACTAGGTCTTGGAGGAGCCGCTGGGCTGTTGGCCTGCTCTTGCCAAGATACTCCGATATCTTCTGTACTGTTGAACTGC
>CAYZRW010000027.1:14538-18094 GCA_964480955.1 uncultured Candidatus Bathyarchaeia archaeon | reverse complement strand
TGTTGAACTGCTAAGATAAGCTTTTTAAGCATGTCGTATATGCCAACGTTCAAATCCGTTCATCATACGTAATCAGGACGGAAGCGAAATGGATGAGTTAGAAGCTATACGTGCAAGGAAAATGGAGAACCTCCAGAGGATGGCGAGAGCCTCAGCAGAACCTGTTGAGGTCTCTGATGAGACCCTCGACAACATAATCAGCAAGGGTGGACTGGTTGTTGTCGACTGCTGGGCTGAATGGTGCGGCCCATGCAGAATGCTCTCACCAGTAGTAGACCAGCTTGCCGAGGAGTACGCCGGAAAAGTCGTATTCGCCAAACTGAACGTTGATGAAAATAGTGTCACAGCCGCCAAATTCGGAATAATGAGCATACCGACACTACTGATATTCAAAGACTCGAGGTTGGTCGATACAATCGTCGGCGCGGTTCCGAAAAGCCACATAAAGGCTGTCCTCAAGAGACACATTTAACATCACGCGCACAGCGTATGGTATGATCTGCCTGCAAAGAGGCGGCTGTCTACGGTGCAGGTCTCTACACCGAGAATCAACATATCCTGTACGAGCCGGTATCAACATACGTGGAGAAAGAGGGAATCCACGTCAGCATCTTGACGACACTCACGGCTTAGATTGGTACGACCTATGTGGAAGTGGAAACTGATGCTCGAAAGTTCATGTTTTCAGAAGAGAAACTTGATAGAGCAGTGCGACCTAAGTAACTCCACTGAATACTATGTTTCAGAAGAGTGCCTCGGCAGAAGAGAAGAAGAGGATTAACCAGATCCTGAAGGTTCTTGCTGAGACTTATCCGAAAGCCAAAGTAGCCTTGGACTTTTCGAATCCACTAGAGATACTTGTTGCAACGATCCTCTCGGCCCAATGCACTGATGAGAGAGTGAACTTGGTTACGAGAAGCCTCTTCGAGAAGTACAGAACACCAGAAGACTACGCCAGTAGCAACATCAAGGAACTTGAAAGAGACGTCAAATCTACAGGGTTCTACAGGGCCAAAGCCAAGAACATAAGAAACGCCTGTCGAATCATGGTTGAAAAGTTCAACTCCGAAGTCCCAAGGACCATGGCTGAACTTACAACCTTGCCCGGAGTTGGAAGAAAGACCGCGAACATAGTTCTCTCAAACTCTTACGGTATAGTGGAAGGAATAGCTGTAGATACCCACGTTGCCCGGGTCAGCAGGAGGCTTGGTTTGACAAGATCGGAAGACCCCAACAAGATTGAACAGGATCTGACCAATGTCATTGCTAGGAGTCTCTGGTTTCCCTTCACCTACCAACTTATAGAACATGGCCGTCGAATATGTGCAGCCAAGAGGCCACTCTGTGCTGTGTGTCCCCTGAACAAGATCTGTCCATCAGCGTTCAAAGTCGAATGAAGGTGGTTGCTCATATGAGCCTTGATGGGTATAGATCCAAGAGAGACTTCAGGAAGACCGGTGAGCCTGAAGGCTCAGTCAAGCCTTCAACACAGGAAGGAAGGATATATGTAATTCAGAAACATCAGGCAACCCACCTTCACTACGACCTCCGGCTTGAGATGAACGGTGTACTCAGAAGCTGGGCCCTACCAAAGGGTCCACCACTCCAACCAAGCCTGAAGAGGCTGGCCGTTCAGACAGAAGACCACCCAATCGAGTACGCAGGTTTTGAGGGAGTAATTCCAGAGGGGGAGTATGGGGCTGGAAAGGTTGAGGTCTGGGATAGAGGAACTTTCAAGCCTATTGAGATCGATGAAAACAAGATAATATTCACAATAGAAGGGAAGAAGCTGAAGGGGGAATACTGCCTCATAAAACTCAGACCCAAGACAGACCCTAAGAATTGGCTCTTCTTCAAAAAGAAGACAGACAAGGAATAGTCTCTCAATTTCTGAAAGACCTCAACACACTTATATTCAGCATCTAGGCCAAGAAGGGAACTACAGAGGTTTGACGATGCCGAGGGTTAAAGTAGACTGGAAAAAATGTGATGGAAACGCAACCTGCGTCGGAGTATGTCCGGTCAATGTCTTCGAGATCCAGAATCTCCCAGACTACACTGACACCCCGAAGTCTGTACCTGTAAGGGAGAATGACTGTATACTCTGCATGGCGTGCGTCACAGCCTGCCCCGTCCAGGCTATAGAGGTCCAAGAATAGACATTGCGAAGTTCAAGGACAGCTGAACCATCTCTTTTTTCTTTAAGTAAACTAGACGCTTTTGAGAGGGAAGGCCCTTAGGTCATGGTGAGTTCAGCCAAACAGGAGGCCATGTTCTATGAGCCTCTTGAGAAGTCTATGGTGAAGTGTCACCTCTGCCATCAACTTTGCACAATTCCAGATGGGAAACGTGGCATATGTGGGGTCAGGGTCAACGAGGCTGGGAAACTCTACACGCTGGTGTATGGCAAGGCAGCGGCAACAGGAATAGATCCGGTAGAGAAGAAACCGCTATTCCACTTCCAACCAGGATCCTCCACATACTCAATATCTACTGTAGGCTGCAACTTCAGGTGTAGAAACTGTCAGAACTATGAGATCTCCCAGATGCCTAAGGACTACGGCCCAATAGTTGGGAATGCCCTTTCGCCTGAAGAGGTTGTCTCAGCGGCAAAACGTTACGGATGCCAGAGCATAGCCTACACCTACACTGAACCAACGATCTTCTTCGAGTACGCCTATGAGACAGCACGTCTAGCAAGCAGGGAAGGAATAAAGAACATCTTCGTCACAAACGGCTACATTACAGAGGACGCCCTGAGAACTATACAACCCTACCTCGACGCGGCAAACATAGACCTGAAGAGCCTCTCAGACGAGTTCTACAGGGAGAACTGTGGAGCCAGACTTCAACCTGTCCTTGACAACATTAAGCTCCACAAGGAACTTGGAGTATGGGTCGAGATAACCACCCTCATAATACCGACACTGAACGACTCAGAAGGAGAACTCAGAAACGTTGCCAGATTCATAAAGACTGTAGGGGAGGAGATCCCTTGGCATGTCTCCCAATTCTACCCAATGTACAAGCTCCTGCACCTGCCGAGAACACCAATCTCAACCCTCAGAATGGCTGGGAAAATAGGGGTGGAGGGGGGTCTTAGATACGTCTATATGGGCAACGTGCCTGGTGAGGGCGGCGAGAATACGTACTGCTACAAGTGCAGCGAGAGGCTGATACACAGATTCGGATATGAGATCTTGGAGAACAAGATCGAAGACTCAAAGTGTCCGAAGTGTGGGGCCCACATCAACGGTGTCGAACTGGCCTAGTTGATGCTCAAGCTTTTATCAAAGTGCAGACCTATCTATATCCGAGGTTGAGCTTATGGAGCCTCATGAAGAAGAGAAGAAGAAGCAGTACTACTATTACGGTAAGGAAGAGGTTGAGGCGGGGGCGGTTCTAGAGGAAGCTGAGGCAGAACCTGCGGTCTCACCTGCAGTTGTACCTGCGGTGCCGCCTACTGTGACACCCATAGTGGCACCCGAAAAACCTGCAAGGAAGCCCAAGAAGAAAGCTGCCAAGAAGAAGCCTAAGAAGAAGGCCAAGAAGAAGG
>CAYZRW010000027.1:10107-14438 GCA_964480955.1 uncultured Candidatus Bathyarchaeia archaeon | reverse complement strand
AAGCCCAAGAAGAAAGCTGCCAAGAAGAAGCCTAAGAAGAAGGCCAAGAAGAAGGCCAAGAAGAAGGTTAAGAAGCCCAAGAAGAAATCTAGAAGCCGGCGTTAAGCCTTCTTCAGAAATCTGGGAAGACAGATCCTGCTCTTCACCGGATCGAACCGCTCAAGCTCCCCGACATCAAGTGGCACAACTATTCTAGAAACCATCCCATGCAGGGAGTAGGGGAGCCTGATAAGCCGCATCCCACCTGTTGTAACCCACACATCGATGGGGTAACCTTCCCTCTTCATCTGCATGGCCAGCTTTCTTCTCTTTCCCCGAGTCCAGGTCAATGCTTCAGAATCCAGAATGTGGACGTGAAATCCTCTTCCAGAATAAACTACTGAGAGGTCGGAGAAGAACTCAGCAAGCCTCTCATACAGGCTGAGAGTCTTCTCCTTAACCATCCTAAACTCTAAGGTGCAGAAGCTGAGGCCCTGTCCGCGCCTCATCTTATCCTTGAGCGACCCATGTATGGGGCAGGTCAGATTTTCGGGGTCAAGGTCGAAGGCCAACTCCTGACCAAGAACCCTTCTCGAATCCCTCAAACCCTCACTGTAGACGGTTCTATCGTAGTAGACCGACTCTGGCTGGAAAATCAATAATAGCCTCCGCACTTCCTCAAGGTTGCTGTATTCATCTATCAGGATCGTCTTGGAGAAGTTCTGGCTGAATCTCTTGGGGTAGAGCTTTGTGTGTCTCCCAATTATCACTGCAAGAACAGTATGTCCTTCACGTTTTCTGAGCCACCTGGAGACTTTTCTTGGGCTGAAATCGTCCTGATAGAAACTCTTTCTCTCGCTGAGGGTTGAGTAGCGCATTCCCTTCGGGAGGCTGTACCTCAAAACTTCTCCAATCCTAGAGCTTCCTGGAGTCTTCGGTCGCATGAGTCGATGAAGCAGTCTGAGATCACGTCCTTGGCCTTCTCCCTTCTCTCTTGGTGTTCCTTCAGAAACTTGACAACCTTTGGGGCCAGTGAAGCCTTATGTTCCCCGCAGAGGAGTTCCCCGTTCTTGCATGTCCGTTCTATCTCGGCAAGTTTCGTATCGTCAGGCTCGAAGAGATACCTCTCATAGTAGTAGATTGGGCAGATGTAGGGGTTTGCGCCGAGCCTCCTCTGCTCCTCAACAGTGGCCCTGCCTCCTGTGAACGCGTTCATTATCTTCTTCTCGGCAACCTCGGGAGGATCCACGGTGAAGACGCATGTCTCAGGCATTGATGAGGACATCTTACCGCCCTTGCCAAGTCCGGGGAGAAACTTGCAGTGTATCTGCGCAGGCTTGTAGTAGTTCAGTTTTGGCGCCACATCCCTAGCTATCCTCCAGTAAGGGTCTTGGTCTATGGCTGCTGGGATGAGGCAGGGGACACTCTTGCCTGTGATGGCGGACTCCAGGAAACAAGGAGCAGCCTGCATTGCAGGAAAGAACAGTATTCCTATGTTTGAGCTCTCCTTGAAGCCGAAGACAGCCTTGGCTGTCGAATAGGTAACGTGCTTTGCAACCTCAACCGCTACCTTGTAGAGTGTTTGGGCGTTCTTTACGTTAGAGATGAGGAAGGTCCTCTTGACATCGAAACCTGATGCCAAGACGTCAAGGGCGTTGTCATAGGTGAGTTTGAGGGTATCCTTTAGGGTCAGGTTTTGGCTGACCAGAAACTTCTCGTCGTCTGTAAGTTGGAAGTAGAGTTTGGCGTCGAACGTGTCTTGCAGGTGCTTCGTGAATATCCAAGGTATAACGTGGCCCAGATGAACGTTCCCTGAGGGTCCCCTGCCCGTATACAGGACGAACTTCTCGCCCGCCTCATACCTTTCGAGTAACCAGTCAAGATCCCTGTGGGAGAAGAAGACTCCCCGCCTAAGCTGAATGTGAAGTTCACCGGTATGCTTCTTTATTCTGTTGAGGAGTTCTTCGCCCAGGGGCTGTGTTCCAAACTGCTCCATCAGCTTTGAGTAGTCAATCTCCCCTGAAACTTCCCAAGGCGTTACCACCATCTCTTCATCTGCCAAGTTACTCACCGCGTCTCCGACCTTTTCTGTCAACACACCACACCGTTGAGGATTAAATCAGTGATTTCAAGATAGCGCTTTATTCTTTTATATTCAATCCTAGCTGTATCTTCACAAACTTTAAGGGTTTGAATAGTGCCTCACTCTATAAATCTTTGAGTTTGATCTCGATAGAAGCAGGTGCTTTCACAATTGGCCAAGACTGAACTCAAGGTTTGGGGAACCCTCTTCAAGGAAGTCGTTAGTGCGAACCTCTGCATGTTCTGCGGAACATGCATCGCCTCATGTCCAGTAAACATTCTCCTCCCAACAGACGACGAGAAGCCCACCATAAAAGGGATGTGTGTTCTCTGCGGTCTATGCTATCACAGTTGCCCAAGAGTTGAGTTGCCCATAGACGAGATAGAGAAAGTCCTCTACGGCCGCACAAGAAACGAAGAGGAGACCTATACTGGAGTATTGAGGGGAGCCTACTCGGTGAGGGCTACAGACCCGAAGATTCGAATGATAGCCCAAGACAGCGGAGCCACAACAAGCATCCTCAACCACACACTCTCCAAAGGCCTAGTAGACTACACAGTCACTACCGGAATGTATGAGAAGGAGTACTGGAGACCAAGCCCCCACGTCTCAAGCAACCTCGACGAACTAATAAGGACCGCGAGGTCTAAGTACACAACGGGAGCCACGATAAGCGGTGTAGCGGACGCGGCGGCCGGCCACCCAAACTCTGAGCTGGGCCTTGTAGGTCTCCCATGCCAAATTGAAGGTGTAAGGCGACTAGCAACATCTCCTCTGGGTCACAGAAAGCTTGGAGAAATGGTCAAGCTCGCGATAGGCATATTCTGTGTTGACAGCTTCAAGTTTAACAAGCTCTTCCTAGAATTCGTCCAGACGAAGAATCAGATACCCCTACAACAGATCGAGAAGGTCGATATAAAGAATAACAGGTTCAACCTCTTCGCGGGAGAGAAGATGTTGATGGACCTGCCCGTTGAGGAACTCAACCCCTATGTTCTCCCGGCATGCAGCAAATGCCAAGATTTCTCAGCCGAACTGTCAGACATATCGATAGGAGCGGTTGGGTCGCCCAAAGGCTGGACAACAGTCCTTATCCGATCAGAGTTCGGTGAGAAAGTCTTCAAGAGCGCCGTCGATGAGGGAGTGATTGAGTCTAACCCGCTGAGTCAGGTAAAACCTGGACTCTCACTCGTAACGAAACTGTCAAAGATGAAGAAGCAACGTCAAGCACCCTACATTAGACACCGATCAGGCCAAACAATGTAGCGGTGTCAAACCAGCACATGACCTGAATAGTCGAGACCGGGTTTCTAGCTAAGTGATCAGAGAACCCATCCCAGCGGGGGTCTTCAACATAAACCAAACACTTCAGACCTGAAAGGCCTCGCGCAGACTCGCCTTGGAAACTGGCTTATGGAAGACTGTTCAATGAATCAAGGTTTAGTTGAAGCTGGTAACGAGTCGTTCCGGACGCGAAAGCCTGACTGGTTGAGGGTTAGGCTGAGGAGATCCGACGACTACTTTGAGGTTGCAAGAACCCTCCGAAGATTCGGTCTTCATACAGTATGTGAAGAGGCGCACTGTCCAAACTCAACAGACTGTTGGGGAAGGAAGACAGCGACATTCATGATACTGGGTGATGTCTGTACACGTTCCTGCCGTTTCTGCTCTGTCAAGAGTTCAACAAAAGGGAAACCGGTGGATGAAGCGGAGCCGAGGAGGTTGGCTGAAGCCGTCAAGAACCTTGGAATAAAGTACGTGGTCATAACCTCCGTTGATAGAGACGACCTACCTGACGGTGGCGCTGAACACTTCGCGAGGTGTATAAGAACGATCAAGAATCTCTCACCCAACTCTAGAGTTGAAGCCTTGATACCGGACTTTGGCGGTGACCTTAGGCCTCTCAAGAGGGTTGTGGAAGCTCAACCCGACGTGATCGGACATAACATCGAGACGGTGAAAAGACTGCAGAGCAAGGTTAGAGACCGGCGGGCCAGCTACGAGACCTCACTCAAAGTCCTCGAAAACATCAAGAGGCTCAAACATGACATTTGGACCAAATCGTCATTAATGATTGGGCTTGCTGAGTCAGAGACCGAGGTTCTCGAGGCCCTGATAGCTCTCAGGGCCAGAGGAGTAGACATAGTTACGATCGGCCAGTATCTGCAGCCGAGCCAGCATCACCTTCCGGTAGTAGAGTACGTTAAGCCTGAAGTCTTTGACCACTACAAGGCTGAGGCTGAGAAGCTTGGATTCAAACACGTCTTCT
>CAYZRW010000027.1:0-10007 GCA_964480955.1 uncultured Candidatus Bathyarchaeia archaeon | reverse complement strand
GTCTTTGACCACTACAAGGCTGAGGCTGAGAAGCTTGGATTCAAACACGTCTTCTCAGGGCCCCTCGTTAGAAGCTCATACCGCGCCTCTGAATCGTTCTTGAACTGACGCGCGCGCCAAGATATCTCAAGACGTCACGCTATAAAGGATGACATGTTCGTCTTGAATGCGTTATTGAAACCTTTATAAGCAGGTTTGTTACTTTAGGTAACAAAAATTCCACTTCTTGCCCCTACTCAGCAGCTTCACAGCAACTCAGAAAATAAGCAATCTCGAAGTGAGCATATGAATACTCCTGCAGCAGGATATGTCGAGAGGCTCGACCAGAGCAGAGACTTTAGAGACATCTTCGTCTTGGTCAAGAAGGTTGTCAAAGATACTATCTCTGAGGCTCGGGTAGGACTTATGCTTGTTCTGGCAGACCTCCCAGTCCAGGTAGGCGCCTTCCATGAGGTTGGCTCAAACGCGATAGTTGTGAATCGCAAGCTACTGAACGCAGTCATAAGGTCACGTAGATCGCTTCGAGAGATAAACTCATACATATTCTCGATACTCCTCCACGAATACCTACACTCGCTTGGTCACCTGAACGAGGATGAAGTCAGAGAGTTGGCTGCCGAGATTACGAAGAGAACCCTCGGCCAAGACCATCCAGCAACAGAGTTCACTCTGAAGGGCTTCACCGAGAATATGCAAAGGTTCCTAGACAGGGGCGAGACAGATCTCCCCCAGATAATTCCTGATCTGGAGAGAACAACTCAGTCATACATCCATTAAAGTTGTCAACAATGTGATCCTAATATGAGTGTAGACGTTTCACTTCTATCATGCAGTAGCCATGAAGACCGCCTAGCAAATACTGGCGAAATCAGGTACGCTGAGAACCCCAATTCTGGGCAACCCTACAGCGCCTCACTTCGAGAGTCTAACGATTTTCAAGACGTCTTTGAGGTAGTAAGACGCTCTGTCAAGGAGTTTCTTGGCGAAGAGAGGGTTGGGCTAGAATTGTACCTGCGGGATCTGCCGCTTGAGGTGGGGGCCTTCCACAAAGTAGGCACAGACATCATCGTCATGAACAGAGCCCTCATCAACCTTGTTGTTGAAGCCCGAGTTCCCTTGGCCGAGGTTAAATCATTCGTCTACAGCATCTTACTACATGAGTATCTTCACTCTCTTGGAATATACTGTGAGCCACAGGTGAGGCGACTGACCTACCAGATCTCGAAAGAGGCCTTTGGAGAGGGGCACCCAGCCACTGCCCTCGCAAAGATGGGACCGTGGGCCATACTGAACTGGGGGTTAACCTCTGGAGGCAGGCCGTGGTCCTAGGGCTCTGACAGTCTGAGCAGAAGCTAGGATGGAAAAGCACTGAGTCACTATGCCTAGGGATATGGTTCAAGCAAGCAGGAAAGTCTAGGTTCCTAGACCTAGCAATTCAGGTTACTGTACCATAAACAATATCTTAAGCAGGCAAGCTGCAACAGTTTGAGGTGCAGCTATGAGAAGGAAACTCTTACCATTGGCAGTCTTGATGCTCACAACCTACATGTTGCTGTTGCTTCCAACGTTCACAGCCGCTTACGACGGCTACTATTGGTACAGTGGAAAACCGATCAAGTATGGAGGATGGCTCATAGGCCAAGTCTACATGGAGATTCGCGATAAAGTCCAACCTATCCCATGGGTCAAGATAACCGTGACCAGTGCTAACGGCACCATGACAAAAGTCGCGTACACAAATGGATACGGCTATTACAGGGTCTACTTGCCTCCCGGTGACTATACGGTTACTGCAAGTTATGTCAGGTACACTCAGACATCTAACGTCACAATATGGGAGAATGCAGAATATCGGCGGCTGAACATCTATATTGAGAGACCTGACATGCCGGAGTTCCAAGACAGACTGGCACACCACTGATGGAACTCCCTGTATCTCTTTTTTCTGTGGCTATTCACGTTCAAGCCTAAAGTTACGGCTTGCAGATGGACGAAGCATACTCCACAACGGATCAAGGTGCGCGGTAGCGTTCCAACACTGGAGTGACAACAGAGGATGGTGAAGTCAGGGGGTCGCCCGAGTCTCGTTATGGTTTCTCACGATTAGCCTCGTTCCGGTTTGACAATCAGTCTGCTGGACTTGATTATGGCTTGACCTCAAAGGGATAGTTTAGAGTGACTCCTTCTTTGCACATCACAACAATGTTGACTTGGATGGGGTTTCCTTTTAGTTCAAGCTGTAACCCCTTAACTACATTTATCGTATCTTGAGGCTTCAGAACATCGATGTCTCGAATGTTGACCTCACCCTTTGAGTGTCTCACAAGAACCCTGACATCATGTGCTTCTGCCGTGCCTGTATTCTTGATGACCATGCTCAGTTGACCCTGACTGAACTTGACATCTGAAACTGTGAAGTCAGGCCTCCTAGACATTTGGAGCGTCAACGGCAGTGCTATAAGAACCATTATCGCAATGATGGCTATCATAGCAATCTTCAGTCTGAAATACTTACGTTTCTTGAGGGGCCTCTTGGGAGGCGGCAGTCTCAACTCAAGTCCATGTCTGAGCATACTGTACTCTTCAGGCCTCATGAGGCCCTTCGAGTAGGCCGCGTCGAGCCGCTGAATAAGTCCGAGGATTCTCTCTCTGTCAGTAGTGCTGGACAACCTGCCCCGCTCCTGTCTTAGAATTACTACTTGGAAGCTAATACGGTTTGTGAATCAGCATGGGGAGCGACCACTTAAACATTTCAAGAAGCCTAGGGCATCAACTATTGGCTTTACAGAAACAGTTTGGTTTGCACAAATCTTTAAGAAGTTACGAATCGATTTTGGATATTGAGGTGTTTGACTTGGCCAAGAATAAGGGCAAGAAATATGAGTGCGTAAAGTGTGGGGCCGTAGTCGTATACGACTCAGACTGCAGCTGCACTGTTTGCGATGTTGTATGCTGCGGGACTCCTATGAAGCCCAAGAAGTGATAGACAAACTACTGGATCTTGTTCTGAGCACTTCCATCTACTGCACTTCTCAGAAGAATGGGTAGTGTAGAAATCAAGGCATCACAGCATGCCTGTTCAACTTGTCCCAATACCTGCGGTAGAAGAGACTGGGCCTCCTTCGGATGGGGATTTCTTCCACCTTTCTCAACCATTTGGCTTCGATTTCTTTGGCTTCTCTGAATGCTTCTTCTGTGATCTGGCGTAAGGTCGACTTCCTATCGCTAGGGAATTTGCCTTTCTCGATGTTCGATCTAAGCTGAGAGACGATGTTCAGGTATTTCGATTCGGAACTCTGCTGGTCGTCTTGCAGGACTGATATTTTCGACTGGTAGTCTTCCAATATCTTTCTGTGTATGCGTTCGTGTAGCCACCAAGGACTTGTGTCGTCGTAGGTTCCTTTCGGTGGTGGCCATAGGTCAGGTAGACCTGATTCGACAAAGACGGGCTTGAAGAGTGAGGTGCACGGCGCCGCGGTTCCTGTGAACCAGTGCGTCTGCAACTCAGGAGTAAGATGGCCTACGTAGGAGCCGGTCGTCTGGGTGGGAACAAAGATTGGCTTTGCATGTATGCAAATGGAGTCCATTCCGCCCTTTGAAGGGTTCCACAAGGTTTTCGTCGATAGGTCTTTGAGGCTGTGGCTGCGGAGGGTCTTCATCATCAGAGAAACGTCGATGTCTCCTTGGCGTTCTCTCAGCTGTTCTGTTGTGAATGAGTGTCGTTTGAATCCTTTGCCTCCCCAAGTCCTCTTGTCAAATATCCCTGCAGTAAAGTTCTCGCGGAAGTTGAATTCTGCCTTGGAGGAGCAGTAGCCCTTCTCGACAGTGTAAGAGATCAGCTCGGGATGGATTCGGTCGTAGTGTGAGCCTATTGTGAGGCAGTTCGATATCGTTCGGATGTCTTCCACCTTTTCAGCGATCCAGAAGCGATCAGCCGTCTCCAAGACCCAAGCCTCGCTGAGGTCGGCTATCAGGAAGCTGTTGTGATACTTTATCTTCTTGTCTTCGAAGCCGCAAACCCCTCCCTGCCCATAGGTCTGAAGCAGTGAGACGATTGTTTCAAGAGCTTCAGTCGCCGTCCTGCTCCTTTCTAGGGCCAGACGCATCATATCCATACCCAGCAATCCAATCTCCCTTTCAGGCTCCTTTGTAAAGACGGCCTCATTGCCGATAGAGACTCCGTACTCGTTTGCGCCCATCTCACACCCGAACATCCAATGAGGTGCACTGAGGACCACAGCATAGGTCTCTCCAACCTGCGGTATCTCCAAGTAGGTACACTTCACCTTCTCTGTATCTGGATCATGTTGCTTTCTGGGGAAGAAGAGTAGGCCTTGTCCCTCGTTCGGTTCGCGGTCTGAGTTCTTTGCGAGAATCACTGCCCCGTCTGCAGTACTATTCTTTAGTGCTGCGAGTGTGTCGCACATTGTATCCACAGCTCCATTATTGTCAGGTTAGAATTTCTCATTCAAATTTCATGACGAAGGAGCTGCATAAACTTTCTGCACAACTAATCGGTAAATGTTACTTGAAGAAGGATTTTCCAAGTCCGGTGAGAAAGTTTGTTTTACTCGGAGCACTAGTACTTAGAGGGTGGCTGATATGAAACAAGAGTATGTCTGCCCAAACTGTGGGGCTACTCTATTTTTGGAGAGAGATTGGTTATCTTGCCGGCGGTGTAAAGGGACTTATCCTGTCAAGAGTGGAATCCCGGACTTTGTTTTGGAAGATCTTTCGAAGAGTCAGCATCCCGTTTTGAGGTCAGTCTCTCACCTTGATGTACTGGCAAAGATCTATGAGACTCCGCTATGGTATCCCATTGTTTATCGTTTCTATGGTGGCTTATTCATCCCCTCAGTCAAGGAAGAGGTGAGAATCGTAACGGAGATGGTGGATGCGGAGAAGGGCCTGGGATTGGATGTAGCATGTGGGACAGGACTCTTTACTCGCTCCATGGCGAGGAAGATGAGGCTTGTCTATGGCGTCGATATCTCAGTGGGTATGCTGAGGAAGGCGGCTGAATATTCAGAGGAGGAGAAGATAGACAACATCCGTTTTGCCCGTGCCAGGGCGGAGAAACTTCCCTTCCCAGATGGCTTGTTCGACGGCGTGGTCTGTTGTGGGGCCCTCCACCTATTTCCAGACACCGCAGAGGCGTTGAGTGAGATTGGTAGAGTTATGAGGAAGGGTGCTAGGTTGGCCGTGATGACCTTTGTGAAGCGACGTTTCTTGAAGTTCAAACGGGTCTACGAGCATCTGAGAAGAGACCACGGGGTCCATGTCTTTGACGAGGAGGAGCTGAATAGATACCTCTCACAGTCAGGGTTCAAAGAATTCAAGTACAATACTTATGGATCCATGATACTCTTCCACGCAGAGAAGAAGTAAGCTTTTGAATCATGTTATGACATCTTATCACAGCACGAGCTTGTGTACACGAAAAGTATGGTCGGTTAGGGTACTATTAGCGTTTGAACTAACAGATCAAATGGCTACACCCAAAGGTCTCATATTGAATAGGTTCATCTGGTTGTGCAAAATATACACATAGTCTGGATAGCGCGCGCTGAATGCTAACTCAGCGACCGCACTTGATATGGAGACCTTTGCTAACTCGATTCGAGCTAGATGTACCCTTTCTTCTTGAAATACACTAGTGGCATAACGGAAACTAGAAACATCATCAACAGTGAAATCGGATAGCCAGTCTGCCAATTGAGCTCCGGCATATGAGCAAAATTCATTCCATATATGCTTGCTATGAGTGTTGGGGGAAGAAATATTGTGGCAAGTACCGTGAAGATCTTCATAATCTGATTAGTTGAAGCGGCGACGGATGCCAGATGCAGCTGACCGATGCTGTTGACCCTACCGTGATAAACCTCGATTAGGTCGATTAGCTGCGTAAGATTATCTCGAATGTCCCTGAAGTAGGCTATGCTCTCGTCGGATATTAGGGGGTAGATTCCTCTCAAAATATCTCCTATGAGTTTTAGAGTTGGCCAGATAGATCTCCTACTGGTCATGAGGTCCCTTCTAACACGATCCATCTCGTGCAACATTTCTTTTGTCGGATTTTCTTCAACTTGTTCCTCCAAGGTCGCGATCCTTTCTTGGATTTCGTTGAGAATTGTTGAATAGTCATCCACGGTTCTGTCTACAAGAAAGTAGTAGATGAAGTCGGGTCCTTTGATCAAGGCAGGTGGCCGAGTCTTCTTGGGTGCCCTAGCAAAGGTTTCGTTAACTTGTCTATTATCGTTGTGGATGCTTATCAGCCATCGATCGCCTATGAAAAGAAAGATCTCTTCAGGAATTATTTCCTCCTCTACATATTTGATGGAATGGAGAACGGTGAAAAGGTAGTCGCTGTAGTCATCTAGCTTGGGCATCTGACCCTTATGGATTACATCTTCGAGAGCGAGAGGGTGAAGATTGAACCTTCCTTGGATTAGCTGAAGTTCTTGGTCCGAAGGATTGACGAGGTCTATCCATATCACTGGATAGCTCAGGGCCTTTTCAAGCCCAAGCTGATCAAACTCTTCAGTCCCCCTTTTGTCACACGCAAGTATTCTTATCATAATACTATTCGCCTAGACAAGTCTCGAATAGGTGAGAGTGACCTCATAAATGTGTCTAAGGTATGCGGTTTTTTCTTTGAGTGGTTATTGCGGTTCCGTGGCTCAATAAAGAGCGCGCGCTTTGAAGTGTTATCCTTTAGCTTCCGTGGCCTATCATCCATACCTAAGCGCCTCTTAGGAGCTCAATACTCTGAAAGAAAGTCTCTTATATCTCCATATTGAGATACGCACGAGATGATTCTAATGAATTCGAAAATATTAGTATATTCTGTAGTTTTTGGTGCTCTAGCCTTAGTCATGACACCAGTGATTGTACCCTTGCCCTTTGGAAACCCAAACTTAGGTTCAACCCCCGTAATTGTGGCTGCGGTCTTATGTCCTTGGCCAGTAGGATTCATAGTAGGGATCATAAAGGGAATAGGGGCTTCTCTGTGGTCGGGTATCTGGTATACTGAGCTTCCTGCGGGAGTGGGTGATGCCCTGATGGCTGCTTTTGCTTACAGGCTCTCCAAGAAGATAAAAGCAGAATACGCAGTGGTGGCAGGCCAGCTTTCACGATATATTTTCACTTCAGGAGCGGTTGCTCTTTTCATGGCATTGATGCTGGTTTCAGGAGCAGCAACCCCCGATATGACAGTTGCTTTCTCCGGCATATCACAACGGTTATCTGCAAGCATGCCGGTTTTGTCGTTCTTGACTGAGAACCCGGGATTCTTAGCCTTCTTTGCCATGATATGGATAACTGTAACATATCCTTCAGTAACACTATCCATCATAGCAAATACGGTTGTAGCCCTTCTCGCCGTCATAATTCTTAAAAGAAAATTCTCTCGTAGCTAGAGTCAGTCCCTTGAATACTTCTCTGGCGATGTGTGTGTGATATCCTTGCGCGCGCACACACAGAATAGAACATTGAACCGTTAGCTCTTTTTTCTTGGCTTCGGAATAAACATGGGTACTTCGGCTTTGTACTCGCGATATCTATCTCCAAACTGCTGCATCAATAGTTTCTCTTCTTCCAATGTGAACCAGTATCCTACGATAATGCTTGCTACTGCGAGTATTAGCCCAATGGTGGATTTGAAGCCGAAAGCGATACCTAAGTTGAGAAGCACGCTTGCGAGGTTATGGGGATGCCGGATGAGGGAGTATATGCCGGTCGTCATCAGTTTCGATGTACCATAAGCTTTTGGCGTGAGTTTTTGTCCTGACCTGTCAAACTCCTTTTTTGAAAGAGCAAAAATGTAAATGCCTACCGCGAGAATTACAGTGCAGATCAGCCAGGAAAGCCACCATGGAATAGGTAATAGAAGAAAGCTAAACCAGACCGTGACGACACCTACAGGAACCATCGTGATAAGGATTGTCTGGAGAATCTTACAAAGCACAGAGTACTTCTTTTGCATCAGTACCTAAGGCTATTCTTTTCTCACACATCTATAAGAATATCTCCAGCTCACCCCGATTCGTAGTCCTAGAAGTGTGAGGCATAGAGCTTCACCGAGTACAGTGCTATAGGTCTATGATTCGTGTGTGCTCTCTTTGGAGCAGGCGGTGAAATCTGAACGATGGTTGCCTCGTTTTCGTGTGTGTATCCTTTGGTGAGCACCACCACCAGAGAATATTCTCCCCATCATTTAGGGGAGGAATCCCATAACAACCCTTCTTTATTTAGAGAATAGCTTGCTACGCTCGCCAAGATGACGAAAGATAAAATATCCTAGGAAGTTTCGAAAAATAGAGGAAGGGAGTTTGTTTAGGCTTTACTTCGTCTCTTAACCACTACGACTGCGGATACTGCTGCAATGAGTCCTGCTAGTGCTAGGTAAGGTGTTAGGATCTCAAGCTTGTTTATTGGAGACGTTACTCCGCCTACAGGTTGAGGGATTGTCTGGTGAATCACACCATCGACACCAACCACATCGTATTCAGCACCATCTATCACAACATATGATACATCTTCAAGGACATCTACTGTTACAGTGCCTGCACCTAAGCAATGGAATTTAACGGTTCTTATTCTTACGTCATCAGTTGCAGGAAATGATATTGTTGGATATAAATCCTTGAAATAAATCACTTCTATTAGGTCTATAGGAACGACAACATAAATTGACCAACCATTGATCGGCAAGTGGATGTCACGGAGCCAAAAGTCCATCTCAAACGTCGTGGACACAAAGACTGTCTTAGGGGAGGGTTCCACGGTGACCCTGAGCGCGCGCTGGCGAGTGTGCAATCCTTGCTCTCTTATCACTAAATACTTAAACCGCATTCAAGCTTCTTGCTTCACAAAGGCGATGTCAACATGGTCGACTATGAGCTGAAGATAGGTACACAAGGACCTATCTTTCCTCCATACGAGAACGTGATAAAGACTGTGAAGAAACTCGATGAGATTTACGATTCAGTTTGGTGGCCTGACCACTTGATGGGGTGGATCCCAGATGTCCTGTGGAAGCCGGATATGATAGAAGTTGCAAAGTTCCAGAAGAGTCCTCACGTATTTCTTGAAACGTTTACCCTAATGGCTTCCGTCGCCAGCAACACATCGAACATTCTGCTCGGCTCTGCCGTGACAGAGTCCTTCAGAAGACACCCAGCTATGATAGCTCAAACCTTCCTCACTCTAGACCACATATCTAGAGGAAGAGTAATCTTGGGCATAGGAGCTGGTGAAGCCGAGAACATAGTGCCCTATGGAGTGAAGTGGGAATCACCGGCCAGAAGACTTCAAGAATGCATAGAGATCATAAGACTCCTTTGGTCAGGCAAGCTTGTAGATTATGATGGAAGAGTCTGGAGGCTTAAGGACGCCATCCTGTCCCTTCCACCAGAAAAGGAAGGCAAATACCCGCCCATATGGGTAGGTGCCCATTCCGAGAAGACTCTGGAGATAACCGGAAGACTTGGTAACGGTTGGATTCCGGAGCATCTGGAGATCGACGAGTATTTCGAAAAGCTGGAGAAAATTAGGGAGGTTTCCAGAAGGGCTGGAAGAGAACTGGAGAGCGTGACTCCAGCCTTGTTTACGTCCTTAATAATTTCTGAAGAACATGAGGATTGTCATCGGATGTTCAAGTCAGTTGCAGCTAAGGCGTACGCTCTCTTGACTCCATCCGAAAAGTATGAGGAGTATGGATACCAACATCCTTTTGGAGATTTCGATGCCTACAAAGAATATATACCGACAAGAGTGAATAGGGCCGAAATCATATCCGCACTAGATAGAGTTCCTGAAGAGATATGCGAACACAGATACCTCCACGGAAATGCTGATGAAGTAATTCATGTAATAGAAGAATATGCTGAGAGAGGCTTACAGCACATAGTCATCTGGAATCTCACCCCGCTATGCGATTACACGAGGACCAGAGAGTCCTTCGCTGCATTACTTAGAGTAGTTGAATATTTCAAAGACCAAGAAAA
>CAYZRW010000026.1:0-22797 GCA_964480955.1 uncultured Candidatus Bathyarchaeia archaeon | reverse complement strand
CGGTTCTGTCCAATCTAGGGTCGGTGGGACCTTAAGTACCAATTCTTGATTACTCGTAGGTGTGGACCCTTGAAGGCAACCAAAGCGGTGAGGTTCAGCTACACACCCACAGAAGATATGCTGAATCTTCTTGAGACATTCAGGTACATGGTTAATGACGCTTTGAGGATAGGCTTCGAGAAGAAGCCTAGATCAAGGTTTCAACTGATCATGATGGCCTATCATGATCTCAAGGACCGTTACGGACTGCACACTCACTACATTCTCAGTGCTTGTGAATGTGCCTATGCTATGCTGAGGAATAGAAAGTGGAGGAAGCTACCTTACGCCAAGAGGCTGTTTCTAAAGCTGGACAGCCAAACCTACAAGCTTGACTACATGATGCTGAGAATCCCGACAACCCCACGAAACTTTCTGCATATACCACTTAGAGGAGGCGAATACCAGCTTTCCTTCCTGCGTGACCCAAACCTCAAGAGAGGATCAATCACGATCACCGACTCCAAAGTGATCCTAGCTGTCTCGAAGTCCACTGAGGCAGTTGAGCCTCTAGGCGAACCAGTTGCATTCGACATTAACGAGAAGAACATAACCTCGTCAGACGGTGAAAGATACGACCTGTCAGAAGCTGCCAGCATCAAGCATCAGTATTCCAGAATCAGAGCCTCGATAGCAAGAAACACCAATAAAGACAGGAGAGTCAAGAGGAAGCTCCTAGCAAAGTACGGCAGAAGAGAGAGGCAACGAGCAATCCAAGCCCTGCATAGAATCTCCAGTAGGATCGTTGAGAAAGCGAAGGAATCGAGGTCGCCCATCATTCTGGAGAAATTGACTAACATCAGGAACTCCTCCAGAAGAGGCAATGGCCAAAGCCGAAAGATGCGGGGCAGACTGAACAGATGGAGTTTCCATGAGCTCCAAAGACAGATCGAGTACAAAGCGAAATGGGAAGGCGTTCCCACTCATTATGTGAGGGCCACATTGACCTCAAAAATATGTTCACAATGCGGATTCATCAACAAGGCCCTCAAGTATGAAAGGGGATGGTTGTGCCCAATCTGTGGCGCCATTCTCGACCGAGACTATAACGCTGCCTTGAACATTCTTGCCCGGTCTCGGTTCCATGAGGCTGGTGCGGTTCGCCAGTCAAATGAAGGTCTAGCTGGTGAAGGGATGGTGCAGCTTGCTACTGTCACCAGAAGCTAGAAAGTCTAATCAACAGGTCACCGACCCTAGATTAGACAGAACCTGTCCAGCTGGAGAATATTAGTAACTGAGCGACGCATAGGCTTGGAGAGAATCTTGAGCGGTTCTGAGATTGATGGAAAGAGACTGGAGGCCGAGCTTCGAGGCACAACCCTGAGAGTCTACTGGGAAGTCTTCAGCAAGAACCAGCCCATGGGTGTCCGCGAGGTTCAGAGAATCCTTACCCTTTCGAGTCCCAGTACGGCGCTCTACCATCTGGAGAAGCTGAGGAGGTTGGGGCTGGTTGAGAAGAACCCCTATGGACAATATGTTCTGGTTGAAGAGGTTAAGGTCGGGACTTTGCGGGACTTTGTCCGCTTTGGAAGACTCCTCCTCCCAAGATACCTCTTCTATGCAGCCTTCTTCTGGACAGCTTTAGTCTCATATCTTCTTGAGTCTCAGTTCGCAGATATCCGACCTGATGCCACGGCTCTGGTTCTGACAGCATGTGCGGCGGCAGCAACCACATATGAGGCTGCCAGAGCATGGAGGGAGAGGCTGTTCTAACTACTGAACAACCCGTCCCAAACTCAACAGTTAAGTTTGAGATTGAAGTTAGGAGTCTCGAATGAAGTTGAGGCGTACGGTTCTACCAGTTCTTCTCGGTGCGATAGTAGCTTTTGCAGTCGTCTCATCACTTGTGAGATTTCAGGCGGTCTTCACGTTCACAGCGCCTTCAGAGATGATGGGCGTCAAGTCAGAGACTGCAGAGGTAGCTGCAGGCAAGGCTGGGGACACGTTCCGAAACATCAGCTATGCCTCACTGTTCTTTTCGCTGTTGGCGGCACTGCTGGCTTACCGAGTGTCCGGCAAGGTCTTGGATAAGAAGAGTCTCTCTTCAGGCATATCTGAGGCCTGAGTTGTAGCAAGCCCCCAATGTAGTATGGTATTGAATGAACTTTCATTTGAACCCGGAAATCAAGGGAGATACTATTTGTAGTCCAGGTTCTTGAGAGGAGGAGTCTGGCTGGAGGCGGGGAGAATGAAGTCGATCCTGCTTCTACTCTTACTTCAGTGGGACGTACATGCTTGATCTTGAAGCGCCTATGCCGGGGGTGCCGTGGACAACCTTCTTGTTTGTTATGGCAAACTCTCCCAGATAGTGGCCTACCATTTCTGGAGTTATGTCTACGGTTGAGAACTCCTTTCCATTATGAACAAGGATTCTGAGGCCGACCATCTCCGGCAGTATTATCATGTCTCGGCAGTGTGTCTTGAGAACGTCACCTTCTGGTCTAGTTCCATGCTTGAACTCCTTAATTTCTTCAAGCAGCCGCCTCTGGCCGGGTGTGAGTCCTCTTTGGAGGGAACGCCTCTGCCTTGAGGGGAGTATCTTGATGAACTCGTCCATAGACATGTCTTGGAGTTGCTTGATACTGTAGCCTCTGTAGACGAATTCTCTCGGCATTCTTATCAAATCCTCAAGTTGCTTAGTGGTCTAGTTAAGTCTACCTGAAGACTTTATTTAACCAACGTGTTCTTAGGAGGTTGCTTCTCGGCCGATCCTTGTCTTTCTCGCTCTTCCGGTCTGTCTTGCAGCTATCAAGCCCACCTTCCTTCCTGGGGGTGCATGTCTTGAGACTGTTGTGGGTTTCCCTTCATGTTTGTGCCTGCCCCCACCGTGTGGGTGGGACGCAGCGACCATCGAGGTCCCCTTTACAATGGGCCATCTCCTCCCCCTCGCCCTCATCAGCTTCGCCCTCACCCCAGCCTTCAGGAACGGCTTATCTACCCTGCCACCTCCAGCGATAACCCCAACCATGGCTCTGCAGTTGTCGTTCAGATAGATGGACCTCATTGAGGGGAGTCTGACCTCTGTTCCCCTGGGGGTGTGCGCAACCAACATCGCGTAAGTCCCCGACGACCTCGCAATCCTTCCACCGTCGCCTGGCCTGCACTCCACATTACAGATTAGTGTGCCTTCAGGAATCTTTCCAAGAGGCAGTATATCCCCTATACTGATAGTTGGGGACTCACCGATCGAGACTGTCTGGTCTAGCCCCAGACCCTCTGGAGCAGGCACATAGAATTCTTTCCCATTCTCAAGCCTCATCAGAGCCAGGGGCGCACCCCTTCCAGGCTCGTGTATGAGCTTCTCAACAACGACACTCAAAGCTTTCTTTTTTTCATCCTCAGCCAGGATTGGGTAGGAGACCTCGGCCACCCTCCTGTGACTTGGAGCCTGAAAGATTCCTCCGCGACCTCTTCTTCTGACCAATATCCTCTTTCCCAATCGACTCACAACCTTCTACAGTATTCCTAGCCTGACCGCCAGGTCTGCGGCCTTGAATTCAGGCTTGAACTTGACATATGCTTTTTTCCTTCCGTCTAGAGTCACCAGGGTGTTGATCGACTCCACATCGACCTCGTAGAGTTCCCTCACAGCCCTCTCGATATCTTTCTTGCGGGCTTTAGGGTTCACCATGAACGTTATCTTGTTCTCCTTCTCGATGAGGGTGACGGTGTCCTCTGAGATGAGTGGATAACGAATGACCTCTTGAGTCTTGACTCTTCCCATTTCGGTCAGTCCGCTCCTACCAGTCTCTCGTCTATGGTCTCCACTGCTGACTCAGTCCAGACTGTGAGTCTTCCAGGATGAGTTCCAGGAGCCAAGTGCTCAACGTTTAGGTCTGAGGCTTTCAGCGCATCTACACCCGGAATATTTCTGAAGGCCTTGACGATGCCTTTGTCTTGGCCATAGACCAGGAGAGGGCCTTTCGCCGCCTTTCGACCCCTTCCTCGAGAGCTTGCCCTTCCGGACCTCCTCTTGAAACTGTTCAGGACTCTCTCGACGTCACTCCAGAGGCCCAGATTCTTCAGGGTTTCCTTGGCCGCCTTTGTCCCCGAGACCTCTTCTAGGCTGTCGCTGACGACCAAGGGGAGGTTGGGGACCTGCTCGACCCTGTGTCCTCTCCCACCAACAACCTCTCTGTTCGCTGTAGCCGCAACGGCTGACGCCAACGCTAAGCAAGCCTCCTTCTTATTCAGTCTCTTCCACAGTCTCTTCTGTGATGTTGGTGGATGTGTGAGTCTGCCTCCTACCGTGCTTGGGGCGAAGGCTGCGCTGCCGGCCTTAGGGTGGCGTTCACCCTTCACCCTGGGAACCCTTGCCAAGTCCCTTCCTACACCGAATGATTCGGCTGTGGTTCGCTTTCCAGCCATGGGGTTCCTCCCTTTGGGTTGGAGTCTATGAGTCTGGAGGGCGACGACGGCCTTCCTTATGACGTCTGGCCTGAGCTTGGTCTCGAAGACCTTTGGTAGCGTAATCTTGTCTTTTGGTTTCCCATCAAGGTCGTAGACGTTCACTGTCATTGTTGGCATAGTAGTCAATCTCCCTGTTTGGACTCTAGGCTTAGGTACTCTATCTTGGGTGGGGCCTCATGAAGCTCCCTTGCCCTTGCCGGCGTCCTCATCACGACTAGGCGCTTTGCAGGTCCGGGGACGCTTCCCCTCAACATGACGTATTGGCTTCTCAAGTTTCCGTAGTTTAGGAATCCGCCGCTCGGCGTCACCTCGTCCTTGCCTTCGCCCGCCTTCACTATCTGCTTGTTGAATTCTGTTCTCTGGAAGAAGCCCATCTGGCCAGCCCTGGGGACGGAGTACATGATTGATGAGGGGGTCCATGCTCCTATCGAGCCGACTCCTCTCACGGTCTTTCTGGATTTGTGGTGGAGTTTCCTTACCCCCCACCTCTTGACTGGACCCTGTATCCCTTTGCCTTTTGTGATAGCTATCACGTCGACGAAGCTTCCTTCCTTGAAGACGTCGGTTGACTTGATCTCTTTGCCGAGCAGGTTCTTTCCATACTCGAACTGTTCCTTTACGTTTCCTCCGCCAATCTTGATCTCCATCAGGTGGGGCTTCTTTCGGCCCACACTGGTAAGTCTGGGTTGGGTTGCGGCTATGACTCTGACCTCAGAAGCCTCTCCGACGAGCTTCTCAGCCTTCTGGAGGGACTCCTGATTATCAGACTTCTTGGTTGTTGTGAGTAGCCTCTCAAGATCTTTCGGAATATTTGTTGTCCATACTTCCCCGAGGGAATGGAGTCCCCCACCGCCCCTTCGGTAGAGTCTTAGGCCGCAGACGACCATAGGCGGTGTCTCCAGAACAGTGACTGAAACCGACACCTCCTTACCAAATGTTAGTGAAGCCTGCCGCTGGTCGAGGGTGACGAGGTGGGTCATCCCGGTCTTGTAGCCGGGAAAGGCTAGGGGTCTGGGGTCGCCCTTGACTTCGGGCCAGTACCTTATCCTTCCAATCCAGTCGGTTGCGCGGCCTCTGGGAAGGTATGCTAGGGAGCCGCGTTTAGGGGCGTGTCTCTTTCTCCTACCCATTCGAGAACTCACCCAAGAAGGTTGACTATTGACAGGGAGGTGTAGATGGCCTCTTCGGTTCTGACGGTCTCCACACCCTGGTTTGGAATCGTGTTGATGTTGAAGTCTGTATACTCATCTATGTCGAGGCCCTCTCTGGACAGTATCTGCTGTAGACCCTGTGTTGGTGAGCCGAAGGCCACCAGTGTCTTCCTTGACTCTGTCCAGGCCGATCTCAACTCAGAGAGCACCTCGTCTATTCTTCTTCCATACCTTGAAGTTGCTATTACTAGGTCGAACCCGATCTTCCTTGTTGATTCTGCAAGTGGAAGGTTCGTCACAGTAACATTATACCCCCAATATATGCTTATCTCAGCATCGTCAACCTTGACCGCCTCAACCCTCCTGTCTACCTTTGTGATCAGTACCGTGACTCTGCGTTTCTTTGGGAGGTCTTCCTGAACCAGCGCGGGCTCTTCAAGGCCTATGTCAACTAAAGAGTATCCTCCCCCCCTCTTCACAACGACTCCTTGGCGGAGCATCCCAATCTTGAGGTCTCCGCGATTTCGCGTCAATTGGTGGTGAGGGGAACGTAAAGGTGGAAGTATACCGACGTAGCGGAGTCTCGGCTCAATCTTGATTGTGGCTTTGCGTAGGTATTGTGGGGTATCCATGTATCTCAGAACTGAAGCCGTCAACTCGGCGTCTTCAGTCTGGTCCCTGTGGGGCTTGTCAGAGTATACTAGGATCTCGTCGACGCGAAATATTGAGGAGGCCCTCCCGATGAGGCCAATCTTGTAGGTCTTCTCCCTGAGGTGCGGAGTGTCCTCTGTAAGTGAGGCTGGAATCGCTATGGAGAGGCCTAGTCGCCTCCGAGGCGGCAGAGATGGAGTTACACTCTCAGGAGAACTCAACCTTTTTCAACTAGGAGCTGCGCGGCTCGCTTGATAAGCTTTACAAGTCTTTCCAACCAAGAATGCTCAGTCGATCAAGATGAAGAACCTAGATGACTCCATGATCTTTGAATCCATCGATAGATCTGGAATGCTGAAGCTGGTCGAGAATTTCCCAGACCTCTTGGTTGAGGGTTTGGAGTGCGGCTGGGCAATAGAACCTGGAGCGTTGAGGCAAAGCCTCTCAAACGTTTTGGTCGCTGGATACGGAGGCTCAGCAATATCAGGGGATATTTTGAGGGATTGGTTCTCAAAGAAATCGAAGGTACCGGTGGAGGTTTGTCGAGGCCTCAGGTTACCAGGCTACGTGGACGAGAGGACACTCGTGATGGGGGTGAGCTACTCAGGGGAGACAGAAGAATCCTTGATGCTGCTTGCCTCATCGGTCAAGGCGGGCTGCAAGGTAGCTGCGGTCACCTCCGGAGGAACCATGAGTGAACTCTGCGAGAAGCTTAATCTGCCGATGGTGAGGGTGAGGGGGGGCCTTCCACCCAGAGCCGCCCTCCCACTTCTTCTCTCGGCATCAGCCTTTGTACTTTCAAGTTTCAATCTTGTGGGAGAATTGAGAAGCGAAGTTCTTGAGGCGGCTAAGGAGTTGAAAGCTCAAGCCCTCAAACTGGGACCTTCAGTAGACTCTAGTACCAATCCATGTAAGAAGCTGGCTCTGGAGCTTCCGGATTCAATGCCGACGATCTACTCGCTGGAGAGAATGAGTTCAGTGGCGAGAAGACTAAAGAATCAGTTTAATGAGAACAGCAAGATTCCTGCAAAGTTCGATCTTGTCCCGGAGGCTTGCCATAATGAGATTGAGGGTTGGTCGCCAAGCTGGTTGTCCAAACAGTCTTCACACAGATTTCCAGTGATACTCATCAGAGACAACGGGGAGACTCTTGACGAGTCGTCTAGAATGGATGGATTGAGGGACCAGCTTGAGTCGGTCGGGCTTAGGCATCTCTACGAGATCAAGTCTGAGGCGAAGACGGATCTCGGCAGGCTCCTCCTCCCAATTCACTTCGGCGACTTTGTCTCAGTCTACCTTGCCTTGGTAGCTGGGTTAGACCCAACCCCTGTCCAGGCCATTCAAGATCTGAAGGCGAGAGTTGGAGCTAAGACACATGCCAGAGAAAGGTTGAGGACGGAGTTTCTTGGCGGTTAGCCCTTGCTCACGCCGATCGGGACGAGCCTAGCCACCTTTGTGGCTATTCCGAGCTCGTGGCTCACGTCGGCTACGCGGTCAACATCCTTGTATGCGCCAGGGGCCTCCTCGCTGACGACGGCTATGCTTGCAGCCCTGACCAGGATCCCCTGCTTCTCCAGATTCCTCTTGACCTCCTCGCCCGAATAGCGCCGTTTGGCAGCCGTTCTGCTGAGGTTCCTTCCGGCGCCGTGTGCTGTTGAGCCGAAGCTCAACTCCATAGATCTCGCTGTTCCAACCAGAACCCACGAGGCTGTTCCCATGCTGCCCGGTATGAGTACTGGTTGGCCTACCTCGCGGTAGGCTGCCGGCACAGAATTGTGGCCTGGTGGAAGGGCCCTGGTCGCGCCCTTCCGGTGAACATAGACCTTGGTCCTCTTTCCGTTGACTTGGTGCTCCTCTATCTTTGCGATGTTGTGCGCCACATCATAGATCAGCCTGAGATCGAGATTCTCAGCCGGCCTGTTGAAGACCTTCTCGAACGCCTCGCGGGTCCAGTGGGTTATCATCTGTCTATTTGCCCAGGCGAAGTTGCAGGCTGAGGCCATGGCTGGTATGTAGTCTTCAGCCTCAGGACTATTCCCTGGGGCGCATGCAAGTTCACGGTCCGGCAGCTCGATCCTATATTTGCTCACAGCCCTGTCCATCACTCTGAGATAGTCGCTGCAGACCTGGTGGCCCAGCCCTCTGCTTCCAGTATGTATGAAGACAAGAATCTGGCCAACCCTCTCTATTCCGAAGGCCTTGGCTGACGCCTCGTCGAGGATCTTGTCGACCTTCTCGATCTCCAAGAAATGGTTTCCGCTGCCTAGACTTCCAAGCTGCGGGGAACCCCTGGACTTCGCGGTTGTCGAGACTTTGCTTGGGTCGGCTGATTCCATGCAGCCCTCCTCCTCGCTCGTGGCTGCGTCCTCAGGCCACCCATAACCTCTATCGATCGCCCATTCAACACCGTCTGAAAGGACCTTGTCAAGCTCGACCTGGCTTACCCTTATCTGGCCTCTGCTGCCCAAGCCTGAGGGTATGTAGTTGAATAGGGTGTCTAGGAGTCTGGGGAGTACCGGCCTGACCTCTGACTCTGTCAGGTTTGTCCTCAAGAGTCTGGTTCCACAGTTGATGTCGTAGCCGACTCCTCCAGGGCTTACCACGCCTTCGTCGTAGTCTGTCGCAGCGACCCCTCCGATTGGAAAGCCGTAGCCTTCATGGCCGTCTGGGAGGGTTACCGCCCACTTGTAGACTCCTGGGAGATGGGATACGTTGGCGCACTGCTGGAGAGTCCTGTCAAGCTTCATCTTATCGAGCAGAGGCTCGTCAGCGTAGACTCTTCCGGGAACCCTCATTCCCTTCTGGAAGGATTGAGGTATCTCCCAGATGTTTTCGCCGATCTTTTTCAGTTCAACCGGCCTGCCTGGCGGTCTAGTTTCTCCCTCAGACAATAAGCGTATCCCCTCTTCTGTTGGTTTTCGAGTATTGATGGGAGAACATGGATTTAAGTCGTTTCGAACATACCTACCATCGCTCTGCAAAATGGAACGTAGTCGTCTATCCTTAACTGACCGTCGCTGTACCTGACACAGGATTCTCGTACGATAGAAGGGGTCTTTACGTCTTGGGGTTCAGTGTTATGTGTCTAGAAGAAATCGGAGTCGACACTTGTCTTCTAAACGTTCAATCTCCATCAGATGGAAGGTTACCGCCTTAACCTCTGTCTTTGAGGGGTGCTTTCCCTGATCGAAATCCTCACCGAAGATCCTCGCTCTGAGTCTGAAGTGATCCTTATCGCCCTCAATCTTCTCGACTACGAACTTTGAGTAGAGCCTATTCTCAAACCCATACTTGATGAGGAGACTCTCAAGCCAAGAGTAGAGCAGAGACTTCAGGTCACTTCCCTCAACCTCGACGGACTCCTCAATCTTCGGCTCAACACGCGATGTGTCAGTCATAACCTCAAACATAGCCAAAGCCGCGTTCTCGTAGGCTTCCTCAAGGCTCGAACCATAAGCCTCTATGTAAGCGTCTGCCATATGTTCAAGAAACCTGAAGCTCCTCTGGGAACTATCCTCGTTTGACAATCTCATCGAATGGTTACTTCTCAAGTGGCCTCAAAAATCTATTGTAAGGATCCGGTTGCCTCCCAAAATATTCAATACACATATATGGATTAGCCCTCAAAACATAACTATCCGGATTCAAGCCTTGTTAAGGGGCAGCAAAGATTGGATAAGAGTGAATTGATTGAGGCTCTGAAGAAGGTTTACGATCCAGAGTATCCCCTATCTGTGGTAGACCTCAAGATAGTTGGTGAAGAAGACATTAGTCTTGACGGCAATAAGATCAAGATCCTGTTCACCCCCACATCACCTTTCTGTCCGATGGGCGGGATGATCGGGGTTCTGATCAAGTACGCCTTGGAGAAGAGGACTGGAAAAGAAGTTGATGTTTCACTGAAGCCTGGAACCCACACGCAAGGAAAGATGCTGAACGAGATGCTGAGCAACAAGAAACAGTATAATGACACCTTGAAGAGGTTGAAGAGCTCAGGGCTGCTAGACAGGTGTGTTGCAACCTAGCTCCAGAACATTTTGATATTTGACTAGATGCTCTAGGTTCTCCTGCTCATTCAGCTAAACAATTTTATAGCTAGGAGTCAACAACTCAGAATTAGCCGGGATGGCCGAGCGGATCAACCTCAGATCTATGAGGGTCAAGAGGCGCAGAACACATCATCCGCGTAAGCCTTGAGTGATCCTTAAAGGGAGCCTGTGGCCCTTACGGGCCTCGAGGGTTCGAATCCCTCTCCCGGCGCCACCCTTACAGTTCGGCTCCCGTTAAAGAATAGGAAGGCGCTTCAGATCCAGCCGCTTTACTCCTGTACCAGTAGTGAAAGTTGCATTAGAATCTTGCTCTCACATATTTTGACTGTCGACCGAAGATTCCTAGTGTGAGTAGTGAGGCCTAACGGTTCTACGAACTCATGCATCCCGCATGATAATCGCTTAACCTTCACTATTGAAGTCTGGAGCCTTGAAGAGCTTCAGACTGGCAGTATGGAGTCCCGGCTGGGCTTCAGACTCAGAGTCTGAAACCCTTACGTTTTTCCTGAAACCGCTACCTGATCTTGTGCGACCCGCAGCTATAATACAGTTTAATAGTATTTTTGGTTTGCTCCCGTTCCTCTGTGGCCGGAGACCCAGTTGATTCGCTCACCAATGATGCGATGAAAAAGACGATTCTAGTTTTTGGGAGGGTCTCGCCCTTGCACTTGTTGATGGTGGACCGGGCGGGGTCCGCACCGTTTTCGCTTCTAGAATCGGGTACAGAATTCACGTGGGTTTATACCCCTAAGGATTCAAACCTGCCCAAACTTGGACTGTAATTTTCAGATCCTGATCATGTTCTCACTCTCACATCAGAACCTCAACATAGGTGGCAGCATAGTGATGATCGCCCACACGAATACAGATAGCCAAGTGAATGTGAAGATCAAGTTGATGGGGATGAACCAGGACCTAACCTTCCTGGAGGTACCACGAAGATACACATCCACAGCAGCCTGAGGACATGAGTCAATACACCGGCCACACTTGGTGCATTCGAAAGCAGGTTTCCCATTTCCTTTGATTCGATCAACTGTCATGGCATAGTCTTTGCAGACCCTGGCGCAAAGCATACACTCGTTGCACTTCTCTTTATCTATTCTCACTTGGAATGGACTAAGTACGCCAAACAGTCCGACGAACGCTCCCAAAGGACAAAGAGCATTACACCACAGCTTCTTTCTGGTCAAGAGGGGCAGCATAAGCCAGAACACTGTGAAGAGGCCTATGATGGCCGACATGGACCACCAGAAGTAAGCTCCTGCGGCAGGATTAGGAAAATCATTCCAAACCCGGCTTGGGCAGATCTCACAGAAGATCGGTCGAACGGCTATCGTCGATATCAGACCAACCGCTAGCAGGAAACCCCACTTTAGATCTCTGACCTCCTCCCTGATGCCGAATAATCCCTTGAGGTTCACCCTACCCTTCTCTGATGGCTTGGATTTGTCTGACTTCATGAACCTCTCCAACCTCCATTTCACAGACTTTCCGTATGGTATACCGGATGCCGTGGCCTCGATGAAGCCGCCGAAGAGGCAGCTCCAACCGCAGTACCCCCTACCGACTATAATTCCCTGAACTAGCATAAGCCCAAACACAACCAGGAAAAGGCTGTAGGTTGTGGGAAAGATGACCTTGGAGCCTGGAACAAAGACCTCTTGGCCATGGATCATCCAGCCGAAGAAGATCATTGGAATCGTGGCTGGACAGGGCAAGATGACTATGCCCGAGGCTCTCGGATCTATGGGCAGGATGAGCGAACCCCTCTCATGTAGCGCTATGAGGTCGAAGCCGAACCAGAGTACAAAGGTGAATGCGAAGTATATGGCCCTCCTCAACGCAGTGATCCTCCTAGCAATCAGGAACGCAAAGGTACAAGCTGCTGGAACTAAACCGTAAAGAATGGCAAATGTTGCTCCATGATTCATGCTCATGAAGAAAGCGATGATGAAGACTCCCATGCTTGCGACGGCCGCTCTCACATACTTCCAGATGCCCAAATTAGAATCTAGCTTCAACTCTGAAGACCTTATTCTTAAGACTTGACATGTCCAACAGACACTCACAGAAAGGATGACGGAGGATACAACACAACAACAGCAGGCAGGAGCATTGGTGGACCGGGCGGGATTCGGACCTACCTAGTTGAATTTCATGGGTTTGGGAAATCATGCACCAGTCTATAGCAAGCGCCAGAGCAGTCGGGCCGATGAAACTTGAACCTACCTAAGCGAACTTTGTAGGTCCGAAAGAATCCAACTGGGATCATATCATACTTCCAACTAGACTTTCCCTATTTGACCTTCAGAAGCCGTAGCGTGTTGAGTAAAACCAGCATTGTTAATCCGTCATCTCCGGCGGCGACTGCAAACCATAAAGGAATGAAACCTATAAAACCGAATACGCCTAGCATCAATTTGACTGCTAGTGAAGCAGCTATATTCTGCTTGGAGATCTTTACAGCGAGGCGGCTCAGCTTTCTCAGGTACGGTATCATCGCCAGCTCATCTTTCACGAGCACAATATCCGCTGACTCCAGCGCAACATCTACCCTGCTGCCTCCCATGGCTATGCCAACATCTGACGCTGCTAATGCCGGGGCGTCATTCACTCCATCACCCACCATCGCCACCAACCCGTACTGGGCTCTGACCTTATCCATTACCTTCAGCTTGTCTTCAGGGAGCAACTCTGCATATACCTCATCCATTCCGAGTCTGGTTGAGATATTCCGTGCAATAATGCTTCTGTCACCCGTCAGCATCGCAGTGTGGATCTTGCTTTTCTTCAAAGCTTTGACCGCTTCAACCGCGTCCCTTCTAACATCGTCAGCGAGACAGAAAGCTGACGTGACGGAATTGTTGATCGAGATGAATACGCAGGTGTGCTTGTCGTGAAAGATGTCAACCAAACCTTGGTGATTTGAGCTGTATTCTTTCATCAGCTCCCTGTTGCCAACGGCAACCTTGATCCCTTCAACCGTGCCTACCATGCCTTTTCCAAGAATCTCTTTGACATCACGAACCTGCAGCCTGTTGAAATCCGATCCTTCATCCGAGGCTGCTCTTACAAGAGCGCCAGCCATCGGATGATTCGAATACTGCTCTAGCGCCGCTACATAGCTTAGAAGGTTCCTGTCAAAGCCTGCGAAGGAACTTGCCTCGAACACTGCCGGTTTGCCCAGAGTGAGAGTGCCTGTCTTATCGAAAACAACCGCCTCAACTTGAGCCATCTTCTCGATATATGCTCCGCCTTTGACGATCACACCCCTTCTCGCTGCGACAGTAATCGCCGTGAAGATGGTTGCTGGAACCGACACTAGAAACGCACTCGGACAGGAAATGACGAGAAAAATCAGTGACCTGTACAGCCAGGTCTCAGCCGGCCCACCAAGGATTCTAGGTGCAACGAAGGCTGTGACCACAGCAAGAACGATTACGATTGGAACATAGACTCGAGCGAACCTGTCGACAAGCCTCTCGATAGATGCTTTCCTCTTCCTCGACTCCATTACGAGTTCAACAATTCTCGACACCAGCGTCTGTTCAACACTCTTAGTGACGGTGACCTTCAACAAGCCACCCGTGTTCAAGGTCCCTGCATAGATGATGTCATTCTCCCTCTTCAGGACTGGAACAGATTCTCCGGTCACAATTGATTGATCAACTTCAGACGAACCTTCAGCAACCTTGCCGTCAAGTGGAATCCTCTCCCCGGCCCTCACGACTATCACCATTCCGGGAGCAATCTCTCTCACAGGTACAGTCTTCTCACCACCGTTCTCTTCGATTCTTGCCACGTCAGGCATGTACTCTGTAAGTTTCTCAATGGTTCCTCTCGCTCTATCTTCGATATAGTGTTCGAAGTACTCCGCCAATGAGTAGAGTAGCAACACTGTGACTGCTTCGAAGTGGTAGTGTAAGTAGACTGCACCCAACGCAGCCAAAGCCATCAAAACCTCAACCGAGAACTTCCTTTCAAGAATGAGTTCTTTCAGCCCGAGGATTCCGACGTATGCGCCTATGATGATTGCGACGGCGTGGTAGATGAGTGCCGACATCGTTGTGGGCTCATTCAGCAGCGGCATGTCGAACTTTAGCAGGACACCTCCTGCAATACGGTCCAGTAGAGAAGACACAATGATTGTGAGTGTCAAGACTGCGATTATAGGAAGCCACGGTTCTACGTGTTCCCTATGATCCGATTCATCCGTGATCTGTTCATCTCGTTCCATCAAAGCTGCCGCCATTGCTAATACGAAATGGCCTAGATGTCCGATGGATCTCGATATTAATCTGATGTTAGGAAATGGTGACGAACTATGATCTAGTTACTGCTGAGTCTAGAGTATGCTAATACTGATCAGATGAGCAAAGATGGCTGTCGTGAGTGTGACACTTCCAGATGAGCTTCTGGATAAATTCGAGAAGTTGATGAAGACGAGAGGTTATGGCTAGTCTTGCGAAAACATCGTTGTTTGCATCTTCGAACAAATCGTGCGATTAGTTCACAACATATCTCATATCCATTCAATAGGTCAAGAGACGAAATTTCGTGGTATGGGCGTTCAATGCGTGGAGGAGAAACATGTAGTGACGCATAATGTTGTATCTTTCATGTTTCTCGCTCTCCTTGATTGTTCATTTCGCCCACGCGCCAGAAATAGTTTTTTGATTATCGGTTTAATTCTTCTTTGTCGAATTTGAGAAAAGCTCTTTGTCGCTCCTCAAGGCTATAATTGCACTGACTTGCAGTATCATGGCGAACCCCATCATTACCATCGCTGAATATCTCTGATCGATGAAGAAACCGAAGAGGACGCCGCTCGCGAGCGTTCCGAGACCCAAGGCAGTATTGAGAATACCGTAAGCGGTGCCTCTCCTGCTTAGAGGAACGAGGTCAGCTATCGCGGCTCGGTAAATCGACTCCTGCATACCCAGCACAAGACCATATACTATGGATGCGGCAATTACGCCTGCAAAACCTCCGTATATCACAAGGAAGGCCGGGAATATTGCTAAGATGAAGGGTAGTGCAAGAAACCTCACCCCCACTCTGTCAAAGAGATGACCAGACACAAGAGCCATAGGGGCGTCAACGACTTGAACAGCCACATAGAGAAGGGGAACTATCCACTGCTGACCCAGCGGCTGGAGAATCGAGGAACCCACGTAGAGTATGAGAGCAACTGGGATAAGCCCAAGAGTATTCAGAAGAATCGCTGCGCAGTAAATCCAGAACCCACGGCTTAGAGACGTTCCCTCGTCTCCGATGTTCTTAACTTCGACATCAACACCTTTCCCGATCTTTCTGTAAGTGTAACCTAGGGCAATTAGCATCAGGGCATACGGTATCAGTAGAATCTTGAAGGCTGTGGGGTAACTATTTTTGGTATAGAACATCACACCGCCAAGAAGGAGGGGCCCGATCACAGCACCAATCTGGTCGATGGCCTCGTGGAGTCCAAACGCCTTCCCAGACCCGATTCCCCTACTGACTATGGAGACGACCGTGTCCCTGGAGGGGGACCTGAGGGCTTTCCCGAACCTTTCTAAGAGTAGAAGCGCCATCACCAACTCGAGGCGCAAAGTGAAACCTATGAGCGGCACCGTTAGAATCAGGCCGTAGCCTAGGAAGATGAAGAGCCAGTAGGCTCGACTCCTATCCGCAAGGTTTCCACTAACAAGCCTCAGCGCATAGCCTATGAACTCCCCTGCACCACTAACCGCACCCACCAGAAACGCCGAGGCGCCGAGAAACTTGAGATAGTCGGGGGCAATTCCTCTACCTCCTTCATAGACTATGTCTCCGAACATGCTCACGATGCCCATAGTGAAAATTGCGACATAAACGGTCCTCTTCGAGATCTTCAAACCTTCAACCAAACTTCGTTTCCTCCACTTGAGATACGTTGTAGAAGCTGTCAGCCTCACTCAAAGGATGGAGGCGGTTAAAGGTGAGCCTCATCACCTTAACGAGATTGTTCACTATGACAAGGGTCATGCTCATAAGGCTTGCTTGGCGCGCACGACAGTGAACTACTCTATAGACAACCGATTTTGTCTTGCGAAAGTGCGAGCTGATAATGATTCAGGTTCTGAAGATCTGACCAGTCTGAGATGCAAGATTTCCATTTCGTCAAGCCCGCACGCTTAGATTCCCGAACCAAATAAATTCGCCTAGGTAGTGGTGGACCGGGGGATATGCAATTAAATTATTAAGTGGGTCTAGAGGAGTTACTGACGATTTTGGGGTCTAAATGGGTCTTTTGAGGTTGTACGGTACAGAAGGCTGACGCTTAGCAGAGCTTCGCGTGGCTCATCGAGAATAGGCGTCAGGTGCTCTCAGTGGTGGGGCTTCTCTGGCGTGTGTTCGATCTCCTTTACAGCTGATCAATCTCGGCGCATCGAGGAAGAGGCAAGAATCCTTTTAGGCAGGATTGCAGGAATGACCCAAGGGCGAATTAACCATTAGTTCTAAAGATAGGGTTACACTGATTAATGCGCTAATTAGTGCGATGGCACTCATAGTGGTGGCAATCATTAACGTCGTCGTTCCACAGCTTGTTTCTCAGAAGGTTACAGTTACTGAAACAGTCACCGTTACCGATACTAAGACAACCACTGTGACAGTTACTCCTACTGGATCCTACGGAACTGTCCCGGATCTTATTGATTATGTCCTTGAGACGGCAATAGGAAGGGTGAGTGATAGCGGATTTCTGCCAAATGCTATACCAGGGAGTCATCCTCAGAAAGGGGTTAAGATCGTGTATTCACAACAACCTGCTGCTGGAAATTTGTATCCAAAAGGCGAGACCGTCAGATTCTGGTACAACATGCCCGGAAACAGTTCGTTAGCATCCGTCATGTTCCCTTCCAGTGGAGATAGGCTCCCGTGGGGGCCCAGCGGCTTCACCGTAAAGGGGTCACTAACTAATCCTGAGAAGCTCGGAGACCTTAGACTTTATCTTCTCACATACAGTCCTTTGACTAGGTCGTACTGGGTACAGCAACAACCAGAAGTTATGCCAGATGGCTCTTGGACTGCAAAGGGACTTTTTGGATCTGACACAATAAAGACGGAGGAACGTTTCTTGCTGGTGGCACTGTTAACACGGGAGAGATTAGAAACGGGTACCATGATCACCCAACTTCCGAAATCTGATAGCATTACTACCATCCCTGTTACGAGAACTGCTCCTTTTGCTCCATAATCGCACCAGGTTGACTTCTGCGACGACACTTCTCTTTCCAAGTCATTCGGTGACCACGATCATTGAATGTATTCAGAGTAGAGCAAGAGAAGACATATCTCTCAAGATCTAGGATCTATGCTTGCTTTTTGCTTACGCTTAGCGTGCGTGTTTGACAAATATGGTGCAGCCTTGCTCATCTACGGGAAGACCGGATCAATAAGGAATAGGATCATTAACCCAGCACCAACGCTGGCTGACTGGCTCAGCATTCATTCCTTCAAGAATGACAGCCAAAATTCGGAGGGTTCGGATCTCTGAGGGTTCGACCTCCTCTAGAGATTCTAGGGGGTTATGGTTGGCAGGCTCAATGGGATACTCACCCGAGATAACGCCAGGGTTCAACTAAACGAAGACATTCAGGAGCGTCTGGCGCAAAACCAGACTTTAACCAGTTTTCCGGGGCCTCATTTTCTTGCCTTTTCTTGCATGCCTTCTAGCTACAAGGACACCTGTAGCTATGAGTCCAACGATTACCAGCGTGATGAGTACTGGTGTTAGGTCTGATGCTGTGGAAGGTTTTCTCCTACCTGTAACCTCAAAATACCAGATTGGGTTGCCAATCTGCATAAAACCTTGGCTTGATTCTGGTTTTGGAATAACGCCAAGCTGAATCAACCACTGACCTGATGGCGGCTCCGAAGTTAGTGTTCTGGAATGCATGCCTTTCAAGAGTGCTCCAAGCTCTACAGAGGTTGTGGTCTGGTCTGGCTTAGTAAAAAGCAAGGGTGCCGTAACGTTACAGTGAGATTTTTGTCTTTGTAACATTTTCGGGGTTTTATTCAAATGACAAGAATTATCAACACACTCTACCCAAAGTTCAAATCTTGATGCTCTCACCATCCATGGGGGGATATAGACAACTGGGTGGTTTTGGTTTCCACGTGAAGTCACGTCATTTATTAATATCTATATATTTTTGGCATTTTTGCTGTGCCAAAATTATGCCAGAACCCCCTACCTCGGGAGAATTTCTGATTGTTTCCTATTCGTTACATAAGTGATACGCAACTGTAACACAAGTTCTATTTCTTATTGAAGACTCTTTCTACACGCCTAATTTGCACATTATGTTGGAGACATTTCATGTTAATAGAAGAAAAGATTCCGAAACGAACTAAGTTGTTAGAGACGATAACCGGATTACCAGATTTAGATATTTGGTTCCATCTTGGGGATTTTCAGGGCTCGTTCTCTTAACGGGTCTTGAGTGCGTCAGCTTCTAGTCTCTTACATATATCATTAGATCTCTCAGTAAGTTGATGAATATCCCGTCCCTTTCCGCCTTCTCGAAGTCTCCTTTGTGTTTATCCTCTCTAGCCAATGGGATAGAGAATCGGTTCTTCTCTTGAAAGCCAACCTCGAGAAAGTATTGGTGAGCCAACAATGGCAAGTCTACAATTCTATCTCCTTCAGAAGGTTCAGGCAGGTATGGCTGCATCAGAAATGCTACGTGGCCGCCTTCCCTCACAGTCTCGTAGCAGTCTTGAGCAAGCTTCTTGAGGAAACACAGGTAATCTTCTAGGCTCAGGCTTGCGACATCTCTTGGGTCATGTTTGTAGGCGGATGCCCTAATCTTCCAGTAGGGCGGATCAAGAAAGATGAGATCGCAGTCTCTAGCCTTCTGCGGGAAGCCTTCCCGGATATCATGTTCCTTGATGAATTCTCGGCTCGGCCGTATATCATAACTTAAGCATTTTCGCTTCATGTATCGGCATGCGTCTGCGGTTGCTCCTCCGCCTGCCATAGGGTCAACCACGAGATCATCCTCTTTGGTGTAGTGGTAGAGAACGTTGAGTACGATCCCGCCCGGAATGGCTCCTGGATAACCGTCTATTCCAAAGAGCTTAGACTCTTTCTCGAATGTCCATATGTTGTGGATCTTTGGTACGAGGGGGAATTGGCCGGCTCGCTCGAACTCCTCCTTCCTCTTGATCTGTCTGAGGTTCTTCAGGGCCTCCTTCCGATTTTTTGCGTTCTTGACATCGTCATACCTATCAGCGTATTCGACCAGCTCCCTGTCACGTGTGATCGTTGTTCTTGAGACGCCTAAGATCTCTGCTGTCTTTGCCTCTGACCAAGGCCCTGAAAAATTGGTGAACCGTTCACCATTTCTTTCCCTCTCATTTCGCTGCTTGGCAGGTCTTCCTCTCTTAGAGCTCCCCCCATGCATGTGATGCATTTGTCTGTCAAACCCAGCTCTGAAGGATGCCACTTCATGCCAGCTCAGCTGTTTGCGCTCAACATTCTCCAAGCCCTCGATTATCCAAGCAAGCTCGTTTGGAACAACTTGAGCCTCGACATGATCTACTCCAGCTTTCTTTAGAGCCTCCAAGCGACGGAGCCCAGCCACCAACCTCACATCCTCAGTTACTACAATCGGGCTGACCCACCCGAACATCTTGATCATCATGCTCAGCCGGTTCGTATCGCCGATATCGTGTCTGAGTCTCTCTCTTGGAACCTTTATCTCTGATATCCTGACCCTAGCAATTCTTGAGTTTTGAATTCGTTTAGACTTACTATCTTCTTCCGCCAAACTTTATCGAGAATACTGACAGGAGACCTTTTAAACGGAAGGAGAATCGAAAGAGCCGGAGAGAATATTGGTCTGAGAGACGTTAGTCACTCCTCAGTTGTGGTTTGCTTCTCGGTCTCGGCATCAAACCTACTCGGAAGCAAATTGAAACACCGGCAATCTACGATTATGTGCGGCTTTTAAAGGTGCCATGAATACATACTGGAGATAGAATTTGTCAAAGTATTCTGGGGTATCGAACTCAGAGTTCACCGGCTTTGAGAAGATGATCCTTGCGGTTAGTCTACTGTCCCAGAGTAAAGGCGGCGGCAGAGGCTGGATCACATTAGTTCTCGATCCAGAGTTCTGGAACGACATCGAGCTGAGGTCAGCCATAAGACAGAAAGTGCAAACAATAATCAAAGATTTCGATTGGGCATCAGCATTTCTCTCGATTCCAAACAGGACGGATCCTAAGTTTGATGAACCGTCATACTCATACGCGGCAAAGCTTCTGAATATGCTGAAGGAATTTGGACAACTTGAAACCATTGTCCGTGACACCTATGTTGACTTTGACTCTTCAACAAGAAACAGCATAGAGCAACTGTTCGGTCCGTTTGAGAAGGGAAACAAAAGTGATAGGATAGAGGAATTGGTATTCGCTTCTACAATTCACATTTATCCAAGAGGTGATTTTGCGGTCAATGTGAAACAGGGGATAGAGAACATCGACCACGTAAGGAGGATCATTAAATCCGAGTATCAAAAAGCACTGGAGCTTGTGAAGGGACCTTTTTTCTCCCTCGATGACTTAGTTGGTGTGGAATGACGAAGCGATATAATAGGAGTCACGACAAACTCGACTATAATAACCTTCCAAAAGTCCCCATAAATGTTGACCAGTTGGTTGGTCTAACGGAGCCGTGGGGAGATTCTCTTTTCTGCGAGAAATGCAAGACTGAGACAATTCATGTCCCCAAATGTCACCTCAAAGGCGTCTACATTGAAGAAGTGGGAGTCTTGATACTGGGAGAAGATGATCTTGAGATGCGGACTGATGAGGAGGTTGAGGCGCTGAAGAGGCTTGTGCCGAATCCGAATTGGCTGAAACCCCCATTTGCTAATCCCGACTGTGTGCTGGTTAAATGCGAGAAATGTGAAAGCATCCGTGTAGTCTATTTCTTACCGTGGGACGAGTTGGCGGCGGGAAAACCGCTGAAAGACGATTGATAAAAGAAACACCCCGAGCTGGAGGGGCTCAATACACACCAAGCCTCTGAATGCTTGTTCATTGTTTTCGTTGCTGGAGCGCTTTTCAAGGCATGTCTGGAGATGTTTGGGTGTTGAAGTGTGGTTGATGAGGTTGAATCTAGGCTGCCTGAGTGGGTGCGCATCCTTATTCAGCTTGCCCGTCAAGAAGCTTCGAGGCGAGGCCGAGTTCCCGAATCTTGCGGGCGATGACTGACTGCACCTCTGGGTCTCGAAGCAGTGCAGCCATGACTTCATCGGCTTTCCGGCTCTTCTGGTCAAGCGTTTCTATGGAGAGTTCGTCCAGTGGTGCTGAGCAGCGGCTGCAGAAGCGGGCTTCGGGGCTGTTCAAGAGTTCGCATCTTCTGCATCGAATCGGGTTTAACACCTTCTCTTCATTAGGTCCTCTTGTTATGCCGTGCATGTTGAGTACTTCATCGTCGACATCTCGGCCTGAGAGGTGTATGTAGCGTGCAGGCATATGGCTGGAGGCACTCCACCCGTAAAGCTTTCGCATGACTGGTTCGGTGAGTTTTGTGGAGGATCTTGTGATTGAGCTGTGGCGGAAGCTGTACGGGTTCACCCTCTTCTTCACGTTGGATTCTCTTGCTATGGATCGGATGGCGCTCCTGATAGCGTCGTAGCTTAACCTCTCTCCTTTGCGTGGTCCCTTGAGGTATATCCAGACTGGCCCCTTTGGGTTGTTGGAGTCTGGATGGATGGAGAGCCACTCTCGAAGTGCAGGTGATGACGAAACAAGGCGGACCCGTCGCTCTCCGACTTTACCACTCTTCACCGTCGAGACATCTCCATAATCGTCAAACTGGATCTGGCTTATTGTGAGGGTCATCCATTCTTCTGGTCGAAGTGCCTTGTCGTCGGCTGTAGCGATCATCGCCCACCACATTGTGCCCCTCTTCTTAGCTGTTTTGAGCATCGCAAGAATATCTTCACAGGTCAGTATGTCTTCAGGCAGTATCTGTGAATCCGTAGGCCACCTTATCTTGATCCAGCTTGTCTCCGGGGGGTCTTCATCGCTGTCCTCAACTTGCTTTAGCCACCGCCAGAACTTCTTGATCGTTAAGGCGTAAGCGGCTTTGTTCCATCCGCTCCAAGGTTTTCCACTCTCTGTCTTGGCTGTGTTGACATGCTCCATCAGAACCTGTATATCGGCTCTCCCGCAGTCCTCGAACCGCTTCTCCCCAAGCCTTTCAGCTATACGTGTCAGCCTTTGCAGGTAGTAGAGCTGCCTGGCAACTGAGAGGCCGGAAGCGACACAGTGCTGCCTAAACTCTAATATTCTCTTCTTGTTCTCATTCAATATGGGCTTGCTTCCAATCAGAAGCTTAACAGCGCAGTCCATTCGGCGGGCACGGTTATGAAGATCCACCATCTACAGTCCCATACGTCTCCCGGTATGCCTTTTAAGCGGCTAGACCGAGAAAACGCCGCCCTACCCAAACGGGA
>CAYZRW010000025.1:0-23013 GCA_964480955.1 uncultured Candidatus Bathyarchaeia archaeon | reverse complement strand
AAAGGACCAAGATGAAGATTTGAGTGGACCGGGCGGGATTTGAACCCAACTGGGTATAAATCCTGAACTTTTTTCATGGAAAAATTCATTCCAGACACATCTCTTCTGGATGATACAGTATTGTGGCTTAAATTCTTTCTCACTGGTGCAACTAAGAATAATCATGATTTTGAATGGAGGTTTTGGGCTGGGAGTATGGAGTCTTCCGGCGGCGCCACCCTTACAGTCTGGCTCCCGTTAAAAGAAGACGCTTCAGGTCTCGCCGCTTTACTTTTGTACAAATAATGCCAAGTTGCATTAGAACCTTGCTCTAGTGCGTCTGATGAGTTCAGGGCAAAATGTTCCAGGGACTCCTGCATCTCCGCCGCTCGTATCGAGTAGTCGATCTTGACAATCTTCAAACAGCTCTCTTTAACTTCTCTAATCTCTCGACTCTGAAGCCTACACAATGTCTCGCTAGAACGCTTCTGAGTTAGAACCATAGGTTTGGTGCAGGGAGCGAAGGTCGAACTTCGGGTTCGACTCAGGAACTCTGCGTACGCCGCTAGCTTTAGCTCGAAGCCATTATACTGGAAAGTTATAATTAATTATTGCTATATCGAGTATTTTTCATAGTCATAGGGGAGACATTGAAGCACGATACACAAGCGCGCGCGACTGGCTGAAGTTAGTCTTTTATTACTAAACGTCTGAAATTGTGTTTGGGTCTCTTTGTCTTCCAAGCAAGGAATCAATAGAAGGAAGTTCATTTTGGCCGGAGCAGGTTGTGCAGCTGCAGTTGGCATTAGTTACCTGACAAAGGAGCACTGGTACCCTCTCATAAGAGGGCCTTTGGTAGAGAGCCCCGCTCCAACAATAACGACTCCTGAAAACAATCCACCATATGCCAACTTCGAGTGGGAAAGACCCATCTGTCTCAACCCTAGTGTCGGACAGAAAGTTTCGTTCAGCAACTTATCCAGAGATCCAGACAATGATGCCTTATCCTATGACTGGTATATAGACGGCAAACTGGAAGGTCACTCCGAGGGTTTCTCAGTGAGATTCAAAGAGGCTGGCCAACACATAGTAAGGCTTGAGGTTTCTGATGGAAAACTAAGATCCGAGAAGGAAATCACAATATATGGCATCGAACCTGATCAAATCTACCCAACAAAGTCATTGCATGTGAAATATAAGGGAATAAACTATTCTGCTGCAAATCTGGCACCAGGATGGGCGATTCCCACTCCAAGCAAGGAAGAGATGGATGAGCAGTTGGATACTATTCGTGATGACCTTGGATGCAATTCCATAATCATCTCAGCTGGTGGCAATTATGAAGATTGCCTAATCGAATGCGGTAAGTTGGCCATAGAGAAAGGGTTTGAAAGGATATACATATCGCCTAGATACATAGATGCAACTCCTGATGAAACAGTTGAGAGAATAGAGAAATTCGCAAGCAAAGCAAAAAGCCTAAGGGAACAATCAGAGAACATTGTCTTCATGGTCGGACACGAGTTCGGCATAGATACAATTGGCATAACTCCAGGTAATAATTGGATTGAACGTGCCACTTATCAGACCACACATAATGACTGGTTGGATAGAGTACGAACAAAAGTCCCAGTCATGTTTAGCAGAATTATTCCAATTTGCAGAAGGAATTATGGTTATGAGATTGCGTATGCGGCTGCTGTATGGGAAATTGATTCGGTTCCATGGTCAGATCCGATGTTTGAGTCAGTCTGTACAAATGCCTACATTATGGATAGATTTGGCTGGACTGAAAACTGGGTTATTCAACATCTGTCTAGTCTAAGAAGATATGGAAAACCAATTATCTCCAGTGAATGGGGCTGCATGACTTTCTCAGGAGCAGGTAGAGTTAGCGCAGCCGGTCCATTATTCTTTGCAGAAAATCCATACGATGAAGATGAACAGGCTAACTACATAAAGAGGTACTGTAATATGTTGAATCTAGAAAAAATAGATGGGTGTTTCTATACTCAATACAATGAAACCTGGGACAAGGGATATGGCCTTTATCATCCTGTAACCCGTAAGAGAAAGAAAGGATTCTACATGTATAAGAGCTATGAACGTGTAGGTTCATGACTTGATCTCTCGTCGCAAGTTCCTTGTTACTGGAATAGGTGCGGTAGCGGCAATAGGCGGAGTAGCATACTACGCCCGTGATAAGTGGTTACCATATGTTATGCCAGGTAGGTCACCAACCCCAACTATTACTACACCTGGACCGACCTCTGGAAACAATCCACCATATGCCGATTTTGAATTAGTGAAACCGAAGTATATTCTACCTGCTGTTGGTCAAGAAGTTCTGTTACGCAGCACTTCAAAAGATGAAGATGGCGACCCTTTAATCCAGAAATTATATGTTAATGAAGTATTGGAACAAGAAACTCAAACTACGAATCAGCCTATTGATTTTCGGTTTAAATTCAAACAACCTGGTACAAATCGTGTTAAGCTAGAGGTTTCTGATGGCAAATTAACAGATGCCAGAGAATACTATTATGAAGTTGAACCTGACCAGATCTATCCGACAAAACCGTTCAATTTGAAGTACAAAGGAATAGGCTATTTTGCCGGTAATCTTCCCGGCTGGCCCTCTAGCCCGACGCCCAGCAGAGACCGAATGGAGCGGGAACTGGAAATCATTCGCGACGACTTGGGATGTAACGCCGTAAGGATCGTTGCCGGAGGTAGCTATGAAGACAATCTTATCGAATGTGGCAAGCTAGCCGTAGACTTAGGCTTTGACCGGATATTCATCTGCCCAAGGTACATGGATGAGACTATGGAGAAGACAATTGAGAGGATAGGAGCCTTTGGAGGAAGGGTGAGAGATCTAAAAGAGATATCTGAATCCATAGTATACATGGTCGGTAACGAGTTTCCTCTCGACACCTTTGACATGATAGGTGGTGGAGGGTATTATGCGCGAGTTGCTAACATGAACAAAGATTGGGGGCGAGTGGTGAAAATGCTACCCGCAATGATGAGAGAAATTATCAGAGTCTGCAGAGAGAAGTATGGCTACCCAATTTCATATGCAGCCATTGTCAAGGAAGTCGATCTCATCCCTTGGTCTGATCCTGCTTTCGAATCTGTTGGAGTGAACGCATACCTTATGGAATACTACGGCTGGGATAATTGGCGTGTCAGGAAACTTTTCGGTGGCCTGAAATTGTACAGAAAACCGATTCACTCCACTGAGTGGGGATGTATGTCATACACGGATGCAGGGCGATATGGCGCAATGGCCGCACTACATTTCAGTTCTGGACGGGGCTATGATGAAGATGAACAAGCAAATTACATAGACAGATATTGCAGGATGTTAAATCAAACAGGAATCGATGGTAGCTTCTACATTGATTATTTTGAAACAGGCGCCGGAAGCGATACGTCATATACTCTTCTCAACGGAGTCAGAAGGAAGAAAGGATTCTATATGTACAAGAGCTTTCAGCGCCTAGGTTCCTGATGTCAACAACTCTTCGTTAAGTAATAGGCATCTTGTTGGCCTATTCTCTTGGGTATGACAATTCTAAGAGCGCGCTGACTCGCACTCTTCGTTACGTTTCGTCTGCAGCGCGCTATGCTATTGTTTGGAGAGTAACTGAAGCAAGCGATTCCTCACGTAGGATCTATGACAGTCCTCGTCTTTCTTCTCTGCGCACAACAGAACTATGTGCTCATGTCTCTTGGCAAGTTCCAGAAGTTTCTGCAAGCCCTTCTCTTCATCAACTAACTGTATGTTATTGATGTCGCGTGTCTTGTTTCCAAGCTCAGGAATCCAGACATACTTGTCCTTAAGCCTCTTCGTCAGATATGATTTCGTGTACAAGCCGCGATAAGCACGCCGCGGGTCTTCCCGTACATCAACAACCAAATCAGGGTTCATCTGTCGTATCCTGGCAAAGAAATCCTCTCGATTCTTGGTTCCACCATAACCAATGAGAGAGATTCTAACCAAGGAATCACCAGACGCAGTTACACCTGAGCTCTTTCATGTTAAGTTGACTAACTAATTCATCGGTCTCTTTGCATACCGATACAGTCTTCGGTTTCAGGAGGTCCATAACATAGGTGTAGATCTCAAGCCTTGTTTCATCTGAGAGCTTCTTTCCCCACTTCGTGGTTGTACTGAAATATTCGGTCCACGATGTGTCTTTGCCTAGCTTTCTTGCGAAATTTATCGTTCTCTGAAGGCCTCTGAGGGTTCCGAGTGTGATACGTGAGAATGGAACGTCGGCCATCATGACAGAGAGTTCAGCATAGTGATTCTTCCAGCCTTCTATTGGGACTATCGGATCGATTCTTGCTCTGACCTCATAACCAGCTTCGGCAGTCTGCTTTGCAGCTTTGATTCTATCTACTGGCGAAGGAGCAGCATGTCTTTCCCATCTTGCTGCTACTGGAAGAGCATTCAGGCTGCAACCATAGATTACTTGCTTTCGTGGTCTTCTAATTAGACTAGATGCATCAGCAGTCTTTGTCAGCAACAAGAGCTTGTGTCGTGATTGAGTTTCGAATAGATCCATTATTGCCTGCATGTTTGGATGATTCGGATAGCTGTCGCTGAGTTCGCCAGCATTGAAGATTTGAGGTTGGCTAATCTCTTCGAGAGCTCTGGCAGTGTGCTTCAGTACTGTGTTGATATCGTATGCTCGGAAATGTTTCTTGCCGAAGCTTGTGCCTAGCAGGTAGCACCACTGGCAGTCGAAGTTGCATCCGAAAGCCCAACGCAACTCGTAGAAGTGAGGACAGGATATGCCTGGCGGCGTCTTGTTGAACCAGACAATCGTATCCTCATATCTTCTCATTCAGGCTCACCTCTCTTGTTCGGCTCACTCAATCTGATTTTCGGTCCTTCGACCACGCTTCGCTGAAAATCAGTTGGCTCGCCTCACCAAAATTAACGCGGTGATTAAAATGGAAAACACAAACGGTATTCTACCTGAGGATATCTTTACGGTATTCTCTAGGCTGGGATTCTCAAAGTATGAGGCGATGGCTTATGCTACGCTTTGTGCATGTGGCAGGATGAAGATGGGACAGCTGGCCAAGTATTCAAGAATTCCACAGTCCAAGATATACTATGTCTTAGACAGTCTTGAAATCAAAGGTGCGGTAGTCATTTCAAGAGCTCGACCCCTGACAGCTGAGAGTGTGCCACTGAAGACAATCGTTTCACTAAGAGTTAAGCAGTATCTGCAGGATACACGAACTGTTTCAGAATACGTAGAGTCAATTCAAAACACAAGAATCTTTGAACATCTTTACCGAACACGAAGAATTGCTTTGAGGAGGCTAGCCCTGCCTTCTCAGGCACGATTTTAAAGAGAGAACTCACAGGCTGTTTGAGTTGCATGAATCATTGAGTGTGTATTGCTGTTATTACTGTCTCATACTTTGGTTACCTTTCTTATGAAGGCAATTATCTCTTGGCTTCTTGATGGGTTGAGTGAGACGGTATTGCCTTTCTTATGAAGAAAAACATAGCCTTCTTTAGCCAACTCTTCTATGCATTTATTGACTCTTTTGCCGTCTCTTTTTATTTTTCGGCCAAGCCAATGTATCATTGTGTCAAGTGGAAGGTAATGTGCTCCCCAGCGGCCTTTCTTTTCCAGAAGCGAGAGTATGGCTGCTTTGACCTCTGTATCCGTAGTCTCTGACATAGTACACTATTAGAACTTTGTAGGTGAAAATATAAATACTTAATCATCCATGAGTTTAATCATGGCAATGTACGAGAAAATCAGATACAGGGACTTTAGCGACTCGCTGCTGCTCAAAGCCATCGGAGACTCCCCAAAGCTGAGAATAATAGATATCTTCCTAACAAATCCATTCTTTGACTTTAGCAAGAACGAGCTGGTTAGAGAGCTTGGAATGAGCAAGCAAACCCTATACAAATACTTCAAAGATCTGGAAGAGCTGGAGATAGTGAGGCCTACAAGAAAAATTGGACGGGCCACACTATACAAAATCAACCTTGAGAACCCGATGGTGAAGATGCTGAACGAGTACACCACACAGCTATCTCTTAAGGAAGCTGAGAAGCAAGCCCAACCCATCACCGCAAAGTAACCTTACTTTATTTTCTCGACAATGCGACTTCTGTGCTAGCTAAAGCTCTATAACTTCTTTTCAGGTTTGCCACGGATTCTTCATTCTATCTAGTCCGCTTCCAAAGAAGCTTGAACCTATCCACAATGATACATATGTTCCAACACAGAAATCGGCTTAAAGTCAGAATTCCAAAATTGATGTGAGGTGATGTTGTGGAAGTTAAGAGTTTTAGTGAGATTGTTCCAGAGAAGAAGAATTTTGATGTGATACAAAGATGCCTTTTGCCGAGCTGGTTGGCAAGAGCTTTGTTGTGCTCAACTATGAATTGTTTCCTTCCAAATTCGAGGGCTGCGAAGAGTTTGCAGTCATTCTGATTCAACATAATGGTGGCCAGGCTGTTACAACCACCAGTTCAAGAGTGATACTTGACCAGCTTGGAAAAATGAAAGATAAGCTGCCTGTAAAGGTGAAGCTGTTGAGAAGAAACAAGTATTTTACTTTCAGTTAGTTTTCTAGCATGCGCACCGAAAAGCTTGATAGCATTTAGTGTTTGAGTGAACCCCTCGGAGTTTAGTCCGAGGATGCGAGCCCTTTTCTGGTCTGAGGGTTGAAATAAAATGGGCTCAGCGGGCGCTTTACCGCCTCGCTGAGTGAAAGACAGCAGTACCGTAGGTACTGCTGGAGGTTGATAAATTTTGGGATTTGAATTGGTTAGGGGACCGCATAGTGTTGGAGAAGCAAACATACACCTGCAGTTTACGCCGAAATATAGGCGTGACGTCTTCCGGGATGGGAGGGTGAAGGAGGCCTGCATACAAAGCTTCAGGCGGACAGCTGAGGAGATGGATGTGGTGCTGCATGCGGTGGAGTTTGGGCCTGAACACTGCCACCTGTTTGTGGGCGCATGCAAGAACCATAGCGTAGCCCAGCTTGCTCAAAGACTGAAGGGAGCCAGCGCCCGAAAACTGAGACAAAAACTGTGGCATGCAGTAGAGACGAAGCTCTGGGGAGACGCATTCTGGAGCAGCGGATACTTTTACCGCAGCGTAGGCTCAACCACAAACGAAGCCATAACCTGGTATATTGAACACGCCCAACGCAAACACTGGAAAGCGCTGGACCACCAGGCATACAAAGAACTGAAACAGAAAACACTAACCCACTACATGAGCTGAAACCCCGCAGGCTTCAGCCTGCGGTAGTTTAGCCTAGAATTTTATGTCAGAGGACGCTTGTCTCGGATAAGTCGTAGAAGATTCCTCTATGCTGGTGCCGGAGCAGCCGTTGCATTAAGTTCAGGTCTAGCCATCAAAGAGTATGTATTTCCCCAGCTGTTTAAACTCGAAAATAAATATCCTCAGGGCTTAAGCATTGAGCTGAAGGTTTCAGATGAGGTTCTTGAGTATCCTCCGATCAAGTCTAGCATGCTCGAGTTGACAATTGACATTCGGAACATTGCCCCGGTTCCAGTAGAGAATATTACAATGAAGTTTCTCGGTCTGAAAGATTTCGAGTTTAGATCAGCAAAGTATCAAGGAAGAGTGCTTGATGTTTCAGGAGTCAACAGCAGCGGAGATTTGACTATTAGCATTCCGGACTCTACTTTAGGCTCGAGATGGATCAGGGAGATTCAGTTAACCTACAAAGCCGGTTATGACTCCCAAACCACTAACATAGTCGCACAGGCAAGAGGCAAATATTTTCAGGAGGGCACATTCGGATATGGATCAAGATACCTGGAAACAATCTCAAATCAGGCTCTAACCACAATCCAAGTAATACCATTACCCAAGACTCTAGCAGAATGCATCAGCAGGGCCAGCAAGGGTGGGTAAGAGAAATTCTGGATAGGAAGATCCTGCTGCAATATCCTGCTCCGGTTGAGTTGCAGGAGAAATACTGGAGAGCCCCAAACAAGGAGAACGGCCTGAAAGTAATGCAGTATTTCTATGATGAAATGAAAAATGCTGGACGAAGGAATTAAAGAAAAGAGAAAGTACTGTACCCCTCTGCAAGCTTTATTGTGGCTTGGAATGAAGCAACTAGCTAGCAAGGATTACAATCCTCTTGAGAATTATTCATTAAGGTCACTATTAGTCAAGGCATGGGATTTCAGCACAGATGATTGGAAAGACTTTGGTAAAGTTACTGACAGATTAAATTCAGTAGAAGCAGTTACTTACTATATGTTCTCAAGAATTGACTATGTCTATTACTTCTCGAACCCGGGCGACATTGTTACAGCAAACAAGGTTTTTAATAGTAATGGCGGCAACTGCTGTGATCAGGCGTCATTTTTCGTTTATTGTTTGACCAAGAATGGGTATTACGCACGTGTAATAGAGCTTGGAGAAATTTCGCATTGTGTTGCCTTTTTTAGAGACAAAGATGGTCAAGCCTACACACATAACAATACCCTCAAGAAGTTGGTCACTTATCCAATCATTCAAGGACCATTCTCTTCATATAATGAGGCAAAAAGATCCGTGATTGCTGCTTGGCCGAGAAAGCGGTGAGAACAAGTCTTTGGCAGAAGGGCTGGAGGTTGTGAGGATCATGCAGGATTTGCAGCTCATTGTTTGAGACAAAGTGAATATTGAGCGAGAATATTAAACGTAATGTGACCTGTACCCATTTCCTCTACTTCTGACGGACATGCCGTATGTATCTATCTAGAAAATAATAGCACGCACTATAGCGACACAAGAATTCAAGAAAAAAGGGGATAGTCATTGTAGAGATAGCTTAGCTTTCAGCGCACGCTTTTGATTCTAGCCTTTGGGCAGAGTATATTCCGTCTTTGCTATCTTCCAAGCATCATCTATTTTGACAAGTTCCATGGTTTCAATGCACTTCAATGAGTAATTCTTCTGGGGGCTTTTGGTGTTGAATTCTGTTTGAACCTGTGCCTTGTCTCCCATCACGTTCAGCTTGGTAACGTTTATGTCTGTTGCTGTTACGTCAGGCATCTGGCGGAAGATATCGGCGTCATGATTGCCTATTTCTTTATGGCCGACGTATTTATATGCTCGACCTTCCACTCTCAATATTTTCTCTGCGTTGTCAGTATAGAACGCCACATATTCTTCCACTGAGTGCCGATTCCACGCGTCATAATAGTCATTCAGCATTTTTCTTATACGGTCTTCCTCAGTCACTGTTGGAGTCGGTGTGGGTGTAGGCGTTGGTGTAGGAGTCGGAGTTTCTATAACAGTAGGTGTTGGGGTGGGGCTGGGTGAAGGAGTTGTTGCGGTTGGAGTAGGAGTTGGGGTTGGTGCAGGTGGTTGTTGCAGAATGTAGATGCCGCCACCGATTGCTATCAGAACAATGACTACTGCTGATATGAGAACTGTCCTAGAAACCACCATAGGTCTTCTCGATTTATACTGTATGGCGTAGAACCAATTTATATAACTTCCGATATGACATAATCCCATCCATCTAACCAAGGAAAAGTTTGATAAGATTCTCGGCCTAACAGTTTATGTCAGACAGTTCTTGACCAAGCTCTCTCGCAGAAAGTTTCTCTACCTAGGTGCTGGAGTCACCGTAGTGGCAGTGGCTTCAGGAGCAGCTTTAACAGAGTATTATCTGGCTCCAAGATATTTTTCAAACCTCTTATCAAAATGGATTTGCAGGCAGAAACAGGGGCAGCTTCTAAGATTAAATCAAACCATAACACCGGAGACGGCTACAAAAACATATCTTGTCAAGAATGATGTTGCCAGTTTTTCCGAAGCAGATTCGAATTCTCTAGCCGCAACCATACAGCTTGAAAATATCTCAGACATTCAGCTAGAGAATGTCAGACTGCAGCATTATGGATTAGAGGGGTTCAAGTTCAGCAATGCCTTGCTGGGCAGTCCAGATATTCCGGAGGAGAAGTATTCAGCTATCTCACCCAGCTATGAAAGTAAAGACAAGGTTGAGTTCAATCTCCCAAATCTTCCATATGGAAAGAAAGCTATGCTAAAACTGGTCTATACTCCTCAGCCAGATGCAATGGATTCAACTTCTATAGCAGAGGGAACAGCACGATACTATGATGAGGGATGGCCGAACATACAAAAACCGATTGATCTTTGTGAGAGATATTATGATGCAAGTTCTACTGCCAGAACAACAGTCAAGGTCAAGGATGTTAAACTCCAGCTTATAGACATAGAACTACAATTGTTTCATGATTACCATGGGGATGGCGCCAAACAAGACGATGAACCTGTTATTACTGACGCTGTATTTGATGTTAGAGATGATAAAGGAATAAAGGTTCTCACTGGAATTGATGGTAATGGCAATGGAATCTACAGGTTAGACGATTTGAAAGAAGGTGAAAATTATCGATTAGAGTTTTCTAATGAAACTAGCAGGAAATATAGACATATAGCAATATCTAACGATGAATTCCTATCTATTGATAACTATGAATTTATGGCAAGCCCAAACAAGAAAAAAATAGAGTTAGGCTTAATGAATGGATTTCTGACGCTACCATTTGAAAAAGGAACTTATTATCATGTGAGTTACTATGTCGATAGGGGAGAAGGTATTGGCTGGGAAGGACATATGTCATATCGTGGTCATTCAGGTACAGATTTTCAAATATATTCTGGGACAAAAATTGTTGCATCAGCGCCAGGAAAAATCATAGCTACTGAATTTGACTGGCCACGCAATCCCAAGACAGGAGGACTAGCCGTCGGAGGTAGGTTCCCAATAGGCAATTATGTTGCAATGGATTTTGACAATGGTATGAGAGTTCTATGTGGCCATCTAAGTAAATCATTAGTTAACTCTGTTAAATTTCCTGATCCTTTTGGGCAAAGAGTTAGAAGAGGTGAAGCCATTGCCCTATCAGGCAGTTCGGGGGTGCTCAGACCACATGTTCATTTCCAGCTCATGTACAGTCTTTCATACTCTGAATGGAACTTTGGAATAGATCCTTTTGGCGAATACTCTGCTTGGACTAAAGATAATGATCCACAGTTCCCCATAACCAAGGAATGATCTTATGGCTAACAAGTTTAGTCGAAGAAAATTCCTCTACCTGAGCGCTGGAGCTGCATCATTAGCAGGAATAGGATATGTAACTAGGGATCATTGGTTATCAATGGTGACCCCTAAGGGCACACCTACGGCTGCTTCAACACCCATGCCCACAATGTCTCCGAGCCCCAGCCCCTCAGATCCCGTCATTAGTGAGTATGGCACCAGACTTCCATCAGAGATAATATATCGGCTAAGATTGCTGAGTGCCGACGGGCCAATAGACGAGAATGAGAGAGTTCTAATGGAGTTTCTCTGTGATATTGAGGCAAGAAGAGAATCTTTTCGCAGTTATGGATTTGAGGCTACTGATTCGGAGCAATATCTGATCGATGTTGCTGCTGATGGAGACAGAGTTTCTGATGAGAGTGGAAAAGCCATACAGTACATGAGAAAGCACCTAGACAAATGCCCGGTCGAGCTAGGCTTCATCGGGAACAGTCTAGCCAGAACCAATTTCGACTCACTCAAAGAGCTGGTAAGCAGAGATGACATAAGCAAAGTTAAACCAGATCTGGTGTTTGAGATCTCCAGAACAAGAGACTTGAAGAATAAGGAATTAACAGAAACAGTATTCAACCTCTACAGCAGCCATCAAAATGCCTTCGATGACCTATTGGCCGAGGGGAAAGCTGAAGGAAGAAGGCAGTGCACTGCCCTAGAGGCTTTGGCATGGATCCTTTTAGAGAGAGGAAAAGCTGAGACAGAGATACTCCTCAAACTGCCCAGACCACGCATGCTACTAGTATCACAAGCTTGGAAAAAAACCAACATCTCCAAGAACTACAAGTCTGAGAGATGGAAAGACTTCGACGAAGTCACCGACAGACTGACTACTCCACAGTATGTTGAGAGGTACATGCAAGACAATAATTTCACTTATTCCTATACGCCAGGTGAACTTGTGTTAACCAAAACTGCAGAAGAAATTTTCCAATATAAGACAGGAGCATGCTATGACCACGCATTATTTGCAGCATACTGCCTAAAGAAAAATGGCTATGATGCCAAAGGAATGTGGGTCAGATTCAAAATGAAATTAGGCTACTTTTCCGGACACGTTGTATGCATCTATCAGGATCCTAAAGACCTTCTGTACTACACCATAGATTCGCATTACTCTAACAGAATATGTGGCCCGTTCATGACAATCAGGGAAGCTGCCGAATATAGTTGTCGCAACCAAGGATTGCAGATTTACTCTTTTCTCGATGTTGATCTAAGAACTGGCAAATACGTCACAAGATTTTTTCCGTAGGATTCCACATATTTTTACAATTCAATAATAATGATCTTTCTGGTCTAAACGGTTGCATTGTTAACGCCTACAATAGAGGTGATAGCTCAAGCACAGCATTTCTCATAGACCGAGCCTATATCCAGAGCAATTAGCCTACCCGTAACAAGGCCTCCTAAGGTTTTATGCTGGAAAAGAAAGTCTGCTAGTAACCAAGCTCTACTGCTCCTGGTTCAAGTTCAACCTCTTCCTCCATTTCATTTAACAGCGCTTCAATATCATTCCACATAAGCGGGTTTGTGAGCAGTTCAAAGCGCGCGTTAATTGGAAAGAAAGGATGGTTAGTCTGGTCTTCTAGCCAGCATAACTGCGCCTGCAAGGAAGAACAGACGCCCAAGTCAATGCTACAATGTCTCTGTGGCAACAGCACATCCCACGGGATATGGTTTCATGATATCGCATGGGTTCAACTGAACCAAGATATTCTTCACGACTCACCTCATTCCGGATCGTCCGGCTCGAAACTGGCCTTTAACCAAGCCTAACGAAGATGGTTCCACGATAGTGCATGAGTTAACATTCTCATGGGCGCGCTAATATGCTCGCTGCACCAGCTATGCTGTCTCCTCCATATACGTTGTGGTAACGTTGTTGAGGTTAATAGAAACGGATACGGTAATCATTTAGGATATCTTATACATGTAATATTTGCTTACTCATGGCTCTAGGTCTTCAGTCGGACTATGTAGACTACGTGATGGGCCATACCATCGATACATATCAGATATCCAAATGAAGGGTTGGAATTTTTGAGGAATGTGTATGCCGCTTTAGGACCAGGCATTAGGCCTAAGACTGCCGTTTCGAAGATTGAGATGCTTAAAACGGTTGTTAGAGGCATGGGGCTTCCCCGAGAAGATACTGACAAGAGAAGCGTTAGCTGAACCGCATAGAATCTATGTTTCGACGAGTGAAAAAGAGGACCGTGAAATCAAGTTGCTCAGCAGAGAATCGAAACAGGCATTAAAGGAAGAGATTCTCTCAGAACGATAACTTCCTGTTGGCGAGCGCCGACTGAGTTATGAAAAATGGTTAATTTTCAGCAACGCTTCCCTAGCTATGTTATGATCCTATCAACTCTCCAAACATGTACAAATCTGAACGAGCCGGTTTAGATCTTTCTCAGAAATCTCGGATGTGACATTGATGAGCTTCTTGAAGTTCCCATAAATGGCTAATGGTTGGAACTTGTCTTTCACCAAAAAAGAGAAAAGGGGCCATAACTTGAGGATAGCAGCGGGTGATCTTGGTTCTTTCAGGGCGCTGGTCGGACGAAGACAAACGTTCGGCTCTTATAACCCTTTCACAATTTGTTCTTCGTAGAGAAACCTATGGAATTCGCGAAGATCTACACAAGAATGTGGTCGAGATAGCAGTCTTCCTCAGCAGCAGCGGAGGCAAGCCTGTTAATCTGGATGATCTGAAGGGGACCTTAAAAACGGAACTCTTCGGAATTCAGCTTCCTGATTCAGTAATGACACAGACCATTAATGCACTTGTAAAAGAGAACAGAGTTGAAAGAATACATCATGATGAGTTAGTGATTACCAATAGTCGAATAGCACAGATCGAGCGACAGAAACAAGAGCACACATCTATGGTCCATAGAACAGAATCAAGATCCATCAATCCTAGCCTATCAAGAAGATGCCATCCAGTCCTGAAGATTAAGACTGAAGCTAGGACAAGCACCAGCTCCCAGAACACAACTCTCCCTATCCACATTCCCCCCCATCCCCCAACTACGGATCTAGGGGACTCTGTTACTTTTGCATTCTCTCATATCTTGGTGGTCTGGCTAGTCGTATTAGGAATCTGTATATAGAGGGATGTTCCGCTGGGCGAACCTTATGGTACACCACGTGGAGAGGACAGAGGCGATGGCTAACTCATTGGATTTAACCAGTTGGTTATTAACCTATGAGTTAAAGTCCGAAGGGGGAATCTGGTACCATGGCCCTGTCACTCCACGTGGAGAGGGACCTGCACAAGTCATAGTTCTTCGAGGTTTGCCTCGAAATCCCAGCTCTCACCCAGCAAGATTCTGAGACAGAAGACTCTGAATCCTAGCCTCTTCTCGTTTGAGAAGTCTCTTCTCCTGAATAGCCTGTAGCCCTCAGAATCCTTGGTCTCGGACCACTGGGTTTTCACCTCTATGAGACATGGATAAGCTTTGAACCTGCTTTCTTCTTTCAATATCTTAAGGGCAAGAAAGTCCCATCTTCGAGTGAGCTTCAAATGCTCTTCCGTTAGATCCATCCTTCTTCGGTAGTACCATTCATCCTCGCTCGGCAAGAAGCATAGGCCCTGCCTCAGTTGGTTTGGAGAGACAAGGGCGGATACATTTCTCTTCTTATCCTCTTTGTACTGTAGCCACAATGGCTTAACTATACGCCAGAATCTTGCCTTATGCAGAACCCAGAAGGCTATGTCCTCACCAATATCGCCAATAACCCAGTAACGGAGAGCCTCTGCAATATCCTTCCTAACCTTAGTGGGCATATCAGGTAGCCGCTTGAGGTTTCCCTTTACCGTCTCACTTATGAGACTCACACCATTCGGCATTTTCCAAACCATCTCCCCATATTCTGCTGCATACGTAGAAGATTTGGGCCATCATAATAGAGGTGGTTGGGAAGTCCTCTTTCACTGTATTAGGTTGTCGGAAAATTGTCTTTTATGGCTTGTTCAGCAAAGAATAGCGGGACACCGCTAGGTCGGCCCTATTGACAAATGTTAAATACAGCATACTTGGTGAACTAGTACTGCTACCTTGCAAGGTAATGGGAAAATGAGTTTTGTAGAGAGAGAGAGAGAGAGAGACGGAAACCGCTACATAGCAATGCCAAGAGGGTAATCAAACCCATAACTAACATAGCAGCTACTTCACTGCTGTTAATAACCATAATTGCTTCTGCAAGTTGCATCGTGCTAATGCCAAATGTACTCCCTGTGAGTGCACTAACCGAAGAAGAACTCGTCAGAGTTATGCTTGTGGATTACTATGATGCATTCAATCGACATTCTGTAGCGGACGAAGTGGCCTTCTTCACCGATACTGGAGTAAAGATGCTGGAGCATGGCGCTGGAGGTACTTTTACTGGTCACGCACAAATAAGCGCTCAACTGGCAGCAGCTTTTGCAGTTCCTGACATAGCTTTAGTTAACGTATACCTGACAAAACTAGTCATTGTTGGTTCCACAGCAACGGTACAGACCACCTTCTTGGTAACCGGCACGGGGATCCCGCCAGGAACATACTATACTGAAGACATGACTATCGTAAAGAGCAGTGCTTGGATGATATCTGTTACGGACGTTTATGCCGGACATGCAAGTGGCGGAGAACCGCTCTTACGACCAGCCCCTGTCGGCGGTTACGTGATGCCTGTGAACAGGCTTGCAATACTTGCTCCTTACCTAGCCTTGGTCGGGCTCGTCAGTGCAGCCACAGCAGCCATAGCATTCAAGAAGAAGCATAAGGACTGAAAATCCTTTCCCTTCTTTTTTCCTTTCGAATTCTTGATGTAGCAGACGCCAGCCACCAACATATGACGGAGCTGAAGACATCCAAGAACTATTTTCCGACAGCCCACTGTATTGCTTACTATGCATTTGAGAACCTGACTGGGTCTAGTGCAGAGTCCCTACTTCCTACTGTAGTGCTGACTGTATATCTAACCCTCTTCCGCTCTAGCCTAACCGATCCATAATGATTGGAAGTTTGAGCTTGAGGGGGAGGCTCAAAGTTTCAAATACAACTTACACAGCTTAAGGCTGTTTAAGACAATTTTTTGGTGATATAGACGAGTAAGAGAAAGAAACAGAGTAACTCCCCTATAGGGACGGACTCATCCTCCGAAGACAACAGGGGATTCGTCAATTGGTGCGGGGGGTGAAGGTTGAACTTCGGGTTCGACTCAGGAACGCTGTGTACACCGTCAGCTTTAGCTCGCATCTATTATACTGCGAAGTTGTAGTTAATTATTGTTATATCGAGTTGTTGTGTCCGCTGTTCTATCCAAGTTATCCGATCTGAATTGCTTAAGCTGTTCGATCTGTTTCTTCAATCCATCTTTGTTAATCCAAGGTTGCTCTTTCTTTTCCCACTCTTCTAGATGCGTCAGGTATTCCTTAGTGATTTCGTTCAGTAGTTTCAGTCTGCTTTCTATCTCTTCTTTCTCAGTGATCAGTCTCTCCAATTCAGGAATCAGACTATAGGTTGGATCAGAGATGAGATCTTCAATTTTCTTGTCCTTAAGTACCTGATCTTTCTTGTACCATTGTAGCGAGTCTTGCTGAGCTCAGTTCAGTTTACCTTCTCTTCTTAACAACTATGAGTGCTGATACTGCTGCGACCAGTCCCCAAAGTGCAAGATACGGCGCCAGCACCAGCGGCTTATTGACAGCCATTGCTACTCCGCCGACAGGATTACTGCACTCAATCACTGCCCTGATCATAATGTTTTCTGGTAGCGGGTCCCAGGACCCTGGAGTGCCTAAATAGCTGTGGCCAGCTGTTGACGACATGTCAAGGCCTAGTAGTGAATCACCTAAGGCCAAGAACTCAACTGCAACCCAGAAGTCCCCTGTAACAGTCATGTCCTTTGGTGTTAGAAAGATCTCATTCCATGCGTTGTTGATAGCGACATCGTAACTGAAAGGCGGCGTCAACTCTGTGACTCCATCGCTACCGAGTATGTGGATGTTCACAAGAGTGCCTGCTGCTTCTCGGTTGTAGACTCTTGCTTTGATCAACTTTGCGTTGGTGCAGCCGTCGGGCAAGGAGAATTTGACAGCCAAATAGGCGCCGAGTGCAGCCATACCACTTTCCGGCACACCATCGTCGTAGGCCAACTCTGTACTTGCGAATGCGCCCGGAATCACAGACAGAGCAAGAAGCGTCAAAATGGTGACGGAGATCAGTCTATGCCTCAATTGTACCGTCGCAGTTAATGGGTTAGGTTTTGAGGTAGATAAGACTTGCCGAGAATCCCGAAATATAGGAAAGAAAGGCTGGAGATTCTGGATCATCTCGAGTAGGAGCCAGGCTGGCGCCAGTAGAGGAGGAAGCCCCAGCGAGCCCCCTGAAATACCTTTACATCTATGTAAAAGCCTAGGCGTTCCTTTCTGGTTCTGCTTACCTTGCGGCTGCTGTCTGTTTGATTTGATGTTCTCCAACTTGCCTTACTGGGCTGTGCGAGTCATCCCGCTCCATTCAACAGTGAAGGTGCAATCACCAATATGTGAAGGATCCCATACGGCCGTTAGACGTGGACACCGCAAAGCTAGGCAAGGAATTATCCAGCTTCACCAACGCAAACAATGCACCATTGAACTCGGAAGACGCTGTCTCGCTACCGCAAATTCAGCTTGCAGGTGATCACCTTGGCAGGACAGAGGATGCGTCAGCTTCGAGGCATGGAGATTGTTGCACGGGGAGGCCAAGTGAGGTGTGTCTCTGACTTTGAGTATCTGGTTCGATCTCAAAGTACGGCCACATGGTACCGAGTCAAGTGGAGGAAAGGCAGATGGCTATGTGAATGCGCAGATTACCTCAAGAAAATGAGATCGTGCAAGCACGCCCATGCTGTCTCATTCCTGCTTAGACTACCTGAGATACTGTCGGCCAATCCTGACTGCAGAATTCCTAACGTGCCCACCGTAAAGGAGTCATAGAGTGAGTATGAAGAGAAGATCACACTCTGATGTTCTGAAAGAAAAGGGGCTCAGGATTGCTTGCGAGGGGACGGTCAAGAAGATCAGCGACTCCAGCTACCTGGTTCGCACAAACCCTGCTGAACCCTGGCGTGAAGTTGTTTGGGACGGCCAATCCTGGCAGTGCCAATGCAGATTCAACTCCAACCATCAAAGTACATGCAAACACATTTACGCCGTGCTCTTCACCCGTGTCCTCAACTCATTCGGAGATGGTGAGAATACGTGTCCCGACTGCGGATCAGACGACTTGGTCAGGAAAGGATTAAGGAAAAACAAATCCAGCATGGCTCAACGGTACTACTGCAGAACCTGCGGCCTCAACTTCATAGACAGACCAGGATTCTACAAGATGAAAGGAAACGCTCGATCCATCGTAGCCTCGATCGACCTGTACTTTAAGGGCCTATCGCTCTCTAAGATTCAGGATCACCTTCGAGCCTTCTATGGCGTGAAAGTGACCCGGCCAGCTATTCTCAGCTGGATCCATGGATATGTTAAGCTTCTAGACAGCTACCTCTCCAAACTTCATCCGAAACTGAGCAAGACTTGGCATGCAGGTGAGACAAAGTTGAACGTGAACGGACAACACCAACAGCTCTGGAACATGCTTGATAATGGGACAAGATTCCTAATCGCAAATCACCTTACGCTAAGAAGAAGAGGACAAGATGCCAAACGACTGATCAAAAAAGCCTTAGCCACATCCATAAGTCCACCCGTCTCTGATAACCGACGGCCTATCCTCCTACGGACCTGCGATACAAGACACGCTAAGGAAGGATGGAAGACGTGTCAGGCATATAGCAAAGGTTGGCTTGGTGGACGGTCGAAACAACATCATCGAAAGCTTTCATGGAACACTGAGAGAGCGCAGTAAAATAATGCGTGGTCTTGATAATAGCAGGTCGGCTCAACTCTATGCTAAAGGGATCAGACTATACTACAATTTTGTTCGTCCACACTCAACTCTAAACGGTGCAACCCCGGCAGATGCGGCGGGGATCGGGTTGGGAGCAGAAGATAACCGGTGGATGAGTCTCATTCGTAAATCCGTGAAGAGAAGACGAAAACCTTCTCGTCGTTTCTCCCAGAACGGACGAATCGCCGGTGTCCGCATCAGAGCCTAATCGCAAAAGGGCTATTACATTCAGTGCAACTTTGTCTTCGCTCACTCGCACACATCCTGAAGTCTGCCTCCTGAACTACCGCATGTTGAAGCTGCGGAGTTTTTGATTTTTGATGTCAATAGTATCCCCTTTTCACCGCTCCTAGGACTCTGGTGCAATTCATCCATGACTTACGATGTGGCGTCTTTATTCCTTTCTCACTAAAGGTACCCTTAACAGGTGAACAGGGACGAGGGGACTGTTAAGAATTTGCACCTATCAGAAACAACTCTTAAGAATGCGGTGCCTTAACGTATAGAACTTTAACACCCCGTGCCTTGCTCAAACCTTTCCTGACACGAACCATGGTGGGGATTGTCTTGAACCCAACCTCCTTGTTCTCATTATCAATCTCAACCTCCAGGAAGTCGCCTATCCTTAATCCGTCGGTTCCCCAGTGGTTTCCAATAACTTGCGGTCTCATGCTCGTGAATGCTATCAGTGCAGCCGCTGCCCTAGCATCAAGCCAGCATGCTCTGAAGACTCTTGAAAGCTGCTCAGCAGTCGGCGCCTGCTCCTCTGTCAGAGTGGGCGAATCATCAACACCAGCGATCTTGATGTATGCTCGCACCTCAACACGGTTATGAAGCAACCATGACTTGAGAGCCTTAACAACACTCTCAATGTAGCTACCTGCATGCCCCCTCCCCTCCATCTCCGTAACAATATCCATCAGCAGATTAGAGGCATCCTGCTCACTCATCCCTGCAAGTTCACGAAAAGATATCTTCCGGGTGGCACATAAAGAACCCATGCGTCTCAGATAGACATCCGCAGTAATCCTGCTACCCCGTGCCAGATTATCGTACCATCTGCGAACCTCTGGATCATCCAGCAAATGGCGATACTTTGCTTTCAACATAACACATTTATCATATCCCCTTTTAAACGACCCAGCCTCCAAATTCAGTTGTGACCCAAAATCGAGAGAGGGTTCTGAACCCAAATCGGAGTGGGCCGGGATAGGTTGATACCGTCGTTTAGAACCGTCGCATCTCTTGCGTTGTCTGCGAGAAACATATCAATCAGAAAGCATGAAGCAGGCGACTAATAATAAAGACTTCCTATGGATTGGCGGGCCCGACGGGATTCGATGCGTTTTCGGTGCTGGATTTAGGCTCAAAATTCGCGCGGGTTCATATCCTAGAGGGTTTGAACCTCGGAGCAATGCATCTGAACCTGACGTGTTTTGCGGCGGATAGCACGCGTTATTTAGAAGAGAAACTAAGGCCTTCCTAGGATTATTATTCTGCCGTCCTTTCCAATGTTTAGCTCATTCTGCTGATTGAACACTCGAACAAACGCATTCTCTAGCCTGACACTGTCTCCAACCTTCACCAAATCCACTTGATCTCGCCACAGGTTCAGCCTTATCGAACCTGCCTCATCCTGCAAGATTGCGGCCGCAACCCTTGCGGGGCCAAACTTAGTTGCAACTGCCTTCACCTCACCGATTTTTGTTATTCTGCCAGTGACTGTTAGATTTCGCATACCCTGCTTGATATCCGATATCCTAACCGAGGAGAACTGTTCGCCCATTTTGACTTCACCCGATGGTGCACCACGGGTGCTTCAGTGGTTTAAGGTAGGGCTTGATTGCAAGGGCAATCGCCTGAGCTAGCAGTGGCGGAACTGCATTGCCAATCTGCCTAAATTGCTGGGTCATCGGACCCATGAATCTGTAACTGTCGCGAAAGGACTGTACTCGAGCTGCCTCCCGCGGAGTGAAGGATCTGGCTTGATCATTATCAGGATGGACATACATCAAACCATCTTTTTGCATGTGCGCAAGAATCACACTTGACGGCCTATCCCAGCGCTGCTTTTTGATCTTGTCTCTGAATTTGTCCGACTTGTAAGGCCTCAAATTCTCAGGCAAGTCTATCATCTTCCCCCCCGGCTTTAACATTTTGAATAGTTTCCTATCTCGTTCACTGTGTTGTCTAGCCACATGGTTGTAGAGTTTGGAAGAACCTTCACGGCTCCACCTCTGGTATGAAGTAAGGTCAGAAGCTGAGAGATAATTTGTTTCATCCTGACCTTCGCCAGATTCCAGTGGAGGAAGATCAGAAATTGCATCGCGGACGGTCTGATATGGCCTCATTACGTTCGTACACTGATCCAGCGTGGTCTGAAGGTCTTTGAAGGGATCGAAATGAGTCTTCTTTGGAAAAGGGTTCGACACGCCTATTCTGTTTCCAATGAAGATAGTTCTTTTCCTCACCTGTGGGACTCCGTAGTCAGCCGAGTTCAGAAACTCAACGTTTGTACCGTATCCTATCTTCTTAAAGTCTTCAAGAACTTGGTCCTTGATTTGGCCTCCTTCAAATGAGACCATTCCTGGAACATTTTCCATCACAAAAAACTGGGGTCTCAAAGCATTAACAGTCTTCACGAAACAGCTGTAGAGCCTATTCCTGTCATCATCAATGAAACTGGCTCTGTAGACCCCTCTCTTGTTCTTGTGTGTTCTCAGATGATTTATTTTGGGTCGACCAACAAGAGAAAAACTCTGGCACGGTGGCCCACCGATAACAACATCAACACGCCCTTTGACTGAAAGTTTCTCCAGATTACTTTGAATTACCTCGGTGCCATCGAGATAGAAGTTATGCTTGAGAGTCTCACAACCCCATCTATCATTATCAACTACGGCCACTACTCTGTAGCCCGCGTCTTTGAATCCTTGGCTTAGTCCGCCAGGTGCGGCAAAAAGATCGAGGACAGATGGAGTTCTTCCTACCGTGCGGTCCAGCTCCATATGTACTCCATCACCGGCCATGCCGCCTCATGTAAAGAATGATATTCAAAATCTTCATCCTTTAAAATATGTGGCTCATCTTGCCAAGAGAGAATGCTAATTCGTCCCGCTTCTGACATGTGTAGACCTCTGTAGGTTTATGAATGTTTATGGGACATGTAGGTTTATAAAGGTTTATGTAACCTTATACCAAAAAGGGCATTGATGACCTTGGAAAGAATTTTGGGAATAGCCTCCGTTGTTCCAGTCAATGGTGATGAGCCAAGAAGCTACAGAGTCACGCTTATCGAAGCTGTAGTTGAGAGACTTAAGGTAAGAAAGGGGGATAGGATCATTTTCATGCACGATGAAAAAATAGATCGTGTATATATTGAAAAGGCCTAAGCGCGTGCCTCTTACGCCCTCCAGCGGTCTCCTGCTGTAATCGAATTTCAGGTGGCGCGAAAAAGGTATTTTCGCAGGGCGTAAATATCTGTAGACTTCAGTGCGGTAATCCAGCATCTAGAGAAGTAGTTGTTTCTGACATTTCATCTTGGTCGTTCACCCATTTCTCGAACTCTAGGTGCGCTAAGAAAACCTATGGCCTTATTTTCTGGCATTATGCCCTTGAGATATTCCAAAGCCTCGGCAGATCTCAGGTGCACCAGACTCACCTCAAGACTCTGACAGACTTGAAATCTTCTGGAAGAGTCTATTGCATGGCACGGCTTATCAATACACGCCTTTTTGTGACGTTCAATGCCCGACCGGAGGGAAGACGACATAATTCGTTTTCTCGACTCATTCATTCTTCCTGATGCCCCTCTGTAACGGTTGACTGCATTGCTGATTCGACCTAGGCTGATCTCGACGTGTCCACATCGGGGGGATAGGTGTTAAGTGTGATTTCCCATAATTATTTCACTAGGGGTTCTGCTGTTTTGGTTATTTCTGTT
>CAYZRW010000024.1:17100-23190 GCA_964480955.1 uncultured Candidatus Bathyarchaeia archaeon | reverse complement strand
CTGGAACGATTGGACTGAGGATCACAAGTAGAGCTTGAGCTGCAAACAACTTTATGAGACTCAACTCACAGATGTCCAAGAAAAAGTTGAGGCAACGACGTCGACCTAGCGGACGAGAGTGATTCCGAGGAAAGATCAACTAGTTCATCATGATGAGGTCCAGCCTTGAATCATAAGGACAACTCAAACCAGGAAGTCATCATCTTCGACCCTGAGAGGTGTACCGGCTGCACCTACTGCATGATCTCCTGCACATTCAAACACTACGGGTCGACGGACTTTGAGAGGTCACATATCAGGATAATCGATGACCCCGCGAGGCCCAAGAGCGGCTTCATAGGAATCCACTGCGCCCACTGTGACGACCCACTCTGCTTGGCGTCGTGCCCGGTCGAGGCTATTACGAAAGATAGCGCGACAGGTCTGGTAAAGATCAATTCGACCAGATGCATCGGCTGCAAAGCATGTCTCCTTGCGTGCCCAATCTCGAACCCCTATTTCGACGAGGAGAGGCGTATAGCGGTGAAATGTGACTTCTGCGACGGAGACCCCCAATGCATAAAGTTCTGTACCACAGAGGCCCTAAAGAAGATCCCGAGAGAGCTTGCCCGTAAACGGTTTGCTGGACCATAAGGAGGAGTCACCCCTAATGTCCGACGAAGAGAATCCACTACACCCTTTGAAGAAGAAGGCTGCCAGTCCGGTTCCCGGCTCATTCCAGGGCCCCATCACCAACCTGATCAATCAAGGACAGATTCAGAGCCTCCTGGACTTCTGGATTGACGAGAGGGTTGGTTTGGGACTCTCTGAGAAGCCGGCCTCGGCCTACTCCTCAGAGAGCGCGGTTGGGCAGACCCAGGAGATAATGAAGGAGCTTGGCTTCGACAGCAGGTTGAAGTTCGACTGGAAGGCGAAGAGGCTCAAGACATGAAGTCGCAAGGCCGTCAACGATCGGTGATGATGTTCTGGGGGTGCATGATCTCTGCGGTGGAGCCTTTCGTGGAGAAGGCCGCAAGGTTCTCTCTGGAGAGACTCGGGGTAACCGTTGACGAGATGCCTGATGCTACCTGTTGTCCAGACCCAGAGATCTCAAGAACCCTTGGAGAAGAAGTCTGGCTGACCTTGGCGGGCCGAAACCTATCACTCGCCAACAAGGCAGGTGGAGATGTCTGCGTAATCTGCAACGGCTGCTTCGACACCCTGACCAAGGCAAACTCTGAACTCACAACAGATCAGACGATGAATCAGAAGGTCAACACTGCAATCGCAAAGTACGGAACAAAGTACGATGGCTCAAGCAGAATATTTCACGTGATAGAATTACTGCACGACATAGTCGGACTCGAAGTTATCAAAGAGGAACTTGATCGATCCCTCTCAGGCCTGAGGTGCGCGCCGCAGTACGGCTGCCGAATACTGAGAGAGGACCTGAACCTCGCTCCAAAGTTCGACAGCCTCATAACGACCCTTGGGGGAGAGCTGGTTCACACAAAGACCGAGAGGCTCTGCTGCGGGGTCCCGGCGATGTATGCAGACCCAGACTTCTCCCTACACCAGAGAACAGAGGTGAAGCTCAAAGAGATCAAAGAGTCCCAGGCTGAGTGCATAACCCTCTTCTGTCCAGCCTGTGCTGAGAGGATCGAGAGGGCTGAGGTGACCCTGAGAAAAGAGGGGAGAGACTTTGAGATTCCAGTAGTGAACTACCTGGAGCTGCTGGCCCTGTGCTTGGGAGCCTCGTCGACAGATATCGGTGCCCATCTGCACAGGGTGTCGATCGACCCAATCGTTGAAAGGATCATGAAGGCCCCATGAAGAATAGAAGGCTCCCACTCAGTTTCTCGCTTCTGCTTCTCACTGCAGGGTCCGTAGGGATCGCGGTTGCCCAAACCTCTATCGAGATCTTTCTGTGCGCCGAACTCGTCACAATATCTACCTTCTACATCTTCTTCACGGTCATCATCCCGGCCTTACACCCGGTCAGGGTCGACCCCAGCAGGATCTTTATCGGCGGGGTGGCGAGGCCACCATACATCTCAGCCACCGAACTATTCTCCCCGGGAATCCCACTCATCTCAGAAGAGCTCGACGACTCCTGGGAACTCTACTTCGACAAGAAGAGGCTCAAACCTAGGTCTGAGGAGGCCGAGAACAAGAGTTGATGAATGCGGCCTTTGCACCCCTTCTGGCTCCAGTCTTCTCCGCCGTGGCCTCAACAATCATAGGACGTAGATCAGTTAGGGGGAGGAACCTTACCATAGCCTCAGTCTTCACCCTCACTCTCCTGGTAAACACCTACCTTCTCATCCTCTCAGTCACCGGAAGATTCGATTATGCAAGACTCGGAGAGCTCACAGCCAACGCTGCTTCGATCTGTGTTTCTGAACTCGTCCTGCTCCTTGCGCTGCTGGGAGCCCTGTACAGCTTCAGTTATATTGAGGAGAGGCCTGAAACTTGGGCCTACTATCTTCTCTACCAGCTCTTCATCGCCATGATGATCGGGATGGTTTCGAGCTTCAACATTCTTGTGATCTACATCTTCCTGGAGGCGAGCAGCGTCACGAGCGCGGTGCTGGTCATGTTCAGTCGGAGGCGAAGCAGCATATTGGCGGCCTACCGCTACCTAGCGCTGAGCATCTTCGGCGGCATCATGATCATAGGAGGAATCTTCTGGCAGTACCAGGTGACTCACACCCTCGAAATAGCCGGCCTCGCAAGACTTGCCCAGTCTGACTTGAACGTCCTGGCAACGGTGTATTTGTTAGGGTTCGGAGTGAAGGCGGGGCTACTTCCCTTCGGGCTACTCTGGCTCCCCCCGGCTCACAGCGAGGCGCCGATCCCGATACATACACTCCTAAGCGCCGCCCTCGTTCAGGTCGCAGCCTTCGACATCGCAAGGGTTCTGGGAAGCATGGGATTAGTCAACCCCTACATTGCGAACATGCTCTTGACCGTCGGTCTGGCGAGCATGCTCGTCGGCTCGCTCTTCGCGCTCGTCGAGGCCCTGTTCGGGAGCAGGTACGCCAGGTTTCACGTGGGGCTCAGGCATATCCGAGGAATCAAGAGGGTCTGGGCCTTCTCAACAATATCGGAAGTGGGTTACATAGCGGCATTTCTGGGCTTGGCGGGAATCCTTGCGAGTCAGGGACCGAGACCCGAAGAAGCATTAGTTCTAGGCTTCGGCGGGGCGCTCCTACACATGTACAACCACGGATTCGCCAAATCCCAACTCCTGTTCGATTCAGGAATAGTCATCAAACTGAGTCATGCGGAGGACCTCAGCTTGATAGGCGGCCTCGCGAAGCGGCTCCCCACAATGAAGGTAACGTTCACAATCGGAGCACTGAGCCTCGGCCTGTTACCCGGCACCCTAGGCTTCGTGACACTAAAGGAGCTGGTCTTCAACGGTGCCGTTCCCAGCCTGACAAAGATAACGGTCATAGCAACGGCGGGGGTGAGCCTGGCTGCGTGCATCTCGGTTTGGCACTGCGCCTTCTTCTCAAAGTCGAGCGGAGAGTCCAATGATCAGTCCAAGGTCTCGAGGTTGATGTATCTGCCAGGCCTCATCATGGGCGCGCTGATACTAATCTTCGGGATCTACTTTACACTCGAGTGGGCTGACATGATCCCTTCGGGCCCAGGCATCGCAGACGCTCTAAGAATACTCGCCGAGACGACGGTGAAGGTCAGCGGGGAGAAATAACATGGTGTCTTCCGAAGACATGCTCGCCGACCTCAGAGAGAGGCTGGGGCCAGACCTCACCTCAGAGTCCAAGGATCCCGAGAACACCTTCACCATCAACACGAGGAAAGAGAGGGTGAGGGAAGTGGCCAGGTACCTAATAGGTGAGGTTCAGGGAAGACTGATTCAAGTCTCAGTGATTGATAGGGGCTTGGACGGCTATGAGGTAGTTTACCACTACTCCCTCGACCACCTTGAAAAAAACCTCCACATAAACGTCAAGGTCCTACTCCCTGCTGATGAGCCTGAGGTTGAGTCTGTCTCTCTTGAGGCGCCTGAGTCCTCATGGTCTGAGAGGGAGATGATGGAGTTCACTCCGGTGAGGTTCATCAACCACCCGGACCCAAGACACCTCTGGCTTCCTCATGAGTGGCCGAACCCTGTTGAGAGCGAGAAATACAATCCCGTTGAAAGGAACGGTGTTCTCACAACCCCAGCAACCTACTCGAAGAACTCTGAAGCCTCCCTCATCCCGCTCGGACCCTACCACCCCTTGCTGATAGAGGGCGCATACTTCAGAGTCAAATTCGACGGTGAGGAGATCACAGACGCGGATGTGAAGCTGGGTTGGAACCACAGGGGGATAATGAAGCTCTTCGAGAGCCGCAGCTACACAAGAGGGGCCTTCCTGGCTGAACGCGTCTGCGGAATATGCAACGTAACCCACACAACAGCATACCTCAACGCTGTCGAGTCCCTCAGCGGGATTGAGATCCCTGACCGCGCGCGATACATAAGAACGCTGATGGCTGAGCTCGAGAGGGTCCACAGCCACCTTCTCTGGCTGGGGGTAGCTGGGGACCTGATAGGATTCAAGACACTCTTCATGCTCTCCTGGAAGGTCAGGGAACAGGTTCTCGACGTCTTTGAGTCAGTGACTGGGAGCAGGAGGGCTCCAGCAATGAACCTGATAGGTGGCGTGAGGAAGGACGTCTCGAGCGAGAATATCAAGAAGACAGAGAGGCGCCTCGGGGGGATGAGGCGGGAAGTGGAGAGGCTCGTCGACATAGCCTACAATCACCCGGTGGTGAGGAAGAGGCTCCAAGACATCGGAAGGCTCAACCTCGCCACGGCTAAGAACGCTGGAGCGGTCGGACCCACAGCGCGGGCCAGCGGCTGGAAACTCGACACCCGCAGTTCGAGCCCCTACGCCGCGTACGAATATGCGACTTGGGACGTAGTGACGGATGGTGGAGGAGACGCTTGGGCTAGGACGATCGTCAGGCTGAAAGAGATACTTGTATCGATCGATATCTCGACACAGTGCCTTGAGGCCCTGAATCACAGGGGCGGCCCAATCTCTATTGAGCCGGTGGACCCCAAGGACTTCAAGCTGAGCGAGGCGCTGGGCAAGGCTGAGGCGCCGAGGGGTGAACTCGTATACTACATAGTCTCTGACGGTACAAACATCCCGCACAGTGTCCGTATCAGAACCCCAAGCTTCAGAAACAACGCCCTCATCCCAAACCTCCTGAAGGGCCATACCCTGGCAGACGCACCCATCATAGTCGGCAGTATCGACCCATGCTACTCATGCACAGACCGCACAGTAATCGTTCAGGACTCAAGAAGAGGCACAATCTGGAAGACAGCTCTGATTGACCTGGCCTCTGTAAGGAGCAGATGACCTGTGACCCCCACAGTGACTTCATTTGAAGGCGCCTTACTCCTGCTACTGGTAAGCTTCTTTCTGGGAGTCTTATACAGTTATGAGGTTAGGAAGATCTCGGCGCGACTCCAGTATAGGAGGGGGCCATGGCTTCTAGTTCCCAAGTCTCTGAGAAAGACCTTGGGCACAACCAGACTCCTCCAACCCCTCTACGACATACTCAAACTCCTCTACAAGGAATCGATAATACCGGAAACCGCTAGGACGAGACTCTTCAAGACTGCTCCCCTCGTCGCTTTAACCTGTCTGGGAGCCGCCGCCATACTCACCCCTCTTGCAGGCTACTCCCCCTTCGCCTCATTCGAACTCAGCCTAGTGGCCGTCCTCTATCTCCTCTTGGGTGTCCCACTTGCTTTCGTACTCGGAGGCGCTGTGAGCTCGTCTCCTTGGGGGGTTGTGGGAAGCCAGAGAGAGGCTGAGCTTGTCCTCGCATATGAGACGCCCTTCATCATCGGAGTCTTCACAGTCGCGGTTATGGCCGATACCCTCTCCATCCAGAGTATCGTGGCCGCACAGATCTCGCGGTACCCGTACCTGCTTCTCAACCCGTTCTCGGCAGCCGCAGTTTTTCTCGCGATCGTCGGGAAGCTCCACCTGAAGCCGTTCGACATACCCGAGGCTGAGGTCGAGGTTGTGGCAGGCCCCATGACAGAGTACAGTGGAAGGCTGCTCGGATTGATCG
>CAYZRW010000024.1:0-17000 GCA_964480955.1 uncultured Candidatus Bathyarchaeia archaeon | reverse complement strand
GAGGTTGTGGCAGGCCCCATGACAGAGTACAGTGGAAGGCTGCTCGGATTGATCGAGATCGGCAAGGTCCTCCTCATATCAATCTCTGTCAGCCTCTTCATCGACCTCTTTCTCGCAGGAGGAATGATTCCTAGGCTGGGTTATCCGCTTGTAGCCCTCATCTTTATCCTCGAAGGCTTCCTGGTCGTCTCGCTAATTACGCTCGTCCACACATTGAACCCTAGGTTCCGGATCGACCAAGCCTTCAGGTGGTATCTCAAGGTTCCAACCCTTCTCTCGGCACTCGGACTCGTTTGGGCCTACTCGCTACGATACCTGCACACAGCCATCTTGTGGGGTTGACCTGATGGTAGACGGCTTGGCCAAACTCACAAAGGAACTTCTCCGAGGCATGCTGAAGCCCGTAACCGTCAATTACCCAGCCGAAAGGCTGCCAGACGAGTTCACTCTATCTCTGGAGGAGATTAGGGGAAAACACAGGTTCGACGAGGATAAGTGCGTCGGATGCGGCGCGTGCAACGTCGTCTGCTCAAGTGGCGCAATCACAGTATCGGATTCTCAGGACCAGAGAGTCCTAAAGGTTGAGGTTGCCCGATGCATCTTCTGCGGTCGGTGCCGAGACATCTGCCCAGAGAAGGGACTCGAATTGACATCTGAGTTTGAGCTCTCCCAGACGGGGAGCAGAGGGGGAGACTGCGTCAAGGTTGAACAGAAGATCTCGATGAGAAGATGTGAAGGTTGTGGACGACCAACCTTTCCAACAAAACAGATAGACTCAGTCAAGACGAGAGTCCTGGATAAGATAGACCCTTCGAGCAAAGAGACCGCCAGTAGAGATCTGGAGGTTTACGTAAAGTACTGCCTTGACTGCAGAAGAACCCGCAGCTACGCCTTCAACATTCACCCTCGAAAATCATACTGAGCAAGGTGAGAACTTGAGACTCAGCCTGAAGAAGAAGGCACGCGTCTACTCGCCGTGGATATTCCACGCCCACGCGGGTGGATGCAACAACTGCGACATAGAACTCGCAGCCTGCTTTGCCCCACGCTTCGACCTTGAGAGAATGGGTGTCCAGCTGAGAAATAATCCACGCCACGCAGACATATTCCTTGTGACGGGCCCAGCGCCAAAACAGATCGCCCCAATCCTGAAGAGGGTGTATGAACAGGTGCCCAACCCTAAAGTCGTCGTTGCATGCGGTTCCTGCGCAATGACCGGCGGAGTATACAATCGGGACGACGGAAAGCCAAACTACGCCCTAGGAGGACCTGTGGAGAGATTGATCCCAGTGGACGTCTTGATCCCAGGATGTCCACCAAAACCAGAATCTATAATAGAAGGCGTCCTGTTAGCCTTGGAAAAACTCAGGGAGAAGAATTCCTGAGCCGGGCAGACGAGTGATTTTTGTAATGGTCAAAGTAGACGAGTTTAATCTTCCAGATGAACTCTACTACCATGAGGAAGGGCGAAGCTGGGCTAGGTTGGAGCCTGACGGCAAGGTACGTGTCGGACTCTCAGACATAGCCGTCAAGTTGGCTGCAGAGATAATCTACATACGCCTCAAACCCAAAGGCGCGAAGGTGGAGCAGGGTAAAGGCTTCGGAACGATGGAGAGCGCAAAATGGGTTGGTCCCCTGAAGTCGCCGGTCTCGGGAACCATAGTCGAGACCAATGAGGCGCTGGCCAAGAAGCCGGAGACTGTCAAGAGTGATCCTTACGGTGATGGTTGGGCCGTCCTGATCCAGCCCACAGACATGGAGAAAGACCTTCAGAGCCTCCTCCACACTCAAGAGCAGATCACAGCTTGGGCGACAAGAGAGAAGGCGAACCTTGAGAAGAAATGAGACTCAAGTGACCGGTAATTAGGCCAGCAAGAATGGGTTTTGTGTCAGCTGTCCAACATGGATAAGCAACATATAGATGAGCTAGCTGGGATCGTGGGTCCAGAAAACCTCTCAACCGAAACCCTTGAGTTGGAGGTCTACTCGCGCGACCCCACAGTCGTCAGGGGTCAAGCAGAGGCTGTGGTGTGGCCGAGGACCGCTGAGCAGGTCAGCAAGATACTGGTCTTCGCCAACAGGACCAAGATTCCAGTCTACCCAAGGGGGGCGGGGAGTAGTCTATGCGGCGGCCCGGTCCCCCTAAGACCCGGTATCGTCCTCTCTCTGGAGAGGATGAACAGGATTCTAGAAATAGACGTTGATAACCTCCAGTTCCTGGCTGAGGCTGGAGTGAGCATCCGTGAGATAAATGACGCCCTCAAACCTCTCAACCTATTCATTCCACCTGACCCGGCAAGCGAGGTTGCGTGCACAATAGGTGGATGCGTCGCAAACAACGCCGGCGGCATACACGCGGTAAAGTACGGCACGTTCAGAGACTGGGTCCTGGGGGTCGAGGTGGTCTTGCCTACGGGTGAGATCATATCTACTGGAACGAAGACCAGGAAGAGCGTCTCAGGCTACGACCTGACAGGTCTCATCACAGGTTCAGAAGGGACCCTGGCAGTCATCACCAAGGTCCGCGCAAGGGTCATAGCGGTGCCTGAGACCAGTAGGGTGACGACGGCGTTCTTCAAGACTCCAGAAGACGCTGGCAGGGCAGCATTCAAGATAATGGTAGCTGGACTAAACCCCTCGGCGATAGAGCTCCTTGACGAGACGCTCATGCAGACCATATCACAGTACCTGACGATGAAGTTCCCCCCGGCTGGAGCGATGCTCATAATAGAGTTTGACGGTTCACGCGGCGAGGTCAAGGACCGAATGGATAGGGCAGAGGAGATCTGCAAGGGTGAAGGCGTCATCGAGGTTAGGGTCTCAGCAACAGATCAGGAGAGCCAGATGCTCTGGAGCGCGAGAAAGTCAGCCTTCCAGTCCCTTGCGGTTCTCGGAAAAACCTCCATTCAAATAGAGGACGTCACAGTTCCCATAAGCAAGATTCCGGAGATGCTCCGTCGCATACACGAAATCGCGAGCAGGCACGGCATATTGGTTCCAACCTTCGGCCATGTTGGAGACGGAAACTTCCACCCCCACGTCCTCTACGATGAAGAGAATAGGGAAGAGTATGAGACGGCGATGAAGGCCACGGAAGAGATCTTCAAGACAGCCATAGAGCTTGGTGGAACGATCTCTGGCGAACATGGGGTGGGTGTCCTCAAGAGAGAGTTCTTCTCGCTCGAACACGACACCAAAGAGACCGCTGTCATGAGGAGGATCAAGCGACTCTTTGATCCAAACAATATCCTGAACCCGCACAAGATCTTTCCAGAGGAGTAGCTGGATGAGCTTCACGCCAACCTTCAACAAGGAACTGACCTACGACCTGAACAAGTGCTTCAGATGCAGCTTCTGCAGAAGCCAATGCCCAATCTACCGATCAAAGATGAATGAGACGTGGAACGCCAGGGGCAGAATGATGGCGGTCCAACTGCTGAGGGAGGGGAGGGTTCCGCTCGACGAGAAGGTGCTTGAGAGGATCTACACCTGCGCCCTCTGCAAGTCCTGTGAGGAGATCTGCCCTGGCCTAGTGAAAGTAACAGACATAGTCAGAGACTTGAGACGCCAACTGGTCGAGGCGAAGAGAGGCCCGCTACCTGAACATCTGAAGCTGTACGAGAACATCACTGAGACGAAGAACGTTCTAGCGTTGAAGTCGAGACCCAGAGAACTCCAAGAAGCCATTGACAAGCTCCCCCAGACGGCTGACACGGTCCTCTTTATGGGATGCGTAGCACAATACGTCTACCCAAGGCACCTCACTACACTATTCAAGATCCTTGAGAAGACCGAGACTGATTTTGCAGTTCTGAAGGATGAGGTCTGCTGCGGAAGCTACCTAGCAGAACTCGGCCTCGCAAAAGAGGCTGAGGAGGTTCTGGCAAAGACGGCCAAGATACTCAGAGAACAGGACGTAAAGAGAATAGTGACCCTATGCCCGATGTGTTACAACACCTTCAGAAATGACCTCCCAAGACTCAAGGTCACGCCGAAGATAGAGGTCCAACACTCCACACAGCTCTTAGAGGAGGCCCTCACCAGCGGAGTCATCAAGACTTCTCGACCGGTAAAGATGAGGTTGACCTACAAAGACCCTTGCCACCTTGGAAGGTACGCTGAGGTTTACGACGCGCCGAGAAACATACTCAGAATGATTGAGGGGGTCGAGCTTATCGAGTTGGAGCGAACTAGGGAGTTCTCACGATGCTGCGGCGGAACAATAAGGGTACCCTACTCAGAATTGAGGAACGACCTCTGCAGAAGCTTCTTTGACGATGTTCCGAAGTCGAAGGTTGAAGGAGTTGTCACCTCGTGCCCAACATGCTTCCACAACCTCTACTCAACAGCACCGTATGAGATCAAAGGGGTATTCGACATCCACGAGATCCTTGGCTATGCCATGGGAATGATTGAGAGGATTGAGGACCTAACCGGATTTCTCGAATAGTGGGTCTAACGGAACTCTTCCCTTTTTCCTTCTAGGCCGCAGCAGCAACAGACTTTTGCAGCAGCGAATATCTGGGCGCAGTTAGTGACACTTAATAAGTACGGCATTCCACGACAATTAGAAGGCAGGACAGCAGTTAGGCATGGGCAAAGCAACTGACCACCGTCGATCACTGATCTCTCTCTTAATCAGTTTGACACTAGTGCTTTCGACCTTGCCAGCCGATACTATGGCAGACCAGACCGAAGACTTTCTCGCCCGATACATCATGACACCGGGAACTTCACTCCAGAGGACTCTCGATGCTTATGGAAAGGGGCCTTTCTGTGCAAGCTGCCACAACATGCTGTATCCTCTCCCTCCTGAGACGCTGACTCCTCGACCAAAGAGAATGGGTGGGGTCTCCGAAATGGAGCCCGGATTGAAACGACTCACAGACAGTCCGGGAAGAGATGTCGGAGCAGTCTACTGTCCCAAAGGAGAGAAGATAGTCTGGGCGACGGATAGTCTTGGAAACTGGACACTCTGGATGATGAATGATGATGGAAGCAACAAGAAGCAGTTGACCCCCAGCAACGTGATAAGTGGTTGGCCCTCATGGAGTCCAGACGGCGAAGAGATAGCGTACTGGTCATGGGATCTAACCTCCAACACCTCTGACATATGGAAGATGAAATCTGACGGCGGCGCAAAGGTGAAGCTTACGACCGATGGCAGCTTCAAGGGGCCTCCTGTGTGGAGTCCAAGAGGTGACAGGATAGCCTACACCGCAAACCAGACAGGAGACATGGAAGTATACATCATGAACACGGATGGTAGCGGGAAGAAGCAAGTCACCGCAGGCCACAATCCCGAATACTTTGTTGAGGCCCGTGTCACTTGGCATACAGATGGTCAGAGACTATATTATCAAGTTGTGACGATGCCGCTTCCCCCATATACCGTCACAACAATTCCCAATGATGTGGCCTTTGTTGAGATATACATGGTGGATACAGCCACAGGCCACGAGAGAAACCTCACACCTAAGCTGCATGAAAACATCCGCAGCGTCAGCCCAGACGGGAAGAAGCTGACCTGCATCTCTCTGCGCTCCCCCAACTACGGCGTCTGGATCATGGATGCTGACGGCGCCAACCAGACCCGCCTCACTTGGCATGGTATGGGTGACAGGCGCCCTCTATTGAGCCCTGACGGTAGGAAGATTGTCTATTGGTCTCTGGCATATGGAAACCAACCTGACATATGGATGATCAATGTTGACGGAAGCAGCGAGACAAGATTGACCACGAGCCCCTATCAAGATGTCTACCCGTCCTGGAGTCCTGACGGAAAGAAGATTGTCTTCGAATCTGACAGGGCTGGCAACTTCGATATTTGGCTACTCTCACTGGACAGGCCCTTAGATGTGAATCTAAGTTTTGAGAATAGCGCAACCCAAGGGGGTCAAGGCAGAGTTCTCTTAACAGTCAGGCCATCAAGAGACGCTGACGGTGCACTTCAGCTGGATAAGGTTGCGTTGCACTTCGACTGGGAAGCTGCAGGTGAATATGTTGAGAATCCGATTTCACCTCCGAAGACCCTATCTGGCCCAGATGACGTGTATCAGGTTTACATTGATTTCCAAGTTCCAGAGGACGCTGCACTTGGATACCACTTCTACGATGTCAAGGTTCTATATTCAGAAATTGTCAGCGGAGTCGCCGGGCCAATCAAGACTTATGAACACTCAGCGGGAGACCTGAGTGTTGGGACTCCTGAGCAGACACAATGCGATAGGTTGTACGTGGAACTTAGGGACAGATTAGAGCAGCTTCACACGGAGGAGATCGAACGTTCAATCTCAACAGGTGAGGCTGCTTCCGAGGGGACTACGCCACTTAAGGGCTACTTCGACTATCTCCTCAAACCGGACTCTGAATGCTTTCTCAGGGCAAACGACGAATTCTATGAGGCGAAGTATCCTTATCTTGGCGGTGACTACGTTGCCGCCTTGCCTCACTTTCAGAGGGCGCAAACAATCTTGGGTGAATGCCCCTCAGAGGCAGCAACCGACCAGACCCAGACTGGCCTATTGATCTTGCTAGCACTATTGCCCGTCGTGGCTGCCATACTCGTAACGTTCTTCGGCTTTCGCACAAGACGAAATTGAAGTTCCTGTAAGAGATAGAGACCGAATCTCGACAATACTCTGGTGCCGGCTGAGCATAGCCCAATCGCAGACACATGCACAATGTTTCCAGCTATCTTTGTCTTCGCTCAGCAGCAGCTAGAATCTCAAACAGAATCCTCACCGCTTGTGCTGCAGTTGTTCCGTTGTCGTAGTTTGGGCAGACCTCAACAAGGTCAAGCCCCACCAAGTTTCTACTGACGATTCCTTCGAGTATGTCTATGACCGTGAAGGTTTCAAGTCCGTCACCTTCCGGGTTTCCAACCCCTGGGGCATAGGCGGGATCAAGAACATCTAAATCCACCGTGATGTACAGAGTCTTGAACTTGCTGAGCTTTGAATTTATCAGTTGAGATATCCTTGCCGCGCCTTGTTTTCGGACCTCGTAGACAGAGTAGAAGGTTACTCCAGTATCTTTGGCAAATTCCAACTCTTCCCTTGATACAGCTCTTGTTCCAACCTCAACTATTCGGTCGGGACCTATCTCTTCAGCCAGCCTCCGCATGTAGGTTGTGTGTGAGAGTTTCTCACCCATGTATTCGTCTCTGAGGTCAAGATGAGCGTCAAAGTCTACTACAGCAATATCGCCTTTGAGCGCTCTGACTGAACCGTAGGTCAATGTGTGTTCACCGCCAATTACAAGTGGCACTTTCCCTGCCTCGTGAATGTCTCGTACCGAGAGCTCAAGTCGTCTCAGGGTCTCCAAGACATCATCTACAACATTTAGGTCTCCTACATCACAGATCTCTACATCTTCGATGTCGATATTCGATCTGAGACTGTAGGTCTCAACATTGGCTGACGCCTCTCTGATTGCCGTGGGCGCAAGCGCTGATCCGCTCCTGTAGGTGCTGGTGCGGTCGTATGGGAAACCCAAAACGATGTATCTTGCTCGGTCGAAATCTCGGCTGTACCCGCCAAAAGGTTTCTCTCTGGACGTGTAGAGTTTGAGGTTATCTCCTCTTATTGGCGAAGCCAACTCTCACCCACGATCCTCATAGCCACGCGGGAGAATCTCAGCTGTGGCAACCTTGACTTAACATTAGGAGGGCCCGAAGCATAAATGGTTATATGTATAGTGCTTGATTTTTTTCGCCTCAATATTCAAGGGCGAACCTGACCAAGACAACCTATTTATTTCCCTTTCCGAGATAGCTTGGGGTCTGCAGGTGTCAGGAATGAGTGAAGCCTCGACGAAGCCGAGTCGCCCGCTATTGTTTGCGGCTGGATTCTACGTTGCAGCGAGTTTGTACCTGTTGGCTTTCACTTTGTCCGATACGGACCTGTTGAGTTTGTCTGCACTAGCTGTTGCTTCAGTTGTTGCTGGAGTTGGGCTCTACATGTTGAAACGTTGGGGCTTCTGGCTTTCAATCGTGGTCTTTCCGCTTCTGGCTACGGTTTCGGGTTCAACACTTCTATTCTCGATGAGTGTTCCAGTGGAGAATGCTGGTCTGGAGGCGACGCTCTTCGACCTGTCCCTCGGAGTGATTCTTCTCTTCTCATTCGTGTCTGTGCTCATTGTTCTGGACAACAGAAGCAACTTCAAGTGAGGGCTCTTCTGAACCTTCTCAGACCAAGCCAGATCGCGGTCAGGAGAAACTCGAAGATATCTCTCTTTGAGAGTTTCGACTCTCCCTGCACTCTGTCACGGAATATTATAGGCACTACTCCAATTCTGAATCCTTTCTCAGAAGCTGCGGCCAGCACCTCCAGCTGGAAGGCGTAGCCGCTAGACCTGAAGCATGTGAAGTCGAGACTCTCAATGACTCGACGACTGTAAAGCCTGTACCCTGAGGTCACATCTGACGTTTCTACACCGGCAACCCATCTTCCAAGAGCGTTGCCCACTTTGGAGACGGCTCTTCGGTACAGCCCCCACCCAACAACACCACCACCCCTTACTCTCCTTGAACCAACAACGATATCGAATCCCTCAGAAAACTTCTCTAGGAACGCCGGTATGAACTTCGGATTGTGGGAGAGGTCTGCGTCCATTACTATGACGGGGTCGCCCTTGGTTGCCTCCAGTCCTTCGACGATCGCGCCTCCCAAGCCTTTGCTCTTCTGCTCTATGACCCTGACTCCAAGTCTCCTGAGTTGGGTTGGGGTGTCGTCCTCAGACTTGTCTACAGCCAATATCTCGTAATCATCAGTAGATGACTGCAAGGTCTCCCTCAGTTGGACAACGAGATCTCGGGCTAGCGGTTCGTTTCTTGTTGGAATGACTATTGACAGCAGTTCTTCCCACCTCTGACTCATGTGTCGCTACGGCGAAGTAGTCCTATGACTGTCCCTTATCCTAACTATCTACTGCTCCGTACTTCGTGGTTCTCTCAAAAGGTGAGGTCTTTCTGAGAAGGCCTTCAATGGTGGCCTTTGAGTTTGTGAGCAAGGTCCCGGCGCCCAGTAGTGTCAGCCCAATAATATTCGTCAGCCTCCAGTAATCTTGATGTCCTTTCCTTGAGAGTTCGGATACGGTTGTACCGTAGAGCAGTATTGGTGAGATGTAGATGGCGACTGAGAAGCTGGAGGCTATTGGTGCAACGATGGTCTGCCAATACTCGTTGAGGAAGAAGGATACTGGGAAGAGGGCAAAATATGGAACTAAGAGAGCCAGCCCGAAGACTGAGACCGGACAGACGAAGTATGTCGCAAGCAAGATCAGTGCCTCGAATTTCTGGAAGGGTGAGAGTTGACTGGACTCGATTATTGAGCGATAATGTTTTCGGAAGCACTGCGCGAAACCCTTAGCCCACCTGAGCTGTTGCTTGCGCAACAGCTCAAACGACGGTGTGACCTCGCCGGGGCAGGTGAGGTCTGGGAGATATACGTACCTCCAACCTTTCAACTGGAGCCTTATTGAGAGGTCTAGGTCCTCTGCCAAGGTGTCGGAGGTCCAGCCGCCAACAGACTCTATTGCTGAGCGTCTGAAGAGGCCTCCTGTACCGCTGAAGTGTGCCAAGAGGTTTGCGTTGTACCTTGCTTTCTGGTCTATGATGCCGTAGCCATCCAGCGCCAGAGAGACTGCTTTGGTGACCCAGGACTGTCTCTGGTTCAGATATGTCAGCCGAGTCTGGACGAAGGCCATGTCCTCGCTCAGGCAGATGTAGGGAACGAGTCTTCTGAGGAGGTCTGGCGGCGGGACATAGTCCGCGTCGAAGATCATTATGAATTTACTGGTCGTATTCTCAAGGGCCGTCTGTAGTGCTCCGGCCTTGTATCCGGTCCTCTCCTCCCTATGAATGACCTTAACGCGATGGGGGTGTCTTCTCTCGAATGATCTGGCGATATCAGTCGTCCCGTCGTTTGAGTCGTCAACCACAATTATCTTGAGTCTATCTTCAGGATAGTCCAGCCTGAGGCATGACTCTATGAGACGTGCGGCAACCCTACTCTCATTGAAGAGAGGTATGTGAATGGTCACATCCGGCAACTCTTCAGGTTGTGGCGGGGTAGGCGTTTTCCTTCGGGCCCTCACAGATAGGACCGTTAGAAGAGACCAATTGACCGCGTAGAGCCCCAAGAGAACTGTCACGGCCGTGGTCAGAAGGAGTAGGATTTGCTGCGCAAGGGAGAGTTGACTGAATATTGTTGACATCGATCATCAATGACGTTTTGTCGCATATTGTGATTAGCCTAGGTGAGCGTAACACCACTTGATAGCTGACTACCTTAATTCACGGTTTTCTCTTAAATCCTTCCACATAACATTTTGGGCAAGAGATTAGGGAACGGCCCCTACTTCCCACAGTCTTGACCAGTTGGAAACCGCACCTTCCACAGTATCTATCGAGAAGCTTGATAGTTCCGAATTGTGGCAGGGGCAGGCTGAATCGGCAACCGCTCACCCAGGCTCCGGAGCAACCTATGAATCGCTTCTTCGTCTTCTTGCTCCTGATGATCCGTAGCTGTAGGCCGCAGCTGGGGCATGGGACCTTGAGTGAAATGTTCTGAAGCCTCATCTCCCTTATCGCCTCACTGAGGTCCCTTCCCACCTCATCCTCATTGGTCTTGAGCTGTTCGATTATGGGCTTCAGCTGTTCAACCGCCTCAATGACCACGGCTTCACGCCTTTCTTCACCAAGCTCTATGCGGCTCATCAGAACCTCCAGTTCTCTTGTGAATGACACGTCGACAATCTTGGGGCAGTGCTTCTTGAGGACCTCAATAACCTTGTTTGCTAGCGGTGTCGGCCTTATCGTCTCGCCGAGCACATAGCCTCTCTTGTAGAGGATGTCGATTATCTCCGCCCTAGTTGCCTTTGTTCCTATTTCACTCTCCTCCATCTTTCTCAGAAGGCTGCTGGGATTGTAGCGTGGCGGAGGAGTTGTGAAGCGCTCTCTCGCTGTGACCTCCTTGAAAGTCACCTCTTGACCCAGTTCAATTTTGGGAAGCACTGTCTCTGCAAACTTCACGTACGGTTCATAGTAGCGGGTCCAACCGGGGTGAATGAGTCTTGAACCATGTATGTAAAAGAGATATTCCTGGCCTACCCTTATGGTAACCTTCAGGCTCTGTCTGGTTGCGGCCGCCGCAAATGTTGCCATGAACCTCTTGGTGACCAAGTCCAGGACCCGGCTCTCCCGGGGCTCCAGTCTCCTCTTTGGGAGCTGGCCGGTTGGATATATTGCCGGGTGGGCGGGGTCAAACTTCTTCCCCTCTCTGGGTCTGAGTGTGGGTTGCGACAGCAAATCTGCCGAGAGTCTTTTGTATTCTGGATTCCTTGCAAGCCCCTCAAGTATCTCCCTGTAACCTATTGAGGGTGGAAGTTTCTGGCTTGAGGTTCTGGGGTAAGAGATCAGCGCCTCCAGGTAGAGCCGCTCAAGAATTCTCAGGGTCTGACTTGGACTCATCCGGAAGTGCCTGTATGCTTCTGACTGGATCGTCGTTAGATCGAAGGGATTTGGGGGCTCAATCCTAACGCTCCTCTCCTGAATATCTTCGACGAGTCCAGATCTCTTATCGACGTCGTTCACTACACGTTCGGCTTCAGCTTTGGTCTCAAGCTTCTCCTTTGAATATTCAGCCTCTGTCAAGACTCCGTCTATGGCAACGGTTACCTCAATCGTCCAATAGGGTACTGGAACGTGGATTGCAACTTCAACTTCCCTTTCCACTATGAATCGAAGCGTAGGACCCTGAACCCTTCCAGTGCTGATTGTTGCGTATCTGTTGCTGTATTCACGGGCTGACTCCGTTATCGCCCGGGAGAGGTTCACGCCGTACAGCCAGTCTATCTCATGCCTGCACATTCCAGCCTGAGCAAGCTCGTAGTCGAGCTTATCCGTCACATTCACGTACGCCTGATTCAAGTCGCTTCTAGTTAATGTGCTGAATCTCATTCTGCCGGCTTTGCGGTCGGCGCCGCCGCAAGCATACTTCAGGATCATGTAGCCTATCAATGACCCCTCGGTATCATAATCGCACGAATTGATGAACCGCTCAGCTTCCTCTGCCAGTTCTTGGATTGCTCTTAACCAACCTCTCTGACGCTCGTAGCCTCTCTCAACCTCATACTTTGGTTTCCACGAGAAGTCCCAGACAGGATAGATTCTTCTTGGAGAGACGTCCTTCGAGTCGACTACGTAGAGGTGGCCGAGTGCGGGGCAAATCGTTATCCTCTCGTCTTTTCGAGTCACCTCAAAATATGTCAGGCCATGTTTCCTATGTGTAGATGGCTCGGTGTCTGCTAAGGCCTCCGCCAGTCTTCTTGCTGCGTCTGGCTTCTCACAGATGACGAGTGTTCTCATCAGTTTCTCCGCCTCTTTTGTTGAGTATCAGTTTGGCAACTGCCGCTGCGGCCTCGCCGGTTTCTGGAAGTCTGATTAAGGATTGCAGATACCTCTCGTAGGTGATATCGCCGTAGGCTGCCTGCCACAACTTGTAGTTATTATCCAGCTTCTCGCGAGCTAAGTGATGAAGGCTGCAGAGGCCGTCTCTCTTAGCCTGTTCTTTGCAGACCAAGCACTGTCCGGACTGGTCCTCATGACTCAATCTTGATCACCTAGTCAGTGGCGGCGACCTATCTCCGTATCCCTTGGTTGACGAACTACCTGGGCCTTGCACGTCTTGTTGGTCTCCGAGCAACAACGAATGCCGTGGCCACAACGAACATGCAAGAGAGGCTGTTCGAGAGAGCGTACTTCCAGATAGGTTCAAGCCCCATCATTGTCGAGGCGCCGCTATAAAACCATGTGACCAACCCTTTCAGGGCTGGAAAGGATGCGGCGGTTGCGTAGAGACTGTTGAGCATCCAGTTGGAGCCCAAGACGTATGGAAGATAGAGTGAACCTGCAAGAATAGCGCTCAAGATGAATACTGCCCCAAACATTCTGACCGGAAGGATCGTAGGGGGCAAAGGGAGACCCGGCTTGGCCTGTATGACGGCTCTTCCTCGAGCCATATACATCCAGGAGGACAACATAACGGCTAGAGCACCGACAAACGGCAGGTAAAGATAGGGAATCTCAACGTAAGTGTCTAGTCTGAGAGATTTGTATTCTAGGCCTCTCGCCAAAGAATAGTCTGCAAAGAAAGCCTCGACAAAAACTGTTGATGCGATTAGCAGAATGATTGAAGCCAGGGACGGGGCCGAGGTCCACCTGAAAACTATTCTTCTTGGGACGACGCTCAACAGAGAAGCCTCCATGCAGCTATAGAATAATCATTTCCTGTTATGTTTCTCGATGAAAGATCAGTCTTGATAGTTAAAAGTATCCCTCAATTCAGGCCATACTAGCTATTCAAACTCAATCGTCGCAGGCGGCTTCGGAGTCACGTCGTAGTAGACAGAGGATACGTTCAGACAGTCCCTCAGGACTCTTGTTGAAACCCCGATCAATGTTTTCCAAGGTATCCTTAAAACATCAGCCGTCATGAAGTCTGAGGTCTCGACTGCCCGGACGATCGCGCCGTAGGCCTTTCTCTTGGTAAGTCTCCAAATCTCCAGGAGTAGCCGCGTATAGGCAGGGTTCGCTCCTATGAAGTCGCGGCAGACGACAACGGACTCCTCCAGCATCTCTCCAGCCCTGTCTTGAAGTGTTGACGATAGAACCATTGCAGCCATCTTGCCATAGATTCTTTGACCCCCACTCACCCCTGTCGCGGGGCTGCTCAGAACATGAATTTTGAGCAGACCATCCTGTATATGCAGAGTCCTTGAGAGATTGCTTGCAAGCTCATCGGTCTCAGACCCCTCGCGTGGGTTATTGTCGACTATCGCCGCGAAATATTGTTGTGCACCGAGATCCTTCAGCTCCTTCTCGACGATTGCAGTCGCAGTCTTAAGCGAAGACAGCTTCCCCCTTGAGACTGCGCCGACACATCTCACCATGAGGCCTGGACCCGGGAAGGGTTGCCTCTCAGATGTCTCTTGTGCAAAGCCGAGCCTCCTTGAGAGGGCCCTCACTTGAGGCTTGTAGAGACTGGCCAGGGGCTCAATCACCTTGAAGCCGTACCTCTGTCTAGGGTCGATCCCTATCTGTTCGAGCACATTATGTTGCGTCTTTATCCCGCTCTTGGTCTCTATCAAGTCCGGAGCTATTGTCCCCTGGACGAGCCACTTGCAGCCCTCTCTACCAGCAACCTCACCCAAGCTGGAGTAGAACGTCTCCCGGAAGGCCTTCCTCTTCTCCTCAGCGTCCACCAAGCCTTCGAGCCTCTTCATGAAACTTTCTTGCGCCCTGACTATCTTGAGTGGCAAGTTGAGAGGCGGCCTTGCCAAGTTCCTCTTTACCCTTTCAGGCTCACCCTTCCTCATGAAGCCTGTGTCTATGAATACGCAAACAAGGTTTCCCCCTATCGCTTTCCTTGTGAGTGCAGCACATGTCGTGCTGTCGACACCTCCTGAGACGGCTATGATGGCCCTCTCTCCCCCAACAACTCTTCTCATCTCCTCCGTCTGGAGCGCAATGAAACTGTCAGCATCAAAGCTTTCCATAGATGTTGACATGGTCAACGCCAGAGGGAGCATGTACTCGAAGGTTTATCAGTCTTTGCTGGAATCCTTAAGGGTTATCGGAGCAAGGTTTTATCGTGGCCCGGATCTAGCTCTTGCATGGGTTGGCTGAGAAGTGGCCGACGAGACGATGATAATAGGCAAAGGCACTTGGCTCGACAAGATCGCCTATGAGCTTCTTGAGAGGGAGCGGAAGCTGGGGAGAAGGAGTGAGGTTGTCAGGACCGAGAGTGGCCTCGGGGCTTCCGGCATCCCTCATGTGGGAAGTCTTGGAGATTGTGTGAGGGCCTTTGGAGTCAAGCTGGCGCTTGAGGTTCAAGACCAGGCTGCTGAATACATAGCCTTCTCAGACGATATGGATGGTTTAAGAAAGGTTCCCTCAGGTCTTCCCGAGTCTCTCAGAGACCACCTGGGCCAGCCAGTATCTTCCATACCTGATCCTTTTGGGTGCCACTCAAGCTATGGGGACCACATGGGTTTCATGTTGAGGGATGCCCTGGACAAGTGTGGGATCGAGTATGGATTCTACTCTGCAACAGAGGCTTATCGCCGAGGTCTTTTCAATGAGCAGGTAGAGAAGATACTTTCAAACGCCTCCAGGGTTGGAGAGATCATCAAGCAAGAGTTGGGTCAAGAGAAGTATACTGAAGTTCTACCATACTTCCCGGTTTGCTCATCCTGCGGCAAGATATACTCGACCAGAGCTTATGAGTTCCTCCCATCAGCCAAGAAGATCCTCTACGTCTGCGAGGGTACCGAGTTAAAGGACCACAGCCTTCAAGGATGCGGATACAAGGGTGAGGCGGATTATACCAAGGGTGAAGGGAAGCTAAGCTGGAAGGTGGAGTTCGCCTCGAGGTGGGCAGCTTTGAAGATAGGCTTCGAGGCTTACGGGAAGGATATCGCAGACTCGGTCAAGGTGAACGATAGGATCTGTGAAGAGATCCTAGGCTACCCACCGCCCTACCATGTGAGGTACGAGATGTTTCTCGATGGGGGTGGGAAGAAGATCTCCAAGTCCTTGGGCAACGTATTCACGCCTCAACTATGGCTCAAGTATGGAACCCCGCAGTCCCTCCTTTTGTTGATGTACAAGAGAATTGTCGGTGCAAGGGTAGTGAGGCCGCAGGAAATCCCTTCCTACATGGATGAGCTTGACGCCCTTGAAGACGTATACTTTGGAAGAAAGAGGGTTGGGGATGAGAAGGAGCTTGCAAAACTTAAGGGTCTATTTGAGTATGCTTGGCTCCTCAAACCCCCAAGCAAGATCGATATCCACGTGCCCTATGCGCTGCTAGTCAATCTTGCAACGGTTGCCCCTGAGGGCTCAGAGGAGGAATACGTGTCGGCCAGACTTAGGAAGTACGGATACCTGAAGGACTCGCCAACCCAAACCCTACTCAAGAAGATCGAATGTACCATCAACTGGTCAAAGGACTTTGCCAAGGTTCAGGCTGAACCGGTTGAACTCAGCCCGGACGAATACAAAGCCCTACGCGAATTGATAGAGGCAATCCCGAAGGAAAAGGATGAGGGCAGCCTCCAGAATGATATCTTCAACATAGCGAAAAGGAACGGCGTAGAGCCTGGGAGGTTCTTCAGAATTCTCTACCTGCTCCTAATAGGTTCCCCCTCAGGCCCGAGGCTTGGAACATACATCTTTGACCTTGGAGGGGAAAGAGCCGTCAAGACTCTAAACGAGGCTGTGGCCAAAAGAACTATGTCGGTGAAGGACAAGAATAACTGAGATATTCATAATGGCGAAACCTGCGGCGGGAGGTGAGACTTCACGGCTTATTATCCGGTCATGTGTCCGTCACCCATTCCTTTGCCTGTGGTTGTCTTGCCAGGCCTATATCGCGTCGACTTCAAGATCCCAGGAGTCACAGGCTTAATGCAGAGGCTGAGCATTCATGTTCAAGCCCACAGCGAATACGACGCATTCTACAAGGCCCTGCCACTCCTTCCACCTTTCTCACAGGTCACCCGAGTTAAGCGCCTCTACCCGTGAGATCACTTTCCGCCTTCATGATTAACCTGACTCTTAGGTGGATGTTGACCTGTTACAGTAGAGGCCTCCTGAGCAAACACAAAAATAAGACAAAGGCATAAGGTTGGAAATAAGGGGAGTCTATTGTCAGAAATAGTTCTTGCGTATGAACTCGCTCTGAGATCGCTCGACAGCCGAGACCTCGAGTCAGCCAGACTCTTCCTAGAGATAGCAAGAACCTTCAGGGAGACGGTGCCTACAGCCAAGTCGCGAGGCAGATGGCTTCGTAGAAAGTAACCACAACCACTGTACGTACCTAGTCCAGAAGTCTTGTGGATGGGCCCGTAGTCTAGTCCGGACAAGGACGCTGAAACGAGTCTGCGTAGGCCTGCGGAGCCGGAGGTCCGGGGTTCAAATCCCCGCGGGCCCGCCA
>CAYZRW010000023.1:19611-24203 GCA_964480955.1 uncultured Candidatus Bathyarchaeia archaeon | reverse complement strand
ATCTATGGTAGAATTGAAAGGACACTGAGATATGGCATAGAACCCCAGCCTTCTCAGTTTCAATCGATCTATGGTAGAATTGAAAGAGAAGATTATACGCTGTGCCACGTTTCCTTCTATAAGTTTCAATCGATCTATGGTAGAATTGAAAGCTATTTGCTCATCGATCACCTTCGGGTCTACGCGTTTGTTTCAATCGATCTATGGTAGAATTGAAAGGAATCTATGTATGTGCGTGCAGTAAACCCATAATAGGTTTCAATCGATCTATGGTAGAATTGAAAGACGTGCTTAGCGGAGTACTGCCTCAACACTGGAAAAGTTTCAATCGATCTATGGTAGAATTGAAAGAACGGCGGGTCGTAGATTACTGCGTCAAAAGTTCGAGTTTCAATCGATCTATGGTAGAATTGAAAGGTTTACAAGGTTCTCATACCAGATTGAAGTAACTTTGTTTCAATCGATCTATGGTAGAATTGAAAGCTTATAGCGATCTTCGGTTGGTCCTGTCTCACTGGAACATTCCTCGGACATTTGATCTTTAATAGTTACGGTTATGGCGTTGGGATAGCTCTCGGCCCTCTTGACCTTCTAAGCCCCTTCCTATTCCTTCCTGCAAAGTTGGCAATCAAGAGGTTTGGATTGAAAGCAGTCCCGTTTCAATCGATCTATGGTAGAATTGAAAGGCTGAACAGGTAAGCGGAAGGGTAAGGCTGAACGTGGTTTCAATCGATCTATGGTAGAATTGAAAGTGCGTGAATTAATGCTCACCAGCGTCAGGGAGAGCAGTTTCAATCGATCTATGGTAGAATTGAAAGTTGACTCCTGATGCTGCACCTACAGCCTGAAAGTCAAGTTTCAATCGATCTATGGTAGAATTGAAAGTACTTAAACGTGTCCTCACTATAGCGGAGATGCTAGGTTTCAATCGATCTATGGTAGAATTGAAAGCGACATCCATCATTCGGAATGCATCCCGGAATTAAAGTTTCAATCGATCTATGGTAGAATTGAAAGAATCTTTCAACTAGGCGATAAATGTTTTAGTCACCAGTTTCAATCGATCTATGGTAGAATTGAAAGCTGTGCTTCCGTCCACAATCTCTACCCAACTTGAAAGTTTCAATCGATCTATGGTAGAATTGAAAGTCGAAATTATGCATGTAGGCGCCCGCAGATTCAATTGTTTCAATCGATCTATGGTAGAATTGAAAGTTAGGCGATCCCTTCGAGCCAAGCAATATTGTCTCGTTTCAATCGATCTATGGTAGAATTGAAAGTTAATTGTCAGCTGAACAGGAGAATTGAATCGCAGTAGTTTCAATCGATCTATGGTAGAATTGAAAGAAATCACTAATCTGCATTCCGCTAATACCAATAATAGTTTCAATCGATCTATGGTAGAATTGAAAGGGACGGAAGTCTTGGTACTGTAACGGTAGATTCTGGGTTTCAATCGATCTATGGTAGAATTGAAAGCTCTAACACTTTGCGTATTCTGCAGTCTAACATGGAAGTTTCAATCGATCTATGGTAGAATTGAAAGTCGTACCTGATGATCAGTACCAGTTAAGTCAAAGATGTTTCAATCGATCTATGGTAGAATTGAAAGTTTGAATTTGGCAATCCTCTTCGATAATACAACGTTGTTTCAATCGATCTATGGTAGAATTGAAAGAGTATCGCCTAGAGGTGACCGCAGGCGCAAACCTTCGTTTCAATCGATCTATGGTAGAATTGAAAGAGATATGACAAGCCGAGTTGAATTGGACTTGGTATGGTTTCAATCGATCTATGGTAGAATTGAAAGCCGAACCGCGGTGTGAGGATAAGTCCTCGCCTATGAGTTTCAATCGATCTATGGTAGAATTGAAAGAGAGAGTACAAAGCGCATGGGGAAATTGGGATAACAGTTTCAATCGATCTATGGTAGAATTGAAAGATGGGGATACCCTTACATCATGGAGACTGAAGGACTGTTTCAATCGATCTATGGTAGAATTGAAAGGCAAGAAAAGAAGATATTGAAGGCCTTATGGTCTATGTTTCAATCGATCTATGGTAGAATTGAAAGAATTGCGATCCTGATTGTCCATGCCCCTATCATATTGTTTCAATCGATCTATGGTAGAATTGAAAGGACCTCAACATAGTTCTCTTGATTAAGCCAGAAAGGGTTTCAATCGATCTATGGTAGAATTGAAAGTTAAGCACAGCTATTCAGCCAAATATAACATGTTCTGTTTCAATCGATCTATGGTAGAATTGAAAGAAGATGGGAAAGAAGTTAATGAAGATTCTACTTACCGTTTCAATCGATCTATGGTAGAATTGAAAGTCAAAATCGTAGCCTGTCACCGTGATGGCCATCGGAGTTTCAATCGATCTATGGTAGAATTGAAAGAGGAATGTAGTGAATCCGCTAACCTACGTTCCGTTATGTTTCAATCGATCTATGGTAGAATTGAAAGGAATTTTAGGTTCAGTTTTGCGGATTGGAGTAACGGGTTTCAATCGATCTATGGTAGAATTGAAAGTGCTCTGTTTCTGCTATTATGTGTCTGCGAACTTCGGTTTCAATCGATCTATGGTAGAATTGAAAGGCTTTCACAAAGTATCATGATCTCCTAAGAGAAGGTGTTTCAATCGATCTATGGTAGAATTGAAAGAGATGCGGCAGGTGTTATATTTGTTGTTGGTAGTGTGTTTCAATCGATCTATGGTAGAATTGAAAGTACATCCTTCCTCCGGACCCCATGCGTGAATTAATGGTTTCAATCGGTCTATGGTAGAATTGAAAGATAGCCTGCCTGATATATGTGAGTTCCTTACCTGCAGTTTCAATCGGTCTATGGTAGAATTCATTCATCCTGCGGTCTACCCTATTGCTCCCCCATCACACTTCATCAAGCTCTTCACACACCGATGAGAGCTAGTCTTAGATCCATTTGTCGGTATTGGCACGACACTAGTTGCCGCCAGGGATCTGAGACGGAATGCCGTAGGTTTCGATCTAAAGAAAGAATATGTTGATTATTCAAAGAGAAGATTGAATCAGACAACTTTAATGTTTGATACCCAGCAAATACCTATCTGGGACGATGCAAGAAAGATACCTGAATATCTTGAACCTGAAACAGTCTCGCTCTCAGTCACTTCTCCCTGATCAGTTCTGAGTTGTTCTCAATCCCTCTACGCTTCTTAAGGTAAAAAGCGAGTCAACCTGTTTTCCAAGTCTATTCCGATAACTCTTTTCTTGTCAAGGAGCGTTGATTTGAGTAGTTGTCTCCCTCTCTGTCAAGCATGGAATCAAGCTGGCAGATCCTCATTGTGTGTATGCCACAATCTTCTCAGCTTCATTGATATGTTTCTCACTGATTTCTTCGGCGTTGGACTGGTCCGCCAGTACTCCAGCTGTCAATAGGATGTTGAATGCCAACCTTACATCTCCGGACTCACTAGCCTTCTCAGCAACCAAATCCAGCAACTTAGCCGATAATGCTCTTGGCTGAAATCCCGCTTTCACTCTCTCCTTTAAGATGTTGCGCAGCTCCTCAGCCTCATATGGTGAGAAGATTACGGGTATTGGTTGGAGGCTGCTCTTCGCCCTCTCCGGCACCCCAGACAGGTCCTCGAATCGATTACTCACCAAGACAAGAGTCACATTCGAAAGACGGTTCAAATAATAGATCAAAGGTTCATGCTCCTTAAACAGGAGCGTATCAACCTCATCAATCGCAATCAAGACAGGCGTGGACGCTATTATACGCTCCAGCTCCTGCTTGAGCCGGGTCATCTGCCAACCAGAACTTGGAACAGCCACCCCCAACCCGCGAAGAATCTCCATGAGTGTAAAGTAAGGATTCCACGATGTTACCCACGATAATGAGTTATCTATCTATTAGTTATGTTGTGGTTATGTTCATAGCTATAATAGGTTATTTTCTATAGATTTTATATTGAATAAAAATTCTTTTAAGATAGATTCATTCATACATAACTAAGCGCGTACTGAATCGTTACTCAGCAGTTTTGCCTAATCTCTTCAGCCTTTTCTGGAAGGTCCTCCATGACCTAGCCAGCTTTATAGTCTCTCTTATGAGCTTCTCAGTAACCTTTCCTGCTTTGCTATCCTCTCCAGCCAGTTGGGAGACGAGTTGCGGCAGATTATATACAAGAAATTTCCTTGCTGAGAGAGGTAGGTCTTGTTCAACCAAGGCGTGAAGGGAACCATCGAGTATGAGAACCCTACTATTCTGTTTGGCCAATGGGTGGAGCAATGAGTCGATGAGCTTGTTTACCTCACCCTTTGTATACATTCTCTTATAGGACCTGCGCCTACCTTCCAGACTTCCACCAACCAAGTCATAGTACAGTATAGCTAGCAGTAGCAGGGGGGTCTTGCATGCAAAGTCTAACTTTCAGCCAAACTGGAGAAACAATCATCAACCTTGGCTTCATCACGTGCTTATTGAAGAGACTTCCATTCTAATAACGTTTTTTCGATGTTGCCCACGATCTTAGACAGTGAATCAGTAGTGAAGAAACAGTGAAGAAAGAGTGAAGTACTCAGTGAAGTGCTGAACAATATT
>CAYZRW010000023.1:0-19511 GCA_964480955.1 uncultured Candidatus Bathyarchaeia archaeon | reverse complement strand
AGTGAAGAAACAGTGAAGAAAGAGTGAAGTACTCAGTGAAGTGCTGAACAATATTGAAAAAATCTTGAAAAACTTAGCTAAGATTCGGTTAAACTTAGCTAAGTTTCAGTGAAATTTAGTTAAGTTTCAGTGAAGACTTCACTTTACACCAAGACTTAGATTTAGGTCAGCTCATAATCAAGTTTTGTGTGAAGATTTTCAGACACCGAAGAAACTAGGTAACCTAAAACCATTGGACTATGCACGTTATGGATGAACGTTGCTATACATAAGAGACGTCCCTTATGTGCTGGGAGTTAGGCTTATGGAAATGACTCTCACAAAGAATACAGATTGCGGTGAGATGAAAAGCGACTAGAGTAGCGCGCTGTGGATTTGAACCCCCTAAACTAATGGAGCCCCGGACGGGTTTCGAACCCGTGACCTACGGCTCACCCGGTCATATAACCTACAAGGTTCGACTGGACTTCTCCATCCGTCGCTCTGGCCAGGCTGAGCTACCGGGGCACTCACTGCTTATGGGATTAGTCCTCACCATATCTCCTTTTGGGTACGAGACCTTACTTCTCTCCTTCGAGCATCTTGGATTGGGATATCAACCTTTTTTAGGTGTCGCTGGATCATTCAGTCTCGCCGGGGTGGCTCAGCTGTGGTTAGATGCCCGGATGGGCAGGTTTAAGCGCTGGACTCATAAAGTTGTCTGAGTCTCTCTGGAGAGATCCAGAGGCCGCGGGTTCGACTGCAAACCGCCGAGAATCCCGTCCCCGGCATCCCTACATCTTCATCGAAAGGCCTGTTCCGTTACTCGCGCCTGAGAACCTCTACGGTCCCATCCCCTCTTCCAACATAGACGAGGTCTGCCAGCCCAGTAAATAGGCCGACCTCAACCACACCAGGGATCATCTTGATCTCTCCCTCAAGTGTCTGCGGGTCTTCTATTCGACCGAAATCTACGTCAACTATCATGTTTCCGTTGTCTGTAATTATGGGTCCAACCTTACCCTGACCCTGCCTCAAAGTCGGCCTACCCCCAATCTTCTCAATACTATGAATGACAGCGTCAACTCCGAAAGGAAGAACTTCGACAGGGACAGGCTTACCTTCACCCAGATTCTTCGTCAACTTATCCTCAGTGATGACTATCGCAACCTTCTTGGAGTTTGAATCAATGATCTTCTCTCTGGCCAGAGCCGCTCCGCCACCCTTAATCATATTCAAAGTCTTGACCTCAACCTGGTCGGCGCCGTCCAGAGCCAAGTCCAGCAATCGCCCAGCCTCAAGATGTGTCAGCTTCAGCCCAAGATGCCTCGACAAAAGCTCTATCTGATATGAGGATGGAACAAAAGTTAACTTCAGTCCCTCTTTCTTGATCTTCTCCCCAATCATATTGAGAACCTGAGCCACAGCCCTCCCGCTTCCAAGCCCAATCAAATATCCATCCTGAACCAGTTCAAGCGCTCTGGAGGAGGCGGCTTTGACCGCTTCTTCATAGCCTTTCAAGGTCAGCCCCAGATTGGCATCAACATTCCCACCATATATTACTTCTGAACATTGAACCCAGCCGCTGACCCTTGACATTGTAGGGCTTCTATGCAACGCTAAATAACTGACTAAGGACACAGAATAGGATCTGAGACTAGATCCTAAGTTATCAGATTTGCAAGTCCACTTGACAAAAGCTTTGCCAGAAGAACCATGTCGGATGCCTTCTTGAGAGATTTCTTGACGAACTCTGGAAGGATCGGTCTTAGGAGTCTCGACTGGAAAGCTGTATCTCCATAAGCCTCCATCAATCTCTTGATCCTGTCGTCAGCAATTATCTGGAAGACTCTGTCAACCTCATCATCTGTAAGGCCATCAAGAATCTTTCTCACAAGTGAAGTCGATCGTAACTCCCACCCAAACGATCTCTTCCATCCCAGCTCATATCGCCCGAGGCAGCCTTTACTCGTCTCGTCTCTCTCCAAGCATTCGACTGTCGTCTCCCCAGCGAGTTTGGCGGCCTTGAGTCCGAAGTATATCCCCCCTCCTGATGTAGACTTCACTTGGCCCGCAGAATCTCCAACAGCTAGGATGCGATCAGAGTAGGTTGGTGTGACCGGTCCGTGTATCGGCTCGACTCCAGCGCATACCTTCTCAATCCTTCCAGATTTGACCTTGCCGGAGATTGAATTGTGATTCAGGAATCTCTCAAGATATTTGCGTGGGGATCCGATTGCCGTAGTGCCTCGTATGCACAGTCCGATCCTCGCCCTGTCGTCGGCTACAGGCACGATCCAAGCTAAGAATCCTGGCGCAACCTCCCTTCCAAAGTAAAGCTCCACAGTATCCGGGGAATCGATCTCGATATCGCTCATCTCGTATTGAATCCCAGAAAGAAGTTTTCTCTCTGCCTGCAGTCCAAACATCTTGGGGAGGATTGGCGTCGCACCCTCAGCGTCTATGACCAGTCTCGACTTCAACTCCACGGGTGCGCCCTCCCTCTTGGCTTTCAAGACTATCAGGCCGTCTGGACTCCTATGCAGATCGTAGACCCTCGTTTGTAGGGAAAGTTCAGCCCCAGAGGAAGAAGCCCCCTCAGCCAATCTGAAGTCGAACATCTCTCGGTCAAGGATGTAGGAGTCGACAGTATCCCTGCGAATCTGTAGTTTGGTCCCCCTTGGGGCGTGAAGGACGGCTGCCCGCACAGAGTTTAGAATAGCCTCCTGTGGCAGGTCGAACTCCTGGAATGCATGTGCGGTCAACTTGCCGGTGCAGTGGCAGGGTCTTCCTACTATGTCATGTTCTTCACAGAGCAGGGTCTTGAAGCCTCGTTTGGCTACCAGGTGTGCTGCAGTAGATCCTGCTGGACCCGCGCCAACCACAACGACATCATATACTGCGACGTTAGCCCTCTCCCGACCAAACTCTTTGATCTAATAACTTACAAAGAAAACATTTTCTCTTGGTCTTCTTATGGCGCGCGCTTCAGACTGCGAGTATCGAGCCCATGATGGGACTTCGCTAGGAATGCCTATTGTCGAAGGGACCTAAATCTGTTTCATACCAGTAAATCACGGAGGAGTATTTCTCCTCTTGGGATGGATGCGCGAACTCCTCTTTGAGGATCGACAACCTGATTGACTTTAATATCTACCAGAAGGCTGCTGAGCATGTAGGCCTTCTCGAAGGAGCATTGACGGGCTCGCATTAAGGCCTCTACAGCGGCCTCTGAAGCCTTCACTGTCGCATCATCAAGGCTGTCGCCCGCCACAAGGTAGCTGTAGTGGTCTTTGGTCTCAAGTATCGGCCATGGAGGCTGCTTCTTCTTTATCAGGCTGAATCTCAGCATGATCGATCCGGGGATCTCTATCGCGGAGACGCATAATTCTCCGTCTGCCTGCGCAGCGTGAAGGTCGCCTGCGGAGAATAGGGCTCCGTCGACAGATACAGGGAGATAGAGCCTAGTCCCTGATGTGATCTCCTTACAGTCTATGTTTCCTCCATGCTTTCCCGAGGTGCTTGACGATTGTTCTCCTTCGGCCGGCGCGACGCCGATGGTACCTATGAGCGGTATCGACCTTACACGAATATCATCGTAGTATGCGAAGCCGTCCTCGATCTTGACTATTTTGGCTGCTGCTTTGAATGGCTTATCTTTCAAGACTCCGTTGCCGGGGACGGCGAGGATCACTCCTCTGCTCTCAGTCTTGATGTCTAGGATCTCCGTGACTAGGGTGTCCCCCTTCTCTGCGCCCTCGATGTATAGGGGACCGGTGGCCCCGTCGACCCTTGACCAATCCAAGCTCTCCAGGGCTGCGTCTTCACTCTTCACTTGGCCTCCAACCGCGTCCTCAGCCTCTAGCAGAACGAGCTCACCGGGTTCAACATGCTCGACCGGCTTATGTCTTGGGCTGAAACTATAAACAACCTTGTCTTTTGTAACAATTTTCATAACACAATCACCTGGTGTACTATGTACACTGTTGTAGAATCATAAAAATGGTTGAGAAAAAATCTTTGATTCCTGAGACTATTCTGGCGGCATTTCCTTGAATGCAAGACTGATATCTATTCCCTGTCTGCTTCGGTAGACTCTTGAGATCCAGAATACTATGAACCCGACAAGGAAGATGATGAATATCATCCAGATCGATTCAGGGGCGTTAGCTAGCAGGTTTGAGTCGGTTGCGAAATAGTAACTCACGAACAACCCTACAACTATGTCCAAGAATGCGATGACGGCCAGGGCTGGTAGAGCCCCCATCTTCCAGTTTACAGGAGACCTCTCGAACAGCTCTTTCCTCCTGAATGGAAATGCTATGCCTGCTATGCCTACGAAGACCGCGTTTATCGCCAATGCGAAGATGCTTGAGACCATAGTCAGCCAAGAGACGCTTGCATACAGTGCTAGGAAGATTTGTGCTATGATGAATATTATGATGGCGTTGTATGTTGGTGTCCTGAACCTTTCGCTCACGTGTGAGAGCTTCTCCGGCGCTATCCTGTCAAACGACCACGCCAGCATGATTCTGCTGTTGAGCATAATGTTCTGTGGAACAAACCAGACTCCCCATATCAAGTAGCCTATGCTGATCAGCCCATAGATGACGGAGTTGCTTGTGAGGAGGCCGACGAATGATGGGAAATATGGAGGTATCGCGAGACCATACTCACCAAGCCACCAGAGACTACCGACCGCATACCATAACTCTGTGCCGATAGTTCTTATGAATAGGAACGCAAGGACCGCTGAGAAGATTCCGAGAAAGATCGTTGCCACAGGTCCGCCCCACAGCTGAGCTTTCTTGACGTCTTTGATTTCGCCAGCCATGAATGTTGACCCCATGCAGTAGGGCATGTACGCATAGAAGAGGGGGACGAGGACCAGAAGTGAAGGCCAGCTGAACTCCGGGTTGAGGTTTGCGCCTAGCTTTCTTGCTGACTCCAACGTAGCACCATAGGTATCCGGAGAGCCTGTAATCCAACCTAACGCATCATTGAAGCGACCTATGAAGATCGTGTTGGTGTTCAGAAGCATCAGACCGATGAACCCTGCTATCCCGATAATTAGAAGCGCAAAGGCAACAGATTGTGCCTTGAAGTAGGATCCTGTCCCTATCACTGACAGTAGCAGGGCCACTACAAGCACTACTACGCCGATCATCCATGCCGCCTGCGTAGTCTGTAGAGAGGTGCCTAGGTCGAGAAGAGCTTGATTGTGAGTGACTGCGCCCCATGTTGAGACGACAGGGGCGAGCCCGTAGCTTGTAAAGGCGTAAGACCCCCATCCAGCCCAGAAGGACAGCCAGATGACCCAGCTGAAACTAACCATGAACCCCAGACTGGGATGCAGCGACCTACTGACGTAATGGTAGTCTCCGCCTGATCTGGGCATTATCACCGAGAATAAGGCGTACAATGTTACTTGGGGGAGCACAAAGATCATCGCGAGCAGGGCTCCAACAGACAGGTCTGCTCCCGGTGACGCAACGGCGCCCCAGAAGAACACGTAGGTCAAGACGAAGCCGAAGGCGGTCCAGAAGATGTTGAACATGAAGACTCTCGGGCTTGTGGCGACTCTGACGAGGCCACTTGCCTTTCTCGCAAAAGGTCTTTCAGACAATTTTGTTCGGGACAAAATTATGGAATTGAATTATTTATAAGACTATGCATAGCAGGATTCTTCAAAGTAACTTATTGACGTTCGACTTCCTCTACGCTGTTATACCAGCTTATCGCGGTTCCCATTCTGGCTCTAAGTTTCCATCTTGCTGTCTTTGGCATATGATCGATCGCAGCTACCAGTTTAGAGATTGCAAGATCAATGGTGGCTTTGTCACCCTCATCAAGGACGCCGCTTTTCTTACTGAAGAGCATGATCTTGTTGAGGTTGGCCATGACGGTGTGGTGGAAGCCCCAGTCGTCAGCCAATAGCCGTGATATGTAGTCGGCGTTGATTCCGTCTTCGGTCTCTTTAACCGGGTGTGCGCGCAGCAATACCAAAATGTCTTTTATATCTTTCTCGTTGATTTGAACTATCTGAAGTTTTTCGAGTAATAGGTCTGCGAGAGAAATTGTCGGGTAGTCCTTGTCCAATCTTTTTCTGAAATCTATGGTGTGATTCATCTTCAGTCTATCGAGGAATATGTCGACTTTCAGCCGATTCTTGGGGTTGTAGAAGAAGAATCGGTTCTCGTGGATCAACATATCCTTCGCAACCTCGTATCCCAGATTCTTCATGATAGTGCATATCCCGCTGCTCTGTCTGTTAAGCCCGACGAGGTCGATGTCAGTCAATCTTCTCCCTAGAGAATTATGGAGTGATAGGAAGTTCTTACATTTGATTATGATTGCAACAGCGCCCATGATCCTTAATGTAATATTCCTTTCCCTAGCAGCATCTACGATCCTCAAAGCTTCCTGCACGTGATCGACTGCTTTTTCATCCATGCCATCAACGCCAGCGACTAGTTACTAAAGACTTATATTTTTTAAGTCTATGCTAGCCTGTGATTGCGCTTGCATAGTACAAAAATTTTCTTCACTACGGATATTCATGGTTCTGAAGCCTGCTTTAGAAAATTTGTCAACGCAACGAAATTCTTCAAGGCAAATGCTCTCATATTGGGAGGAGACCTAACCGGGAAGATGATAGTTCCAGTCGTAAAATGTCCAGATGGAACTTTCAAAGCTAGGCTCTTTGGACAGGAGAGAGTTGCCAAGAACGAAAGTGAAATGAACAATCTAGTTAAGGTCATTAGTTCTGTCGGTTTCTATCCTTACAATTCCAGCTCCTCTGAGATGGAGGAGTTGAATGATCCCACAAAGCTTGACGGCCTGTTCAAAGAGATTGTATTGGAGACTCTTAGAAGATGGGTTGGCTTGGCTGAGCAGAGACTGAAAGACACAGGCGTCAAATGCTATATTCAGGCAGGGAACGATGACATAAAAGATGTAGACCAGATTCTAAATGATTCAGATTACGTAATCAACACCGAAGGAAAAATCATAGATCTAGATGACCATCACGAGATGATTAGTACAGGTTTTGCGAACATTACCCCGTGGAACTGCCCCAGAGACGTCCCTGAAGATGTATTGATCAAGAAGATCGAAGGGCTAGTTGAACAGGTGAGTAACCTAGAGAACTGCATATTCAACTTCCACTGTCCACCATTTGATACTGAACTCGACCTTGCGCCTGCTCTAGATGAGAACCTTAACGTCATTATGAAAACTGGAAGCGTCATATATTCTCATGTGGGAAGCAAGGCCGTAAGGAATGCTATCACAAAATATGCGCCTCTACTGGGGCTGCACGGCCACATACACGAGTCAAGAGGAACTTACCGTATCGGCCGCACCCTCTGCATAAACCCCGGCAGCGAGTATACAGAGGGGATCCTTAGAGGAGTCATACTGAATCTGAATGAGAAAGGCTTGCAGAGCTACCAGTTGACTGCAGGATAATTCTACTAGTGTACGTTAGGATTCTGAATCCATGAGGTGGCGGCCCATGGGGACCGCCTAGAGGTTGAGCAATCCATACTTATGCTTGGGCGCGCGCTTACGCTTACTCCACAATCTCTTTCTTCGTTCTTTCGATCTTCATATTATACCAGCCGCCGGAGTCGATCATGATGAAGCTCAGTCCAGACAGGCTAAGAGGGAGATTCTTCATATTCCCTGTGGCCCTCATCAGTGATGCCACCACCGGATTGCTAAGCATATCTGTACCGGTCTTGGCATATCATTTAGGCGCCTCAGCTCTAGAGCTCGGAATCATAGGAGCTTCCTTCGCCATAATCTATTGCTTCGCTCCTGCCATTATGGGCGTAGTCTCCGATCTCTTCGGTTATAGGCGGCTTATGACAGCCGCCCTACTACTAAGAGGCGCCCTATGCCTCATCTACCCATTCACTACAACCCCGCTTCACCTAGTCCTAGTCAGGGTTCTTGACGGACTCTTCCTCTCCCTATTGTGGCCTTCTTTGGAAGCCTTCGTAGCGACTCTGTACGCGAGCAACGTCGACTCAGGTCTGAAGAGGTTCAATGTTGCTTGGGGTCTGGGTTGGGTAGTCGGTCCCCTCTTGGCCGGCATACTTCTAACGCTCGCCTTGAAACTACCATTCTTCGTCGCCAGCGTCCTCAACCTCGTTCTTGGAGGCATATGCATCGCCACCTTGGAGGATCCCCCGAGAGTACAGTCGACTACATTCGGTGAACCACATATCGAGATACATCGTCTCGACCGACTCGTGGCCGCAATTACTGTCTTCGCCTCCAGTTTCGTCGTCGGCTCGGTCCTCGCCTTCTTCCCGGCCCAAGCGGTCTCGGCAGAGATATCGCCCCTCGATGTCGGTATGATGGGTCTGGCCTTTGGCGCTTTGCGAGCCGTGTCTTTCTCTCTGATGGGCCCTACCGGAAGAGGCGCTGCAGGGCATAGAAGAACTGTGTCAGGATGCCTTCTCATGTCACTGGCTATGGCACCGTTCTGGCTGCAATACCGTGGGCCTGCGTACTACTTGGGTTTCGCTCTACTAGGTTCTGGTTCAGCCATAGCCTATTCAGCGTCAATATCCCTGATGCTAAAAGGCGAAGGTGGAAGGAAAGGTCTTAGATCAGGACTTTTTGAGAGTTCCTTGGGATTGGGCTACCTCGCAGGACCTCTTGCTGGAGGAGTGACCACTAGCGTCGAGCCCGCCGCGATCTATTTTCTCAACCTGATTGTTGGAATAGTCGTTGCATTTGTGATTCTGTTGTCTGGGCTTCTCCATTCTTTGTTGCTCAGACACAACGTGGAGAGGGATGAAGAATGAATAATGATGAGATCGTCTACTAGACTGTGCGATGTGATCTATGGAGCGAGCTTCATCATTCTCGTTGAACCGTTAGATCCTAAACCAACCAAAACATTAGAACTAAACTGAGCGACTATCTAGGCGTAAGACTCGAATTCTTCGACGGCCTAACTGGAAATGTGGAGCCCCGGGCGGGCTTCGAACCCGTGACCTTTGACTCTTCGGAGGCTCTTACCAAGCCAACGCTCTCCGGTGTCTCTCGACATCTAACCAGGCTGAGCTACCGGGGCACAACTAGATAGCTTCAGACTCATGGTTATATTGGTTACTCAACAAGAAACCATCTTCTCCAAGATGCCCTCAAGCCATTTTCCCACTATACAACATATTCGATATGGTAGTTCAGAGATGCTGAGTTTCAAGAGAACTTTTCAGAAGTGAGTTTGCTTGGAAAGGCTTAAGTGTGAATCCCAAGGCTAAAATAGTCTGTCCATAATTCAATAATGGAGGAAGAGAAATGGTTAAGCAATGTGGGCAATGTGGAGCTGCCAACAGAGACGACGCAACATTCTGCTCAAGTTGCGGGACATCGTTTGCTGCTCCCGCTGTCAAACCTGTCCCGTCAGTGAAGGTTGTTCGACCAGCCGTCCCCTCAGTACCATACAGAGTCCCACCGCCAGGAATGTGCTACTACCACCCGAATCTTCCGGCACAGTATATCTGCAGCCGATGTGGACGAGCGATCTGCAGGGACGATGCACGCTTCTACGGTGATCTGGTCTTGTGTCCGCAATGTTATGCTGGAATAGTTCCAGTAACAGTCCCGACATATCCAACAGCATACCCAACTGGTTACCCAACAGCGTATCCGACCGGTTACCCAACAGCGTATCCAACACAGTATCCGGCGCCGCCTCCAGCACCAACCTTTGGGGCGCCTATGGGTCCGCCTCCGCCAGGGATTCCAGGTCCACCAGGTATGGTCCCGTTCCCGTTCCTCCCACCAAGGGCTAGAGCCCTGTGGGGCTTCATCCTGTCGTTGGTGGCTGGATTAGTCACAGTAATAGCCGGTGCAGCAGCCACAGCGATCCTCTACGCCAACCTCGGAATAGTCCCGGCATGGTTAGCCCCATACTGGATGGCTTTCCTTGGAGCTGGATTGCTGCTGGGCCTAGTGGTGATACTGGGAGCGTTCCTTATCTGGTTAGGATACACAACGCTTGGAGGAATCATAGCCTTCGTCTTCTCGCTGGCCAACATCTACCTAGCCCTGCTGATAGTGGTGCCAACAACATACGTCTACCTACCGATCGCAGCCGGCATAGTTGCATTGGTCCTTGGAATGGTCGGCGGAATACTGGGTATACTCGGGAAATAAGCCAGTAAACCACTCCACCCCCTTTTTTAGTCCCAGGTCTCTGGAGGCACGGGAGTGCCCTACGTAAGCGTCTCAACCGAGGACTTGCCAAAGGTGACTGGCCTTGCGAAGAGTAAGCCTGACCAGAATGTCCGAGTGCGATGTTGCACAGATTGGGAATGAGATGGTGAGTATGTATGAAACAGGGTGATCCGACAAGACCCTACCCTTACGGGGTCTATCCAAGAGGTGCAGCGCCTCTCCCGCCTCCAAGAGCCTACTATCCTCCAAGGGCGAGGCCTCCTCCGGCATACTACCCGAGGCCCCCGAGGCAGCCTCTACGTATATTGTTACTCGTACTTCTCTTTGCCGGCTTGTTGTTGACCTCGAGTGCTTTGATAGTCCTCTTCATTTACAGGCCACCCGGCATAACGCATACGCCGGTCACAAAAGGCCTAGCCAACAGCCCAGTAAGTCTGAACGCAACCTTGGTTGGCGGAGGAAGCTGGCTACAGAACGCCACCGTATACTATAATGTCGTCGATAAGGCTGTGTGGAAGACGAAGGAGATGCAGCTCCCTCCGACAGGAGTTCAGCCATATGTTGCAGTCATACCTGGAAATGAGGTCACCTCAAGCATAGCCTACTACATCCAAGCCGTGAATTCACTGGGACTCTCCACAAATACAGTCGCATACTTCGTCCTAGTCAAAGACTTCAGAGTGACCGCGCACCACCTTGTTGACGATCCATTTGTTCTGTCTGCTGGAACCAGCAACAACACAAAGGTTGAGGTAAAGTCTCTCGGAGGCTTCAGCTCAAGCGTCTCCCTATCGATGTCAGGGTTACCGTCAGGGGTCTCAGCCTCTTTCAACCCTCCGGCAGTAACCCCTCCAGCCAATGGCACAGTGACTTCAGTCTTGACAGTCTCCTCAACATCATCAGCCCCACCGGGAACCTACACGGTGACTCTGTCTGGGTCGAGTGGAAACCTGACCCATACTCAGACTGTAACCGTCAAGGTCAATCCTCAACGCGACTTTGAACTTTCAGCATCACCCGGATCTATTGAGATCAGGCGTGGCGCAGCCGCATTCTACAATGTGACTTTGACTTCGAGATATGGATACTCTGGCGACATCACTCTGACAGTTTCAGGTCTGCCCAAGGGAATCAAGTACACCTTCACAACATCACAGAACAAGACGAGTCTTGCGGGAACTGTTCAGAGACTGAAGTTGGTGGTGACGACGAACCTTCTGTCGCCGCTTGGAACATTCAACCTGACAGTCTCAGCCTCAGACGGCGTCTTGACTCATACGGCGAATATAACGTTGAGAGTACGGCCCTAGGATACATGGTAAGCTTTATGTCTATGCCAGAACAGTTTGGAGGTGAGTGCCCTCTATGAAACTGTTCATTCAAGCACCGATCGGACCGCAGTCTGGACTTGCAGAGATCGATGTTCTACCAGACCACACGATAAGCGAGATCAAGCAGCAGGTATGCGGTTCCTTCGGAATCGACCTGTCTACAGTCGCCTTAATGTATGGTGGAGTAATCTTGGACGACAGCATCTCGGTCGCGGCCGCCGGCATTCCTGAGAACGCTCAGCTGGCCCTGATGCCGTACAACATCATCGGCGGTTGAGTCTTGAATATTCCCCTACTGCTCAAAGAGAAGAATTTTCTAAATCACCAGTTTCCAACAGTCACAGCCCTAAACGATCCTCCAACAAATTATGAGGGCATGCTCAGGTGCGAGAAGGGCGAGGTCAAGAGACTTTCTGAACAGAAGATATGGCCCTTCACAGAGTACGTGGAATGGCAAAGATTCAGGTTGGAGCTACAGGAAGACTATCCAGTCAAGCCCCCAGTAGTCACCTGGCTCACAGAGATTGGACACCCAAACATAGTCCCCAACGTTCCAGGAGCCGTCTGCGTATCCATCATAGGTGAAGATTGGAGGCCAAACCTCAAACTGGTCTCAGTCGTCAACTCACTATACTACCTCCTCTCAGACCCCAACCCGAACAACGTCTTCAACCACCCAAAATGTCTTGAGGCTGCGAAGGTCTGCGGTGAATACGGTTTCCCAAAGATGAGCAAGCAACAGAAGAAGGTTTCTGAACAGGACACTGTCAGGTTCAACATCATACCGGTTCCCGCTCTTCCAGAGAGGCGGACACCACAGAAAGATGTTGTCAGATTCACAATTCTCAGGCCTTACAGGCCTTGACTCTTCGAAGGGCAAATATTGAAGGTCTCAGCAAGGATCCCGTCAGTCAGAGAAGTAGAGGTTGATGTTTCACCAAAGACCACTGTGGCAAAACTCAAGAGCATAATGTGTGCCGAGCTCGGTCTTGAACCGGAATTTGCAAGGATACTTCTAGACGGGAAGCATCTCAGGGAAGACCTGAGACTCTCCAGCCTTAACCTTGAATCAAAGAAGCTGGAGGTCGACTACTTCTGGTCACGCCAGATGATCCTGTGGGGGAGGGAAGGTCAAGATAATCTTGGAGACTCAAGGGTCTTGATCGCCGGGGCCGGCGCCATAGGAAACGAGGCTGTGAAGAACCTCGCGATGCTCGGGATCAGAAACTTCACCATAGTAGACTTTGATGTGGTCGAGGTCTCGAACCTGAGTCGGATGCTGTTCTTCGACAAGGCTGATTACGGTAAGCCGAAGTCGAAGGTCTTGGCTGAGAAGCTACACCGTAAGTATCCACACCTCGAGATTATGGCGGTTGAGAGCAGACTTGAGAAGCTTCCTCTGAATCTGTTCTTGAACTCGGACATAATCGTGAGTGGCCTCGACAACTTCGCCTCCAGAGTATTTCTAACCTCAATATCTCGCAGGTACCTTGTGCCCATGGTTGATGGGGGCATAGCAGGGTATCAATGTAGGGTTCAATCATACATACCTCCAGACGACCCCTGTCCAATATGTCCCGTGGCAAGAAGCCAGTACAGTAAACTGGTAGGACTGAGGAATCCATGCGACGCACCTGTTGAAGACGCGAAGGTTCCTTCTTTACCAACAACGATATCTCTGGTCTCCTCAATCCAAGCTCAGGAAGTCGTCAAGATTCTGCTCGGCTACAAGGCCTATCTTGAGAGTGGCCGATGGCCGGAGACTGCGGGCAAGCCTCTGGAGGGAATCTGGATCGCCGACCTCAAGTACAACAAGTACTCCATACTCAAGTTGTCCAAGAACAAGGACTGCATGGTCTGCGGCGAACAAGGTGAGGCCAAAGACACAGTCAAACGGATTGAGATTCCTCTTCGCAAATTCGTCTCGCCAAGGAGTCGAAACGAATTCTTAAGAAATAATCTCCCAGACTCCGAGGAGTTTCTCTTCTTCAGATTCTCCCGGGGAAGAACTGTGAGGGTCGATGAAGGCTTATTGAAGAAAGATGGCTTGAAGAAAGGAGATTATCTCCTAGTTACTTTTAAAAGAAGGGGTGGCGAATACAATGAGGCTATCGCGAGATTGACCTAGGAAGGGATCCAGTATGCCGACTTGTCCAAAATGCGGCAAGGCCAACCCGAAGAGGGCCAAGTTCTGCTATGATTGCGGCAGCCCGATGCATCCACCGATCATTACTCCCCCAACTCCGGTCAGGCCGCCAGCGCCGGTCCCACCGATCCCGAAGCCGGCTCCGACCGTCAGGGTGATTGCGCCTCTTGGAACAGGTCCAGCCGCACCCACACCCCCAAGGACAACCGTCTCCATGAGGATCCCGCCTATGGGCACCTGCAGCTACCACCGGGAACTTCCCGCGGTCTACATATGCAGCAGATGCAACCGATCGATCTGCAGGTCATGCGGAAGGCACTACCTTAACATGGTCTTCTGTCCGCAGTGTTACGGGCTCGCTGTTCCACAGCCCCGTTACTGGTAGCCCCACAGTCGCTCCAAGGAAGACCTATTCTTCATGACTTGGCATTAGTCTACCCGCGCCTCTCAGTCTCTGAGTCGACTCCTTCAGTTGCTCCACGGTGACGCCTAGGTCCTTCGATGCCTGACTCCAGGAGATAACCCCTGAGTGATCAACGATGTAGCTGTAGATCCTCTCGTCAAGGGGTGAGAGGGGTTCTGGGGTTTTCGGCTCAACCTTCTGGGCCTTCGAGACCGGCTTGGTCTTTGCGAGAGGAGCTCTTTCTTCATGAAGTCTCCTCCACCTCAAGACCAGAAGGAGAGATGATGCTACACCGCCCGCCGCCACCGCTGCTAGGGCCGCAAGGAATGCGGGGTTGACTGAGATGATCTCGGCCTCCGCGGTGCTTTGAGCAAACCTCTCGTCGCCATCGAAGACTGCCTGAATCTTTGTTCTCTTGAGGAGGAGGGTTGGCTCCAGACTCAGGTTTGTCTTTGCGTAGCCTCCTGAATCGGTCAGGACTGATGTGACCGGCTTCTCGTCAGCAAGAATCGTCACCCTCACGTTCTCAACAGGCGTGTTCAGGAGGCTTCTCAATGATAGTTCAAGGTCTACACTGTTTCCAAAAATGAGGACGGTCGGGTTGCTGTGCACCGTCATCCTCGTCGAGGCTGGGCTGATGCTGAGTCTTGAGGAGTTGCTGCTCTTGAGATAGTTTGTTGAGCCTGTGAAGGTTACGTCGAGCAGGGCTTCCCCTGACCTGTTCATGTTCAAGGTCAGGCCTGTCCTACCTTCAGGGTCGGTCTGGCCGGTCTGGGATATTTCTCCTGACTTCGATGTCACCGTAAATTTGAGGGTCTGATTCGGAACTGGTCTGGACCTTTCGTCGAGGAGTGTGATGTTGACTGTGGCTGGGACTGTGGTGTTCATTGTTTTCGGAGGATCTATTGAGATTGAGGTCGCTAACGGCTCCACTCTGACAAGGAAGGTTTCGGATACGTTCAGGTAGTATTCTGAGCCCCCGTAGGTGGCCTTGACGCTGTGGTTTCCAGAATCCAGACCTGCCGGGTAAACATAGGTGGCTACTCCTTGAGGTGTGGTTTGATTCTGGCCGACCGTCGATCCCACCTGGAAGATTAAGGGTTCGTTTGCCAGGGGTTTCCGGTTCAGGTCTGAGAGTTCAGCCTGGATCTTGACTGGGTCGCCGTACTTTGGGTTGGGTGGGGTGGATGACAGTAGGATCTTCGGCTTCATCTTGTCTACGTTCAGCTCTAGGGTTTCGTCTTGATGGTGTGCGACTCCTCTGAAGTCGTTGAATGCAAGTCTGAAGCTGACCTTGTAGAGTCCGGGCTTAGTCTCTTTCTTGTTCAGGGAGCCAAGGGTGAAGGTTAGGGTCTTGGTCTCTCCGCTTGAGACTGCTCCTAGGTTGCCGCTGCTTAGCGGGCTTATTTTGAGGTCTGAACCCATCACCGTGACGACTGCGTCTTCCATCTCGTCGTTGCCGATGTTTGTGAAGTTGACCTTCATGGGCAGGGTCTCGTTCAGTCCCCAAACAATCCTAGATATTGAGCTGGTCCATTTCCCAGTGGCCAGTTCGACTACTGTGAGGGCAAGTTGCCTGGTGTCGTGAAGAGTATCGGATGGTGTTGACCTCAGTTCAACCGTCAGGCTGTAGGTCTCGGGTCCGGTCCAGCCTCCAAGCTCGACGATAATCCTCTCGGTCTCTTCGCCTCCATTACACTGGAACGGGTTCGACTTGCCGTCGAGGACGAGTTGGCTGTACCTGTATATTCTGATGTAGAACTGTGTCTCGGAGGAGTTGAGGTTCTTCACGGCGAAGTTCAGGGTTACATTCTCACCCTCATAGATCTTCTGTTGCGACAATGTGACGGTGGTGAAGGTCGCTGCCCCGTCTGCGGGGTCGGCTTCGGCTTCGGAAATGTTTCCCACAAGAAGGGCGCCTGTCAGGAGTATCAGGCCCATCAGCGCCGCGGCTTCGAGTCGACCCAAAAGCATTTTCCCCGCCAATTCTACTGAGAGTCCAAATCAATTAAACTTTAATATTCTCCAGAATCTAGAGCTACGCAAAAACGGGGATATCTAGTTTGGAGACGATATCGCGTGGAGAGAAGGCGATAATATATCCCGGTGAACGGTACACGCCGCGGGAGCGTGTCTGGAAGATTCTTGAGCATCAGGAGGCCGATAGGGTTCCTGCTGAGCTTGGCGGATGCCTATCCTTCATGATGAAGCAGTCATACTTCAACCTCAAACACTACCTCCACCTCCCAATATTCTTCAAGGAGATAGACTACTGGCCCGGAGGGACACACTACACCTCCTGGTGGACCACACCAATAGACGAGAAGATCTACCGGAGATTCAGAATAGACTTCAGGCCAATATCGATAAGGTTCCCCAGACCCTTCATACCTCAGAAGCTCTTCCCAGACAACTCATACATAGACGAGTGTGGCTTCCACAGGAAGGCCGGTGAACTATACTTGGAGTTCACCAGCCCGGCGCCTCTGGAACATATGGATACTGTTGACGAGATCCTTGGCGACCCCTACTGGCCAGACCCTGAGAAGGACAGGTCTGTTGAGGGGCTTGACAGGAAGGCCAAGAGGCTCGATGAGGCAGGCTACGCCGCATGTTGTGTCGCGCCGATGGGTGGGCCTTTCGAGACCTCCTGGCAGCGCAGGGGCTTCAACAAGTTCATCGAGGACATCTACTTCAGGCCGCACATAGCGAACGCGCTCCTCGACAAGGTTACAGACCTGCTGATCCAGATGTATGGAATGATGCTCGACCAGATCGGAGACTACTGCACCCTGGTAGGGGTCGCCGACGATATGGGAGCCCAGACCTCAGGCCTGCTCAGCCTCAAGACCTACAGGGACTTCATAAAGCCCAGACACAAGAAGATCTACGACTTCATCCACAAGAAGACTGCCGGCAAGATCTACCTCCACAGCTGCGGGAACGTTGAGATGTACATCAATGACTATATTGGGGAGGGTGTGAACGTCCTCAACCCTGTCCAGCCTGAGTGTCCAGACATGGGTCTGGAGGGTCTGAAGGAGAAGTATGGCGGCAAGCTCACATTCTGCGGGGGCGTCAGCTCACAGAGGGTCCTACCCCGGGGAACGCCTGCGGACGTCCAGGCTGAGGTTATGAGGGTCCTGAAGGCCGGCGCTGCTGGAGGGGGAATGATAGTTGCGCCCGGACACATAATCCAGCCAGAGGTTCCACCCTGGAACGTGTGCGCACTCTACGACTCAGTCGTCAAGTACGGGTCTTACCCAATCAAACTTTGAGGTGATCCTTTATGGCTCAGAAGAATATTCTGGACAAGTTCAAACAGTCGATAGTAGACCTGAACCTGGATGCGACGCTCGACGCGACCAAGGAAGCCCTGAAAGCAGGGGTCTCACCATACGAGATGATGGATGAGATGCGGGCGGCAAGCAGCATCGTGGGACAGAAGTTTGAGGCCTGCGAATACTTCATCAGTGAACTCGTGATCGCAGGAACGATAATGAAGGCTGCGTCCGACCTCCTCAGACCCCACCTAGCATCCGGCCAGGTCAAGTACAAGGGCAAGGTCGTCATAGGAAGTGCTCCCGGAGACCTTCACGACATAGGCAAGAACCTTGTAGTCGTGAGTCTGATGGGCGCGGGCTTCGAGGTCGTCGACCTCGGCATAGACGTCCCCGCCGCAAAGTTCCTTCAGGCCGCAAAGGACGAGGGACCTGACATAATCGGGGTCTCAGCCTTGACCAGCACCACGATGATGAGGATCGGTGAGGTTCTCGAGGCCCTGAAGTCAGCCTCCCTACGTGGGAAGGTGAAGGTGATCCTGGGCGGGGCTCCACTGACCGAGGAGTTCGCGAAGAGCGTTGGGGCAGACGGCTACGCGAGAGACGTCATCCAAGGAATAAAGATGTGTGAGGGCTGGGTCTCATCAGCATAGGCCCAGCATCTCTTCTTGGTCCAGAAGTGAAGACTTCTAGTCCTGCTTGAGGCTCACCTTACTCCATTTCCCAGTCTTCTCGTCGTACTCATACTCCCCAAACTCTGGCCCCAGAACCACGGCCCGGTCTATCCTGAAGGACCTCGTCGGCTCATGGAATCCAAGGTAGACCTGGGCTTTCGGGCCCGGAAGACTCTTCTTCTGGCTGAGGACCCATAACGACTCGATGGCTGAGTCCAGACGTTCGAGGGCTGCCTCAACAATCTTGCGGTCGCCGCTTCTGCACCTCATCTTCGCGTTGAGGTTCTCAACCTCGCACTCGAAGGAGACCATGGGGTCCTCCCCCCTCCTCCGTTTGCTCAGGATCTTGGAGACATCCTTCTTCGCCCTCTTCCAGTAGTCGCTCTTGATCACGCCGAGGATGCGGGGCAGACTCTCCCCAGAGATCTGTCCGAAGACGAATGCCGCTGTTGGCGGGTGCTCCTCCGAGGCCTTGAGTATGTAGGCCCTCTCCTTGAGGTCGAAGGCTCTGCCTAGGGCCTCAGCGATCTTGTGAAGCTCCTTCTCGCTAAAGTTCTGGTCCAGAGCAATTGTGAGTTTCAGCTTCTCCACGACTACATACACCCAGCAGTCTATTCGCTTTGTGGAAAGAAAAATCTTACCCACAAGTTCTTGTTCACAAGCCTAACTGTAGGAGGAAGGTGGCTGCTCAGAACCGCACCCACTGCAGTACCTCGCCTCAGCCTCTATCGGCCTCGAACAGTTCACGCAGAGCTTCCTTCGCGGGGGCGAGATTGGGCCTCGAGGATTCAGCTCCTCAGGCTGGAGGTCCAGGTGGCCCGCAGACCTCAACCTCCCTATCGCGGCCTGAAGTTGACCAACCGGTATACCCAGGTCCTGAGCCGCCTGCGAGATCGAGATCTCACCGTTATGAGCCTCAATATACTTGAAGACTTTCTCGTCAACGATCTCAGTCGACTGGTAGGACTCACCCCTTGGAGGGGTCGTCACCGTGACTCTTGGAGGCGGAAGGCCGCTCCTCGCTTGGAAGTCCGGAGAATACCCTCCTCCACCAAACCTCTCAGGCTCACCCGAGAGTCTCCTCTCTATCCTCGAAAGGGTGGTCCTGAGCCGATCACCAAGCTGAGTGAAGACCCCGGAAAGGTCAGTCTCCCCCTCGCCAGCGTAGACCCTGCAGTAGTCACACCACATCCTGCCCCCTACAGGTCGAAGCGGGAAACCGCACCTGGTACAGAAGTTCTGAGCCGCTCTCCTCTCGATCCTCAGCCACCCACCCTAAACCAGCACGACTAAACTCTGAACCCACTCTCTTATCTTGATTTTGGCCCTCAAACCACATCATACATCGCCCGAACCCTCCTCACCAAGGAATAACCAACGAGACGACAACCCCCCTTTCAGGCCACCATCCCCCATCCAGTAGGCCGAGGGACTCAACCGTCCAAGTTACCAGAACCGTTACCAAACCACCCCCCCTAGGGGGGTGGGGGGGTG
>CAYZRW010000022.1:0-26366 GCA_964480955.1 uncultured Candidatus Bathyarchaeia archaeon | reverse complement strand
TGGTGCGGGGAGTGGGATTCGAACCCACGAACCCCTACGGGACAGGAGTTCTGCTGCACAGGAGCGCATCCTCAGTCCTGCGCCTCCAAACGTCGGTACTACCAACGTTCTTTGACCTGGCTTGGCAACCCCCGCTCTTCAAATCACATCTAAAGTATCTTCTATAATACTTTACGGAGTCCCAGCAGCCTCAGGTGTCCTCTGAACTAGTGACGGAAAGGCTCTATAGCAAACCTTCAAGACGGGCGGACCGAAGACAAGCAGGAAGGGCATCTGATTCGTGAAGGTCCAGACGAACCATATCAGAGCCGCTGTGAACGGTAGCTGATGGCCAAGATTCTGAGGGAGAATGAAGAACTGGCTGAAGAGCCATACGCCCAGACCGACTATTGCGCTCCCAACTGCATTCCCAATCACCGCCGCTACCGCGAACCCACTCCAATCAGTCCAATACTTCGCCAGAACAACGGTCAAGACTATACTCGCCACCGTGAATCCCGAAAGGATTATCGTAGCCGCCAAGGTGAACTCTGATCCCATAACCCACCTTGCCAGGAAGAGTACCAAAATGACCAAAGATCCAACCGTAACCCCCAAGTTCAGAACCGTCATCCTCAACCTGGCCTGTCCAAGCCTCCCTATCAGATAGAACATCACAAAGTTAGATGGGACCCCGACGGTCAAGCTCAAGAGCGCGTTTCCATGAATGGCCATGTCGCTGATGAAGATCCCTATCGCAGCCCCAACCCCCCCAACCACCCCACCGAAGAGGGTTGCGAAGACTGCTGGAACCACCACGGCTATACCCCAGAAGCGTACAACCCCAACTATGGGCGCGAAGATTCCAAGAAAGGTCATGTAGCCTAGAGTAGCGTAGAGCGCCGCGTTCAGCGATGTCATCGTCACTTGGAGACTCTTCGAAACCATCCTACAACACCCTCACTCAGCCACCATGATCGACGAGGCTGAAATGATACTACAATAAGCTACTTAACGATTCTCCAACCGGAGAAGAAGGCGGTCAAGAAACTGTCTAAAGGTATGGAATGACCGTCTGCGGATACTTTCTCAAGAGAAGCTTCTCCAGCTCCTCCCTCAACTTGAGGTCAAGTTCCCTATGCTTATCAGAGAGTAGACCCAGAGGATTCGAAGTTGCAACGACAGGACCCTGAACCACCAAAGGACTCCTAACCTCACTTGTGGGCACGGGTTTGGACCTCATCACCCTCAGGAGAAAGTCTCTAGGAGACTCCTCCATCCTCATCAAGTCGGCAAGCTCCCCAATCTGTCTCTTGTTGAGCGGCCTCAAACCGAACTGTTGAGGAACAGTACCCCTCAAGGCCTCAACCCCACCGGCCAGTTCGACGCCGAACCCGACCGACCTGTAGGGGTTAATCAACTCCTCCTTCAACATCCAGGCTTGGGAGCCGTGAGAGATCAGAATCTGATTGAAGTTTCGACTATCCCTGCCTACAAGCACGCTCCAACCCATGGGGTTGGAGTCATATGACTTGGCAATCTCCCTCCTCAACTTGTCAGCAGGCTGCATCTTACCCTCTATAGGTCACTCCCACCCAAATGTTCAGAATGATATTTCACTCAAGGGAGAATATTAAACTTTCATGAGGAAGACGGTTCAGACCTTCCGAGAGAAGCTAATTACCTAGATACAGCCATTCCTTAAGCACATTTGGAGGCTGACAAGATTTGAGGATCATTGCCTTGGACATAGGTGCAGGGACTGAAGACGTTCTCCTCTACGACGACTCAAGGGAGCTTGAGGACTCTGTCAAGATGGTTTTGCCCAGCCCCTCACTCGTCTACGGAAAGAAGACCCGCTACTACACCAGACTCCAAACAGACCTCTTCATCAAAGGGGAGACCATAGGCGGGGGAAGATTTGTTGATGCCGCCAAGAGACACCTAGCCAAAGGCTTGAGGGTCGTCATGACGGAGAACGCGGCCTACTCTGTCAGGAACAGCCTAGAAGAAGTCAAGAACCAAGGCTTCGAGATTGTTCTTGGAGAGGAACCGCCTAAAGACTTCAAGGGTGAGACCCTACAGATTCAAGAAGTAAACTTCAACATTCTACTGCATTTCCTAGACCAGTTCGAAGAAGACATCACAGACGTGGAGGCTACAGCGATAGCTGTTCAGGACCACGGCGCCCCCAGAAACAACCTGAGCAACAGAAGATCCAGAATAGACGAGATGAAGAAGAGGCTTGCAGACTATCCTGAACTTGAGAGTCTAGCCTACAGCGGCGATGAAGTACCAAACCACTTCATCAGAATGAATTCGGCAGTCAAGTCTTCGAGAAGACAGCTTCCCGAGGCCCAAACCGTAGTGATGGATACCTCGATCGCAGCAATCTTGGGTTGCCTCGAAGACCCTAAAGTGAAGACTTCAAGAACGGTCTTGGCGGCAAATATTGGAAACGAGCATAGCACAGCCTCAATAGTCTCAGAAAGGAAGGTTCTTGCCCTACTCGAACACCATACAAGTCTCCTGCCACCTCCTAAGCTTGAGGCACTGCTGAAAGCCTTCAGCAGAGGAGAGGTGAAGGACGACTCAGTATTCAGGGAAGGGGGACACGGCGCCTTCTACATAAGAGAACCGACAAAACTCCCAAAGATTGACATTGTGGCTGTGACAGGCCCAAACAGGGCCAGACTCCAAGAGGCCAGAATCGAAGCCCACTTCGCAACACCTGCAGGAGACATGATGATGACAGGGCCAACAGGCCTTATCAGAGCAGCCAGAGCCAAACTTGGAAAGTAAGCATCTAACAGAAGACCGTCAACTTGAATCGTAACTCTCCTCTTTCCAGTAAATTGGGAATGGGCTTAATAGATGGTTGCATAGACTACTTGAGGGTTGGATAAGACATGGTTGAAGAATCAGGCTCAAGCATCAGGAAGTCAGGCTTACTGATCACTCTGACAGACTCAGACTTCGATGCTGCCGCCGAGAAAAATCCCAGATTGGTCGTCGACTGCTGGGCCCCTTGGTGTGGACCATGCAGAGCAATAGCCCCAATAATAGACGATCTCGCAGCGGCCTACTCTGGAAGGGTGACTTTTGGAAAGGTCAATGTTGACGAAAACCCAAAGGTTGCACAGAAGTTCGACATCATGAGCATACCAACCCTTCTCTTCATAAAGGACAGAAAACTCGTAGAGAACTTGGTCGGGGTCGTCCCCAGAAAGACTATTGAGGAGAATCTTCAGAAACTACTCTAGAGTACCCTATCTTCAGGTTCTTCCAGTTTCTCGTAAACACGGAATGGTTTGGAAACTTGGCTAAATCGGATACAGACTCCAGATCTAAAGACCTTGAGTTATTCCGTTTCCTCGGAGTGACTGATAACGAGTCTGCAATATATCTCAGCCTTCTTGAGAGGCCGAGAGGTGAATCTATCGATAACGTGCTCACCAGTTTCGGCCTAGCCCCCCAAGATGCGGAGCGCGCTGTGAGAAGCCTCGCAGATAAGGGCGGAATATCGATCAACAGCAACAGGATCGAAGCCAACCCCCCAGCAGACTTCCTATCAAATATTCTCCGCGAGAAGGAACTCAGCCTCGAAGTTGAACTGAAGAAGGTTCAGGAAGCGGCCCTAAACCTAGAGAGTTCACTCGACGCCTTCTACTGGGAGAAGAGGATGGGTGTGAGGCCTGAGGAGATAATACGTTCCATAAAGGATCTGCCCTCAATGGAGACCCAGACGATCGAGTTGATCTCAAAGGCAAGAAGCGAGATCTTCATCTTTGCCGAGAGGTTCGATTGGTACGAGAATATTAGAAGTCAACTGCGGGAGGCTCTCGGCCGCGGGGTAAGAGCCGAAGTCTTGATGCTGGTCAAGGACAAATACACAACCAAGAGGGCTAAGGAACTGCAAAATTTCGGTGTGGAGGTCCGCCACTGCGCCGAGGAGTGGTACCCCGTCAGAGGAACCCTAGTTGACGATGAAGAACTTGTCTTCCTGATCTGGGCGACGAAGAAAGTGGGTGTTGAGAGACCAGTCTACTACAGACCCAACTATACAAAGAACGCTGGCCTGATAAGAATATTCAAGGACGCTTTCAAGAAGAGGTGGGAGGAGGCTAAAGCGATCTAGCCTTCATCGCGACCATCTCTTCGGCCTAAGCCCCAACTCCTCAAACTTCCTCCAAACCAGACTCTCAGTAGCCTCGACTTCAAGACCCCTAAGGTGCACTAGGTGTCCTTGGCAGGAGCAGTCGGAGGCGCCAAACCCCTTATGCGCCACCTCCGCCCCAAGATCACTTAAGATACTCTCTGCGAGGCGACATTCCAGACTCTCTTTAGCCTCTGAGAAGAGAGCCGCAGCCGGCTCAGCGTACGGGTTGCCTAGGAGATAGTCGATATGCCAGTGCTTATGCTTGGCCCCACGGAAATGTCTCGTAAGCCTTCCCTCAACCGATGAGGAGGCAGAGCCAAATCCAGACCCAACATAGACGTACACTCCAGCGCCCAGTTTCACTCTGCCTAAACGCCCAACCTCTACAAGAACCTGCTCACTCAAGGAGATTACTAGAGCGTACACCCCCCTCAAGAGTGTCCACACCACCCCAGATCGACATCAATCCCAGAATAGAAAACAATATCTCAACGGTACCGGCGGAATCTTAGCTTAAACGGTCCTCAATGTCTTAGTCGAAGAAGGGGTTGAGTCAAATTAAGGCGTTAATCTTGGCAGGAGGCTTCGGAACACGCCTCAGACCTCTCTCGTGTTCCCGGCCCAAACTTCTCTTCTCAATCGCCGGCAGACCCATGATCGAGTGGGCGCTCGAGGGCCTCTCAAAGAACGGCGTGGACGAGGCGGTTCTAGCAACAAACTACATGCAGGAAATGATCAGGAACCACCTCGGAAGAAGCTTTGGAAGAGTCAAACTTCACTACTCCACGGAGGATAGTCCTCTTGGAACCGGTGGGGCAATAAAGAGGGCTGAGAGATTCCTTCGGAAGGACAAAGATTTCTTTGTCCTTAACGGCGACATACTCTCCTCACCCCCCATAAACGAGATGTTTCAGAAGCACACCTCCACCGGCGCGACGGCCACCATAATGCTGTACCAGGTCAAAGACCCAAAACATTTTGGGGTTGCTGAACTCGACGACTCTATCAGGATCACTAGGTTCGTTGAGAAACCGAGCGCAAAGGATGCGCCGAGCAACTGGATCAACGCCGGCGTCTACGTCTTAAACAACAAGGTCTTCAACTACATAACTCCTAGAGGGAAGGTCAGCGTCGAAAGGGAGGTCTTCCCGGTTCTGGCCTCTTCCCGGAGACTCCACGGCTACAAGTATAGAGGTGAATGGTTCGACATTGGGAGGTTTGAAGAATACAGAAACGCGAACAACGCATATCTGTCCAAGATATCTGACAGAAGGCCGATATTGGCTGATAGAGTCAAGGTTGAGGGTGACGCGAAGCTGAAGCCCCCGCTCACGGTCGGCTCGAAATCGACTGTGAAGTTGGGTGCGACTCTCGGCCCAAACACCTCAGTCGGCGAGGCTGCTGTGATAGGTGAAGGAAGTGAGGTTTCAGACTCAATATTGTTTGGCAGAGTGAGGTTGGGAAGGAACTCGATCGTTAAGGGTTCCATAATAGGTGAAGCCGCGGTGATAGAAGATAATGTTAAGATTGGTGAAGGCTGCGTTATCGGTGACCACGTACTGATCCGCAGCAACCTAACACTCAAGAATGATGTGAGAGTATGCCCATATAAGGAGGTTAACAGGAGCATAGACCGCCCGGGAATCGTGACCTAGACCTTGAAGGCTACACCAGCAAGGAGACTCTTTGGAACGAACGGCGTCAGAGGAATCGTCAACAAGGAGTTGACTCCTCAACTTGCACTTCAACTGAGCGAGGCCATAGGAACCTTCTTCGGCCGCACAATAGGACGCTCCAAGATCCTCTTGGGCTGGGATGGCAGAACGAGCAGCCCTATGCTGGCAGACCTGGCCGCTTCTGGACTGGTCAGCGCCGGCTGCACGGTCTACGAGGCTGGATTGGCTCCCACACCGGCGATACAGTACCTGACAAAGGCCCACAGCTTCAACGGCGCGGTCATGGTAACCGCAAGCCACAACCCTCCAGAATACAACGGGATAAAGGTCATAGACTCCGACGGGATCGAACTCCCACCTGAAGGAGAACTTCTCATAGAGAAGATCTACTTCAAGAAGGAAGCTGTGCTGCGTGACTGGAAAGGTTTGGGAGAGAGACTGCCGGTGCACGACGGACTTGAAGCGTACAGGCAGGCCATAAGAGAAAAAGTTGACGAATCAACAATCAGCAGGTCAAGACCCAAGATAGTCATAGACCCAGCCAACGGAGTAGGCACACTGGTTACACCCTACTTATGCAGAGAGCTGGGTTGCCAAGTCAACACGATAAACTCGAACATAGACGGAACATTCCCCGGAAGGCTGCCTGAACCCACACCGGCAAACCTTGAGACCCTCTCAAAGATCGTCAGGTCAAGCGGAGCCGACCTAGGCGTAGCCCACGACGGCGACGCAGACAGGGCGATATTCGTAGATGGTGGTGGACTGGTTCACTGGGGAGATAGAAGCTTCGCCCTGATAACTGAACATTACCTCAAGAACCATTCTGGGGAAGAGATAGTGACCCCTGTCAGTTCATCCAGTGTGATAGAGGATGTGGCGTCAAAGTATGGAGGCAAGGTTGTATGGACCCCTGTCGGCTCAATCAACGTCTCAAGAACAATGGCCAAGATAGGGGCAAAGCTTGGTGGGGAGGAGAACGGTGGAATCTTCTATGCGCCACACATCCCTGTGAGGGATGGAGCCATGGCCACGGCCCTGATCCTTGAGATAATGGCCTCCAGTCGAGAGAAATTATCAACACTCATGGGGAGGCTTCCCGGATACTTCAATGTCAAAGACAGGGTTCCATGTCCTGAGAGGCTCAAATCCAAGGTACTCAAGCAGCTCAGAGAAGAGGTCAAAGGTATTAAAGTCGAGACCATTGACGGAGTCAAGGTCTGGCATGAGGACAGAAGCTGGATACTTGTCAGGCCAAGCGGAACAGAACCGATCTATCGACTCTTCGCAGAGGCAAAGTCCACAGAGAAGGCTCAAGACCTCGTATCAAGATACAAGAAGATTCTATCAAACATAATAAGGAAGAGCGGCCGGCGAAGCTGAACTTGCTGGAAGAAGTCTATTCTGCGGCCTTGACATTGACCGTCGGCTTCGCAGCCACCCTCCTCCTCATCCCACCCATATCCAGACTCATGCTCAAACGTGGAATAGTTGGGGTTGATGTTCACAAGCCAGAGAGGCCACGCATACCTGAGATGTGCGGCCTATCCATAGTCTGCGGTGTAACCATCTCAACACTTGTAGCGACCCTTCTCTACCATGGGGAGTCTTTGGAGGTTGCAGCCTTCGTGGCCGCGACTCTAGTCGTCGCGGTCGTTGGGGCCCTCGACAGACTGGTTGCGATAGGCCCAAAGTTGAAACCCCTCCTAACAGCTTTGGGCGCAGCCCCAATCCTCCTCTTGGCAGTCTATTACCCCCATCCAAGTCTCCCATTCATAGGAGGAACAAGACTGACAGTGATCTATCCCATTATGATTCCGATTGCTCTGGCTGTGACAGCGAACTCGGTCAATATGCTGGATGTCTTCAACGGCTCCATGACTGGAACTTGTTCAGTGGCCACCGCAGCCATTATTATCTGCTCATATTTGGCCGGCAGGGTGGAGGCAGCTACCCTTGGAGCTGGACTGCTCGGAGGCCTTTTGGCCTTCCACATTCACAATCGATACCCAGCCAAGGTCTTTGCTGGAGACATCGGCAGCCTCTATATTGGTTCAGCCATAGGTGTCTTGGCGATCCTTGGCCGTGTCGAGGTGGCCGCGGTTGTGGCTATGATGCCCCACATAATGAACGCGTTCTACGGTCTGGCGGCTGTTGGTAGGTTGTATGAAAGAAGAGAGATCTCAGCCAGACCCATAAGGGTTCTACCTGACGGCACGCTTGAAGCTAACATTGACCCTAAGGCACCAGTAACGCTTGCACGCATGATTCTTGCCCGACATCCCATGAGGGAATATGAGGTCACCAGATGTATGATAGCCCTATCAGTGGTCTCGGCAGTCTTGGCTGTCGCAACCCAGATGTTGATATTGTGGTGGTGACCGATGAGAGAGATAGCTGGTTTGGTTTTAGTCATCATATTTGTCTGGGCCACGATGTTAGTGGGTCTAGTGATTATTTTTACAGCCCTACCTTTCTTGGCGTCAACCCTGACGGCTAGGTTTGGGAGATTCATAGAAAGCGTAATAGTGGTTGGGGTCGCGTCTGCCATGGTTTTGGCTTGGCTTGCTATTTGGAAGGAAATGGCCTTCAGACAATTTACAAGAACCTTAACGAAGAGAACGTCGAAGGACTCGGACCAACAGTTACAAAAGTAGCATCATAGCCCTAGGATGAACGCTTCAGATCTAATTTCTTTGGCAGCAAATTGATTTGCTGAAAGAAAAGGAATCTATGGTACCGCAGCTCAATAATAAGGAAGAGTAAGCTCTCAACCTAATGCAATAAAGAGGTTTGGGTAACCTAGCCTTCTCGCTAGATTACTCAGGCTTTCTTGATCTGATCTTCACTATTACTATGGTGACTGCTGCGATCAGCCCTGCCAAAGCCACGTAGGGCGCTAAGACTTCAAGCTTGCTGATTGGCATAACAATGCCGCCTACGGGTGCGGGTTCAACTTGGTTGACAGTACCCTCGACTGGATCAAGGAATACCTTCAGCTGCTGTACTGGCTCTACCCAACCCTCAACCGTTATGTACGAGGTGCCTTCCGCCAAGCAGTGAAAAGTGAAGGTTGCCCATGACTCGTCTTCAGTCCAAGCCTCACCCTCCGCTAAGATCATAATGTGATCATCAAAGACATCTTCGTGAGTAACGGTCCAGCCTCCATGTTCATGAAAATCGTGGGCCACACACTCCATGTATGTTGGATCCCATGCAACGCTAAAGCTAAAGGCTCCCATCGGCACAGTGAGATCTTTGATCGAGATGCCCACGTCAAAATTCCTGCAAACAGTTACACTCACGGTCTGAGGCTCTATACCGAATACTGCAATCCCGTTCGCCTAGACTGGAAGGCTTAACCCTGAAGCAATGACTGCTACAAGCAGAGCCGGAAGCAGAAACCTATACAACCTATTCATTCCAACCAACGATCATAATATTTTTGTTCTTCAGGTGTAAAAGACATTTTCTCAGCCCAGACCGAGCTACCTTCCCCCTTTTCTTTCTATTAGGATTTTAGGAGGTGATAAACTGAATGAGTATAGGATTGGCCCAGAATCAGTCACTACACCTTGCTTGATGGGGTTAAAGGTGTAGCCAGCTGCGGATTGCGTTGAGGCCGTAGTAGCCTGCATATGCAAAAGCGACCAACATAACTGTCTTCCCGGTGATCGAGGCTGCGAGAGCCTTCCTCTTGGGATACCTCATCATACCTAGGGGAATCCAGACTAGGTCGTCTGGAGATAGGGGGGTCACCGCGAAGAGGAATATGAGGAGGGCACCATACCTCTCAAATCTCGGCTTCCACCTGTCTATTCTTTCCCTATACTTCTCTGGAATGACGTATCTTCCCCCCTCGCCAATATAGTAGTGGGCATATTGTCCTACCCCTGCTCCGATACCTGCCGCCACTCCGATAAGGAGCGGGTTGAAGCCAAAGGTTGGGTCGCTAAGAACGAAGACAACCACCTGCGGGGGCAGTATCGAGATCATGAGTGAGCTTGTGCCAATCAAACCAGAGAAGAAGGCCCCGACATAACCCATATCCATCAGGAACGAATAGAAGTCTCTGATACCTACCACCGCAAATACTAATGTGACTACTATCAAAGCTACCAAGACCACTACAACTGTAAATTTCTCCAAGTCCATTTCTCCTCAGGCAGAGTTTACGCCATCCAACCCTTGTGCTTCCTCAAAAGTACTTCTCAAACAGTGACTGATCATAGATCAATCTTCTTCAATTGTGCAAGAACATGCTCTCTTATCTGGTCTACCGTCGGAAGTTTTCCTACGACTTCACCTTTCTTTATGAGAGGCTTGAGCATAGGCTGAGTTGAACCATCACACCTCAAACATTTTGGTTGCTTCTCAGCAACCGGTAAGACCAAGTCCTCCAGACATTTGGGGCAGCGCCAAACCTGTTTATTACCACTAAACTTCCCCCTCTTCGCCTCAGGCTTCCCTCCCCTCTCAACAATATCAAGTGCAAAGTCTATTGTTGGAGCGTTGCTGATCGAGGTCCCAACACCGAAGCCCTCAGCTCCAGCCTCACACAATCTCTTGATATTCTCCTCATTCAACCCGCCTGAGACATAGATCTTGACCTTCCTGTAACCTCTAGTGTCAAGCTCCCACCTAACCTCCCTCACGAGGCTCGCGAAGTCTCCCCTCCTCGACATTGGTGTGTCGAGCCTGACTCCCTGCAACCTATCCTTCAGGGCCTCAGCAGCCATGATCGCCTCAGTCTTCTCGTCAAAGTAAGTATCTACCAATGCGATCCTCGGAACCTCCTCAGGCATAACCTCATCAAAGGCTCTCCAAGCTTTGACTTGGTCGCCGAAGGCTATTATGAGGGCGTGGGGCATGGTTCCCATAGGCTTCTTGCTGATAGCGTCGGCTCCTGAAAGGCTTGAGACACCATCCAATCCTCCAATATAGGCGGCTCGATCAACCATCCTGGAAAGCCCGGGATGAATCCTCCTGATGCCGAAGGACATCACAACTCTGTCACCAGCGACCTTCCTGACCCTAGCCGCCTTTGTGGCTATACCTGAGGCTTGACAGATCAAACCGAGCATAGGAGTCTCATAATGACAGAACTCTCCATAACTCCCTTCAACAGTGATAACAGGTAGACGTACCCCACGCAGGTCTCTAGGTTTAAAGATGGCCCCCTCACCCATCGAATAAACATCTACAGGTAGGCCTTGGAAGAGGTAGGCAACCTCATCGATCCCGCAGAGCACGGCCCAAGGCCAACTGTTGGGTAACTCGCCGGCGGTTGCCTCCATCACAACATCAATATTCGCCAATCCCTTGGCCTGCAGTATCTCCTTGGTTCTCACAAAGTAAACGTCAGTAGTGCCTCCCCTCTTGATCTCCTCGTCAGAAGCGATTTGGAATCTTCCCATAGCCACACCAACATGCAAGCAAACCTATCTTATAAGAACCCTGATTTATGGTTGTGCCACAGCACTGAAGTCGTGACCTCCCACAAAGCCAACGAAGGCAAAGCAGAATATCAAGGCACAGAACTAGTGTTCAGCAATTGTTGAACAGGAAGATCTTTAAATAATCCAACATCAAATTTCAACCCCGAAAAAATAGGAGGATCACTATGAGTCTGGTTAAACTCCGATTTACCATGATAGGGACACTTGCCCTACTGATAGCTGTCTCCACATTCTTCTTCACAGTCGTCCTGAGTCTAATGGGAATAATGGACATAGCAGCTCTAGCATTCTTTGTAGTCGGATTCAACATAATCCAGTGGCTCATAGCCCCATATCTCATAGGCGCCTTATACAGGGTGAAGGAAGTCTCAGAGTCAGAAAACCCCAAGCTCCACAGTATGGTAGGACGACTCAGCCGAAAGATAGGTCTGAAGATGCCGAAGGTCATGATAGCGAACATTCCGATCCCTAACGCCTTCGCCTACGGCTCACCTATAGCTGGCAATCGAGTTGCAGTAACGACTGGGATTCTCAAAGAACTCGAAGACGAGGAGGTTGAGGCGGTCTTAGGCCATGAGCTAGGCCACCTGAAACATAGAGACGTACAGATAATGATGTTCGCATCTGTTCTGCCTGCCATCTTCTACTTCATAGGCTACTCAATGATGCTGTCCGCATGGTATGGCGGAGGAAGACAGAGGGAAGGTGGAGGAGCTGCACCGGTCCTCATCGGAATCGCGTGTATGGCGATATACTGGATACTGACCCTATTCGTCCTAGCTCTTAGCAGGCTCAGAGAATATTATGCTGACCAGAGAAGCGTCTCCATTGTTGAGGACGGGTCACGAAAGCTTTCTGAAGCCCTAGCCAAGATCGTTGCCTCCACAGGCAAAATGAAACGGTACAGGCAAGAGGTCGGAAACGTAAGTAGCTTTAAGGCATTGTTCATTGAGGACCCCGACAGTGCTGAACGTGATCAAGTCGCGATAGCCGGCACCAGAATGTTCAAAACCGACCAGCAGCTTGTCCAAGAGATCTTGTCTAGAAGGGTAAGCACAGCAGATAGATTCCTTGAGCTATTGTCAACACACCCAAACATTGTGAAGCGTCTACAGGCCCTGCAGAAGTCAGCGTAGACCGAACCGTCCACCCTTGGAGTGAATAGCCCGTTCAATGGGAGAACCCGCTATTACCCGCCATATATTCAACCCAATCCTTGGCACCGACGATGGATCTCCAAATATCCCAATACTGGAAAGTGGAGACTCAATCAGCCGAACCGCTAGTCGATGCTCCTCTTCTCCCTACCGCTATTATGTACAGTGGCTTCTCCTCCTCAGGTAGGTTAAGGGTCTCTTCCACCTTTTCGTCATGAAAGGCTCCGACTGCGACTGCGCCCAGGTCCAATGCGGTGGCCTGTAAGCATAGATTCTGCGCCGCGTGTCCAACCTCCATATGCACGTACCTCACCCCTCGCTCACCATACTTTCCAGTTGTCCTCTCATATACTGCCGTTATGACAATGTCCACCGCAGCCCTGCCAACCCAACTCTGACCCAAGGCAGCCTCAGCCAACACACTCCTGCTGTCGCCCTCCAGAACCTTCTGAATCGAGTGTTCGTGAGGCCTATACTTGTAGACTCCCACATCCAAGCCCTCCACATTCCCAACCACAACATAGATCTCAAGTGGGTAGAGGGCCCCAGCAGAGGGTGCTGTCCTTAAGCCCCTAGGACCCGTGATTCCCTGAGTTGCCCACAGAAGCTGCGACAACTCTTGGAGTGATAATGGTTCACCAGTGTATTCCCTGACTGACCGCCTCCTCAGCAAAGCTTCTTCGATCGAGATTTCACTGTCGTATCTTGGTCTCGGTAGAGTAATTGACGCTTCACTAGTCATCTGTGCGTACCTGTGGTCTCTTGTTCCATCGCCATGCCAAGCAAGAATGTAAATGGTTGTTGAGATAAGAACGATTGTAACTACTAGTACGCTTCCAACAATTTTCTTGTCCAGTCTTTTCACCTCCACTACTCGGCCTCTCACGGTTAGTTACTACCCAATACCCACGACCTGAACAAATCCTATAGAGCGTGCTACGTACACTTCTCTGACAAATGCCTTAAATAAAAGAGGCGGGAGGGCAACCACCGGAGGAAAGGGAGTTGGTCTCTAAAGGTGACCTATACAAATGTGATGTGTGCGGCGTTGTATGTGTCGTAGACGAAATATGTGGCTGCGCAGAGTGTGACCTAATATGCTGTGGAACGCCAATGAAGAAAGCCGGTAGAAAAACAGCAAAGAAGAAGGCACCTAGGAAGAGAAGATAGCCTATATCGCTGTTAAGCCAGGTTTTTCGCCAAATATTTTTTCTTGTTCTAATGCGTGAAAAACGTGTCTCATCTATCTAGAGGCAGAACCAAAGGTAAGTGCACTCCATCGTAGATGGACGTATGATATTCTGTCAAATCCTTTCCTTGTCACATAGTTAGTGTCGCAGTCGTTCTCATAGTTGTTCTCATATCATAGATTTATTTGTAATGAAACTTAGTCTCGTTATGAACGCAACATCATGCGGGAAACCTTAGATTTTCATGAGCGAATTCTTCTCCTACAGGGCTCAGTCGAGGTTGGAAGAACGCCTCTAGCACCTTTTCAGTATCTTGGAAAACTAGCGACGGTATTAGAGCAGACAAATAAGAAGTGTTAACGAGAAATGAGTCTTTTGATTAAAAGCTTATAGCGTGTTAACGGAAATGATGTTACTCTGGAGGAAACCGGATGGCTTCGAAGGCAAAGAGACTATCAGCCACGCAAGTGTCATACAACTTCTCCCCCAACATAGAGCCCAAATACTATGTTGAGAGTGAAGACACTCCAATTGTTGATACTCCTAACTGTTTAAGAGGAGTCATCAAGGTGACTTGAAGAGCATTATTTGACCAATAGCGAACAGGTTCATCTAAATGTTTGACGACCAAACCTTCATTGAAGAAGCTTTGAAAATCATTCGTGAGGCTGAAGAAGACGGAGTCGTATTGAGACTCATCGGCGCCCTAGCAGTCAGGCTTCATTGCCCAGACCAAGAATCATTACATGTGAACCTAAAGAGGATTGGCGGGGCAGGCAGCTTCACAGACATAGACCTCATAGGTTACAGCAAGCAGAGGCATAAGATAAGGAAGATAATGGAGGATAAGCTCAAGTTCAAGGTATCTCCACAAGCCCTTCTAATGCGTGGCAAAGAACGCCTAGTATACCATCATCCTCAGGCCGCTTGCCAAGTTGACATCTTCCTGGACCACTTGAAATTCAGCCACGATGTTTATCTCGGTAGCGACCCGGGAAAAGGCCGCTTAAGCTTAGACTCCCCCACGATAACTCCAACAGACATACTTCTGGAGAAAATCCAGATTCATGACATAGCTGAGAAAGACATCAAAGACATATTAACCATCTTCCGGGCTCACAATATTTCCTCGGAAGAAGAACGAGATAGCATCAACGCCGAATATGTCGCGACATTGTTGGCCCAAGACTGGGGCTTCTGGTACGATGCAAAAGTTAACCTCAGTAGAGTAAAGAATTTCGCAAAAGACTACCACAAAACAGGATTGCTAACTCATGAGGATTTGGCTGATATCTCCGAGAAGATAAGTAGGCTACTGGCCGTTGTCGACAGCAAGCCAAAGACTCGAAAATGGATGAGGGGGGCAGAGAAGGGTACTAGCAAGCAGTGGTGGAGAAGTGTTGAAGAGTTGGTGCGCTGAACCCTACAGAGATGTTTGACTGTACAACAAAAGAATATATGCCGTTTACTTGTGAACTAAACGTCTTTATCAATCGATGATGTAGATTAGAAAGGATCTTTAGCTGAAAATTCCCTACTGAGATAAAGTTTTTGCTCGCCCTATCCTGCGGTGAACATGAAATCTTTGATTTTTCCATCAGATAACTCGGCCAAGAACCCCTTCAGTATTCCTTCCTGATATTCGCTTCCAGGGTTTATGCATAGGGTTCGACCCAGCTTGAAGAACCCCTTGGACTCATGAATGTGGCCGTGAATCCCCAACAGAGGTTGACAGTTTAGTATCGCTTCTCGGACTGCTGTGCTGCCAGTCGACGCCATCTTGACCTCGCCTCCAGGCTCTAGTTTCGGCTTCAGATTCTCGTCAAGTTCTGGCGCGGAATCGATTCCTGTACCATATGGAGGAACGTGAATATTGAATATGGATTTCTCAAGGTTCCTGACCTCTGTTACTAGGCTATTTATCTTCCGAGACAACTCCTCCTCAGTAATGTCCCTTGGACACCTCCACGGGGTGATATTCGAGTTACCCAGACTGATCATCTCGATGTCTTCGAGTATGCTGATGACCTTCCCATCTGGATTGACGACAGATTCAGACTCATTCAGAATTGGGTCGATACAGGCATCATCATCGTTACCTGGAGTGATATAACACTTTATTCCTGTATCTTTGAGTCGTTCATCAGCGAGCTTCATCCACTCTCTCACCGAATCCTCTATTAGACGGGTGAAGAGTTCCTTCACCTTCTCTTGGTTTCTAGAGAGTTCTTCTGATTCTGAGCGATCCATGATGTAGAAGTAGGAGCCTACTGATCGAATTTTTTGGATTAGATTGTCTCTTTCTCTTTCTCCCTTGACCGTTAAGGACTCGCCTAGGAATTTGCAGGTGAATACTCCCTTTGGATCCTCGACGATAGGTATGATAGTCTTGCCTGTGAGGTCTCCACCGAAGATTAGAGCGTCTGCTTTGTAGAATTTGCCTGCGTTCATGAACTTCTTGAAACAGGCTTCAGACCCATGTATATCCGTGGCGAAGAAGATACGTCTCTTGCTCAAATGTTTCGCACCTCAAACATGGTATATGTGCTGGTCTAGGCTGGTTCTCGAAAAAAATAAAGGTTGGGAAGAATGCGGATTTCTCTGAAGTCTCTGTCTTGCTCTGACCTACTCCGGCGGGACTTCCTTGAAGGACAGCTCCAGCGGGATTCCGACCTTTCTGTGGTAGATCGATGAGATGGCGTAGATCACTAGACCTATGACGAATAGGCCAAAGGAGAACGTTAAGACGCTGGGGTCTATCGCTCCTATCATCGCTGGCTGCATACTGGCGTATGCAATGTATAGCCCGGATATTATTGCGAGCACGGCTAAGGTTGCTAGGACTGGAAGTGGACCTATCTTGGCCCTCGCGATTGCTGGCGCCTTCTCGTATATGTCTTTCCTGACCCGTGAGAATACGAGTGCTGAGATTCCAGTGATTATCTGCAATATCATCCAGACCAGTGGGATGTATGCGAAATAGGATAGGAACGGTGTCCAGAGCCAAGCTATCTGAAGTAGGATTGCAACTATTGTCACGAAGATCAAGGCCATGTAGGGTGCTCCGTAGTGTCTATCGACTTTTGACAGCGCTGTCGGCAAGACCCTGTCAAAGGACCAGGCGAAGGTCAGACGAACCGCTATCGCAATGTATGTCATTATGGCCGCCAGTATCATCATAGACCAGCAGAAGAGCACGAAGGTGTAGACAGGGGTGCTGACAGCGTATCGGTATAGATACGGCATGAGGAAGGGTACGAAGGGAAGTGTGTATGATGGGTCTCCGATTGCTGCAAGGTAGGAGAGGGCGCCGACGAAGATGCCACCCATCCCCTGATATGTCACTTCATATACTATCCAAGTTATCAACCCAAAGATGATGACCGCTCCGGCGATGGCTATCAGTTGGGATCTACGTACTTCTTTGACCTCACCTGAAAGGTATACTGAACAGTGGAATCCGAGGAAGTTTATCAGGGTGAAAGAGAATCCTAGAAGGGTTGCATCCATAAGGAATTTCCCTGGGAAGCCGGTTTGGATGGCCTTATCGATGACGGCTTGATAGTTCATCCCTGTCTGAGCGTTGAAGTTGGCTGCGAACTGGGCGGAGCCGCCCATTAGCAAGGTTACACTGTATATGATGAAGCCGAGAAAGACCAAGCCGAACAATACCTCAAGAACATACGACATTACCTTGGAGCCTTTTGACATGATGGCGGCGCATATAAGGTAGAAAACCACGGCAAACACGTAGCTGAACTCATTTGTAGACACGAAAGCCGCGGCGTCTACGAATCCGTTTGCTTCGAGCATCGGAGAGAGAGCCCATTGCGTGAACCAAGGAATATACGAGCCTGCGACGCCCAAGACGATCATGAAGAGGCAGAAACTGATCATGAAACCTATTGCTGGGTGGAGGGTTCTACTCACCCACACATAGTCTCCGCCTGATCGGGGCATCGTGGTAGAGTATACTGCGTAGAAGAGACCTACGACTATAGATATTGGTATACATATGAGCGCTGTTGTGGGTAGATGCACTCCCGGCCAGATCATTGAAGCCCAAATACCGTAGATGAGGACAGCTGTGGGGGCCATGACCATGAGGTTGAAGACCAATGCGTCCCAAGCCGACAAGTTCCTGATGAGTCCTGAAGTCTTCCGCACGAAAACTTCTTTTCTTCTTTCTTTCTCCATTTTTTTCTCCCTACTCTATCTAAAAATGACAGTTTATCTCGGTCTATGTTGGATTTAAAACATTCCATGCAGGCCAGACTTCTATGATCAGCCAATCCCGAAAGAGATGTGTGTTTCCTCACTAGCCTCGATCATTATTTTCCCTCAATATTGCTGGGCTGAGACATCGTCTTCGACCACCACCTGACAATAGACTACAGGTATCCAGATCGCTTCGCTAGATGTATAGGAAAGCAGGTGAAGTTGGCAAAGCTTTACGTGCCGCAGCTGAGTTGCAAGGCAAAAGGCCAACAGCCCTCACAGGCCACGAATGAAAAGGCCCGACATGATGGAAGAAGTGGAGAATATTTGAGAGAAAAGATATGGATAATGTGCTCAGAAACGCGGTCGAAAAACAACTCGTAAGAAAAGGAGTGGCTTGAAATGCTCAAACGATACTGACTCAAAATCTGACGCAAGAAATGCCGAGCAAAAAAAGTATATTGAGCCTAGATTATCGTCCGCATGAGCGAGGCCCTAAGACCTTAAGTAATCCAGTATTGCCGAGATCTCTTCTGGAGTGAGCTTATTCTCGAACGCTGGCATACCCTTGTCGAGATTTCCCTTCTCTATTATAGTTCTGTTTGCGTTGCTTGCTGAGAGGGCTATAGCCGTTCCACCAACACCTTTTGCACCGTGGCATCCAGCACAGTTGGCTTCATACAGTTTCTCACCATCCGAAGCTTGGGTCGGTGTTGCTGTCTTTGTTGGCGTGGTAGTCACTGGAACTGTTGTAGCTTGTTGCGACAGGTAATAGTACCCCCCTACTGCCGCAATTATCACAACAACAGCTATACCGATAGCTACACGACTTACCAAGTTGGAATACCTCGCTAATTCTTGGTGGCCAATTTAATAAACTTTCAGTGGAACATCGATTCTCATGAAGTTCGAATAGAAATACTATTAGCACGCCAGCAAATAGAGGCTCTTGATTGTGCCGGAAGATGTCCCGAGAGAATCTGCTGGGTGTAGTTAATGCTAAGTAACAGAGTTCGGGCACCGTCCAGAAAAGCTGCGGCGACAGCCGTTATGGCTGCCACCGCTGTTGCCCTGTCACCCCTCTCTTTCCCAATCGGCCCAACCAGAGTCTATCCCGCCCAGCACATGATAAATGGAGTTGGAGGTGTTCTGCTGGGTCCATGGTACTCCATGATCGTAGCTGTGATAGCTGCGATTGTACGGATTGCCTTGGGGACTGGCACCATATTCGCTTTTCCAGGAGGGATCCCAGGTGCTCTTGTTGTCGGTGTTGTCTATCGGTACCTCTGGAGAAAAGACTACGCAGCCCTAACGGAACCAATTGGAACCGCGCTTGGAGCTGTTATCAGCGGATTATTGGTAGCACCCGCGGCATTCCAGTCTGGCTTGATAAAGTCAATGCTTCCACTTGAGGTGTTTCTAATCGCATTCTTGGCCAGCAGTATTCCAGGATGCATCCTAGGCTTGATAGTGCTTCTGGTAATGAGAAAGAGTAGAGGCCTGATATCTCTGGGTGAATCGTCTTAGTTGGATAGAGTTGGGTAGATAAATCTCGCCGAATGGAGTAACAAAGGCATGCGTATTCTATTGATTGGATTCTGAGTAAAGGAGCCAGAAACATGGCGTCTCCACTACAGTCTAAGCTCCGAGTCTATTCTCTATCATCTCTGATCCACAGGAGAACCCTCATACTGGGGGATGTTTCTGCCGGGAAGACTGCTCTTACAGTAAGACTGCTCAAAGACGTGTTGAGAACGACGAATCCAAATGAGATAACAGTCGTCGATATGGCTCCGGAAAAGACCGTTCATAGGGAAATTACCATTGGAGGAAGAATGACTGACATGATCAAGGTACCTATGCCAATCCGAGTTCTTCAACCGACCAAGGTCAATGCGCCCAGATACTCAGCCAGAGACAAGCAGGATCTAATACGGCAGGTTGAAGAGAACCGCATAGTGATCGAGGATGCCCTAGACGCATACCTGAACGAGCCAACACCAATATTATTCATCAACGACCTTTCCCTCTACTTTCAGTCAGGAAGATGGGAGAAAGTCTTCGAGGCCATGAATAAGTCAGAAACATTCGTGGCCAACACTTACTATGGAAAGCACCTCGAGAATGACCTTGGAACAGGCGTATCAGCCGTGGAACGAGAACTTGTCGAAAGAATTGCGAAAAAAGTTGACATCATAATACATCTCTGAACCTCGACATTCACGAGTCGGGCGTGAAAATTCTCCTATTATTTAACAAACTAATCTGGCTTTAGGCGTGAAGACCTTAACACAAGGATTAAGCCGGTTCCGAAGATCATTGCAATAACCGTCATCACAATTCTCTCAACGGTTGATATTGGCAGCATAAACATGAATAGTGCTGGCACATCTGGGAGGCCCATGGAAGCCAAGATGCCGCCCACAGCCTCTAGGGGAATGAACCAACCCAATCCTGAAATGAATATGATGTTGCCGAGCATATGGTCTGAGATCAGGCCGCAATAGCTAGATAGAAAGATGGCTAGGGATAATCCCCTCTTTCCTCCACTCTCATAGAGGGTTGAAATCTTTCCTCTGAGTGCAAGTATCACAGCTAGGCCAGTCCAATGTATGACTGGATATAGAGGTGCACGTTGGCCGACCCAGGTCACGTACCAACCAGCTATCAGGATAAAGACTGTCGAGGCGGCGAATATCCATCCCTTGACCTCGCGACCTGCAACCCTGACACTCTTTCTTGTCAACATCCCAGCCACCCAAGCTGATATGGCTGGAGAGAAAGAGGTTAGAACAGCAAAAACGGGCCAACCCTTGTAGCCAGCGACTATTATGCCGCCAAGCAGTGCAGCTGATGCACCAAGGTATGGACCGATAACCAGACCATAGACAGGAGCTATTGAAGCGTCGAGGGTGATTCGGGCTCCTGGAAGACCTATCATCGGGATACCTGGCAGGAAAATTATCACCGCCACTGAGAGGGCGGCGAAGACTGCTACAAGAGACACTTGCCTAGCGCTGAGAGATGTTTTCTGCAAGTACAGTCACAGACTCTTTGCATAAAGCCTAATTCTAAACTATAAAAAGGTTAGTCAGATAAGATTTCGAATTAACAATAAGGGAACAGAAACTTCGACCGCTCTTCAGGATCTCTGATCTAGAAAATTCTTGCAGTCGTCAATTATCGCAAACGAGATCTAAGTAAGAGGTAGGCTACACCAGCTCCTATTAGCATGCATGCTACTGCTATGATCACACCGTAGATGAGCCACCTAACTTCTAGACGGGGTAAGATTGGAGGTAGATACGGAAGCTGACTGAGAATAGTCATTGTCGTCTGATCCCTTACCTCTAGCTTCTCCCCGTTGCACCATGAGCTTGCCCTCACAGAGTAGCTATCTGCTCGGTTGGGCTTCCAAGCAACCGTCTCATGTAGATCATCATTTGTAATCCATTGCCAAGATTGGATTAGGACGCCGCTCAAGTCGAATATTTCCAGCCGAATTTGGTGGGAGTGAAGGACTTCGATTTCAAAGAATTTTGTGCGTAGATGAGTAAAGTCAACTGTTATCTCGACAACTTCTCCCAAGTTGCATTGGTACTTGCCGGTATTGACTTTGATTGAATGGGATGGAACTGGATGTAGTGGAATCTCAAGGTCAAAGTCTAGGTCACTTAGGGGGCCCTCATACTTGATAGCAGTGAACCACGCTACTGAAAACGGAGGATAAACCAACGGACTTCGAGATGTAGATGGAACTTCAGCCAACGGTCTGGGTCCAAAGAGAGATGTAATTCCTTTATCTATCATAGCTAGGTCATCCTGCGTAAGTTGGAACTGAATTATTTGGTCACTTGGAAGGTAGCGAGCTATCCTCATCTTGGGCGGGATTGTATCTTCGCTTATGGAGTCTGGAGTTATCAGATACAGGATTATCTCTGTATCTCCCTCCGCTGTAGCTGAAACCTTTAGGGGATAGTATAGGCTTTGGGTTTGGAACTCGTATATGATTGGCTCAATACTCCTTGGGGATGAGTATAGGTCGACTAGGTCGAAGACCCAATAGTTGCAGTCTCTAGCCAAGTAATCCTCTAGGATCAGCCTTGTCTTTTCTCGAATAGGCGGGGCATGGGGTATGTTCATCCTTTGGGTGTAGCTGAGCATGAATCTGAGCAATTCTTCTACAGATGTCGCCCTGACAACGGTGATATCATGTGTTCCAATCCTCTCGTGGAAAACTATCTCTAGACCTTTACCAAGTTCTTCAGGGGTGGCTAACTGGGGCCGGTTCTCTATCATCAAGCGTTGAACTGCCTCGAATGATTCGAAACTACCTCCTTCCACAGTCGGCTCGGATGGAAGCGGAAGGATTTCTAGAACATTAGTGTCAACACTGGCGTAGAGGTCTGTCGAAAGAATCAAACGCTCCGTCACGCCGTTCCAAGCTATTATCGCCTTCTGGCCAGGACCGTAAACATCAACATCAGTTATGGGAAGGATGCACCTATCAGCATGAGTGGACGGGATGAAGAAAAACGAGAACATCAATATTCCAGCGAATAGAGGCACTCTTCCAATCTTCATGTTAAGTCACGTGAGATGTGTATTGTATATTAGATTATAAAACACTAGAATTTGGAACAATCCGTTCAAAGGATAGAACACTCAGCTTTTATGTGTCTTGAAAGACGACCGGAACCGCCGATCTGAAGAAAAAATTTTTTCTCAGATGGGTAACGGCTCTAGTAAGAGAGGGCACTGATACGCAGCAATACCCACCTAAGGCTTATATAATTCCAGATTACTCGATTAGTTTTGCATCGGGGGAGCTGGATAGACCCGGCTGAGAGGATGGTTTCGACTCCATCGACCCCTTAGACCTGATCCGGATAATGCCGGCGGAGGGATGATGCGTTGACCACTCTTCATGCCAAGTCTCCTGTAGATTGAACTCCCCCAGCAGGCAGTCTGCATGTTAGATGAGAGGTTTCAAGCTTCCGAAGATTCGTGCGCCTCCGGAATGGGGAATAGAGCCTGTAAAGCAGGCGTCTAGGTATCTCGGCTTCTTCGACTACTTTGTCCTCTGGTCCAGCTTGGGCGTTGGGTTACTGGTTCTATTGGCTGGATCACTGCTTGTCCCAGCCCTGAGTTTGCAGGAGGCTCTGTTGGCGATAATCATAGGTACGGCTGTTGGGAACATACCTCTTGTACTGGTGGGATGGGTCGGTAGCGAATACGCTATCCCAACCATGGTCACGGTTAGACCATCCTTCGGAATTCGAGGTTCATACATTGCAACATTCCTGAACCTGATTCAACTTGTGGGTTGGACCGCGTTTGAGATAATTATCATGGCGAAGGCTGCGGACACAATAAGCTCTGCAACGATCGGCTACACAAACATAACATTCTGGATCGTTGTGTTCACGGTCTTCTGTGTGGCCATGGCTATTGGTGGACCGCTGGTAATAGTCAGGTACTGGCTTGAGAGGTTCGCGATATGGCTCGTATATGGCACATCGATTTGGGTAGTGTACTACATACTCTCACAGAGAAGCTTCCATGAGTTGTTGGCCACGGAGCCTCAGGGGGGTCTGCCGTTTCTCTTGGCTGTAGACCTTGTCATCGCGATGCCGATCTCCTGGATGCCCTTGGCTGCAGACTACATGAGGTTCTCGAAGAATTCGAAAAGTGCTGTTGAGGGAACATATTCAGGGTATTTCGTTGCCAATTTCCTGTTCTATACACTCGGCACCCTCTTTGTTCTGGGCGTGGGTGTCTCGGATCCTGTACAGGCCATAGCCACTGTTGCCTTCGGCATTCCAGCCCTACTGTTCATACTTGTTGACGAGACGGATAACGGCTTCGCAGACATCTACTCCGCTGCGGTCTCAATACAGAACATCTGGCCAAGGGTCTCACAGAAGCTACTCATCATCCTTGTCGGGTTAGTGGGTATGATGGTGGCCCTGCTACTGCCTATCGAGAAGTACGAATCTTTCCTTCTCTTGATAGGGTCATTGTTCATACCGCTGTTTGGTGTGGTGGTCACCGACTACCTGTTCGTAAAACGCAGAAGCTACATGACTGAAGACCTTTACAGAACTGGCGGTGGCTACTGGTACAGAGGAGGCCTAAACCTTCGTGCCGTTGGTGCGTGGTTGATCGGTGTAGTTTGTTACCACTCAATAGTGGCTTACGCATCTTGGCTCGGCGCGTCTGTTCCAAGCTTCATTGTCGCCGCATTCATCTACTGGCTGGCGATGGAGGTGAAGAAATGAAGATACCTTCAGATTACCTCTTGGGCACCCGCACCATTCCAAAGGCCTTGACAATAGCTGGGTCCGACTCAGGCGGCGGGGCGGGAATTCAGGCCGACCTCAAGACTTTCGCCGCCTTGGGCGTCCACGGTATGAGTGCCTTAACCTCGGTGACAGCGCAGAACACATTGGGAGTGACTGCTGTCCAAGACCTGTCTCCAGAGATTGTGAAGGCCCAGATAGAGGCTGTTGCCGAAGACATCGGGGTTGATGCAGCAAAGACCGGGATGCTTCATACTTCCGAAATAGTTGAGGTTGTAGCAGAGGAGATCAAGAAATACACCTTCCCAACCGTGGTGGACCCTGTAATGGTAGCCAAGAGCGGCGCGGTCCTCCTTCAGCCTGACGCTGTAGAAACCCTAAAGAATAGACTTCTCCCTCTTGCGAGGGTCGTGACTCCAAACGCTCCAGAGGCTGAGGCCCTCTCGGGACTGAAGGTTAGGTCTTACGATGATGCCGTAGCTGCAGCGAAGAAGATCTCAAGCCTCGGCCCTCAAGCCGTAGTAGTAAAGGGGGGTCACATCCAAGGCAGCAGTGCGGTCGATGTACTATACGTCGACGGGATCGTAAAGAGATTTGAAGCCGAACGTGTAAGCTCAGACGCTACACATGGAACCGGCTGCAGTTTCTCAGCAGCCATAGCGGCAGAGATAGCAAAAGGCAGGGAGATAGTTGAAGCCGTTGCTTCGGCAAAGAGGCTTGTAAGCGACGCAATAAGATTCGGCCTCAAACTTGGTAAAGGACACGGCCCAGTCAATCCTTTAGCTCCACTCTATAGGGAGGCCGAGAGATACTGGGTGACAAGGAACATCTCAGAGGCCCTGAAGACTCTTGAGGCCGACCCTAATTTCTATCGTCTCATACCTGAGTCTCAAACAAACATGGTCATGGCCCTCTCATCCGCAACAGGACCTGATGATATTGCAGCCATACCTGGCAGAATAGTGAGAATAGGTAAGCGGGCATATGCTTCAGCACCTCCACAGTTTGGGGCGTCCAAACATGTTGCTGCAACAGTCCTTGTAGCCCAGAGGTTTGAGCCCACGGTCAGGGCTGGAATGAACATCAGATTCTCAGAGAAGATACTGCGAGTTTGTGAGAGACTGAAGCTGACAGTATCCTCCTACGACAGGACGAGAGAGCCACCTGAGGTCAAGTCCACAGAAGGGAGATCCACCATTTGGGGGGCTGAAGAGGCCATCAAGGCGATTGGCAGGGTGCCAGACATAATCTTTCACAGAGGCGACTGGGGCAAGGAACCGATGATAACCATCTTGGCTCCAACAGCAACAGAGGCTACAAAGATAGCTCAAAACATAGCTACGGAATATGCCAAAGCAGAATCCAGAAATGAGCATTAATCTGAACAGTTGTGGCAGCCATGAAGTTGCAGGAAATAGATGAGGCGCAAGTAACTCGTTCAATAATTCAAAGCGCCATGGAGGAACTCCTCTCCCTAGTTGAGGTTGACGTTGCAGTAGTAGGAGGAGGAGGAGGCCCATCCGGGCTTGTTGCTGGCAGGTACCTAGCCAAAGAGGGACTCTCAACACTGATCTTGGAGCGGAGACTCAGTTTCGGCGGAGGCATGGGCGGAGGGGGGATGTTGCTCCCAAAGGTTCTGGTTCAAACCCCAGCAGACAAGATTCTGAGAGAGATAAATGTTAAGCTCCACGAGTTGGAGGAGGAACTATACATTGTTGATACAGCTGAGATGATAGCGAAACTGGCTTCTTTAGCAATAGATGCTGGGGCAAAGATCATACTGGGCATCACAGTCGAGGACCTTGTCTATAGAGGAGATAGGGTGGCTGGTGTGGTCACACAGTGGACCGCAGTCCAAATGTCGGGGCTTCACGTAGACCCACTCGCATTCAAGGCCAAAGCCGTAGTTGACTGCACAGGCCACGAAGCTGAAGTCTTGAAGGTAGCGTCGAGAAAGATTCCTGAACTCAAGATAACCGTTCCAGGAGAGAAGTCTATGTGGACATCGATGGCGGAGAGATCGACTGTCGAGAAGACTGGAGAGGTTGCTCCCGGACTGTTCGCGGCAGGAATGGTTGTTGCAGCACTACACCAAACGCCCAGGATGGGACCTATATTCAGTGGAACGTTACTCTCTGGAAAGAAGGTAGCTGAACTCATCGCCCAAAGAATTGAGAGGACGGTAAACCCAAGGTTCAAATCTTGATGCCCTCACCAAAGGACACA
>CAYZRW010000021.1:12953-26556 GCA_964480955.1 uncultured Candidatus Bathyarchaeia archaeon | reverse complement strand
ACCTGTGTCGAGCGAAGCGAGCCAATCTCTCTCTGTGTGTGCCACAGCTGGTGAGAGCATCCAGATTTGGACCGTTGGATTAGATTGTTGTGTGGTGGTGGGTGCTCACCAACTAGGGCGACGACGAGAATTGTCAGGTTGAATTATTCCCAAAATCTTAAGTATCACATCTAGGGACAACGTACGGTGAAATGTCTGAAGTTAAGAAGTTCTGTAGGTATTGTGGTGGCGAGCTGTCTGCAGACGCGACCTTCTGTCCAAGTTGTGGAAAATCATTGGGAGCCCCAACACCCCCTCTTCAGAAGAGTAGGACTACAGTCTCGGCCGGAGTCTACATTCTAACAATCATCATTGTCCTCATTGCGGGTGGATGGATTGGTGCAGCATCAAAGGGTCCAACGGTGACGCCTACCGTTACAGTTACCCAGACAATTCCAGGCCCAACAGCTACAGTTACAGCAACAGTTCCCCAGCAACCTGACGAAACACAATACAAAACATCCATGAAATCTATCCTGTTAGAACTCATCGATATAGATACGAAAGTAGGTGACAAAATGACAGCATGGGGAAAGGGAGAAACATCACTAGCAGAAGTTCTTAACACTGTAGAAAAGGCAGAAGATGATAGCGAGAAGCTGGTTGAAAGATCGCTAAGACTTTATCCGCCACCAAAATATGCTGAAGCACATGTCCATATTGTCAAATGCATATATCTGGCTCACTTGGCATTCGATCTCTATAAAGAGGGTTTGACAAAAGACAGTAGCGTATTGCTCGAACAGGGGAATGCGCTGATGAAAGAATCGACAACTGAGATAGGATTGGCTGGCTCTCTCGACTAATAGAGGATAGAGTTATCAAGGCCAAGCCTATCATTTGCAGGACACGGACCGTAACGAACAGTAGCATAGATTCGCTAATTAATGCACATAGAGTATAATTAATTGGCTTCACTTGATCGCTGAATATGTAGAAGTTTTTACAAGAGCGCGCGCTGTACTCATGACATTCTTCACGCTACGTAAGTTGCGGTCTGCTGTTTTGTGGGTGGTGGGGTCCCTTGGTGAGCACACACAAAAGGGCATAGCGTGCGCTATTTCGTCTGCCTATTTATAGCTAATGAGCTCTTTATTCTCAAGTGTCTCCTGAAGTTTGGTTACGGCACGGTGAACTTCTTCTTCGTTCTTCGCTCCGGTGCAGACAAAGTTACCGCTTGCGAAGAGGAGCATAACTACTTTCGGTTCATCCATCCGGTAAATCAAGCCTGGAAACTGCTCAGGCTCATACATCGTCTTCTTCAGTGAATAGATCGTCTTATCGAGGTCTATGGAGCCACCTAGTCCGCCTGAAGCTACAATGTTCTGTACCTGAATGTCGGGTTTGCCGACAATTACAATTCTATTCCTCTTTAGCTCATTCAGAATAGTCGCCACTGCCCTCCTTGCTTGCCGTGCCGATCTAGCGCCAGTGCAAACCATCTTTCCAGAGCTGAATATGAGCGTCGCAGTCTTTGGTTTCCTCAACCTGAAAACAAGGCCTGGAAACTCTTCTGGTCGATATTGAGTTCCGGCAAATAATCGCACAATGGTGTCGAGGTCTAGGTGTTGTTTTAGAGTTGCTGTGGCGACAACATTCTGTATAGTTACGATCGCTTTCTCCTTTGCCGAGATTTCACAACTCCATCGATAGGTTTCGTCAATTATTATATGTAGCAGCCATCTTAAAGGTTGGGTGAAGAAACGGAGAATGCGCTCCTTATCTCTTAAGATACCGTTTTACCTCTGCCAAAAGGTCTTCAGGGGAGAAGGGTTGATGAATAGCCGTCACATCCAGCTTCCTCTGCGAGCACCAGCGAGCAGTCATAGAATTGTGTGTGTACCCCTTGGTGCGGCCGCTCTAATTCGGACCGTTTGTTTAGGCCAAGGTAAAATTGTGTGTGTGGGTCCCTTGGTGAGAGCATGTGAATTTGAATCATCAACGCATGAACTAAGGTAGGAAACTGAACTTAGAACCCAGATCCTACTCCCGCACCACTTCTTACCTGTTACATTATTTCGCTACAGTAAGATAGCACTCTAAACTACTTGTGAGCCCGACGTAGAATCAAACTGGGAGGATGAAGATTGCTAGCCACGCTGGAACCGCCAATAGAGCCCATATAATCTTGTTCCAGTGGAATACTTTTTGGCCGTCCATCATCCCAAAAGGCAGCAGATTGAATGCAGCAAGCCACAGATTAACAAGATATCCCTGAGACCCTATCAGACTCAGGATGCCGCCAAGACTTCTGACCGCCAAGAAGAATAGTGCAACCACTATGTTTGTAAGCGGGCCTGAAAGGGAGATTAGGCCGTTCTCCCTCTTTCCAATTCCGTAGCCCAGCCCGAAGTTTCTCGGAACTATGTAGACGGCTCCTGGAGCAGCAAAGATCATGCGCCCGCCCGAAACCAAAGCAAATATCAGAGCCATGACCAGACCCGTCGGCCACAACCTGAACTCCGCCCAACATCCAAACCTCCGCGCGACATATCTATGCGCCAGTTCGTGTCCCATGAAACCCAAGCCCAGAGTTCCCAACGAGATGAGAAACGTCAAAAGAAATCGCCCAGGCATGAAAAGATCACTGACGGAGAAGCAGAAGCTCAGAACAACCCAGGCCATCAACAGTTGCTGGAACTCCGAACTCGAGGATAGTCGAGCAAACGAGGTGGGTCTCTCACCATATGGCCCAGACTCCCTTCTCACATAAGTCGGAGGTCTTGCGAAGATGAGGTCTGGACAATCATGCGCTTCCGGCAGCCTATGGCCAACACAGTAAGGCCTTCTGCAGTAGCTACAGATAAACGGGAAATCGACCTCTGCCCCACAAGCCTCACATTTGGCCAAGACCTAAATTACCGCCATGCGTCTAGATACTTTCTCACCATTCATAAATATTCCAGCTCAAGCCCTGACGAAGGGAAATTGCCAAATTCCCCAGCGACTCTGCGCATTTCATTAGCACACGCTAAACCGCCCAGAATACTGAATCCGGCGTCATCAACATGTTCTTGGCAAGAACCACTCGACTCAGAACATCAATACTCCTTCTGTTCCAATAAATCATTCTAGTACGCACTTGACCGCGTTAACACGTCAAATGAAAAGCTCCTACAACACTCTGCCCAGATTTCAAGAATTCATTAAAAGTTTGGCATGCTTGCCTTGTGGGTTGAGCGATAAGCCTGATTCTCCTTGACCTCAAAGCCTCCTCAACCTCACTCGAGACTCTCATGAGCCCTGAGTAGCCGGTGCCCACAACAAGGACCTCAGGTTGAGCCTCAACGCCTAATACTTCCCTTAGATCCTCAACCATCAAATTGTGTCCCTCCCTTCTCCACCAACCATCCAAGACCCTGCTTGGAAAAACTATGACGTCACGCGTATATCGCCTGCCATCTATCACCATCCTTCCAAACTCGTATGAGTCGATCAACCAAACCGCCAATTCATATTACGAAACATACATTATTTAGATATTGAGAGGATAGAGAACATGCCTGCTATCAGTCGTAGACTAAAATATAGACCTTAACGAGAGACATTAGAATGTCGCAACCTAGAGAGATGGAAAAGATACCGGTCTGCAAGTGTGCGAGTTGTGGTCGGATAATCGATTTCTGCACAAGAGACAATCCCTGTCCTGTATGTGGGAACTCCATATTCACCGTTGAATATGAAGCAAAAGAGCAGAGTGAGAAGTAGAATTAAGGTTTCTCTCCGAACAGAGTCTTACTGTTTTACTGTATGAATTACCCGCTCTATTGGCCTACGGTGGCGTGCACGCAAGTTTCCTGGCCGCGCAACTCGTAGCGCTTTGAAGTCTGGGAATAGATTGGCAATTAATGTCTTAGTATGCCCTAATAGATGGTTTAATATCCAAACCGAATTGTACCTCTGCTATTAGGTATTTGAACTCAACAATCATGCGGAGAAGTCATTTGATCACAGATCCTGTCACTCTAATGGGAATAATTGCTGGAGTTGCGACAATACTCTCATTCGCCTTGGAGATCTACCAAGTCAGAAAAAGAAAGGCGGAGACAGAAAACAGATCTATAATCAGAGGTTCATCAGCGATACTCAAGACTGCACTTAGAATGTTTGTGGATGCACATGATGAAATACTTGTCTGGGCGAGAGTCGCCTGCCTGGGAAGATTCAGCTACTCCAAAATGATGGACAAATCTCTCGAAGCTTTCCGAAAAGCAAGAGCAAATGGTGTAAAGATAAGAATTCTCTTGGACATCTATAATTTGGAAGGCGCCAGATGTGCAAAACAATTCTTGGAGACAGGAGCAGAGGTTAGACATACCACCCAAGTTCCCGCTTTCTTTGTAGCTGTAGACAGAACGATCTTACTGGACACCACCACAAAGATAGAGGTAAGAGGTAAGAGACTGATCGGTGACACAGGTGAAGTGATCAGTAACGCGGAAGACATAGAAAATCTGACGCGGGACTTTGATAGAACGTGGGAAGGAGCAATGCATGCTGAGAAGTTAATCGAGGAATTAGGATCGACGTCGCAAGAATAGGATCTATTCAGTAATACAAACGCCTGATTGGGTTCGGTCAGCTTGACGTGAACATCGTCTAAACTCTATTCAAAAGATTCTGTACTCAGATATCTCTCTCCCCCGTCTGGAAAGATCACTACAACCGTCTTCCCCTTGCCTAGTTCTCTTGCCTTCTGTAATGCAGCATACATGGCAGCTCCAGAACTTGGACCGACAAACAGTCCCTCTGTTCCCGCAAGTTCCCTTGTAACCCTTAACGCGTCTTCATCCTTCACCCTGACTACTTCATTGATTACGTTCAGGTCAAGGATCGGTGGCTTGTAACCGGAATCGGTGAAATTGAGCGTGCCCTCTATCTTCGTTTTCAGTTTGGGTTCAACCCCTATGATCTCTATCTCCGATCTGTACTCTTTCAGTCTCCTGCCAACCCCAACTATTGTTCCCCCGGTCCCTATTCCGGCGACGAAGGCATCTATCTTCCCACCGGTCTGCTCGATGATCTCTGCGCCGGTAGTCTGGTAATGGGCATCCACGTTGAGCGGATTCCCAAACTGATTCAGATGGAAATAATTGTTTTCCCTAGCCAACCTTTCCGCTATTCTTATTGCTTCATATTCATCCTCTACAAGCATCAGCTCAGCGCCAAATGATAGCATGATCTTCCTCCTCTCCATGCTGGCCGATTCCGGCATGACGAGCTTAACCTTGTAGCCTCTGATAGCGCAGATCATCGCCAGACTTATTCCTGTATTCCCCGAGGTGGCTTCGACTATGGTCTGACCTTTCGCCAAAACTCCAGTCCTTTCCGCATGTTCTATTATGTACTTGACAACCCTGTCTTTTACGCTTCCACTAGGATTGAACCGTTCCAGTTTTGCCAGGACAGTTGCATCATTCTCTCCAACTAGACTCTTTATTTTCACCACAGGCGTGTTTCCCACCAGATCTAGGACACTGTCAACACTCATTCAGCATGCACTACTCCTCAATCGCGACCTCTATTCCTCTCGCTTTCCTCTGGGATTCCAACAAACCTTTGCAAAACGGCTTATGGCGAAGGTCACCCTATACCGCGCATATTTATTTGTCTATCGCGCGTCACTCGACAGGTTGCTATGACTCTCCTCTGAGCCGAATAGTCTAGAAGCACCCAGAATAGGTTAGTGAGTAGCGCGCTAGGGAACCTGAGGGACAAAGAACTCTCACCGACAGTGCACGCACTATAAATATGTGACTCCCTCATGTTATCTCAGGCGATATCTTGCCGATCTGCCCAAAATGCCGCAAATTCATAGCCGAAGGAAAACTTCGACGCCATAAGAGTCGTTGCGGAAAGAAACCCACAGTAAAGAAAGTGATCACCCAGGACAACATAGCTCCAGCTGGATTATAAGGCCTGAGCATGGCTTCGCCAAGGATATCCCAGATAACTCGTTGCAAGGCTTAAGAGAAAACCCTAGAGCCTGCATAGACTATGAAGAGGGCTTCGAAATGAAGTTTGAAGCTCCAAGCTGGAACGATGTTTACGAGATGTGTTTCCGATTGGCCGACGAGGTCAGAAGAAGTCGATTCGTCCCAGACATAATTGTCGGGGTGGCACGAGGAGGATGGGTTCCGGCAAGAATAATCTCCGACCTCCTGAAGAATCCAAATCTCGCAAACACGAGAGTCGAGTTCTATGAAGATGTAGGTAAGAAAAGAAGGAGGCCTAAGATTACACAGTCCATTTCAACCCCTGTCAAGGATAAGAAAGTCCTAGTGGTAGACGACGTCTCGGATACAGGTGAGAGCCTCAGACTTGTCTGCGAGGACCTAAGAGAACGAGGCGCCAGCGAGGTTAGACTTGCCACGATGCACTACAAGCCTTGGAGCGTGAAGAAACCGGACTACTACATCAAGGAGACGGAGGCTTGGATAGTCTACCCTTATGAATTGCTCGAATTCACAAAAAGCATGATTAAGAGACTTAGAAGCGAAGACAAATCCTCTGACGAGATCAAGCAAGAACTCACCAGGATCGGTTTGAACAGCCAGATCGTTGACAAGTTCATGAGTGAGTTCTAGAAAAGTTGACGGTGATCTGAGTCAGTATGTTTTGATGAGTATTTCCAAATGAGACACGTCCCATCAAGTGTAGATATGGCCAAGAAACAGTTTTGATGTCGTTATTCAGTTCCAAGAAGTTATTTATAGAGTCATGTAACAACAAGACAAACGAGAAATATCAAAAGGAAGTCACGAAATGAATATCCTACAATTGATCTCAATATGTATCGAGTTTGTAATTGTAATCATCTCCCTTATGATCGCAGCATCGAGAAAGAAGGTGTATGGATACGGTTTTGCACTGACTTTTGCAATATATGTTTTCTATGATTCAGCAAGATTGTTTTCAGTCGCCATTGATGAGACGCCCCTGTATATCCTATTCTTTATTGCAACTGTTTCCGCACTGATCTCAGTATGGAAACTGTACAAAGAATAAGCATGTGATCTACTCCTCTGAAGCGAATAACTCCAATTTACTGGGGAGCTTATTAGCCCGCTCTGCCATTGATGACAAGGCTCATCAAAAGTAAAGCGCGTGCAGTGACGGAAGATGATGAAACACATATGGCACCTGTCCCGACACATCGGCGAGAGGCATGCCGGAACCAACGACGAGGCCGAGGCAGCGGACTATATCAAAGAGGAGCTGTCGAATATTGGGCTCGCTGTCAGGTCAAGATCGTTCCACTTCTTGGGATGGGAGCTGAAGAGGCCCCCCACCTTAGAGGTATTGAGGCCCGAGGTAAAGGCCCTGGAAGCTGAACCAGCAATATTCTCAAGCCCGACGCCGAAAGGAGGAGTGACAGGGGAACTGAAGCCCTCTGGGTCGATGCATCTAGTAGACCTCAATCCCGCACTGGTCTGGCCGAGGTACTCCGTGGTAGATGACAAAGGTGAGCCGCTGGCCCACATAATATCGAGTTCAACTAGAGCTCCAATAACGTTTCCTTTGACCAAGAGAATCATCTGTGGAGGCCTGCCCACCGTCATCGTGGGTATGGAGGGGCGCGAGCAAATCGAGGTCCTTTCAAGAAGAGGGACGATGGAGACCAGAGTGGAGTTGGATGCTGAACTGAGGCCGGATTCCAAATCTCAAAACATACACGGGCTTTTGAAAGGCTCAGGAGAATCTGATGAGCGAATAGTGGTCTGCGCCCATTATGACTCGATGTACGGTTCACCTGGGGCGAACGATAATGCGAGCGGGATCGAGGCGATGCTAAGGATTGCAGAGGGTTTAGCCGGCAAGAAACTGGAGACGACTATTGAGTTCATTGCCTTCGGCGCCGAGGAATACGGCCTGTTCGGATCCCGCACCTACGTCGACGAACTTAAGGATATGAGTGAGGTCTCCAAGGTGAAGGCCACAATAAACCTAGACACCGTCGCTGCCGGAGAGCGCCTCCTAGTCTGGGCCGGACCGGAAAGCTTCATTCCTACTGTCAGCGAGGGCGTATCCAACTCAGCGCTCAGAGACTACTTCGACCCAAAAGATATTCGAAATCCGGGAGCCGGATTCACCGACAGCATGCCCTTCTACGATCAGGGTGTGCCAGCCGTCTGGTTCCAATTCAAACCTTACGACCATTGGCACAGAAATACAGACACCTACGAAGAATGTTCAGAGGAAAAGCTAACAAAAATTGTAGACGCCGTAAATCGCCTGATCTTGACCATAACATAAGCCAAGACTCAATAGAGAAATTACAGAAACCTGTCTACGAGGTCTTCATAGTATTATCTCTTAGCGCAATGGTTGGTCTGAGTCAGTCTGCCTGATCAGGCTCTGCAGATAAGGTATCACATCCCACCTCGCGTCCTTCCCGGTGACGTCGATCCAGACCTTCCTCTCAAGAATCTTTGCCAGGTCAATATCTGCATAAAGTATCTCATCCTTGTTGTAGGAGGGGCCGGCAAGGTAGTTTCCTATGGGATCTATTATCCCGCTGCCGCCGTAAAATTCCCAGTTGGCATCAACATCCTCAGAGGATTCCGGTTTGCCCCTAAGATATTGTGAGGATGCAAGGACATAGCATTGACACTCGATGGCGTACTGTCGAATAGAGGTATCCATCACGTGCCTTGGCAGAAGACTCCAGCCAGGATAACACGCGATGTGAACCTCTTCACCCTGGATGGTCATGGCTGACTTCAATATGGGATTCAGGTGTTCAGCGCATATCAGGCCACCAACCCTGCCAAAAGGTGTCTTGAAGACGCACTGTAGATCCTGCGGCGAACCACTCGTCCAGAATACCTTCTCACGATAGACCGGGGTGAGCTTACGATGTTTACCGATGAGCCTTCCGTCACAACCAATGAATACAATCGAGTTATAGATCGAACTCCTATAGTCGGCGTCTATCTCATTCACTCCTAGACAGACCATTGATTCCACAGATTTTGCGACTTCACAAAGCTGGTCTATCTCAGGCCCAGGAATCCCTACCGATTCCTTGACCAAATCCAGCCATTTTGCATTCCAGTTGACGGGCGGCTTAGCCTCGATTGCCCAGTTGGGATATGCTGGAATAAAGGTTTCAGGAAAGACTATTATTCGAGCCCCTCTTGCTGCCGCATCCTGAATGATTCGACAGGCCTTCTCTAGAGAATTCTTCTTGCTTGGGGGATATGGAGGAGCCGTCTGGACCACAGCAACCTTGTACTTTCTCGTTTCCATCTAGATGAGACCTCAATTCTTGATTGTTCTAAGAGACTTCCTTTATCTCGCAGATACTTGTTGGTTGAGAACAAGATTAAAAGAGATTTCCTGACAGATGCATGCCGGGGAGATTGCCCAGTTGGATTACGGTGAGAGAATCTCAAGAGCTGTTCGTCTTATGGCTACTGAGGGTCTTGACGCCCTGATCCTCTCCAGACCGAGTGAGTCGCGTAGCCTCTTTTACCTCACAGGTGCAGATAGACTCTGCGCCAACCTAGTAATCTACAGAGACGGAGGCAGCACATTACTTGTCCTTGAGGAGGATCTGCTCGACGCCAAGACGACCGCCCACGCGGATGAGGTCAAGACATTTACGTCCGCAAGATCTCAGTTTGAGGCAATCGCGAACGCACTCAAGGAACACGGATTGAGTCGCGGCGTCTTAGGCGTAGAGAAACATTTCATCCATGTGGGTTTCTACGAGAACCTCAGAGCCGCACTACCAGCACCCCTCCAGATCACAGACGCAACCAAAGTAACTGGACAACTCAGACTCATCAAGACCGAGGATGAGATCACGCTAATCAGGAAAGCTTCAGCCATAGCCACGAAAGCACTGGAATCAGCAACAGAGACGGTCAGACCGGGAACACCTGAGAACGAGATAGCGGCAACTGTCGAGTATGAGTTGAGAAGAAACGGCGCCGAGGCTACAGCGATGTCGACTTTCATCGCCTCCGGACCAAGAACTCAAGCAGCCCATCCGCCACCCTCCAGCCGAAAGCTCCAGAGGAGTGAAGTGGTCCTCATAGACCTTCATCCAAGGATTCAAGGTTATTGCAGTGACCTTGCAGCAACCTTCACAGTGTCCACCGAGGACACAGAATTGACCGGGCAACTCAGACGATCTCTCGAGGCCAGAGACTCATCAATTCAAGAGCTGAGAATCGGCGACAGATTCTCCACAATCCATCTAGGGTATCTTCGAAGGTTGAGCAACTATGGATTCACCGTACCATCAGTACCATTCTTCAACAATCTTCACGGCGTCGGCGTTTCAGCCAATGATCCGCCCTCCTTCTGGCATCCGACCGACGTAGAGATTCAGCCTGGAATGGTCTTCGCCTTGGCTCAGTGTCCAGTTCAACCCCAGCAGATTGAAGCGGTCGGGATGAGATTTGAGGACACCTACTTGGTTACGGAATCAGGGGTCGAGCGACTGACTTCACCTCAAAATCAGTGAAACTGATTTATCTCAGTAGCGTGCACATCGGAATACCTCATTGCAGGCGCTGACGAAAACATGAGTGAGATGCAGATGAGATATAGGTGAAAGATTCTGGATTTCTTTGAGGCGGTCTGGAAGAGGCGGTCTGTAAGATCTTATTCGCAGACGCCTATCTCAGAGAGAACCCTCATCAAGATCTTGGATGCAGCCAGGCTGGCCCCTTCAGCCGCTGGCAAGCAGCCATGGCACTTTATCATCGTAAAAGAGGAAGATAAACGGGTCCGAATTGCTAAAGGCTGCAGGTACGGAAGATTCCTAGCCGAATCACCAGTAGTCATCGTAGCCTGTGGAGACAAGAAGGCCTCCCCACACTGGTACACCGTAGATACTGCCATAGCTCTGGAACACACCGCTTTGGCGGCTACAGCTCTAGGCCTCGGAACATGCTGGATCGGAGCCTTCAACCAAGAAGACATCCGCGAGATCTTGAGGATTCCTGAAAGATTCGAGGTTGTTGCACTGATGGCTCTAGGATATCCACATGGGAAGTTAGACCTGCTGGCTATGATTCTTCATTTCGTGAGACCTAAGAAGAAACTTAAGGATATTCTCTCGTTGGAGGTCTACGGTAAACCGCTCGAAAACGTGTTCAACCCTAAAGATACCAGAATGCTCACATAATGAATGACGCGCAAAGATGTCTGCTTGGATAGATCCGTCTCATCTAGTCATTCCATAGGCGATTGTGAGGTATACTATCGGTCTGTAAATCAGTTGGACTTCGAGACCACGTGTGTATACTGTGAGGTTCATAAGATGTGAGATTACAAGGCCCAAGAAGCCTATGGCTAAGAAGAGGAAAAGCTTCGATTTGGTTTTCTTGTACCTGTAGAATCCTATGCAAGATATGAGCAGTGTCAGCAAGAAGTTCTCGACATAGAGCACGTCCCAAACAAACATAGTAATCTGCCTAATAGTATATTTGCTGGGAGTCGATATTTAAAAACTCCGAATAATTGCGCGCTAAGTATCGCCTCGAAAGTCCTTCAAGATATTTGTTGAGGCTCTTCAGTTCATACTTGATATGGGAGAATCCGGATCATATGCTACCCGCCTAAAGGGCGAATAGTACAGACCTAAGCTGAGACAGGGCCCCCATTCTCGCAAAGGCAAAGGAGCTTCTTGGTTTAGTATTTGGGCTTCTTTCTTATGATGCATGCTGTTGATGCGATCGCGACCAGTCCGCTAAGAGCAATGTAAGGCGCGAGAATGGCGAGCTTGTTGACAGGCATCAATACACCGCCGACCGGTGCCGGTCGGGGGGCGAATAATATTATGCCCCAGGTATCTATATTACCTAATTCTAGTTTCGCAGGCCAAACGTTGTCTCTGCCATCTGAAGCGTCATACGTCATGCTCCCAGGCTTCAGTTCCTTAGGGGAGGAGAAGTCGATAGGTTTCCCCGGCTCAGCATTGATGTAGCTGAGAGGAATACTAAACTCGTAAATCTTGTGAGCGTTGATGCTATTTGGGCTACTACTGTAACCTACGGCAGCAATGTAGTCACCACCGCTCTTTTTACCGCCCTGCCCGATGATTTCGATCTCTTTTTGGAGCAGGGGCTCGTAATTGAAAACTAGAAGACATTCATCATTTGCATCGTCAGTGGTGTCGCCTACGGAGTCAGCCAAGACATAGAGATTGGAGTTGTCGTTCAAGAAATAGACGTAGGCATCTATCGGGTAGTCGGGTAGAGTCATAAAGATTTGAAGATTGGCCCATTCTCCCGCCATGAAGTTCCCGTCTATAACAGGTGGGCTATCTGTCCATTTGCTATAGATCACGGGTCTACTCGCTGAATAGGCAGAGGGGATAAAAGCAACTGAAGCTGACACCAGCATCATTGCCATCAAAAGCAGGATCAGCGGCAATTTGGCTTTCAAGACGCGATAGCACATCTCCACTTTTCCTACGCACCGCTTCTTCTTAGAATTTAACGCTTTCGATCAGTATCCTAGCGGGTGGTCAACGCGAAATTGAAACCCAGGAAAACTGACAGCTCTGACCCGACTCTGCAGGACTCCAAGCAACAGCCACATTGGAAGGCCGACCGAGCCCCCTAAGAGTTACGCAAAGGAGACAACCCACTCTTCCAGTGGCTAACTACAGAGCCCAAGATGACGTATAAGCGTGGGCCCCTCCGCGTAGACGCGAAACGCTGAGGCACCATGCGCGCTTCACAAGTACGGTTTTACCGAGGATTGAGATGTGGCTTGAACTGTCTCCCGTAAATCGATCGGAATGCGAACAGCGGCAGCAGTACGTAGATTGTTATCGACGAGATGGCTGCAAACAGAAATGCAACCACAGATGCGAATGGTGCGTTGATAGAAGCAGATACGGTGTAGACAGAGGCTGTCAAATGTATCGTTCCAACAAGCGGCAGCAGGAAGGCTCTGAAGACTGGTTGAGACGGGCCATGCGCGGCGATGAAGTTTGCAATTGAAGGCGACCATGAATAGTAGAACTTGTTCCATCCATTCACAAGCGTTCTTCCAATCTGGCTTGAGCCTATCATATTGTCTCTGACATGCCGCATGTAGACTACTTCAGGAGCCAACTCACTACCGTAGGCGGCTGTGGCAACGATACAGCCCGGTCTCGGGGTAGGTGAGGGTGTGGGGGTCGCGGTTATCTCGACGCTTACGTCAACGGATTTGGAGATGGTCCCAATTGAACCTGTAACTCTGAGGGTGAATGTTCCGGTGGTTGCGGAGCCTCCTGCTGAGATCTGAAGAGTTGTGGTTGCAGAATCGTCAGGCGGAGGTGTGACCGGCCCCGGCAGATTCACCGTGACGTCGCTTGGGGTGCCTCCGAACCATGAATGTGAGAGGGCTACCGCGTCACTGAAACCGTATCGTGAGGTGATATTTATCGTGGATGATCCTGAAGCTCCCCATGCAATAGATATTGAGGAGGGGTCTGCGCTTATCGAGAAATCGGGTGCAGACAGATGCCGCTTCTCGATCCTCCACTCGGAATCGCCTGGAGACTGGTCAAAGCCAACCACATAGATACCTGTTTCGTCTACAGCAACGCCAG
>CAYZRW010000021.1:0-12853 GCA_964480955.1 uncultured Candidatus Bathyarchaeia archaeon | reverse complement strand
GGAGACTGGTCAAAGCCAACCACATAGATACCTGTTTCGTCTACAGCAACGCCAGAAGCCTCGTCATCCGAGGTACTGGGGTGACTTGTTGCGACTCCGCCGGTCCCAAAGGATGGGATGAGTGAACCGTCTGTGAGGCTCCTCTTCTCGATCCTCCACTGAATGCCTGAGCTTGGAGATTGGTCGTAGCCCACCACGTAGATTCCTGTATCATCCACAGAAACTCCGAGAGGCATCTCAGATGCGGGACTTGGATCACTTGTCTCTTCCCATATGATTGAACCGTCTGTGAGGTTCCGCTTCTGAATCCTCCACTGGTCAATAGCTTCGCCTGGAGATACATCATTGCCAACTATGTAGACTCCTGTGTCATCGACAGCAACACTAAGAGCCTCGTCGTTTTCAGCACTGGGATTGCTTGTCTGTTCCCATATTGTTGATTCTGCCTTCACGATATTGGTTGTTAGGATGCTCAGGGTTAATGTTAGGACCACCAGCATGGCGAGAAGTCTAAGCCGGAAGATCCGCTTCATAAGCGACGCCTTACCGTGTGTAATGTTATGGAAGGCATTCACTAAAACCAATCTTCAAACCTCACATGAAATTCTGAAACGTAGAATGACTTCCTTGAGTATTTCTAGGTTCAGATGTATTTTAGCTTTCCCGTGAAGGGGCCGTGGTGGCTGAGGCTTTCGGAACTCAGCGCGCTTCAATCCTGAGAATAGGAACCGACCGCAATGTTCCGTATCTCTATTGACGGGGGGATTTCGTGCTGGTCTGGGAAACCCCAGACTATTGCGAAAACTTTCATAACCTTGCCTTCAGGATTGCCTGTCCACGCCCGGATATGACCATTTATGTAAACCCCATCTGTTTTTATCTCGAGCCATTCTGGTCCGTTTTCTGGGATGGGTTCACGATACCGCCTCGTATCATAGTTCCCATTGATGTCTGTCGGCTCTGAATTCCATTCAAGTACTGTCGAGCTCCGTGCCACCCATCGGCCGTCTATTTCAGCATAGATGTGAACTCTTCCGTTTCTTATCGGTTGGCCTTTGGGACTGTAAGCTCTCCCTGAGAAGTATATGTTGCCACCAATTGGCACTTTCGAGATCTCTCTGCCAACCTCATCGATAGCGAGAATAGTTACGGTTTCGATTAAGGGAGCAGATTTATCTCTTTCATATATCTTGACGCCATCATAACTTGAATGAGGAGCATAGTCTGTTTCTTTAAGAAGATCTGTGAAAGACCAATAGTATGATTCTTCCAACCTAGAGAAACTTGTTGATTCAGTATCTACGGCAACAAAGTCTGGATAAGGAAGGTCAAACCTGAATACAGATATCTCAGACCTGCTGGAAAGGTGAGAGGCCACCTCGTTTGTGGCTAGAACGGACACATTGAATGGAACTCCCCCTAGTACTCTTTCAACCTCTTGATCCCGCTCTGATGCGCAGGGCCACCATTTCGAACCCAAGGGATCATGGGGATTGCCAGTATGGCTGTTTAGAGGGCTCAAAGGGCTATGAGCAATAGATGTTAACGCCAAAAGTGCTAACAAAATCCATGGAAATACTCGCGATAGATTCGGCGTAATCTTTGACAACGCCTTGACGCCTAGAACCGCGGACAGAAATATCTGACCTATTATCTGGGCGGAGTAGTGGGCGACAGTGCTGTAGTAAGATGGGTAAGACGTCAAGAAGATAACGGCGAGCCAAGGGATTGCGGGCAAGATCGATAATGGAGCCAGAAACGGTGTAAAACCTACGAAACCCAATAAGAGCACTACATATTCCAGCTTCGAAACAAGGTCAGGTTTGACAAGGTCTAGTATGGCCGTGGGTTTGAGAAGAGTATCGAAGGATACCGCGGTCCCAACCCCACTTCTAACTACCTGCAGTGTTAGAGCCCTCTCGTAACCAAACAGGAGATGACCCTGAAGAGGAGGGTATGATGCCTGGAGCTTTTGAACTAGGACGAGATCAAACAGGAGGACCGATACACCTGCAACTATTGAGAGAAGAGGCATGTAAAAGGAAGAGCCGCCAGACTTCTTTCTAGACAATAGGAATTCATTGATCAAGAAATATGTCCCGAGGAAAATGACGATCAGAGGAGCGAACTCTATAGTGAATGCTGTGAGAAATAGAAACAACATACAGATAGCATTATTCTTCCGATAGAAGAAGAACGTGCTGAGAAGCAACAATGGGATGAACGCCTGAGCATGGAAGTCTGCTCGATTCACCCAGTGGAGAGGCGAGTACAGCAGGTAGGCCCCTGAAAATATCAGCCCCACCCTCCCGCTGGAAAAAGTCTCACGTGCAATCAAGTAGAGTGGGATGGCTGCCGCAGCCAGAACAACTGTCTGCAAGACAAGTAGCGCTTCACAACTTGGACATGTAGCATAGAATGGAAGTAGCAGGTATAATGTTGGAGCCACATGTCCACCGAATATGAAGGACTGCAAGCCGAAGACTCTTCCCGGATCGAAAATCCTGACCCAGAAATCATGATTGAATATGCCAAGGTCGTAGAAGCCAGCCTCAAAGGACTGGTACCTTGCAATAGTAAACCATGACATAAGAATAGAGTACAGGGTTACCAGAAAGAATAGGACAAACGTGCTGCTGCAATGCTTTCTAGTCGACTGCGCTGATCGATACTTACCACTTGATAGCTCTGAAATCATTCTACGGAGCAGTCTCCTGGAGAAATCGACTGTCGGCAGCATCTAGCCAACCTGTCTACTCAACTGCCATGTGATCAACCCCAAGAATGAAAGGCTTGTGTTCTCAGACTCGCCCCAGGAACGTGGGAAGAAGCTAGTTCCATGAATCGTGTCTAGACCGCGGCGTGGCTGTATAGGTCTGTTGCGCCTAGGGGTCTCCTGATCAAGCGCGCGCAAATCTGATGCTAGAAGTTGCCGGTCGCCATCTTCAGGGTGAGCAGACGTACCCATGTCTCTACTTGGACTTTGCTGCGCGGACTCTCTTTATGATTCTTGCTCCAAACCTCTTCATCAAGAGGTCCTTTCTGGCTGGATAGAAGACTTCGAGGAATACAAGCCTCTTCCTGCCTAAAGCCCTCTCTGTATGTTCAGAATTTGCCGGTATGCAGTATGTGTGTCCCTTACTCAGTCTGTACTCTCGATCTCCTATCTTGACTTCCGCCTGACCTTTCAGGACTATGCCTAGCTGCTCGTTGGGGTGACTGTGAACAGGCGCAACCGCTCCGGGCTCCCATTCACTGTAGAGCATCGTCAGGTTTCTGCTGTGCGCCACAACCTTGACTTTGATTCCTCTATGGTGAGGTATCCTCCACAATGGAAGTCTTGAGGAATTCCAGATGCTCAATGGAGATCCACCACACCAAGGAGCCCCCTCCACCTGTGAATTTAAGCCGTTTCAAAATAGATAGTGCTACCAGAAAGTAGTGCTACGTGCTTATCTCTGGAGAGAGGCTAGTGCAGACTTGACAGAGTGAGGGAGCACCGCCAACCTTAAACGGCGTTCCGAGGAGACTTTGACTGAGAGGAGAAGGCAGAAGGCCATGGTGAATCTGGAGGAAGCAAAGAGGCGGTTAGCCGAGGCCTTGGCCAGAGGAGAGATAAGCAAAGAAGTCCACGACCAGGTTCTCCAAGAGGTCAAGAACAAGTGCAACGAAGAGATGTTCAAGCACGCGCGTCGGCTGGCTCAGCTCGACTCGAAGCCCGTGCCCCCGCCGCCACCTGTAGAGAAGAGGACGGGGAAGACCGGCCTACACTATTGGCTTGCACTGGGTGTGGTTGGAGTGGCTGCGGTGCTGGCTCGACAGTTCTTCGTGTCCGGTCGCCCAGAGGCTACCCCCAAGAGGATGGATAAACCCGCGGAATCCAAGCCGGCAAGAAAGAGGAAGACTAAACCTCGTTGACTGAGCATCAACCCAGATTCCTAGTATTATTATCCGCTTTGAGGCATCAAACAACTATTAGAACAACCAATATGGATCATTCATGTTGGAAGTGAGCGGTGAGGGAGACCGAGGTCACACCTATGAGGTACATTGACTTCGTCAATCTAGGTTACAGCCCAAGAGAAGACGATGTGGTCTGCGACTTCAGGATTGAACCTTTGAACATAGATATGAAGGAGGCTGCTGGGGCTGTCGCCGCTGAGAGCTCAATCGGGACCTGGACTGAACTCTCCACTATGCAGCCCTACGTTGAGGAGCTTCACGCAACCGTCTTTGAACTCAAGAATGGCTTGGCAAAGATCGCCTACCCTATCGAGCTCTTCGAGGCTGAGAATATGCCCAACATACTCAGTAGCTTGGCGGGAAACGTCTTCGGCCTCAAGACGATCAAGAGCCTCCGTCTCGAAGACATCCACCTACCCTGGAGACTGGTGAGGACCTTCAAGGGCCCAAAGTACGGTATAGCCGGTATCAGGGAGATCCTGAGGGTTTCTGAGAGGCCCCTCCTGGGGACTATAATCAAACCTAAGTTGGGACTTAGAACCCAGGACCACGCCAAGGTTGCGTATGAGGCTTGGTCTGGAGGCTGCGACATAGTCAAGGACGACGAGAACCTGAGTAGCCAAACATTCAACCCCTTTGAGGACAGGGTCATCAAGACACTTGATGTGAGGGACAGGGCTGAGGACGAGACCGGCGAGAGGAAGGTCTACATGGTCAACGTAACCGCTGAGACAGAGGAGATGCTCAGGAGAGCACAGTTTGTGGAGGAGCAGGGAGGAGAATACGTCATGGTCGACATCCTGACCTGCGGCTGGTCAGCCCTCCAGACCCTCAGGAACCGCGACCTGAACCTTGTGATTCACGCACACAGGGCTGGACACGCCGCATTCACAAGAAATCCCAAACATGGAATCGCTATGCGGGTGATAGTGAAGATAGTCAGGATCCTGGGTCTCGATCAGCTTCACGTCGGCGCGGTTGTCGGAAAGATGTCCGAGAAGAAGGCTGAGGTTCTTGAGAACTGTGAGGTGTTGAGGGGTGAGATGTTCGGGTTGAAGCAGGCCCTGCCGGTGGCCTCAGGGGGTCTACACCCGGTTCTGGTACCCTCATTGATCTCTATCTTCGGCAGGGACTTTGTGATACAGGCCGGAGGGGGGATACATGGACACAGCGGCGGGACCCTTGCCGGCGCGAAGGCTATGAGGCAGGCCATCGACGCGACGATGAACGGTATTTCTCTGAAGGAGCAGGCTAGGTCTCATGAGGAGTTGGCTGCTGCACTGAAGCTCTGGAAGTGAAGGTTGACAGCGTCTACCTCTCAAGCATGAACCTCTCTCGCGGAGGCTTCAACTCCTTGATCTGGCTGAGGGTCATCTCCATCTCTTGACCGACGAACACCGCCGCCTCACCGTTGAGGGTGCGGCTGACGCCCTCCAGTTTACCAGCCTTCTCAGCGTAGACCGTGTAGAGCCTGTCCCCAACATTGACCTTCTCCCCCAACTTTTTGTGCAGCAAGACCCCGGCACCTTTGTCTTTCGGTGAGCCCGCAAGCCTAGCCAGCTCAACGAGTCTCGAGTTGTTCATCCAGAGTACGAGTCCAGACTCCTCCGCCAACACATCCAGTGAATAGTCTCCTATGGGGATGTCTTCCGGCTGTATGTCTGGTTTTCCACCCTGTTCCCTGATGATCTCTCTGAGTTTCTTCTCGGCCCTGCCGGACCTTAGGACCTCCATCGCTGTGGCCTGGCCGTTCGTTCTCCCAGTCATCTCCAGCAACATGCCCGCGATGTCTGTTGCCTTGTCAACCAGGTCGTGGTCCAACCTCAGGTTCATGAGGTTCTCAAGGGCTTCCCTGGCCTCCAGAGCCGGGCCTATGGCGTGGCCTATAGGCTGATTTCCATAGGTTATGGCGCACTGAATATTCATCTCAAGCCTCCTTCCAAGCTCAATAAAGTCTTGGGCCAGCAGCTGAGCCTCACCCATGGTCTTCACCTTTGCCTCGGCCCCTGTGGGTATGTCGATGACTACGAAGCGTGCCCCAACAGCCTTCTTCTTGCTGATTATCGACGGGAGGAGCAGGGGGTCTATTGAGAGGGGGAACTCAACTTGGACGAAGATGTCGTCTGCAGGGGCTAGCTGGAGGGCCCCACCCCAGACTATGCAGCCGTCGGTCTTCTCCAAGACCCTCTTCATCTCCTCGACTCCGAGGTTTACGGGCATGTAGGCTTCGGCCCTGTCAGCCGTCCCCGCAGCCGATGTTATGGCTCTCGAAGAGCTCTTCGGAATCGTCAATCCACAGGCTGCGACTATAGGGACGACCAGCAGGGTGGTCTTGTCTCCTGGAACCCCTCCAATACTGTGTTTGTCGACCACGAACCTCTTTTCGAGCTTTAGGGTGTTGCCTGTCTCAACCATGGCCAGAGATAGGCCTGTTGCCTCGTCGATGTCGAGTGCGAAATGGTGGAGAGATGTTACGAAGGACGTTATCTCTACCTCGCTCAGCTCTCCTCTGACAATGTCCCTTATGATCTCGCCTGTCTCTTCACGCGATAGTTTGCGTCCCCTTAGCCTGTTCCTGATGTAGTTGAGCGAGTTTGGGGGGCTCGATGTCTCAACGTCGACCATGTCGCCCTCCTGAATCTGGAGGTATGGTTGGGCCTCGTCATAGATTCCTATGGAGCCTTTGTGAACTATTCTGGAGGTCGTGTTGACTATGGCTGTCAACTCGCGCCTATCAGTCCTAATCTTTATTCTGCCTAGGCTCCTGACACCGAGTTCGTCAGCATCATCAATATTTAGAATCGCAATCCACTTCCCGCCGGCGTCAAGATGAATCAGGTTAACCTTCAGTTTCATCCAACTCCCCTCCTCTTCAGCTCACTCCTCAGTAACCCTGTAAGTCTGATACTCTAACAGTTCACTGGGTTGGATCGACCCGAAGAGTTCGTGAATAATCAGGATCGCGCCCTGGGGCGGAATGACCCCCCTCTCAGTGATTATGAGGTCTATGTATTCTGGCGGGGTCACGTCGAACGCGGGATTCCTCACAGAGATCTTCGGAAACCTTTGCAGCATAGCCTTAGGGACGACTTCGGCCTCGTCACGTTCCTCTATAGTGACGAGTTCTCCTATCGCGGTCTCCGGGCTGAACTTGTAGGTCTCAGAGGCCACGATGAATTGGGTTCTCGCCTCATGAGCTAGGGAGGCTATTGTGGCTGTCCCAATCTTGTTGACTAGGGCACCGTTCGCCGCTATAGCGTCGGCGCCAACAATCACCTTGTCAACCTCATTCATGAAGTAACGCGCCGCACTATCAACGATTACCGTGACAGGTATTCCCTCTCTCGCAAGTATACTTGCGGTCTTTCGACCCTGAAACCTAGGTCTCGTCTCGGTGACGTATACTGAAAATTTCTTTCCATCACTCCACGCCTTCTTCATGACTGCGATCGCCGCGTTGCTGTGGCAATGGGTCATCAACACGTCTCCACTCCTTATTCTCCGGGAACCTATCTCACCGATTCTCTCAACCGCCCCCCTCGACTCATGAACAAAATCCCTTGCAGAATCCACAGCGACAGAGCGTAGCCTCTCCAGGTCGGCGCCTTCCCGCCTTGCCTTGTTGACCCTGTGCATCACGTATCGTACACCGTTCGCTAGCGAGACGGCTGTCGGCCTCGTTGAGAGCAATCTTCTTGAGGCCGCCTCAAGCTCCTCCGTGAAAGCTTCTTCATCCTTGGCCTTCGAACCTTCTGCAACCGTCTGCAAGGCCAAGACAGCATAGCGAGCTATCTTCCCCGCACCCCTTACACGCATAGTCTCTATGGCAGAGACTGTCTCGCTCAACCGTTCCGAAGGACTCAACAACGATACTCCTCTGAAGAATCTTTAGTGGTGACTGTCAATAATCTTTTCATTGGATGTGAATCCAGTCATTAAACCTTGATGTGCCAGCTTCAACCAATATGTTCCGTTCTCAGGGTGAGGCTCAAGAAGGTTGACTAGCAGTGTCTGAACAGTTTTGACTATCTCTCCGGGGTTTTCCGTTTTCTGTCTTGAGAGGGCGACCCACCCCCCACCCCCCTAGGGGGGTCATCAGCCGTCTTTCGGTGGATGGGCATCCGGTATCCTGTGATTTCGGTCGACTCTTGCGGCACGTTCTTGGGATAATTCTCTATTCTCGGTGACGCGTCGAAACCTTAAGTATTTTCTTGGTTATTTGTTGCGTCTGTCTTCGGCTTCTTCTTCGCCCGCCTTACGTATGGTTGTCCTTTGGTGACCACCACCAAAGAAAAGTAGTTCAAATCTTGATGCTCTCACCATGTAGGGCACACACACAAATTATATGGCTCGCTTCGCTCGGCAAGATGGTGGAAGACAAAGTATCCCAGGAAGCTATGAAAAATTGAGAAAAAGAGTTTGTTTAGTCTTTGCTTCTTCTCTTGACAACTATAACCGCTGATACAGCCACAACCAATCCTGCCAGTGCTGAGTAGGGCTTCAGGATCCCCGAAAGAACACGCACATAACCCGAGAAAACAGAAGACTTTTAACAAAAGACCAAGAACTACGTGGCAGGTTAACTCTGAAGACACGAAAGAAGAGGGTTAACCTACGTGGGGGTCGTGGGCTAGTCTGGTCTACGCTACGCGGCTTGGGAAGCTCTAAAGGCTTCAGGAACCCGCGAGGTCGTGGGTTCAAATCCCACCGACCCCACCAAATCTAGAACCTAGCAAGATTATGATGTACGCCATTTTAGAGCAGAAAAATACTACGGATCCCGCCCGGTCCACCAAGATCTTCATCATAGCAATTGGCGTCTGCTTTTTTTTAAGGTAAGCTTGTTATATGACTTGGATGTAGAGGATTGAGAAGCGAAGTTGAGAATGGTGCGCAGGATCGATCGTTTCGCTTCCAGACTCTCCATTGTAACAGCTATGATCGTGTTGCTAGTCCTATCTTTTGTTCTGATCGATGTGAAGGCGCAGCCCGTTTTAGGTCCAGCTTGGGCATCGATCCCTCCGATCATTGATGGAGTTTTGTCGCCTGGGGAGTGGGCTGATGCAGATAGTGAAACCTTCACCATGGGAGTTGCGGCTGCAACCATTTACGTTATGAATGACCAAAACAACCTGTACGTCGCAGTGAAGATTCAGGATGATGATACTGGGAATGATGAGCTGACTATCCAATTCGATAACGACAACGCTGGAGGGGCACTTGTCAAAGGGGACGATAACCTCGCTTGGTGGGACTCATTCTTCGACACTTATTTTGAACCGCCAACCGCCATCTATCAGGATACTTCTGACGGAGGCACTGATGATGGCTCTGGGGGCAGAACTCAAGATGGGCTAATGATATGGTATTTTGAGTTCTCACATCCACTCGACTCAAATGATAACTTGCATGATTTCAGCCTCTCTCTTGGATCCACTGTCGGGTTCGAATTGTCATGGAGGGACCGCAAACCGGATCAACCCTCCAGCTTCCATTACTGGCCCGCAGCGACTTGGACAGACCCCAACAACTATGGCGACATTGTCATAGCTATAGGGACTAGGATTGTTGGCGGCGTAATAACTGCAACAAACAAGTTTGAGATACTGACACCTTACTTGGCGTTGGCAGGATTGGTTGTAGCCGTATCTACTATTGCTGTGGTCAAGAGAAAAAGGGGCTAAAACACCTTTTTTTCTTCATATCTCCAGCGCACGTCTGCAATGATCAGTTCAAAGGAGTTTATGGTAGCCATTCCAAACGGTGAGGCCGTCATGAAAATTCTGAAACTGATGATTTGGAATAATCCCTATGCTAGATGTTATGATTCGGTTCATTATCTTCATTGGTAATTTATGAGTTCTTCCTTCTCAAGGGTCTTCTGGAGTGTGATTAGAGCACGACGGACATCTTCCTGCTTCTTTGCTCCTGTGATTACAAGGTTTCCACTTGTAAAGAGAAGAATAACGACTCTCGGATCCTCCATGCGATAGATCAAACCTGGAAATTGTTCAGGCTCATATATGGTCCTCTTTAACAAGTATATTGACTTCTCCAGATCTATTGTTCCGCCCAGGCCTCCCGAAGCCACTATGTTCTGGATCTGAATATCCGGTTTCTGCATAATGACGACTCCATTCTGCTTGAGATCCTCCATAACCTTCATCACAGCCCTCCTCGCTTGTCGCTCAGACTTGGCTCCAATACATATCATCTTACCAGAACTGAAAATCAGCATCACAGTCTTCGGCTTCTTAAGCCTGTAAACAAGTCCTGAGAAATGGCCAGGTCGATATGTGACTCCTCGAAAAACTTGTGCAATGGAATTGAGGTCTAGATCCTGTTTGAGGGAAGCGGAGGCGACGACATTCTCAATATTTACGAAGGTCCTCCCCAAGTCCTCCCACTTCTAGAGTGAGCTTGCTGGTATGAGAACGCCCCTTGCAAGAAATCACTGCTCTCCACCTTCTTAAAACAACTGTAACCGATAATATATCATCAAGGTTACTTGATGAACTCCGAAAACCTCTAAGAAGTCATTGTTAAACACACATGTACGGAGACCTGACCCTTAAGTTTGAATTCTTCGCCTACTAAGCTCTCGGCCATCACTTTCAATACCTTCTGGTTAGGCCTGATAGAGAAGTTTATGAAAGTTATTTAGTCACGAACTTCATTCACTGTTGAATATTAGGCAGAGGGCACGCGACAAGAAATCTACGGTGTTGTCATGACTATAGTTGCCATTGTGAAGGGTATGAATCCTCAAGATATGGCAGTTGAAGCTCTAGAGATGGTAGATGGGCAGGAAGCTCTCTCTGAAGAAAAACCGTTTTTGATAAAGCCGAACTATCTGAATGCAAGTCACCCATCAACGGGGATCACAACAGACAGCAGGGTCATCGATGGTGTAGCCAGGTTTCTGAAGCAACATGGAGCCAAAGAGATTGTAGTTGGTGAGGGAAGTGGGTTTGCAGACACCTTTGAGGCGTTCAGAATCGCGGGAGTCGACGCTGTAGCGAAAAGATGGAATATAAAACTGGTTGATCTAAACAAAGATGATTTCATTCAAGTCAGCCCTCCTAAGCCTTTCTCTCTAAAGAGGGTGAAGATAGCTAAGACCGCCTTAGAGAGCACAATAGTCAGCGTTCCCAAACTCAAGCTCCACAGGATAGCGGGCGTCAGCTTGAGCCTGAAGAATATGATGGGTGCGATGACCCCGAAAGGCTCCATGCACTCCAATCTCAACAGTAATATCGCCGACCTAGCCTCCATCATAAAACCGAGCATAGCAGTGATTGATGGGATAATAGGTGGCGAAGGACACGAATCAAGTGGAAACCCTGTGCAGATGAATCTGGTCATAGCAGGGTTAGACCCTGTTGCAGTAGACACAGTCGGCGCGGCCGTGATGGGGATACCGCCAAAAGATGTTAAACACCTACTCCTCGCAGAGAAGAAGGGACTCGGAACATGCGACCTGAACCAGATAAAGATAGTGGGCGAGCCTATAGAGAGGGTGAGAAAGAATTTTAGAAGATCCATCCTATACAGCTTTCTTACCCATCTAGGTTAGCAGGCGCGACAAAGCCAGTTTCAAAACAAGTGGTGTAGCTGATTCGTGTGCCTCAATTCTTTGGAAAGGAGGTAGAGAAGTGAGTGAATTAAGTAGTAGAAGGAAGATGTATAAGGTGACTTGCTCAGAATGTGGCAAAGAGGCAGAGGTTCCATTTGAACCCTCTGGAGATAGACCAGTCTATTGCAGAGAATGCTACCAAAAACGTAGACGATATTAATCAATATTTTCGTATCTTCTATTCAGCTCAACTATATAACATAATAATAGGTTGATTCTATGGCGAAAGTTATCGTCGTTTATGAGTCAAAGTATGGTAACACCAAACGTGTAGCGGAGACAATCATAGAAGGGATGAGAGAAGTTGAGGGAATAGATACAGTCCTCAGTGAACTTAAAGAGGTTGACCCTAACACTATTCGCGATTACGATGCAATCTTAGTGGGTTCTCCAAATCATATTGGCGGACCAACTAGGAGTGTCAACAAGTTCATCGATACACTTGGAAAACTCAGCTTGAAGGGAAAACTGGTTGCTGTCTTTGACACATATATTGGAAAGGACTCTGAAAAAGCTGTTAAGAAAATGGAGAAGCGAATAACCGAAAAAGCTCCCAACTTGAAACTGGTGACTTCCGGATTATCGATAAAAGTTAGAGGGATGAGAGGTCCAATTCTAGAGGAAGAGCTTCCTAAATGCAATGAATTTGGAAACAAAATAGCAACTCAAATCAAGAAGCTTGAGACTGCGAAAGTATGATGAGAGATAGAATTAAGGCGTGCGCTACAGACCGACATGACCGACGGAGACTTGACAGAACCGTTACTTGTGTGAGCATTTAGCCTAGAAGATTTCCTTAAGAGCCTGTGCAGCTGTGTAGACGCTTCCTACTCCACTGGTATATTGGGCAACTCTCAGCGTTTCTCTGATCTCTTCTTTCGTAGCGCCAGCTCGCGTTGCTTCCTGAGCCAATGCCTTCACACCTTGAACAGCTCCGAGAGATGCATCTAAAGCCATCGCGATGAGGAGCTTAAACTTCCTAGGTAGAGCACCGTCAGAAAGGGCGAACTTACTGGTATTTTCAACTAGCTTGAGAAACTCTGGATCGAGCTTCTCAAAAACTTTCAAAGGATGTTCAGACATCCAATCACCCCCTCTAAGTAGTTAGACTTGATGTATAGATTTTGCCATTTTGTGTCTCATATACAAAGATGGAAGACACTACCTTCGTAACAGCCCCAAGAACTGCGCGCGCCTTGGGGAAGCTGGTGCCAAGAAACTGAAAGATTGTGACAAGTTAGCAGGTGCGCGCTA
>CAYZRW010000020.1:6483-27646 GCA_964480955.1 uncultured Candidatus Bathyarchaeia archaeon | reverse complement strand
CCGCCTGAGGCGGCTTGGCGAGACCCGTAACAATAGTAGGTACCAACCCTGAAGTGGACACCCCTAGGGGGTGGGTGCCTCTCTCAAGACAGAAAACAGGAACCCAGGGTGCGCCAAGAGCTTGCCGTGTATATTAGTATGTGATCGGCTATTCACAGGTGGCGGTTCATTTGGTGAGCACAGACAAGAATCAGACCTTATGGCGTCTCTCTCGCGACTAGTCAGCTATCGTAGGTGCGCATTCATATTCAGATGAGTTCATTGTGTTTGATGGTTATCAAACAATTCCCTAATATCTGATAGCTTCTACATGGGATATGGGGCCCAGAGAAATTGGTGCCAGAGAATGAGGGAATGGATATAGAAAAGAAGTATAATCGGAAATAGTATCGCTGGGTTCTTTGTTTTGATGTTTAGCCAGATTGGGAAGATAAAGGATGTATAGCGTATTAGGCCATTGACGTATCCAAAGATTATGATGACCGTGAACATTGTTATTGAGTAGACTCCAAGCCTCCAATCTATTTTTGCAGAACTCACAGCTAGGTATCCGACTAAGACTATGAAGGCTAGGGCGTAGGCATGGAAGAAATGAAAGAAACTCATAGGGCGAGTTGATGCAAAGATCGATAGAATATAGTCTCTGAACCAGAAGTTGCCTAGAGTTTCACGCGAAACAGCCCACGTCGCTGTGTTAAATTCTAGAATAAGACGGTTCAACATGTCCTTATGAATGTAGGGAAGAAGGATAATTACTACAAAGAATACAGGTGTCAATCTAAGTGAGATTTCTTTCCATTTCCGGCGGATGATCAAGTCCAACAAGATAGGCAAGACTATTAGAATTCCGTAGGTCTTAGTCAATATGGCGAATAGAGTGCAGAGGCTTGAGGCGAGTACCCTATTTCTTAGGTAAAAGTACCAAGAGGCCAATGCGGCAACGAGAAAGAGAGACTCTGAATATGCGACTGTGGTGAATAGGAAAATGTATGGAAAGAATGCCATAATGATGGTGCCTCCTAGAGCCTCACCCTTAGACATGTAGTCCTCAGCAATAGCATGGAAGAGCGGCAACGAAGCGAAGCCAAGAATGATAGAAAGCATGAAGGCTGCAAGCCAGTAGTTGCCGGTGACATCTCCAAATAGCCTTATTAGAAATGGATATCCAGGAAAGAATGTGCGTGCGAATGATAGACTCTGAGCTAGATTGACGTACCAAGCCGTATCCCACGCCATGAAGAGGTAAAGCCATCGAGGTTCTATCGCACCCCAAAGATTCATCCATGGCGTGCTGAAGACGCCGTCTTGAAGTGACCTGTCATATATCCAGAGGCTACCATGTATCTTGGAGATACCCGACAAAATAATGGGGATGGTGAAGCGAAGCTTACTCTTGAAGATGAGTTCTGCAGTCTCGTGCAGAATATGCCGACCCAACCGCGGCATGAACAAATTGAACTCCCATACTGAACTAATGTCTCATACATGTAAACTCTTCAGACAGTGTACTAGGACATGGCTTGGTAATGTTCAATGCGCATTTCATAGACTAGGCTCTTGCTCCTAGTGGGCATCTTGGGTATCTGCAGTCTCTACACTCCGGCGGCTCCACAAAAGGCTCTTCAGCGCGCGCTCAAGAATACGTCTGCTCCAGCCCGGTTGCTTGTCGAGATGTACGGCTAAAGAAGGCGCGTCATCTTCTCCGGGCCATCCAAAGTTATCCTGAGGGCCTCCAAGAATCTCAGGCCGAGAAGGTTCTCCACGTTTCCCTTAAAGGTCTCTCCATATCCTTCGAGGCTGAGCTTCGCCTTCGGCACTTGGATCATAAGTGATGCCCTTCTCAGGACGAAGAGTTCTCCAGTCACTGACTTCCCTGTAGCCCAGAGCTCTCTTGGCATCTCGGAGAGCCTCAGCCTCAGCTTCTTGTAGAGGGTTTCGGAGATTAGGAGGAAGCCGTCATATCCTGTATCCACCCTTACGAGCAGCTCGTCCTTTCTAGGAAAAGTCCCTGTCGGCCCCATTATGCCAACGCCGACCGCTGGAACATCGACACCATTCACTTGCTTGTAGGGCCAGTTTCCTCTCTCGTGACTCTCCAACCCAAATGTACCCTTCTAGGAGGCTTTTCTCCAACCTTGAAGACCAGCCTGTGAGAGACTCTGCCCTTAGGTTCAATGTACACATCGGTCAAGGAGTCGCCTGAAGCCACGATCTTGCCCTCGGCTATGGCCACATACTTTCCAGTGTAACTCCGAAGAATCTCGTCCTTGAGTTTGGCATACGCCTTATTGTTGACCCTCTCATCCTCGGTCTCATCTGTCTCCAGTTCAAGCCACATCTCGATCGCCTTCTCCAAGGCCTTGGATATGGCGCCTTTAGAGTAGCCGTACTTCTCCATGGCCTTTCGCCTAAAGCTCTCCTCCAGAGCCTCTGAGACAAAGCCCTTGACGACGGCCATGGTCTGTCCTCTGAGATTGTTCTTTGCCGTTACGTTCCTAAAAACTTTTGGCCTTAAGGCCTTAAACGATAACTTCTGTTAGGGCCAACTTGTATTCAGACTTGACCTTCGCAGCCTCGATCAAGGTTGGGAAGGTGAGGCCCACTATTTCAGGAAGCTAGGTATGCCAGAGATAGCGCGCGCTCGCCTAACAACTCTTCTCTTTCTCTTCGATCAGGTTTGCTGCGCTTGCCAAAGACAATAATGTGGATAGTTACTTAAGTGAGAAAAGCAAGAATACTTTGGGAGACAGAAATGGCGAAGAGAATTGGTTTCATAGGTCTGGGGATTATGGGGAGCAGAATGGCCAAGAACCTGATCAAGGCTGGATACAGCCTAAACGTCTATAATAGGACTTTAGAGAAGACCGGTGAGTTAGGGAAGGCCGGTGCATCTGTAGCAAGATCATCGAAGGAAGTAGGCGAGAGGTCTGATGTGATAATAACTATGCTTTCAGACTCTCCAGCCGTCGAGGAAGTAATACTTGGTGATGGTGGGGTGTTAGAAGGAGCTGGGAGAGGCTCAGCCATAATAGATTGCAGCACCATATCTCCAAGAGTCTCTGTGAAGATAGCTAATGAAGCTAGTAAGAGGGGTGTTGAGATGCTTGACGCTCCGGTTGCGGGGAGCAAAAGACAGGCTGAAGAGGGAACTTTAATCTTTTTGGTCGGGGGCAAGAAGCAAGTCTACGAAGAGAACTCAAAGATCTTCTCGGCCATGGGCAAGAACTCCATCTATATTGGCCAGAATGGAATGGGTTCATACATGAAGCTCGTCATGAACATGGTCATAGCCATCAATCTTCAAGCCCTGGCTGAGGGCCTTGTCTTTGGAATTAAGGCAGGAATAGACCCTGAGTTGATGGTTGAGATAATAAACTCCACTGGAGCCAGATCTGGTGGAAGCGAAGCAAAAGGCAAGTCGATGATAAGGGGAGACTATGAGACTGCTTTTTCACTGAAAAATATGTGCAAGGACATGGGCCTAGTTAAGGAGGAGACTCGGTACCTCGATGTGCCAACTCCAACCGCAAGCATCGCAAACGAGATATACACATCGGCGAAAGCTAAAGGAAAAGGAGAACTCGACTACTCTGTGATAATGGAATTGATGAAGGAAATGGCAGGCATCGGCAAATCCTAATGGCAACACGTAATGAATAACTAGTTCCTTCATTACCTCATCGCAAGAAGCACACTAGCTTCATCTTCAGTTATGTGATTTCATACAATCAGCCTGAGATTATGTTCGAAAGGTCTTCTGCTCTTGGTGTTGAGACAACTAGAGTAGTAGCAAGTTTATTGCCAAGAGAATGATCGTGACTCCGATCGCAACTATTAGGAAGCAAATTGCGTAACTTATCAGAGGCTTTCCCATAGCGCGCCCGTCAGAGTAACTTGAACAAGCACGCCTTCTGGTTGAGGAGGGCTCAGAAAGGTTGACCAGCAGTGTCTGAACAGTTTTGACTATCTCTCCGGGGTTTTCCGTTTTCTGTCTTGAGAGGGCGACCCACCCCCCACCCCCCTAGGGGGGTCATCAGCCGTCTTTCGGTGGATGGGCATCCGGTATCCTGTGATTTCGGTCGACTCTTGCGGCACGTTCTTGGGATAATTCTCTATTCTCGGTGACGCGTCGAAACCTTAAGTATTTTCTTGGTTATTTGTTGCGTCTGTCTTCGGCTTCTTCTTCGCCCGCCTCGTGTGGGTGTGGTTGAGTTTGACCCATAGACATTCTCGCTGGAGCAGTCATGCTAAGAGACGGAAGGTCCGGCATAAGGCCATTGCCCTTAGAGAAAGGATCAAGGAAGAGCAGACTAAGGCGAGAAGACTTCTCTTTCGTGACCTGATCGAGTCGAAGGGTGAGGAGGTCTGCATAGGTGACTATCCAACTTTGGGGATCTTCAACGCTGAGGTCCTCTGCGATCCCAAGATAGGGTATGTTCACCCGAACTACCGGTTGCTCTGGCCTAAGTCTCTGAGCGGTATCGTTAGAGACCTCCTGAGAGCCAAACGATACTGATACTTTGTTGTTGACACGTTCTGTTTTGCGGTTTGGAAACAGTCTCCTGCCGATTCTTGTGAAATCTTCTGGAAAAGATGAAGGGATGAATATTGAGATATACTCTTGGAAAGCTTCCTAAGAAAGACGATGAAAGAAACCTCCAATTTGCCGATTATGTTAGGGCGATCACTCCGCCGCCAAGCTTCAGCTTTGAGAAGGACGTTCTCTCAAGAGAATACTTTCCACTTCTTGACCAAGGCAACCTTCCAGCCTGCACGGTCTACTCCGCCGCTACAGGCCAGTTGAGATTTGAGTGGCGAGAACAATCTGGGATCGTGAGCTTCCCTAGAGATGAGTTAAAGAGAAAATACAGAAAGATCGAACAGCCTGGCGGAGGAGCCTACCTCCTCGACCTCAACAACCTCTGGCGGAAGGAAGGATTCATAGGCTGTACAAAGAGAAGAAGCTACAGTAATTGCGGGCTGCAGAAGCTTCTGGCAAGAAGACGTAGAACCTGCATTCCATACAGGATTGATGGCTACCAAGAAGTAAAGACCAGCGCGTATGAACTCAAGCTTGCCAGCTACATCTTTGGGATCCTTGAGATTGGTATACTGGTTACCGAGTCTTTCGTGAATTCGTATCCTGACCCCGCCCCACCTGAAGCGGCAAAGGAACCTGTCCTCGGCGGCCACGCGATGTGCATGATCGGCTATGATCAGGGTGGAATAGTTGTTCGGCATACCTGGAGGGGACACTACTCGCCTCAGGTGGTCTCTTGGGGTTACTGCTTGTCAAGATCTCCGTACTTGAACGTCACCATGCTTGACGAAGCCTATGGCATCGTAGATGCCAAGAATCCCAAACAGATCCGGCTTCTTAATCTTGCAAGATTCTTCGACGACCTGCAGAACGTCGCAGGAAGGGGCTAATTGTGAGCCTTTGGGAAGAGATAACCCTTGCCCTACTCATCATTTTCGCAACAATTCAGATCACAGGGCAGCTTGGAATCTTCACCGGCGGTATAAACACTTACACCGTCGTAGAAACGTTCGATATCTACGCACATGCTTCAGGCGCTGCTGCTCTCGGCGCTGTACTTCTGCAATTCGTCAGATTACCGGGTCGTTACGATCTTTTCTGGCGGGCATGGATTCCATTCCAAGTCGCCGTCATCGGAGTTATTTGGGAGACTGTTGAACTTGCAATAACCTGGTTCGGGTTGCTTCCGCCTGAACAGATGTGGGCAACGGTCGAGAACTCCGTTCAAGATGTCTTCGTTGACTTTCTCGGTGTCTGCTCAATTAGTTTCCTCTATGAGTTGGTTGCCAAATGAGAAGGTTGAATCTAATACCATATGTGGGTGGCAAATCCTTCCTTCTGAAGAATCTTCTCCCACTAATTCCTCCCCACAAGATCTACGTTGAAGTCTTCGGTGGAGGTGCTGCACTATTACTGAACAAGCCGCCCAGCGGAACAGAGGTCTATAATGACATAGATTCCGAACTTGTGAATCTCTTCATGATTATTAGGTCCAATCCTGCCGAGTTTAGACACAGACTCAATGGGTTGCCTTACAGCCGGGAACTATTTCAAAGATGGTCTGGACAGTTCAAGATGAATGATTTGCCGCAAGACCCAGTCGAGCGGGCCTTACGATTCTACTACGTCGCTTCAAGCTCGATGTCTGGGAAGTTTGGCCACGGCTGGAGTTTCGGCAGAACCGGCAAGAAATGGCGCCGGACCATGCTTAACAGAAAACTTGAGGCGATCCACTCGAGGCTGATAAATGTGATTATTGACCACCTGGATTTTCGGGCCTGCATCAAGAACTGGGATTCATCTGACACATTCTTCTTTCTTGATCCGCCATACTACGACCGCCCCAAAGAACTGTATAGATATCCCATCACTGAACGAGACCATATTGATCTTGCAGCGATCTTGAAGCAAACCTTGGGAAAATGGCTTCTGACATACGGTGACCACCCACACATTCGAAAACTTTACGGTGGACATTTGATTCGCAAGGTTGAATCCTACAGTTACTGCCAGAAGATTAGCCGCCGTAACGGTGAATCGAAGCGAGGAAAACATAATCACCTATTGATAATGAACTATTCACCTCCGCCAGTCAGGGAGCCGCTCAAAGAGCTAAAACCGCTCCTGCTCTTTGAGCCCGACAAGATATCTGCAAAGGAAATGAAGAGTTGTGGTTGAGGGTGCACGACTGCGACAGCAAGATCCCTTGGTGTGAGCCCTGTAACCGCGTATGGGCTAAACTGAAGAGGCTGAAGAAGGGGGACCTTGTTGAATGTGTCTGGCTGGATTCGTGCCTTTTCCGCCACGCAAGGCACCTCACCAAGAGTGTCTACAGAACGGAGAAAAAAACTGTCGGATACTTCCATTCTGTGAAAGATGAAGAGTACCTCATCCTGATCAGCGAGATGACCGATGGGGAGACTTACCTTGAGGGAAATTCGCTTTTGATCCGAGGCATAATTGAACTGAACGTGAGGGTTCCAGTGACAGAAGCCGGTCGCCACGTGAAACTACCGAAGAAACACCTCAGGAACCTATCTCTCGAACCCATTAAGATCATTCAAACAACCGAGAAAGTGGTGATATCCACCTGATCAAGAGGTTAGGTGAATGTTTTCTGGATAGGATAGAGCGCCATCTCACACGGACAGTCATCTATCCTATCGGTAGAGGACAAAAAGTGGCTAAGAGAAGCCAGAAGGTGCAGTTACCACCCTCCCCTGTACTAGTATATGGAATATTTGTAGCCGCACTATTCTTTGTCGGTCTCTTAATCCTTGAGATCATACATCTGGTATTCTTGCAGACTTTCGAGCGGTCGATCTTCAGCGTAATGAGCTATGTCGTAACTTTCGTTCTAGGAGCTTTCTTCGGAGCTAAAAAAGGGTGAAAACGCAAAAGCCGACAACAGAGGTTTATATTTTCTGCGACCTATGCGGCGCACTTCTCAAAAGAGAGAACACTAGAGCAATCTCAATCGCCCACAGTAATGGTGAGTTAGAACACAGGAATGTTTGCTTGAACTGTCTTAGACGGGCAAGGGAGGCACCGACGAAATACATCAAAAAAGAATACGTAAAACACGGTGTCTGGCCGGGGTGTTGGATGAGCCTTATCGAGCAGATTTCAGCGATCAAAAGCCTGCTCCTTAGACCCCAGAAACTGCCCTTGAAGCGGGACCAAAGTATCGAAGAGATCCGAGATCAATCTATTGAGAGAATTCTAGATGCGATGATCGAGGTTGAGATCCTAGCAGAGAATGCACCTGCTGAGACTGAGAGAGGCAAGGCAGACACGACCAGAGCTAGGTACTACCAGCTCTTGGGATACCTCACCCAAGTCCTAGATGGTGTACTCAAGAGTGTAGAGTCTCAGGAGCTTGAGAATCGCCTAAGGGCTGTTGAGGCAATGTTGAATGAGCTCGAAAAGGGAGAAGCTCAGAAGGGTGGAGGAGAAGCTTCGTAGACAGTACGGCTTAGTGACTGTTTCCCAACTCACAGAGACGATACCCTACGGGCCCGTCGAGTTCTGCAGGAAGACCCTGAAGTTTGAACCAACAGGCTACCAAAGAAAGTTTCTTGAAGACGCCGGCCAGTTTGTCGCCTTGAGATGGTGTAGACAGTCAGGAAAGACATTCATAGTGGCAGCCAAGATCCTTTGGTTTCTCCTCAGAAATCCTAGCAACCATGTGGGCGTCATAGCACCATCCTTCAGACAAAGCAAGTTAATTATTCGGAAGATATCCGCCTTTCTCCCAAGAATTCCGAAACCCCTCATAAGAAGAGTCCTCAAGGTCAAGATAGAGTTCAGCAACGGCAGTTGTGTTGAGGCTTTCCCTAACAATCCGGAGACAATCAGAGGACCCACACTAGACGGAATATATTGCGACGAGATGAATTTCATACGTGACGACGAAGAGATCTACGACGCGACCCTGTTCACCCTCGGTACGACAAACGGCTGGTTCATATGCTCAAGCACCCCTTGGGCCCGAGACTCACTCTTCTACAGGATCTCAAACGATCCTGAGTACTCCGATTTCTCACGTCATCATGTGACTTGGCGAGAGGCTGTTGAACCCAACGGCCCCTTGAGTAGAGAAATTCTTGAGAAGATAAGAAAACAGTTTCAAGCCGACCTTTGGCGTTGGAGGCGCGAGATGGAGGCTGAATGGGCTGAAGATGAAGACGTTTGGCTCCCACAGAAACTCATAGTCTCCTGCCAAGACCCAGAATTACAGTATATTGATGAGAGGATCTTGATTAGCGGTGACTAGGAACCGTCTTAGCGGAACATTCTTGGTTGGCGTGGACTTGGGCAAGAAGCAGGATCATTCAGCAGTCGCTGTCCTGCGGAAAGATGAAGATGCATTGAGACTTGTGTTGATGAAACAGTTCAAGCTGGGTACACCATACGTGAGCGTCATCGGTTACATCAAGCTCCTCTGCGATAAGCTGAGACATGTTGTAAAGATCTGTGTTGACCAGACTGGAAGCGAGTATTTTGTCGAAGATCTTGAGAAAATTGTTGGCGCTCAAGTTGAGGGCGTCATGCTGTCTCAACCGAAGAAACAGGAAGTCATGGGTGTCCTGAAGTCCCTCATGCAAGAGAAGAAGCTCCTAATTCCCTACAATCCTTTGCTTCACGCCGAATTGAATGTCGAGCGCTTCGAGTTGACCAAAACTGGGCAGATGGTCTTCAGCCATCCGCAGGGAACCAATGACGATCGCTTATGGGCTCTGGCTCTAGCGGCTTATGCATCACGAGGCCCCACGCGACCTCGCTTCCGACCTCACACCAAGACATTTTGAGACCGTCCAGTATGCGAAGAAAAACCAAACCAGTAACCAGAACCGCCAATGGGAAAAAGCAGGAAGTCCTTGAAGAGTTAGTGAGGAGACTCGAGCAGAGACCGGGAGTTTCAGTGTCATCAACAGGATACAAGGAACCCTCATCCCCAAGGAAATCTCCCAAGAAGTTTGCTGCCGCAAAAACACGATATTACCCCGGCACGACTTTGACGACAAGCACAGCGTACAGAGGCATGAACAAGTACTACCGCGAGTATCGAAGGAACTTTCTAGTCAGAAAAGCTATCGATTCACTAGCCTACTGGAGTGTCAAGGAAGGTTTTGAGACGGTTCTGGAACCTGGACCGGCGGTACTAGAGAAATTCGAGACTGAAGAGGCCAAACAAGCACATCTTGACCAATACTCCGAGGTGAAAAGCTACGTCGACAAGACCAACTCGGCTGTAAACCTTGATCTTGCCCTAAGAATCGCTGTAATCAAGACGAAAATCTTCGGTAAAGCAGCCTTCGAGATTGAGTTTGAACATCAAGGTAAGCCTTGGGCCTCTCAGCCCACCCGTCTTATTCCACTTGATTCGACACAGATGAAACCAAATATTGATGACAACTGGAATTTGACAGGCTTCACATACGAGGGGAAAGAAGGATTCTACCTGCCGGAAGAAGTTCTATACTTTGTTAATAGTGATCTGGAAGGCGACTGGGAAGGACTCAGCGAGATTGAGCCGATACTCAAAGAAGCCGAATTAGACGACAAAATCATGCGTGAAGACCTTACAGAGGCTGCTACAACCCTCTGGGCTGGAATCGCGGTGCACACCCTCCTAACGGAGAAACTACCGGAAGGAACCAACCAAGAAGAGGTTCAGAAGATCATTGATGACCATGTTGCTGAGCTTAGGCCGGGCAAACATATTGCCACAACAGACCAGTGGCAGATACAAGTCGTCGACATTGAGCCCGACCTTGACAAACTGATCAATATTAGTGACAAAGTTGAGCGAAGGATAGTTGGGAACTTCCAAGTTCCACGCTTCATGCTGAACATTGAGAAGGAATTGAACCGTGCAACCGCCTACGCCGAACTTGAGAGTTTTGTGGATGGACCCATAACTGACATTCAACGAATGTTCAAGAGAACGTTGGAGGCGCAATGGTATCCCAGACTCGCTGGGCAGAAGTTAAGAATTGCAGACGGAAATCTTCCCGTTCTCATAAAGCATCGCTGGCGACAAATCAGGACTGCCGACTGGTTTGAGCTGATTAAGGCAGCCTCACAAGCCTACGGAACAGGCGTCGGTTGGGCTGACCGCAAAAAAATCTATGAGATGCTCAGAGACGGAACAGACACCCATTTTGATCCAGCCGAATTGGAGCAACCTGTCATAGAATAGATGTCAGGTTTCCTGAGTGTTCTAGAGATTTCTTCGGAGGGTAAGTTATGCCTGTAGGGCCTTATCCAGACTTTGAGTCTTGCGTCAAGGATCAAATGCAGAAGGGCTACGATGAGGAAACCGCCAAGAAAATCTGTGGAAAGTTAGAGCAGCAGACCCATAAAGCCCGCTTCAATTACAAAGTAAAAGCTGAACCTTTCACTTTATGCGGGGGCAGATACGCTAAGGTTCAGGTTATCGACACTACGACTAGTAAACCTACGGATCCGCATGGTGTTAGGTGGCGGGTGACTAAGGGGGCTCTTACCAGAGCATTACGAACGCTCCTTTCCGCTCCTCTCGTAGGTCCTCCGGGGCTTGGTCATGAAGGAAGAACTTTAGGCCGACCTATACAGGTTAAGGCGAATGGTTCTGCAGAGGCGATCTACGAGATAACTGATCCTGATGCTTGGGAAAAGATTCAATCAGGCGAATGGGGAGCTGTTAGCCCCCAAGTCCTTGCAAATGGCGAGATTGACGATGATAACGTAGTAACAGTGACAGACTTCGTTTTTGAGCATGTTGCTCTTGTGCCTGAGGGCGCTTTTCCAGAATCACAGGTTGAGTCTGCTTTTGAGGGGGCGATTGAGAATTACGGCTTCGCCTATTCTCTCTCAGCCGCTCTATTTCACGGTCACTCAAGTGACAGAATGGCTCGAGATGATGCAGCCATGAGGACTAGGTTCAAGACCCCTAATCAGCCGCAAGTCCTCAAGACAAAATGGGGCGATTACAGAGGTGAAACTATGAGCTACCTCAAAGCTGCTGAGTTCAATCCAACCGCAGAGTGGCCTGACAACTGCTTCGCCTATGTTCCACCATCAGCCAAAGGCATTGAAGGAAACAAGAGCGAACGTAAGCTACCTTACCGATGGCCCGACGGCCGGATAGAGCCCGACCATCTGCGTAACGCCTTGGCTAGGTGGGAACAAACCGAGTTCCACAGCCAAGAGGCGAAGACGGATGCTCTCGGGGAACTGTGCCGGGCGGCTAAGGAAGCCGGAATCGAGTCGGACCTCTGCAAGGAAGAGCTCGGCGGCAAAGCAAGAGGTGAATTGATTTTGAATGAAGAATCAAAAAGAATCGCGGAACTAGAAGCCACGATGAAGAGACTGCAAGGTGAGCTTGCGACAAGCGAACAGAAAAGAGAGATTCTGGAGCGGAGAGAGCCAATAAAGACTCTCCAGGCCGAGCTTGAACGACTGAAGTCTGAAAATATGGAGCTGAAAGCTTGGAAAGCCCAAATGATGGATGCACAGCAGACTGAGAGAGCGACAGAAGTTGTAGACTTGAGGATAAGAGCTGGACTTGGGGACGAACGTGACAGAGAAAAGAGTATTGAACAATTGAAGCGTCTCACAGCTGAAGCCCTCGACGCGATGAAGAGCGACCTGATTGCGATAGTGACACAGATCGAGTCTGAGCCTTCGGGTCCGAAGGCAAGGTTCAGAGCAAGACAAGCAAACGACCAAGTTGAGGCATTACGGCTTGATCTCTACGGCTATCAGCGCAACCGAAAAGGTGAGTTGGTGAGCTAGATGGCTGCAGGTGACGTATTCAAGGAATTTGGCATGAAGGTTGCCAAGTACACACTGAAGACCAACACTGGCGTTACGAAGGGCGATGTGTTGGCTTACGACACTGACGGTTGGGGTCCAGCTGATGCGGATGCTTCATCTGGAAATAAAGGCCCATTTGTCGTTGCGCTGGAGACTGTAGTTGCGCCCGGTGCTGGCCTCCAAGCAAGCTGTAAGGTTCTAGAGGAGGGTGTTGTTGAAGTCAGCAAAGTCAGTGGCGCAATCAATCAGGGTGCGTGGGTTGCGCTCTCAACCACAGCCGGCAAAGTAAAGGCCTACGCAAACTTGGATGCTCCCGCAACTTATGCTGAGGCGGACATGCAGGCTGAGCTTAGCAAGATTGAGCAGCGTGTTGGACGCTGTGAAAAAGAAGCCGCCTCAGCCGACACTACAGTGCTGATACGTCTACTCCCATTCTAGAGGTGAATAGAACATGCAGACAGTACAAACAGGAAAGGACATGAGGCTGGTCGGAAGCGTCTGGCACAATCCTGTAGACGACCAGATCTACGCAGGCAGAGCCGGCGAGAGATATCGAGGCCAAGCAGTCTTCGATGTCTCAACGATCGAGGCTCAGGTTGTTCTTGAGGAGGTTCTGGGGCTTGCAAGACCACAGTACAATCTCAGGAAGGCATGCAGAATCGTCAACATGCCTGAGTTGGTCTTGAGCGTCGACATAGCCACAAAGCTCGCTGGGCAAGAGAAGGTTCCTCCGCTTGTCGAAGCCGAGATAAGCGCTCAATCCTACACAAGAGTCAATTTCGACCTGTGGAAAAACGTTGTCCACATACTCATTGAGGATGAGGCTCGCAAAAGGGCTGTTCACGACATCTTCAGGGTCCACACCGAAGACGCTGCAAGAGACCTAGCCAGAATGGAGAATAAACAGATCAAAGAAGTTGTTGAGACTGCGACGGCTGTAGTAGGTGAGAGCTGGAACGCTATGACCACTGCGCCAAACAACGACTACGATCCATTCAACAAGATTGGTGGTGTGATCGAGACTATTCTGGGCAACGGTTACGAGCCCAACTTCATGGCTGTGTCCCACAAGGCTTGGAACGCCTTCATCAGGAACAGCTATGTCAAAGGCATGATTGAGGCTGGAATAGTCAATGTTGGACAGCAGGGAGGATCATTCAGCCTCCCAGGATGGCCGGCCGTACAAGTCATCGTTGACTACGCAATGACAAACACTGTAGCTGTAATCGGAGATAGTACAGCACCTGCAGTCGTCCTAGGCAACGGCCCTACCGAGTCAGCCCGCTACCGGAACGAGCCCTCAGGTTATGACGCATTCATAATTCGACAGTGGCTTGAGCCGAAGCTGGTTGTTGGCGACGCGATCCGCAAATTGACGGGCGTAACAGCCTAGAATCTCTGCCTAAGTGTATACCTATGTATACACCTAACTTTCTACCTAAACTCCCCCCGGTTTTTAGGGGATCATCAGCCGAGGCCGCAAGCCTCGGCTGTAAATGTTCTCACAACATCATGAAGGAGGGAACAGTTTGTCGAAGAGAAAAAAGGGTAGGCCAAGAAAGATTCGGGAAAAGACAGCGGAGCCTAGGCTTAAGCCGAAGGTAGAAGTGACACCCGAAATTCCGATTTGCCCCGGATGTCACAAACCAATGCAGCTAATACATGAGGGTCCTAGCTGGCGAACCTACCGCTGCGAAGATTGTAGGATGGGTCAGCTGGCAAGGTGAACTCTGCTTGACCTGGATAACTGCGAGTGACGTCAAACAATGTTCCCAAGTCAAGTACAACATGGTAGGCTTCACATTAGACGCGGATTATGAAACCTGGATCAACGGAACATTACTACCCAGATGTGAGTCAATAATCGAAGACTACTGCGGTCAAGAGTTTTCAGACGTCACTGTGAGTGAGAGTGTTAAGACAGTCTGCGCCATGCTCGCAGCCAGAACCCTGCAATTCATGATCATGAATGCAACGGGACCCATTGTGAGAATTGATGATTGGCAAGTGAAGTCGGCAAGCCTCGAAGTCTTTTCTGAAGATCTCAAAGATCTTTTGGGTTCCCATGTAAAACTTCGGCGCCGCGTCAAATCAACGGAGTACCAAACTAACGACATCAAGGATACTTGGGATGAATAGTGGAGAAGTGTATGTATTGTGGAGTAGCTAATCCAACTCCTTGTCATCTGCAATATTGTAGTTTCCTTTCTGTTTATTGGCGGTTTTGCTTTGGCTGATTATCTTGACGGCTCTGAACCGTTTCTGAGAGGACGCGATACGGGAACGGTGATCCGTCTCTTAGTGGATATCCATAATCACCTCGTCACAATCGAGAAGAAATTGAGTGAATAGTCTTGGCTAGACACTATAGTTGTCCTTATCATCCAAACGAAGAGGCTGCGGTAGAAAAGCAGGACGACGGCAAATATCTGGTTATCTGTCCTATTTGCGGAAAACTCGGCAAAGTTGAATAAAGGAGGTGATTCTTTAGATTGGGTTGGCTTGTAGATGCAGCGAAAGCAATCTGCGCTGTACTAGTCGTTCTCGCTTGGGGCACCGCCTTAATCTTTACGCTTCTTTATCAATCGCAGTTTTTCTTACCAGTCCTGACAGGTTCAGGCTTTCCAATGTGGGCTCTTGAAAGGCTGCTGCGCGATCAGCAAGTCATGGAGAGACTGAGGGAGATCGAGTCGTTGCTAGAATAGTTGAGGGGCAGATGAATGAGTGTAGAAATAACGGTGGATCTCAGCAAACTTAACAGTTACTGTGAAGCAACTTCGAAAGGAATGGATGAAGCTGTACTTTGGGCCATTGAGGAAAACGCGCCGGTTTTTCAGCAGGAAGCTCAATTCCGAGCGCCGGTTCGTACAGGCAGATTGAGGGCATCCATCATAATTGAACGGCAACCTGACAAAGTCTTAATAGGTCCAACAGTTGATTATGCTCCATACGTTATTCGAGGAACAAGACCTTCTCCGGGACGTTATGTTCCTGCGATTGAGAGGCGCCTTGTAGATCCTGAACATCCCTCTTTTGGCACTCATCCAGGAATAGCGCCTAATCCGTTCCTTGAGCAAGCGGCAGATGCGGGGAAAGGTCGCTTCCTAGATCAAATTCGTAGGCGAGTCACAGAGTTTGTAGTCGGCTCAGTTTCAGGCGGATAATTATGACTTTCAAATCGGATTATTGGGATATAGTTAATGCTGTAGTGGCGAAAGTCAAAGAAATAACAAGCTTAGAGAATCGAGTTACTGTTGGTGAGCAAACAAAGATTTACCAGTTTCCTCTGGCCTTCGTAGTTCCTATCCGTGATCCAATAGAGTTTATTTCAACAGGTTATATTCGTCACCGTGTCGGTATTCGAGTTGTACTCATGACTCAGGGAACGGATCCAGAAACATGTTTGAAGGAAGCCATTGACCTAGGCTGTGACACTTACGATAAACTGATGAGCGACATCAAACTGGGCGGTAAATCCGACTGGTTAGCTCCTGCTCTTTTTGAGCCTGATTACTCAATTGGAGACACTAAGACTCTTTCATGGGTTATTCTTGAGTTTCAGGCGTATAAGGATCGTTTGGAGGTGACTTGATTTGAAGATTAAGTATGTTGGGGGAGGCTCGGGAGTCGAGATCGATGGTGTGAGAGTATTCCTCCCAAATCAGCCTGTTGAGGTGCCTGACCATTTGATCCCTGAGCTTCTTGAAACAAAAATGTTCGTTAAGGTCACGGAGGAGAAATCCTTCGAGACAGGAATTAAACGAAAAAGAAAAGATGATTAGAATATGGCTGGAACAAGATATGTAGGATACGCTGAGGAGACTGAGCTTGGCACATGGGTGGCCCCGACAAAATACAGCGATATCATAGCGGAGTCAATTGTTCCAAATTTGAGGCTGCAATTTCCTGAAACCTCAAGAGCTAGAGCGGCAACGAAAACGTTGAGTGGAATGCCGATTCAGAGCGGAGACATAAATTTCATTTGTGCTCCCGAAAACCTGACGCCCTACGCTTGCAAATGGAATATGGGTGCGCCGACAACAACTCTAGTTGAGACTGGAGCTTACCAACATGTCTTTGTGCCTAAGGACACGATCAAGAGCTTCAGTTGTGAGCTAGGCGTTGAATCGGCGACAAGGAAGGTTGCTGGTTCATTAATCGATGTCTTGACGGTTGAGGGAATAGTTGGTAGACCAATCGTCCTGACAGCGGCCATTCATGGCAAGGAGGAAACTAAAGGAACAATTGGAACCCCGACCTACTCGACAGTGGCCGACTTCAACTTTACAGACGCCAAGATCAGTATTGAAGGAGCACAAAAAGACTATGTACGAGCCTTCAGGCTGAGACTCAACAATAACATTCCAATCGATGAATTGTTCACGGTTGGCTACACCGGTTTTCAAAGCATAGAAGTAGGTCAACATTTAGCTGATGGTTCGCTTGACCTTCTATTCCCAGACACTACTGAATACGACCGGTTCCTAGCCGCTACCGATTTCGCTGTACAACTCAAAGCTGAAGGCGCATTGGTTGGCGCCACAGCGAAATACACGTTCCAAATTGATATTCCGAAGGCAATCTATCTAAGCGACACAGCACCTCATATCGACAGGCAAACACCATTCAGGTTAACGGCGCCTTTCAGAGCGATATGGTCTACAAGCGATTCCTGCGACGCCAAAATAACTATAATTAATGCTCTCAGCACGATTTAGGTGGCAGACTTTGAAAGTCACCGTGAACAGTCGAAACTATGAGGTCGCCCCTCTTCCGCCTTACGCTGCTCCCTTCGCATCCATGATCGCTAAACTCGGTTCTGAAGAAGTTGCTACTATCGATGATGCTAGAAAGAGATCTGCCGAGATCAAAGAGTTGCTACAGGAAATAATGAAGGAATGTGTGTCGCCGGAACCGAATCCTCAAGACGTAACGGAACTCTATCGATATATCAGTGGTTTAACAGCGAAATCACTGTCTGAGGTTGACAAAATCTTTTTTCCAAATACCCCTCCAGTTCAAGCAGACACTAAGAGATCTGGCGGTTCTACTCGGTAAGTTTCCAAGCGAAATAATACGTCTCAACAAGTCTCCCTTCGAGAATTTTCTCTTCGACCTAAAGATCTTCGCGGTAACCGAGGATCTTGATGTTGCTGGCAGGAAGACGGTGGAGGCTCAACTGATCGAGAAATATGCGAAACTCTACACATGAATAAGTTTGTCTATTGCTGATTTTGTTTGGCTCTGGGTCTTCAGAACATGCAGCTACTACTACGATAAAGAAGGAAGAGTCTTCACCGACATGGAGCGCTATTTCGGTTTCATGTGGAAGATGGTTGAGGCTTTATCTGGAATGGTGAAGTGAATTGTCGCTTAATCCCGAAGTTATGATCACGATTAAGGGTGATTCTGAACAGGCTAAGCGAGCGCTTAATGAAGTTTCTCAGTCAGCCAAACAGATGGGGAAAGAAGTAACTAGCGCGGGCAAATCAACTGAAGTAAGCGCGAAAGAAGCTACGAAAAGCTGGAGCGCCCTAGCCACTTCAGGTTACGCTCTTTACCAAATCTATGATCGAATCGATGATGCTTCTCTCCGCCTCCAACGCAGCCAATACTCTCTGGCTAAGGCAAACAATGCGGTTGAGGATGCTCAGAGACGACTGAACAATGCTATAGCTAAGTTTGGGGAGGGAAGCGAGCAGGCTGAAGCCGCCAGTAAAGATTATCAGCTTGCGCTGGAGAGGCAGCAGGTTGCTCAGGCGATGGCTGATGAAGCTCAGGAACATATGAATGAGGCTCTTGTACAAGCGGCCCTCTTCGGCGTTCCAACATTAATTACAGCTCTCGGCAACCTGAGGACCGCATATACTTCCCTTGGCAGTGTTGTTGCCTCAGTTAATGCCTCGATCTCTGCAACTTCCGGTTTAGCTGCCGGATTAGGTACAGCCGGAATAATCGGTTTGGCGGCTGGTGGCCTATTAGCTGGAGGATATGTTGCCGCTAAAGCAGCTGGAATAACTGAGAAACCGCGTGAATGGTGGGAAGCAGGTGGACCTTGGACTACTCGAGCCGGAGACCGCTACAAGTTTCCCGGAGTAGATACATCTGAATATAAGCAGGGTATGCGTGAAGTCGGCGACATTACCGAAGCCGTCATGGGAGATTCCTCAGTCATAGTCACCACGAAACTGGATGAGATGAGTAAGGTCTTCGGTGAGACTGCGGCTAAGATCGTTACACGTAGCATTTGGCCTGAAATGTGGCGGAAAATACGTAGCGTAACGGAAGAATATACGTCGAAGACTGAGGATCGAGTTAACGTTTTCAGCAGTCGTATTGAGTCAGCCTTACAGGAACTTGCTGACAAAGTTGCCCAGATTTTTGACGAGATGAAACAGAGCATACTTAACGCTCTTAACGAGATTGAGCAGGGAGCAAACGAAGCGGTAGCTAGCATTAGAGCGTCTTTAGCCGGCCTCGGCGGTGGAATGACGGGGTTTCTAGGCGGTTTTAACATTGGTGTTTCACGCTATGGCCCTACAGGCGGTCCAAGTCCTTGGGCTCCGAGGCCATATATGGGTACAAGTCCCTATGCAGGCATGGTTTTTCCGCAAGGAGGTTGGCAGTATCCAATTGGAATTGCTCAGACGGGTGAGGTTACGGAGTTTTGGGGTCAACCTTGGGGACAGGATATAAACTGGAATTATCCAACAAACGTGGCGCAGGAACCCTGGTATCAACCATATGTCGAACCATTCTGGGAAACGGGGAATTGGCTCTCGCAGAATATCGTTAATCCTGTTTATGACTGGCTTAACCAGAACATATTTGATCCATTTTCAAATTGGGTTGGCTCATGGTGGCCTTTCCAGGAAGGAGGCGTAGTCACTAGACCAACCCTAGGCTTGTTGGGAGAGAGGGGTAGAGAAGCCGTCATTCCACTTAATCAGGCTGGAGGATTTGGTTTTGGTCAGTCAACTTTCAACTTCACAATTAATATTAACGAGATGATTGACGCCAAGGATCCGCATTGGAAGCATGAGTTGGCAGTCGATATTATGCGGATGGCTTATGACGCAACTAAGAGGGGCGTAGGGGTTTGAGAAATGTTGAGGTCCAAATTGGCGGGAAAAAGATTCCGTTTGAAAGCCTCTCCTACCGTAAGAACGTCAACCTCTCCACGATTGACGACTTCACGCTGACAGTTCCCTCGAATATTACCGGCTTAACGAAGGGTGATCTAGTCAAAATCTATGTTGATGGTCTGCTTGATTTCAAGGGCTTCTACGAAGGCAGGGAGCTTCGAGACTTCGGTGAATCCGGAACTCTCTTCACGCTGAAAGGTCGAAGCGTATCTGCGAAGCTTGATTACCGCATAGTCCAACGTGAACTCTATAGCAACACTGATCCCGGTAACATCGTGAAGGGCCTTAACGCTCCCTATGATAAGTTTGAGTTCTCAAATATTTATACGGCAACTTGCCAAGATGACCAAGACTGTTATATTGATAGTGCTAATCCCAACAATAACTATAATGTCGGAAACATTCTGCGAAACGGAACTCAGAAAGTAGAGGGTAGTCCGGCTCGTCACTGGCGAAGCCTGCTAAGAATGGCGACGCCCTCTAATCTTTCAGGTGTCTCAGTCAAGTATGCTCGGATATGGCTCTACGTCACTGCGAAAGATCGCTTTATCGACGGGTTCGTTCCTGGAGACATCTGTCTACACAGAGTCACAAGTAGTTGGACGGAAACAGGGCCGACATGGAACAATCAGCCTACACATAATGGTACGGCAACCGTCAACTTCGGCCAACCCACAACTTTAGGGTGGATCTCAGGCGACGTTAAGAGCGACATTCAACTATTCGCTGATGGCACATCGAACTACGGTTGGAAAATAAAGGATTCAGTTGAATATGAGGGCCCAAATCTAGGTAAGTATTGGCTTGATGAGCGTTCAAGAGAGTATCCAACTGAAAGCACAAGGCCCTACATCAAACTTGTCTACCGCAAGAACGAATCACCCTATGTTGATGCGACTGCAAGCCACAATGCTGGCGAGGCTTTACTGGCTTGTGATAGCGATACTTCTACGGCTTGGGAAAGCGGCGTTAATCAGGCAATCGATCAATATTGGAAGCTTGATCTGGGATCAAGCATTAACCTCACCAGAATCGTCTTCCTTCAAGACGATACGAAGTATGCTCGCAACTGGAAAGTTGAGATAAGCACGAATGGAACGGACTGGACGAAGATCGCTGAGGGCGCTAGCAGCACAAGTCCCGTTATAGTTGTCTCAATCTCCCCGATGTCTGCTCGATACGTCAGAATTGTAATAACCATTGCAGCCTCTTACGGCTGGAAAATCTTGGAAGTTGAAGCTTACAAGTCCACAACTGGAGCAATCCTTTCTGAAGGAGCCGTCCTGAATTTTGGCGCTCAAGTCGGAATGCGATTCGACTACAGAAAACGGCTTGAATGTATTCAAGAGGTTGCAGACGCTATCGGATGGGATGCCTACGCAACTTGGGACGAATCAAGCGATTACTTGAATTTTCAGCCGCGAGGCGAAGACAAGAGCGACACTGTCCGCTTCATTTCAGGAATGAATCTGAACAGCTTAACCGTTAAAGACGATATTGTCACCCTCATCAACCACCTTTTTGTTCTAGGTCATGGTGAGGGAAGCGAGCAGCTGAGAGCAATAAAGGAAGATCAGAGTAGCATTGACACTTATGGGTTGCATGAAGCAGCGGTTGAATCGAAGAATCTGATCAATCAGGATCTTCTCAACGAATTTGCAGACGCTCTCTTTGA
>CAYZRW010000020.1:0-6383 GCA_964480955.1 uncultured Candidatus Bathyarchaeia archaeon | reverse complement strand
AATACTCAGCTTTGGGCCGATTCCTCTCAAGAAATCGATGCGAGGACTCTTGTTGAGCCATGAGAACCGTAGAGGTCCAAGTCGGCGGAAAGAAGCTTCCCTTCTCCGAACTGGAATATACGAAAAATATTGATCTCACCACACTAGATTTCTTCAAGCTTACCGCTCCAGCTTATTTCTCACAGATTAGCAAGGGCGACCTCGTCAAGATCTATGTGGATGGAACTCTCGATTTCAAAGGCTACTATGAAGATCGAGAAGCAATAGACGCCGGAACGGAAGGCGACAGACACGTTATTTCAGGCCGAAGCGTAGCCGTCAAACTTCTCAATCAGGTGACAGGTCGAGAACTCTACAACGGCTTCGACCCAGCCGACATAATCAAGGCGCTGAACTCGCCCAACGAGCGGTACAACATCACAAACTGCTATTATACAGTTTATCCAATGGAGAGAGACACCTATGTTTACTTCTGTTACTATTCAGGAAACCCGAACTCAAGCAAGAACTATGGCACAGAGATCGAGCTGACCATCGAAGTATGGAATCAAGTCAACCCCAGTCAGCGACGGGTTAAGAGGATCCTTCTTAAGCCAACCCTCCCCTCAAACATTTCAGGCGCATCAATTAGAATAGGGAAACTCTGGCTGTTCAAAGAACAGTATGATCACTGGAGAGACGGATCTTACGGCGTCATAGGTATCTATCGGATAACGGCGGATTGGGGCGAGACTACTGTCACGTGGAATAATCAGCCTACTCACGACGGCACCCTGATCGCCTCTAGAAACTGGGAAGAAGCAATCTCAGGCTGGCGAGACTGGAACGTCAAGAGTTGCGTTCAGGGATGGGCTGATGGAAGCTACAGCAATTACGGATGGAAGATCAAAGACTCACTGGAGAAAGATGATGCTTGGGTCTGGGTTCTTCACGACTTTGACTCACGTGAGTCGAATCCTCTTCTGCGTCCCTATCTTGAACTTGTCTACCGCAAGAATGAGTCGCCTTACGCTGATGCCTCGGCAAGCCACAATAATGACTATGCGATCTTGGCATGTGATAACAGTCTGAATACGGCTTGGGAGACTGGGGTCAATCAAGCTTCCGGACAATTGTGGAAGCTCGACTTAGGCTCAACCATAAGTCTAAAGCGTCTCCACATCTTTCAAGGTTCGGTGAAGTATGCTCGCAACTGGAAGATTGAGATAAGCACAAACGACGTGAATTGGACTCAGATCGCTTCAGACTCCAACAGTACAGATCCCAACATCGCAGTAATACTAGCAACCGCCCAAAACGCAAGATACATCAAGATCACGTTGACAGGTAGCGCCTCTTACGGTTGGGCAATCCTTGATGTTGCCGTATTCAAAAGCACAGGCTCAGAGATTTTATCGCAAGGCACGATTCAGAATTACGGTCAGACGATCAATGCGCGGTTTGACTATCAGAAACGGCTCGACGGCATGATGTATATAGCTGATCTACTGGGATGGAATGTCTACGCAACCTTTGACGAATCAAGCGACTATCTCAATTTCGCTGCTAGAGGAAGCGATGTTAGCGGAACAGTGAAGTTTCTCTCAGGCATCAATCTGTTACGAGTAAGGCTAACAGACGACTTTATTGATCTTGTAAATCGGGTTTACACTCTGGGTCATGGAGAAGGCGGGGAACAGCTTGAGTCGATGGCGGAAGATTCGACCAGCATATCGACCTATGGAGTGCATGAGGACGCTTTCACGGTTAAAGAGACTATCTCACAAAGCGCCTTAGATCAATTTGCTTCCACATTAATTGCTGAGTTGAAAGATGTCCCGGTTAAGTTGCTTGTAACCGTCCTAGACACGTATTCATTAGGCTCGTACAATCCTGGAGATCAAGTCTGGATTCGAGACGACAATCTAGGCATTGATGGCAAATTCAGGGTTTACGAGATTAAGCGAAGGTTTGCCGGTGAATCGGAGGAAACCTCTCTGGTTGTCGGGTCCAGATTGAAGGATCTTTCTGTTTTCATCCGGTCTTGGCTGGCTGAGAACTTGAGGATTTGGGCTGACTCTTCTCAAGATCTTAATGCGAGAACTCAGGTGGAACCCTAAATGCCAATTTCAATTGGAGATATTGATTTACTCAAGAATGGAAACGTCAACAACATTGTTCCCTCACTAGTTCAGACAGTTTCAACCAGCAAGATCGTTGATGGTGAAACGCTGCCGAAAGTAATTGGGTCGCCGGAGCGACGACTAACAATTCTCGGATTCTTCACCGACAACATTGACGGAGTGGCAGACTATAACAGACTTCTCAATCTAATCATGAGTCGGAAAGTCTATCTCTTCGTAGTCTCGAAAGTCGATGATTCCGACCCAATCTATTCTTTCGTCAGACCCTACTCTCTCACACCGGAGGCCCCTGCCGGTCATAAAATAAACTATACCTTGGACTGTTACGAGGTTCCAGCTTGGGGTCGAACATACATTAACACAGGGACAAGCGTCTACTTGCTTGATCTCGATTACTCTAAAACATATCGAGACCTCTTGTCTCCTTTATGGGTCAAGTCCGGCTGGCAACTTGACCGTTACACTCGCTACTTCGAGTACGGCTCCTACGTGAGAAACGATCACACTTCAGGCCAAGACATCATTCTGGAGTTTCATATTCCCGATAATCTCTCGAAATTCCGAGCCTACTATGGGAACGGGTCAACCTACACTTTAATCGGTGATTGGGGCGGTGCCGACGCTTGGGGTGCCACGAAGGACTTTACAGACCCTCAAAGCGTAGCCCATGACATGATCGTGAACAATACTATCAGGGGCGGAACGGCTTCAAGCATGACTTCGCTGCTCCAATTCGGCTGCAACAAACGTGTCTTAATGAAGATCACAAACATGAGTGCAAACGATGCTGGAGGCGCGGATTCTAAGACGAAATATGGTGCTGACCAGCTTCTCTTGAGGGTTAGAGTATTCTATTCTTCAAGTGAGGAGACAACCTGGGTGGATTAGTTGCCGCTGATCAAGATCATTCATCATTGGATGACTCAGTGGATTTGGCCACCCTTCCCAACTACAACCTTCAACTTCTCACATAGTCCCACTCCAGCCTTGTCGATCTCCAAGTCTTGTGTGGGTTGTAGTTTTTCCTCTCCAGTTTCAGTCTCAAATTTCGCCTACAGTATGTCTTCTTCCTGCATGATGACGATTCAGGTGATTGATTAATGGCGTTAGATGAGTTGGAGAGAGGACATACCTATACTTTCAAATGCGAATATCAAAACGAGCAAGGTCAACTTTACGATCCAACTGAAACCGGTGCGGCTACAGCGAAGATTTACCGGAGAGATGAACTTGTCGCAACCCTTTCAACCACGAAAGAAGCGACTGGAAAATGGAAAGCCAAATGGAGCATATCAAGCGATGCCTCACTGGAAGAGCATTATGTTCAGTGGGGCTGGAGCGACTCTGCTGATCCGATTTGCGGTCGATACAAGTTCCGAGTAGTCCACACTGGAATAAATAAGTAAAGGGTGAGAACTTGCCATTGCCAAAGGAGATTCTTAAGGTTCCACCGGACTCTACAGGTAAGCCTTTGCTGGTTCTCAAAAAGACCGAGGGCGACGATATCTACTATCTTGAGGGCGTAGTTATCTGCGATCCAGACGGAAACGCGATCGATCCTCGAACCATTCGCAATTTGACTGCAAACGACTTGGTGAAAGTTCTAGGAAGTGAAGGAATCGCTTTAAAACAGAAAGCAACGACGGGCGAACTACTGCCCGGGTTGGTCAATGTTGCAGGAACACAGATCAATCCGGCGAAGGAAGACATGGACCCTGCATATAAGGTAGCGGTGGACAAGACAAATCCTACGGCGTGGGAACATCTGATCCAACTGAAGAACACTTCTTCCACAAAAAGGGTTGTGTTAAGGAAGATCATCATTCAAGCGGATAGTTCAAGTGCTAACGTTAGTTTTCTATTGCGTCTACATACAGAATTACAGACGCCAGGCACATCTTTGGGTTCCCCGCAGAAATTAGACAGCAATTTTCCCAACTCAATTGTAGAAGGCTATAAACAATCAACTCTCGGCGGCAGTCTAATCTTTGATACTCCGATAGGGTATATTTCGACTTCCGTACTTATGGACGTCATTGATTTTTCAATAAATTTTGCGCCCGTCCTTCGTCAAAATCAAGTTTTTGATTACGTTCCCATGGCAAGTATAACCGGCTATTTTAGAATAACATTCTTTTGGAATGAAATTTGATGAGATCAATGCGTCAGGAAGTTCGAGCGTCAAAGTAGATTCTGCTCATATCTGCTTTCTCTGATCTCCTTCTGTCAGCCTCTTCCCTTCTAGCGGAGGCCTTTTTCACGGCGGCGCAACGAGCGCCAGACCATTATGTAAGCTTCAGGGGGATTTCTGAGTCAGTGATATAACTGGGAACTGAAACATAGAAGAGCTTGTAGTTGTGGATGCTGGAACTTCACTAAGCTTTATGCTCATATATAGTGATCGCGTCGTGCCTATAGACTTCCTTAAAATCTTCTATGGGAACGTTAGAGTACCAGATCAAGTAGATATGCTCAAACCTGTAATCCCTTATCTCTTCTAGAACCTTATCTACAGGGGTTAGCCCAAAATAGAGTGCCAGTTTAATCTTCTCAGAGGTGTGGAGCCTAGCCCAGGATGTGAATCTCTCCTCGGTCAGCAGGCATGAGTTTGCTGGAGCATTCTGGTCCAGCCACTCTAGAGAGTCTATGCAATCATCTATGACTTCGGTAACATTATCGACGCTGGTTGACGAAGCTACTAGGCTTGCGGGGACGTAGGTGTTCACCGACTCTATCGCTCCGTAGCTGGTCTTGCTGGGGCTGGGGGGGCTGGGCGTCTTTCCAGTCAGGCTGAAGTACATTCCTCTTAAGGGTAAGGCGCCGCTTGCGTAGCCGACTGATAATATGAAGAAGAGTAGAAAGATTAAGCATACGCCGATGGCTCTCTTGCGCCAGAGTCTCTTGAATTTGAGTAGGCCGCAGGCAGCGTATGCGGAGAATGGGATTATTAGGATGAGTATCCAGCGCCAGTATACTGCAGGTAGAGATATGAATGGGATTATTAGTGGGCTGAAGGAGCCCAACGAGAGCATGACCAGCATAGGATCCAATATCTCATTTCTCTTGAAGCCTCTGATTATGAAAGGTGAGATGAGTACATAACAGAAGAGCATCAGCATTCCAATGTTTCTGGCTATTGCATAGTATGAACCTTCCAGGAATCTTGGCTCTATCTCGAAATAGCTTGCCAAAAGTTTGCTGGAACCTATGGTTACGATTCTTGGGTCTGGAGGTGAGGGGATAAAGAAGGTTATGTATAGAATTATTGCGAAGAGGACGCCGCTTGGGACCAGTGGAATCAGGTGAGAAAAAAATTTTTTTCTGGCATCTGTTTTTCGAAGGAAGAGCCAGAGTATAGTAAAGAATAGTATCAGGCTGGCCATTTGGTGCGCCAGCACAGTAAGTACGGACAGTATAACGATCAGGGATCCGCTTCTTGAAGGTCCTCTCGATATTAGGCTGAGCGTTATGAACATTAGAGCTAGTCCTAGTTCGAGTCTGAACATGTCCCAAGATAATCTCAGAGATACAAGTTGAAGTGTGAAGATCAAAGTGCCAACTGTGGCCGTCTTATCTTTCCATCCCAAGCCCCTCTTCAAGAGGAAGTAGAAGGAAGCGCATAGAATACCATACAATATGGGACCAGCGATCTTTAGGAAATTGAACACATCAACTTTTGGCAGTTGAATCAAAGCGTAAGCTACCAGGTAGAATAGTGGTGCCTGTCTAAGCATCTCCACTACACCGATTGTGTCAAAGTTAAGAATGTTGAAGACGTAATGGGCAGTCGTATCGTATCCTACAGGATACTTCTCAACAATCGCCTCTGGAATCCCTCGGAGAAAGACCCCGAGAGAAAAGAAGAAGAGATATGTGTACCAATTTTTCAAGGAGCTTTTTCCAATCAACTTATCATTGCCTCTAACCATGCGCATATAGTGCGGCTACTGCTCTTGCTATTAGCCCCTTGGATTCAGGAGGAGTCAGAATGAATTGGATACGCATAGGTCTAAGTTAGTATCTGACGATTCAAAAAGTTTGGCCGATTCTTGGTTTTGTTGTAATATTGCATTATTGCAGTGCTATTTTTTTTTCGAGTCGTTTTAAGATATAACAGTGTTATATTTGGTTCTTATGGAAACTCGTTGGTTTATGAACTCTAATCTCTTTTTAGGCTCACGATCTTGTCGGTTCCTTCTCTCTCACGAGTGATGTATTGGTGGCTCTCAAGTTTGGATAGTAATCTGCTCATGGTGTAGG
>CAYZRW010000019.1:0-28946 GCA_964480955.1 uncultured Candidatus Bathyarchaeia archaeon | reverse complement strand
AACCTACAAAATGGTAAGTGTGATATCTGAGAAACGCTGATCATCGGCTGGTAATTAGTTTAGGTTAGGGAATCGAACTTGAAATCCAAATCCCACCCCCCGCACCATCGTACTAAGCCAGTTTGATGATATTTTGCGTATTTTCTGTCCTATTGGAGCGGAATTATGGCGTATGATTTCTCCGAGGATTTCGTTGGTTCAAAACGTGAATTGTCGCCTAACTCCCCGCACCACTGTACTTAAAGTTCATCTTCCAGCCGTTTTCCGTCTAAGGGCTGTATTTCGGCTCTTTCATGTACAGCGGATTGGAACTGGCTGTTCCTCAAACTTTGAACCCCGATCGAATAGGTAGTTTAGGAGTAGCTGCGTGAATTCTTCTTCGTGTATATCTTCAATCTTTTCTGCTTTTTTCTGGGCCCACCACTGCCTGAACATCTTGATGAAGTTCGCTTGCCTACCCAGTTTTTCTTTTAAGTGTCGCTCGAACTCGGTAGTGAATAGGATTATGCCGCCTTGCATGATTACGTATTCTGCAAAGTTGAGTCTTCTCATATCTTTGCTCAACTTAATCTCGATATCGTCTTTGCCAGTCCATGGGACAACAATGACTGGAATAACATTGTGCTTCTTCAGCCTCACAATGAATCTATATTGCCTTGAACGTCTCTGACCCTAGTATCGTATCCGAACTGCCATGTATCTGCTAGTTTATAGAGAAGGCTTCCCATAGGTCCGAACCAAGCATACCACGATACTTCATTTCGAAGACCAAGATGATCTCATTGTTTCCCTTGTTGCTGAATGGTGCTAGCAGGCAATGGAGTATGCGGTCGAACTCCCATCTTCTGTCGGGCCTACTCACTCTCTGGTAATATTTGTTGTATTTCTTTCGTTGGTTCTTGTCGATGCTGAACTCCCAATGGTAATCGGTCATCTTCAGGTCGTTTCGCTTCCACATCTGGTCTAAACCTGTCTGAATGAAGGATTCATGCGCTCTGCCAAGTATGCTGTGGAAGCTACATCTCTTCTTGCCGGAATTACGCCAGAACTCTCTCTGTAGATTGATTTCATCTTCTGTCAAGATGCCCTTGATATAGTAGAAGACCTCACCGTTTATTGTCTCCTTCTCCAGGTCCCTGTATACTGCATTGATTTCATCCATGACTTCCGTGATCTTTGTCTGTCTGTAAAGCTCAAATCGTTTCATTATAGCTCTACTTCTAGTGAAACTCCTCTGCGTCTAAGGTCTCAAGAGAATAAACTCATAGATATCCTGTTTCTGTTGACTCAACAAATCCTTTCTTGCAACATTGCGTCTCTCTTCCTTTGCACTCATAGTTCTCTAAGAAATGCAATACGTTCCTGATGAGGCAGACCTCCGGAAACCTTTACTGATATCCCTTGTCATACCTACCAAGAGCATTACATTATAGCGGATTTTACGATGGCTTTACCTCTATCAGTTAGGGAATAGTAGTATCGTTCGGGTTTTCCAAGCACACTTTCAACTTTTGTCCTTCTGATCAGTCCTGCCTTCTCAAGCTCAGACAAGTGTTGGTATACACTTGAGATATCGAAGTCAATTCTAAGTCTTTGCTTTAGGTTCCGCCAAACCTCATATCCATAAGTCTCCTTACTTAAAATAATCTTCAAGATCTCGAATTTTGTCCTGCCAACCCTCGTTATGAATCTTTGGGACTCGATCTGGCTGACGATTTTATCAACAGTCCTCACTTTCTTTACGAACCTGCGTGCAGTAGACGGATCTTTCAGTCCTGCACCAGTTACGACACAGACAACTTCCTCATTCTTGTCTACGTGACCTAGGTCGATAAGTTTCTTCAGGCCTGCGATTGTGGAGGCTGCAGCAGGCTCAGCAAAGATACCTTCCGTCCTTGCCAGAAGGGCCATGGCATCAAAGATTTCAAGATCGTTTACTTTGACTCCACTGCCTTTCGACTCTCTTATTGAACAAATCGCCAAATCTCCATGGGTAGGCTTCTTCATAGTAAGATCAGTGGCGACTGTTTTAACCTTCTCCACAGACCTTTCATCAACCTTTCCGCTTTGAAGCTGATCTACCACCGTTGCATAACCTTCAATTTGGACACCCATCATTGCTACGTTTCGATTCTGAATAAGGCCAAGTTCTCTAAGCTCGTTGATTCCCCTCCAGATCATTGATATATGTTCTCCGTGACCAATTGGTACTACAATTCTATCAGGAGTTTGCCATTCAAGCTGCTCGCAAATCTCGTAAGCGGTAGTCTTCTCACCCTCAGCGAAATACGGATTACTCGATGATATTGAGTATGATCCTTCTTCATTTAAGATATCGTAATTTGTTCGGCCATTTTCCACAACTAAATTTCCGCCATATGCAATTATTTGGTAGAGTTTTCCAAGGTTTAACTTTCCAATCATCTTCTTCGGCAAATGAATAGTGCAGCTGAATCCTGCCCTTGATGCATACGCACTCGCAGACGCAGCAAAGTTGCCGGATACAGCTAAGCATTTTAGCGATTTTAGTCCAAGTTCATTGGCCTTTGAAACGTCGATAGTCATTCCGCGGTCTAGGAAGGACCCAGTAGGGTTCGTAGTCTCATCTTTGACTAGCAACTTTCTCAGACCTAAAGTCCGAGCAAGCCTTTCACATTTGAGTAGTGCTGTTCCACCCTCTCCAAGCGAGACGATTTTTTCCTTATTGATGTTTGGTAGAAGTTCTATGTACCTCCAGACTCCTCTTATTCTGTTGCTGAAGGTACCCTTTGTTATTTTGCTCGAAATATCTCCTAGTTCATAGTTTAGAAGGAGGGGTCCGCCACATCTCAGACAGGATCTGTGGTTCTCCTTTAAGGGGTATTTTTCGCCACAGCGGCTGCAAAGCATCTCGGTTTCGTAGCCCATGATATCTAATATATGGGCTTAAACTCATATATGATTTGTTTCTACACCATTTTGGTAGATTTGGAGGCAATGTTATGATCTCGCTTGCTGGCACCGTGTTGAATCCTAGATGCGTCGTACATGAGAAGGTTGAGGAGACTGATGTGACCCGTGGAACGACGCTGGTAAAGAGAGGCTTTGCACATATGTTAAAGCACGGTGTGATAGTGGATGTCACAAATGTTGAGCAGGCTCAGACAGCTGAAGACGCTGGCGCCGTAGCCATTATGGTTCTCGATAAGCTTCCGTACGATGTAAGGAAGGCGGGCGGTGTAGCTAGAACCGCCAGCTTAAAGGTTATCGAGGAGATTCTGGACCATATGACCATACCTGTCATGGCAAAATGCAGAATCGGACATACCTCTGAAGCGAAGGTCTTAGAGTCGATTGATGTCGATATGATAGATGAATCCGAAGTTCTAACACCCGCAGATGAAGAGAGGCACATCTGGAAGTGGGACTTTACCACACCCTTCGTGAATGGGGCTAGAAACCTAGGTGAAGCGTTACGTAGGATTGAGGAGGGAGCGGCCATGATAAGGACGAAAGGTGAACCTGGAACAGGCAACGTCGCTGAGGCGATAAAACATCTGAGGATAGTTAACAGCGAGATTAGATGTATCAAATCGATTTATGAAAGTGGGGATCAGCAGGAGCTTATGAAGGCTACCCGGGAGCTGAAGGTTTGCTACGAGCTTGTGGTTGAGACTGGAAAGCTCGGCAGGCTCCCTGTCGTCAACTTTGCGGCAGGTGGGATAGCAACCCCAGCTGATGCAGCCTTGATGATGAATCTTGGTTGCGATGGAATATTTGTTGGGTCCGGCGTATTCAAGTCAAAGGATCCTGCGCAAAGAGCCCGATCGATAGTCTTAGCCACTACATTTCACGATGAGCCTTCAATAGTTGCGGAGGCTCAAAGGATGGTGGACGAGAGCAAGTCCATGGAAGGTCTTGGTCAGTTGGATTTGAGAATGCAGGAGAGGGGTATTGCATGAAGGAGTTAACTGTTGGCGTACTTGGGATACAGGGAAACGTAGAGGAACACATAGCATCTATCAAACAGACTTTAAGCAAGACCCGTTTGGCTGGAAACGCCCGATGGCTTAAGTCTGTGAAGGATGCAGCTTCTGTTGACGGGTTGATCATACCTGGTGGGGAGAGCACGGTAATCGCGGATGTTCTCTCATCTAGGGGAATTCTGCAACCGATTAAGGATCGGATATATAACGGCCTACCAGTCTTAGGTACCTGTGCCGGCCTTATCATATTGGCTAAGAGGAGTTATGACAAGGTCGTAGGCGAAAAGGATCAGCCAAAGCTTGGTCTCATGGATGTGGTAGTTGAGAGGAACTTTTTTGGTAGACAGAGGGAGTCCTTCGAGGCAGACCTGGAGATCCCAGCTGTGGGCGAAGAAAAGTTTAAGGGAGTTTTCATCAGGGCACCCTCTATAATTGAAGTAGGTTCCAACGTTAGGGTTCTCAGTAAGTTAAATGGTATAGCCGTTGCGGTTCAGGAAGGAAATATGATCGGCACCTCTTTCCATCCTGAGCTCGCAGACGATCTTAGACTTCACAATTACTTCCTGGCCAAGATAATTGACTACATGCAGAAATGAGATTCACAAACTCTATCTAAAATAGGAGTCAAGCATATTTTGCCCATTACAACATTTGCTCAGTCCATAGAAAACGTAAGAATATGGTGGTTTCAAGTCAAGGTTCCGGCTGTAATGTCATACAAGAACTTCAGTCTTTTTCATAGAGCCTGGACGTACTTAAGCCGTATTGGAAACAGCAAAAAAGAGGCAGGGTTCAAAGTGAAGTTCAAAGAGTATTCCCCGCACCACCTCATTCTAGCTAATTCGGCGCAAAAATTGCGGATAGCTAGAGAGACTAAGGAGAGAAGAAGAAAGAGGCATACTCGATTGATTGAACCTTTAGACTAAGTCGCAGCTTTGGAGCCAATTCCAGGCCTACTAGGTAAGAGGCCAGTCAAAATCGCCAAGACTGGACCCACAAGTAGACCAGCCCAGGCAAACAGCGCTAGCAACCCCAGAGAGACAAAATAGACTCTCTTTTGGACTCTGATTCTCTCTCCAGTCATCAGGGCCATACGAAGAGTGATAATGCCCAAGAGTATTGGAATCGCGGCCAATACAAGGGTTACCCCTATCTCAGGAACTAGAGAGGTTCGGGTTAGGGCAACGGTCATCTGCAAAAGGACTGTGGCACCAGTGCTTAGGAATAGTAGTCCAGCTAAAGCTCCCGTCCAGTTAAGCAATGACATTGGGATCTCTCGAGTTCGTCGTCGCCAGATGATCAAGCCTAGGCCTATGGCGAGGATGGTTACCGTAGGGGCGAAGATGAAGGGTAGACTCTCCCCTTCCCATTGGTAGACTGATATCAAGTTTATTGGGATAAGAATCCACTCGTCAAGACTGTAGGATTCGCGATATCCTACCGCCAAGCCATAGTGGCCTGCCCGATTTGGTTCGTACACCGCTATGTAGTAAGTGCCAGAGGAGGGAGCGTTGAGGTCTATGGTAGCGAGCGGGTAGAAACTGCTTGGGGAGAACGGCTCGTAAGTAGCTTTGGTTGGCGGCTTCCCCTCGACCACCATGGCACCGCTTCCTTCAGGGACCTCCACATAGTCGGGAACAATGCCTTGGTTGCTTATCTTTGGTGCCATGAGTACTAGCACCGGTGAGAATCCGCTGTCCTTGGAGTCTGAGGAGATTAGCAGGCTGATTAGGATCCGCTGGCCTTCACCTATCGAGAAACGATAGTACTGGGCCTCGCCACCTTCGTGGAGTTCTCTGTAGATGGCCCAAGATTTCGTCGGGTCAGGAATAGCCGTAGCCTCGGCGAGATTTTCATTTTCACCTCCAGTCAAAGGCGCATGGGCTAAAGCTTCCGGCAGAATCGAGACCGCCATAAGAGTGACTACTAAGAGACAGGCCCCTAGTAATTTCATGACAAATCGATTATTCATGGGCTTATTTAAGAATTCGAATGTAGAGCCAACCGATTGGATTCGAGTTCTTAGACACGCCGCCAAACCACAGGTCAATAGGTGTTTTGAGGCTGTTACCTACCGACCAATGAACATGATAGAAGCTAGAATCTCCTGACTTCAGTCATGGAGAGTGAAGTCTCGGACAGGTCAGACTCTTGCATTTTCCTTTTCGACGCCCTTCGACCGATGTGATCTACCTCCTTTGAACGAACAGGTCGTTCAGGGAAACTTGGTTGGCGCCGGGCAGATGGCATTGACCGACTACAACAAGAATATTATAGACGAGAACCGGTCTAACAGTTAATCACGATGCTTATGAAAAAAGCTCGACCCATTGGCCACCATCTTCACAGTCTACAGTATATGTTACTCAATATACGTGGAAAATAGGAGAGTTTCGTCTGGCAGAGATAAAAATTAGGAACGTAAAGGAAAGAGACTTCCTGGAAATAATGGAAATTGCAACTAGTTGTGACCCAATCCCTATTGAGAGAGACTCGATCTACCACAACTTCACAAGGTACTTTGCCAACACTTGTTTCGTAGCCGAAGAAGGCGAAAGAATAGTCGGCTTTGTTCTTGGTTGGATCTCACAAGTAGACGATGCCATCGCATACATTCATAACATATGCGTTATTCCAGACATGAGGAAGAAAAGGATTGCAACTAGACTTTACGACACCTTTATTCAGGCTGTAAGAGACCTCGGCTGCAATAAGGTTCTTTTAATAATTAGTCCAAAGAACAGAGACTCTCTAACGTTTCATCAAGCACTTGGCTTCAAGATCTCTGAGGAAGGTGAAGGAATAGAGATAGACAGTATCAGGGCTGTCAAAGACTATAATGGTCCTGGCAAACACATGGTTGTCATGCATAAGGACATCTAGCCAGGATCACGCGCAGTATCTGGACTCGGCCTCAGCGTACCCTGGATTATAACTAAAAAATTCTTACAGGATATCTACAAACGATGTTGTTCAAGGTCTTGCTCTGTCGGGGCAGTCAATATCTTGGTGAGGCAGAGTTCGGCTGAGAATCAAAAACTGTAGAACGCTTAATTAGGTTTAAGACGTATCTACACCTACAGAGGCATCTTGCTTGCTCGCCAGTAGCCTTCAGGACATGCTGATCTATAGTAAGGATCTAGTAAGGCTTGGGAGGGTTAGGGACTTCGAGGTCGACCCTTCACAGATGAAGGTGACCCATATTATACTTGAGCTTGAGGACCAAGCGGCCAAGGAACTCTTCGGTAAGAGCCCCGTGATACGCCACGCCAAGGGAAGAGTTGCCACCTTACTGATTGAAGGAGTTAGGGATGTGGTAGTCCTCAAGCAGCCCATGAAGGAGCTGAAGGGCGCCATCGAAAGTCTATGAACGCAAGCAACACGCACTACTATGATTGGTCATTTGCTTGCAAGGGGAACAATTCTATGAGGCGCCCCTTGAAGGGGCGGCGGATTCAGGTTCTCACGCTCTCTTTCTGGGCTAACGTTTCCCTCATTCTCAAGGTACAAACGACCTCGTCTATGAGAAGTTGAAATGAGCGGTTTACCCACGTTCCCTGGTTCAGATTCGGAACGTCTAACCATCCGAAGAGCACTCGCCAAATGGGCTTTCCGACACACATCACAATACTTTAGACCTCGACTGGTCCTTCTGCCACAGTCAATACATTTTTCGCCCGTCAGACTACCCCCTCATGAAGACGACAACCAAATCATGGTTGAAAGAACACAGCTGGGAACGACATCATGCCACAAAGCCGTTGTTCCTTAAAAACATTATCCCGTAGAGGAACCATATAAGATTGTATGTAACTTTCCTCTACTACACTAGGTTACAACCAGAACATGAAGGTCGAGTTCAATCCCATCAATATGGTTTGAATGTCGATACCACCAGCCTCCATGTTTGCCAGCGCGCGCTAGGTGTCTTCCATGCTGCTCAAAAGAGCCTATTGGAATCAGAATCATCTCTGCCTGCGAAGAGATATTCTCAGCCTCTTCACTGGTCAGGTCGCCAAGAAAGATGCCGCGTATACTTACTCGAAGACTGACTTCATCCAGACTGCATAATAAAGCTGGGTTGACGCTGCGGTCGCGAATTCCGAAGGTAGAACCAGTCCTTTCCTCTATTCATGCTACAAGTTCTGGCGTAAGTGTCCAGTCTACAGCGAAGCCTCGGCCAGCAGATTTCGTTGCGAGCCTGACAATGGCGGCGTTGTGAAAAGAGACAACGCCTAGAGACTCGTCTCCAGCAACTAGCAGTGAAGCCAGCCTATCCAAGAATGGGAGATGCCCCACAATTGTAATCGCCTTGATATCTTGAGCCTCTTGCTTCCTTATCCATTCCGCTATAGGCCTAACATTATCTGACGGTCCTAATCCCTGCATCACCTTAACGTTTCCGGCAACTCCAAGATTGTCTGCAAGAATCTTCGCTGTCTCGAGTGCACGAAGCTTTCCGCTATGGTAAATGTCTCCAAAGGACAAGCTCAGCTTTGAAGCGTACCTAGCAACCTTCCCAATAGATCTCCTTCCCTCATCCGTGAGCGGTTGCTCGGGATCCATCTCCTTGGGCTTGGCTTTGGCATGTTGAATCAGATAGACCTCCAACCAGTCACCTCCTAAGGCCAATCTATTCTTACAGACCGTACTTGCACATTAGGTATCCCCCGACTTCCTGTTGGGAAAGATCCAGATTTCTGGTAGCCAGATTCACTACGATTTAGGGGACTATTGATTCCTCATATTCCGTTAGTTAGTGTACGCCCCTTTTCTCGTCAATGCAACCTCTTCTGAACAGCTTCACTCCTCAACTCTCGGAGCGCATCAGAGGCAATCCATTTAGCGGTTTTTGAATCTATCTTTTGAATCTCTTTTGCTGTTTTGATTGCCAGCTTATTCAAGCTTCGATCTCGTTTCCCAATCTGCCTCAACGCCCAGTTGACCGCTTTCTTGACAAAGTTCCTATCGTCTGTAGCCTCCTCTTTGATTATGGGAAGAAACTTCACGAACTCTCTATCACCTGTCTCTTTATCGTGGACGGCTAATCTGGCCATCAGGACGAATCCTGCTCTTTTCACAAATTCTTCGCTACTCCTGCTCCACTGGGTAGCTTTCTTGTAGGCAAATCTTGTTTTATCAAAGAGGTTGCTGCAACATTGGTCACAGACATCCCAAGATTCAAGGTGTTTAACCCACCTTTCCATTTGCTCCTCAGTTACCAATGCTGACTCATCGATCATGCTTGCAAGTATTCGGGCCTCATGGATGCCTGACGACCAGAGTTGTTGAGCTAAGTGGTGGTCTCTGCCTATTCCTTTGGCCAGCAACCTCAGATTGGGAATGGATACCCCTAAGGTGTTCTTGGGGCTGATCCCAAACCTCGCCATACCCGCTACCGCTTCGGGATCAGACAAGGATCTTAGTTTCTTTAGAATTTCCTTACATCTCACGTCTCATTCACTGTAATATCTATGTGGTTTTCAGTCTAATATCGCGAAGCGCGCGCTGAAAGGCGAATGGAATGATCAGTTTGTGGGCCGTATAGATCTCGCAGAAACCGACCAACTCGCGCCTACTAGTAACCAAAAGCTCAGAACAGCGAGGCAGGTAGTCAGAACGTGGCGGGCCCGCCGGGAATTGAACCCGGGACCCCCGGGTTTCTTCCGACACGGTAAAAGCCTTACCAGGTAACTGTCCTACCGGTACTCTACCTGACTAAGCTACGGGCCCACTCAGTAGCACCTACTCAATCATGAACTAGAAAAACCTTTCAGCCAACCTTCTCATCAACACTCTTTATTCCTTCGCTTACTTCATTCTCTAATCTTGGAGGATAATGACTGTACAAGAAAGTTCGAAACGAGAAAGGCTTTAAAGCCCCTCTTAAGCCTATAGACAGGCTGGGCTGGACTAGACCGTGCCCAATCTGTCTACGGATGCATAGAGGTAGTATAGTCTGGCCTAGTAAGCCTGAAGAGGCCTAGAGTGTACGGCTGTCACCCGTACGACTTCCAACAGGGAGGACGTGACGCGGGTTCAAATCCCGCCCTAAGGAGGGCGCCTCAAGCTCTCTCCTGGCGACGGGCGCCAAACCCTGTATCCGCGTCCAACAACCATGTGTCAAGCGATTTTGAGCTGCGATATACGCTGCACTGCTGAATTAGCGTAGAGTCAGGGCCGGTGGATCCAGACTTGGGTCGGAATGTTTTGGTCTGCACCGCGGCAGTCATAATACGTCAGGGGAGGCTACTTCTGGCTCAGAGAAAAGAGGCCTCTCAATTCGGACTCAAGTGGGAGCTACCTGGCGGGAAGCCTGAGGGGAACGAGTCCCTTGAGGATTGCCTGAAGCGTGAACTTGCTGAGGAACTCGGTGTTGAGGCGGAGGTCGGGGAAACCTTCACGGTTGCAACTATGAACCTTAACGATACGAAACTTGTTATGATCTTTTATCTCTGCAAGCTTCTAACCAACGGGATAGAGTTGAGGGAACACGTCAACTATGCTTGGGTATCAAAGGAGGAGCTTCCGAAATATGGGTTGGCCCCAATAGACTCAATTGTGGTTGAGCAGATCAAACAACTCCCACAGATGCAAACCTGACAGTTAGAGGTGAAGTCGAGCTCCTAGGCCTGAGGAATTGGTCAGGTAAAGTTCCGCCGAGTCAGTTGGTCAAGTTTGTCTATTTACGCACGTTTTTTCAAGCCTGGAATGAAGCCCTTCGACCCCCTCGAACTCGCCAGGCAGACAGAAAGTGTAGTCTGTAGGGGGGACGAGAGGAAATACACAGACTTCTACGCCACAGGCGTCTACGGCGGAATTGCTACCGGTTACACCTGCGGCTGCTGCTTGAGGTGCATATTCTGCTGGGTCGACTTCAGCCGTGAATATCCAGAGAAATATGGTCGATTCTACACACCCGAACAAGCCTTCAGGAGGCTCGAAGAAGCGGCCCATAGATCAAACGTCAGAAAGTTGAGAATCTCAGGGGCCGAACCCACCCTTGGAAAGGAACACCTCCTAGGCCTACTCAAACTTGTGGAACCTTCAGACTTCGGGCTCTTCATTCTAGAGACTAATGGAATAATCCTGGGTGCAGACGTAGACTACGTGAAGTCGATAGCGAAGTTCGGTAAGGTTCATGTCAGGGTATCTCTGAAAGCGGGTACCCCAGCTGAATTTACCAGAAAGACCGGAGCAACCCCTGAGGCTTTCGAACTACCATTCAAGACTATACAATACCTCAGAGATTTCAAAGCCAGTTTCCACGTGGCCGCCATGAGCGCAGACCCTAGGCTGATGACCCCGCAGGAGCGGAAGGCGCTCATCAAGAGACTATCCTCAATCGATACCAGCCTAGTCTTGAATCTTGAGGAAGAGGTTGCAGACCCCTACCAGACCACACTCACAAGGCTGGAGTATGCTGGACTGGAGCTCAAGTGGCCAATTCAAAATGTGTACAAACCTCCTCGCCTCGAAGACCTTGCGGGGGCCAGAACCATAGACAAAGCTTGATGCTAACAGCGGAGAGTCACTGGAATGCGGCCACCAATCTTGGGAGCTGATTGACTCTGCAACAAGTTTGTATCTGGGTTGACCGATACAATTTATGGGAGAAGAGATGGAGCCTTACTCTAGGATAGAGTATATACAGACTCAGCCTGTAGACTGGACGTGGATACCTACAACATCAGAGGTTGAACAGTACTACCTCTCCGCCAGCTTTCAAGACACTGTGACAAAGGAAACCTTCTATTACCCAGCCTTCAAGATACTGGCAGACCAGTACCTGAACCATAAGACCGAATCAACAGACGAGGTTATCAAACTCTATGAGTCAAACGGATTCGAGACCAGACACATCGTGCAGGACCCGTTCGGACATCCAGGTCCAACCGTCGCCTGCCCGATAGGTTTCCCCTTCAACCTTCCAAAGGACTATCCTGAACTGCGAAGATACAGCTGCTGGATCTGTAGGTTGCACGCTGATGTCTGCAGAATAAAGGACGATATACTTGTCTCGATTCCGCATATCGAACCTGACCCAGTCTTCCATTCGATAGCCCACTTCTGGGACACATATATCAGAGGAAACGTTGTGAGGGGGCCTGTTGCGGTTGAGATACTCAAGAGCTTTCTACACCTCAAGCCCTGAGACTGTGGCTGCAGATGAACCCTCTTGGGAAAGGCGTCAACAAAAAGTCCATAGCAGACCGCTTCAGCAGTGGCTATTCCATTTCTCTTGAAGAGGTACAGATTTGGGCGTGTCCTGAAGAGTAGTAGGTGAAGGTTTGAGATGACTGAAAAAGAGAAGATAGTCGTCACCGCTATGGGCCAAGACCGGGTTGGCATAGTAGCCGAGATCTCAAACGTCTTGGCAGAGAACAACATCAACATAATCGACCTGACCTCAACAAAGATGCGCGGCCTCTTCGTCATGAGCGCGCGCTAGACACAGCCGCAGAGACAATATCAGCAATAATATTGGATGAGATGGCGATAGGGGTTGTGAACAACAAGCTTGCAGGCGTAAGATTGATACCTGTCCCCAACGGCAGAGTTGGAGAGACCGTCAAGTTCGGAGGACTATTCGGGGAAGCGGTAATATTGCCAGTCAGCACATTCAGTTCAGCCAGATTCGTAAGGCGGGGAGGACAGATACCGGCGCCCATACTGAGTCTAACAGGATGATAGTTGGAGGAAGTGTTGAAGTTGGAACAGTTTGATCTCCTTGTCGTGGGGGCGGGAACGGCTGGATGCACAGCGGCCACAACCGCGGCTAAGAAGGGCCTGAAAACATGCCTAATCGACTGCAAACCTGAAGCCAAGATTGGAGAGAAAGTCTGCGGCGACGCCATAGGTTCACACCACTTCGAAAACTTGGGGATTCCACCGCCGAAAGGTGAAGACTTCGACTCCACGATAGAGGGGATGAAAGTCTACTCGCCCGACCTCTCAAGCGTCTTTCTCATCAATGGTCCAGGAGTCTCAGGCTTCATAGTTAACAGACGCAGCTTCGGCCAGAGACTCCTAAACGAGGCACTTGACAATGATGTCAAGCTTTATGACTCGACGCTAGTTGTTGAGCCCCTCATAGAGGCTGGATACGTCAAGGGTGTGGTAGCCCAGAGCGCCAAGGACGGACAGAAACAGACTTTCCACGCCAAAGTCACTATAGACGCAAGCGGAGCTACAGGCGCCATAAGGCGTAGTCTACCGGAAGAATTCGGCGTAGAGAATACGCTATCGAAGAAGGATATCCTGGCCTGCTACAGGGAGATCAGAGGAAACATCGAGATGGAGAAAGGATACTGCGAGATCTATCTGAACCAGTCCATTGCGCGAGGAGGATACTTCTGGATCTTCCCGAAGAGTGAGAGAAGAACAAATGTTGGGCTGGGTGTCCAAGTGGAGGGATCAACCTCAAACCCCAAGACCCAACTGTATAATCACGTACTAACCAGACCCATGTTCAAAGACACAACAGTTCTTGAGGCAGGAGGCGGCTATGTTCCAACCCGCAGGCCGCTGGACTGTCTTGTGGGAAACGGGGTGATGATTGTTGGCGACGCAGCCTGCCTCGTCAACCCTATACACGGCGGCGGTATCGGTCCATCAATGATCAGCGGGAGAATTGCAGCGGAAGTGGCAGCAGAGGCCATAGACCGCGGCGACACAAGCAATCGTGACCTCTGGAGATACAACATAGACTACATGAAGGCTTATGGGGCAAAACAGGCAGGCTTAGACGTCTTCAGAATCTTCCTACAAGGAATATCTGATGAAGTCCTGAATTATGGCATGAAGCAGAGACTGGTCAAGGAGAGCGATGTCCTCAGAGTCAGCTTGGACGGTGACCTGAAGCTTAACATTACTGAGAAGGCGGAAAGAGTCTTCAGAGGCATCAAGAAACTAGACTTCCTAATCCGGCTCAGAGACGTATCGAGAAGGATGAGGAGAGTCAAGAAGCACTTCCTGAACTATCCAACTCCAGAAGAATTCCCAGCCTGGAGAGAACAGATCAAGACTCTCTACTGAAACTTGAAGGGGCAAGAGAAGAACTAAATACTGCATCCAGTCGAATAAGACACCGTCTCATAGTAGTGACCTTGATGAGTTCTCAACCAAAGATGCAGAAGAACGGTTCGGGGAACAACGGCTCCAAGATCCAGAGCACAAACGGAGTATTGAATGTTCCAGACAAGCCAATCATACCCTACATTGAAGGGGATGGAATAGGCCCCGAGGTTGTAGGGGCTGCTAGAAGGGTTATTGATGCAGCGGTAGAGCGGGCCTATGGTTCCCGCAGAAAGATAGTCTGGCTTGAAGTTTTGGCTGGGGAGAAGGCTAGGCAGAAGCATCGTGACTCTCTGCCTGAGGAGACGCTCAAGACCATAGAGGAGCATATAGTCGCGATCAAGGGTCCCCTCGAAACCCCTATCGCAGGAGGCCACAGGAGCCTCAACGTTGCCCTCCGACAGAGACTGGACCTCTACGCGTGTGTCAGGCCTGCCAAGTACATTCCCACGGCACCTAGCAGACTGAAACATCCGGAAGAACTCGACATCGTGATCTTCAGGGAGAATACGGAGGACCTCTACGCGGGCATCGAGTTCAAGGAGGGTTCCGAGGAAGCTAAGAGACTCATAGAGTTCCTCAAGCAGAAGCTGAATAGTGAAGTCAGACTAGACTCAGCCTTGGGTATAAAGCCGATAAGCGAGTACGCAACCAAAAGGATAGTCAGAGCAGCCATAAACTATGCAGTGCAGAACAATCGAAAGAGCGTCACAATAGTCCACAAAGGGAACATAATGAAGTACACTGAGGGGGGCTTCATGAGGTGGGGTTACGAGGTTGCTAATAAAGAGTTCAAAGACAAGATTGTGACCGAGGCAGAACTGATGAAGCCGGACGGCCCATACAAGGGAGTGATGCCTGCTGGAAAGATCTTGGTCAAAGACAGGCTTGCCGACAACATGTTCCAGCAACTCATACTGAGAACGAGCGAGTATGATGTTCTTGTCCTTCCAAACTTGAACGGGGACTATGTCTCAGACATGGCGGCAGCGATGGCTGGTGGACTCGGACTTGCGCCCGGAGCGAACATGAACTTTGAGACCGGTGTAGCAATATTCGAGCCTACCCACGGTACAGCTCCAGCATACACAAACCAAGACAAAGTAAACCCGACGTCCACAATACTCTCCGGAATGTTGCTGCTCAGGCACATAGGCTGGAAGGAGGCTGCTGACATGGTTGAGAAGGCTGTGGCGAGAACAATAAGCCAGAGAACGGTCACATATGACCTCGCAAGGCAACTCGAGGGGGTTCAGCCTGTTGGGACCTCAAAGTTTGCAGACGCGGTCATAGAGAATATGCAAGTTATCTGAAGGGGGCTTGCGGCAACCCAAATATGCTCCGTGAGGAGATTAGGATGAGACTTGGATTGAGAAAGCCGACCTTTCTGCTGTTGATCCTTCTTGCATCTCTGCTAGTAAGCACCTTCACACCCTCATCCTCTGCTCAAGACCAGAGCATCGCAAACAAGGGCAACCCCTCAGATTACCCAGCCGTCGGCGCTGTCGGCGAGACTTATGCTTGTGTAGTCAAGTGGGCCGGCCGAAACAGCGGCTCAAACCCGATCAAGATAAAGGTGATCCTGAGAAACCTCGACACAGGCACAACGATCGACACCAGAGAGTTTGAACTCCCCGGAGGCGCGATAACGATAGACCCAGTATCAGCACACTTCAGCTTCATAGTGCTTGGTTTGCCCCTGCATCTCCAAGCGGCTCTTGCTTGGGAGACGATTCCTCCGGGGGCAACAGCACTGGTCGACACTTATGGCTGGACGGTCTCGGCGGGCGGCGGTGAGGTTAGGGACTGGTCTATACTTGAGGTTTGGATAGAACCACCCAATCCTGTGGAGAGAGGCTCCGTCGTCGCCTTCGCGAGCGTTCAAGTAAGTCCTTCTGGAGGACTGCCCAGGTCTTTGGAGGTTCTCTGTACTGTTGATGGGAGTGTTGTTGGAGGAGGCGAGGTCACGGTGCCGTCCTCACCCTTCACCATCTACACACCATCATGGACGGCTACAACTGGAACACATACTCTGGTATGGAGGGTTGACCCAAACAATAGATATGTCGACCCTAACCCAGCCAACAATGTTAAGTCACTATCATTTACGGTTGGTGAACCCTTCGACTTCGACCTGACCGTAACACCTCCGCAGCAGCCAATTGCCAAGGGAGGGTCTGCAGTATTCACGATAATGGTCAATAAACGCGCTGGACCAGATCAAGATATTCAACTCACAATATCAGATCCTCCTGCTGGAGCCAGAGCAAATTTGAATCCACCCTTGGGTAGGGGTTCTTTCGTCTCAACCCTAACGATAACAACCGATGCCTCAATCTCTCTTGGGACGTATCATTTGACTGTGGAGGGTTCTGGAGGGGGGAAGGAGCATTCAGCCACAATCACACTTGAGGTTACAGCTGAACCTGACTTCTCAATAACGATCTCCCCCTCAGACAGGGCAGTGACCGGTGCCTCAACAACTTTTGCGGTGACGGTCACCTCGACCGGTGGATTCAACAGCGCGGTGAACTTGATGGTTGCTGACCTGCCCGGCGGGGTGACTGGGACATTCAGCGAAAACTCAGGCATTCCAACATTCGCAACAGTCTTGACAGTCGCAACCTCCCCATCTGCACAGAACGGCGTCTACAGCTTCAAGGTGATAGGGTCAGGAGGAGGCAAGGTCCATGAAGCCTCAGCTACTTTGAACATTCAACTGACCCCCACCACAACCACCGCAACGACGCCTACCACGACACCGCCTTCGACAACACCTCCACCTTCACCTCCCCCATCATGGCAGGGCCTGGTGGACTTGGTGGAGAGGTACACCCTAGAATTGATCATCATTATCCTTGTTGTCGTCCTGTTGGCCGTGCTTTTGGCTAGGAGGGGGCGGGGGGCATCCACACCAACCCGTGTATCAGCCACACCAAGAACCAGACTCTGCGCCTCTTGTGGTGCAGAGATGGCTGGGGACTCTGTCTTCTGCCCCAGATGCGGCGCAAGACAGTAGTCTAGACGTAGGCTAGATTCCCAGCAGGTCAATGATCGGCTTTACTATTCTTTCGTAGAAGGGCTTCTCTACGAGGTCATACCACCATTCTGGAAGTGGGCCTCTGCCAGCCCGAGAGGAGACGTTTATCGTGAGGGTCTTGTACCACTGGTCGCTATCGTGTGTCCAAGAAGCATTTCCGCCTCTCTGGTACTCGACCTGAACTCTGATCTCTAACGGTCCCTCAAGGTTTGGCGCGGTCATGTTGAGGATGTAATCTTTCTCTCCTGCTCCTACAAGGGTCTCTGTCACAGTCCGGTTGGCCACCGTGACTCTGGTGCTTGTCGGATTCGAGAAGTTATAGTAGATGATCGCTGAGATGCTGAAGGTGCTTCCAGGCAACACGGTGCCCGGACCGCCCACGCCTGTCACCTTGGCGATGAAGACTTGCTCTGTTACAGAGATGGTGAAGTCTCTTGACCAGTCTGTGCTGTCGTGCCGCCACACATCCGAGCCCTCGGCTCTTGTCCAAGCCTCAGCCCTGAGATGCCACAGCATTGGTCTTGACGGAGCAGTAACCGTGAATGGGACAGCGTCTCCTGAGGAGGCTCCGGCTATAGTTTTCTCACGGGTCATGTTGGTGAAGGATCTTCCTGAGAAATTCCCGTCCCCTCGGTCTATCAGTAGAACTCGCAGGTCGGCTCCGAAGAGTGCAGACCATTCCAAGACGATGCTTATGTTGAGGGTTCTACCGACCACGGTTGAGTTTGGTTTCTGAACAGAGATTATCTTGGCGCTGGGAAGGCCCGCGACTATGAACTGTGTCGTGTTCTCGTTGTTTCTGGGCTCTGGGTCTGTAAAGTAGGAGGTGACCCTGAAGCCGAATGTGTGAATCCGGCCGCCGTCTGTCCCAACGACTCTTCTCGTCGAGACCTCCTGCCCACTACGTCCGACTCTAGCATCTAGTGTTTGAGGTGGAAAGAGGTCACTCCTAGCTGCGCCATCCATGGAGAACGTCAGCTGAGCTATGACGTAAGGTAAGACTGAATCCATATACTCTGGGGGTGAGACATCGATGCTTCTAAGGTAGACCATGCAGTGGAAGATTACACTCTCATTGGCATTTATGTAGGGAACCGTTGAGATGGGGCTTCTACGTTCAGGCTCCATCCAGACCCGGCCGACAGCCCAGTCTGTCAGTACTGTGACAGGTGTTGGAGTAGGTGTTGGCGTAGGCGTTGGCGTAGGCGTCGGAGTTGGAGGAATCTCTGTGACTGACACACAGAACCCTGACTGATCCACAACTCGAAACGGAACAGTATCGAGGAGAGTCCTATACTCCAGCTGTGCCTTGAGACACCAGTCGCCGACTCGACTAGGCGCGATTAGAGTGAGAGTCACCCCAATTGTTCCATCTCTGGTTCCGCTGTAGGTTCGGCTAGTAACCAAGGTGCGCTGTGTGGAGGGGTCAAAGATTCCTACCCTAGCCTCACTCCCAGGCAGGATATTGCTCAGCTTTACGGCAACTTGAAAGCTCTCACCTGCAAGAACTGAGGGGGGATAATCAACACGGCTAATGCTGGGTCGTGCCTGTGTTGATGCCGGGGCTGGGAACTGGCAACTTACAAGTAAGATTGTGGCAGCGAGTAAAAGCACCTTCAAGCTCTCAACGTATCTTGATCGGCTTCTATTGAAGGATCTTGGCTCATAGGAAACTTTCATGGCTGTTTCGCACCACACTTTGGACAGTGAATCGCATCATGAGGAACCGCTGCACCACACTCGATGCAGAATCTCTCGGGTGCTGTGGGTGGAACTGTTGGCTTCGGCCTCCCTCTCCGCTTGGCCAAGACAAGCGCCACCAACAGGATCAAGATGATTATGAGGGTGAGTAGCCCATAGGGGAATTGGGGTTGCCTCCCAGCAGCTTCCTGTCTCGGCGCATCCACACTTAGAATCATTTGAGCCGTCTTCTCTGCTGAACCTTTTGCTGTGATAGTCACCGGATAAGTTCCTGGAGTTACACCGCTGTCTACCTTGACTTCGATTCTAGATTTGAAGCTCGGGGTTCCAGAGTTCGGGTTGAAGTTGACCGTCACACCGCTTGGGGTGCCTTCAACATTCAAGTTCACAGGGCTATTGAAGCCGTGAAGCGGTTCGACCGTGATATTCAAAGATGTGGACTGGCCCCGAACCACTCTGACCTCTTGCTGAGATAGTGAGATCGAGAAGTCAGAGGGGGCCTTGACAGTCAATGATACTGTCCGTGAGTGTGTCTTTCCTCCTCCAGTAGCAGTTATGTTCAGACTGTATGTTTCTGGTTGAACTGAATCGCCAAGCGTGACGGTTAGGTTTGAAGTGTATGTTGGCAAACCTGCAAATGGTTGCATGCTGATAGTTGACCCAACAGGATATCCAGAGTACCCTAAGGCCACAGGTTGAGCTTCACCCCCGGTTCCAGTTACCGTCGCCGTGTACTCGACTACTTCCCCAGGTATGGCTTCGCGAGTGCTTGGGGTGACTGTCAATGTGAAGTCAAAGTCTGCAGGTGGCGGAGGAAGAATATCAGGCGGGATTGGAAGAGGCGGTATATCTGGGCCTACTGGTAGACCGCCTGGAAGAACCGTGACTCCGAGAACGATTATCTCGAACTCCCTTATTCCTTCGGGGTCAAGAATTTGCCAGTCCCCATCAGTCTTGTACTCCGCCACCGCCAGGAGCTTGAAGGTTGTATCTGTAAGTACAAAAGGTGCATAGATACTGTCGAACGTGAATGTTTTGAATCCATGAGAGGTAGCAGATTCCTCCCCGCTAGTCTTGATAACTAAACCTGAGACGGCGTCAACTATGTTGGCTCGGTATTTGGCTCCGGCTGGGAGCTCATACTCAACTTGAACATTTACATCCACTTCATCTCCACCATCCACCTCTACAGGTGAATTCAAATCAATTATCTTGACCCCTTCACCTCCAGGCACTCCTGAGGTAACGATTATTGTGAAGGGCCACTCGTCACATTCATCGTGTATACTGTCGACACCTGCTACATGGCCATAGTAAACTGAGGCCTTGAGGTTCCATGGACCTTCAGTAGCAGGGGTTGTAACCTCAAAGATGTAGTCGTTTGTGCCTATACCGCTGACCTTTTCATCAAACTCAACCGTTGAGACCAGGACCCCATCCTCATCATATACTCCAGCATGGATCCAAGCTTCATAGGTCACGGCGTACTTGACCTCTATCGGTATTTCGATCTCTTGTGAAGGCGGAGCAGTCTCAGGAGGTGGTGGCCCACTCCAGATGCATATACCTTCAACATCAGGCGTGATCTCCAAGTCGTCTTTGACTTCGATGGCAACTATGTCCTCATCGTAAATAAATGACGCAAATTCTATGAAAGCAGTAACTGTCAGAATCCAGGTTGTGGGTGCTGCTGGGGCTGTAAGTTCAAAAGTGTGGGTGGTCGTCCCATTGTCATGGACTGTCTCCAGGTAGTCACCCACCATGCCATCAGAGAATACTTGAATCACAAGAGGTGTGTCGGGAGGCAGAAGCTCATATTCAACATCTACTGTGACAAAGGTTGTCTGACCTACCTTAACTTGATCTGGATGCCTAATATTCTCTATAACTATATTCACCGATACATCTAGATCAATCTGGAAATCATGAAACTCAAGGAATCCCGTTACTGTGTTCCAATAGTACATTCCGGCCGTCAGAGGAAGGAGCAAAAAAAGATTGGCAAAGAAGTCATCTGGATCCCCTGAAGCGAGTGGCTTGCGCAATTCGAAGTAGTTAACCTCTGCTCCAGTTGTTGATGACATCTCTCCATGTTCATTTGCGTCAACGTCGCCGGCGGGATTTCGATCGTGATACTCCATGGAAACTTGTTGGTAGGAGACTTGGTCATCAGGGACAAAATCTGAATCATCATCAAACCAGAGACCTACCACAGAGGATGCTGGATTGGGGTCATTAATTTCTAGGGCAATGTAAAGCTCCGTAAGGTCATTCATGACATAGATTCTGCCAGTATAATGAAAGCCGTCAAAAACACCAAGGTCAATATCTTCTGTTGCAGCATTCTGCCACTCAGCCGCGTCAATAACACCGTCAATTGACGGGGGTGTTGCTGTATATGCCCCGATCCCCATCACCATTGGTATGTGAGGAAAAGAGCTAGAAAGCAACATCAATGCGATAATGATGCAGAAGTAGGCTGCAGATTTCCTGAAGCTCACCATTAACATCCAATTACATAAGTAGTCTGTTACTATAATTAACGTTTTCCAACCATAGTACTATTTGAACAGCCATCCGAATATGATTGAGTCATGTCTGTAATAACTGAGAGAATCCATATCAAGACCAAGGGAGAGGGTGACATTCTCGACTTGACAGCTGATGTAGAAAAAGCCGTGAAGAACTCCGGATTGAGAAGAGGAATTGTTACGGTTTTTTGTTCCAGGCTCCACAGGGGCACTCACCACAATAGAATATGAGCCAGGGCTACTGAATGACCTACCCAAGCCCTTGAGAGGATTGCTCCATGAGAGATAAGTTATGAGCATGAGAAGAGGTGGCATGACGGAAACGGCCACTCATATGTCGGTCTCCATCCTAGACCCAAGCCCAGGCTATATCCATCTTATTCTGATAGCTTCTATCTTCTTGAAGTGTGGGTCGTCTGTGATGCAGGTTGCCTCTTGAGAAAGGGCTGTTGCCCCAATCAAGCTATCACCCATCGATATCCTGTACTTATGCCTAAGTTCAGCTCCTACAACCGCGACCTCACCGTCAACATCGAGGACTTTGAAGTATTGCTCAATCGCTTTTCTTCTGATCTTGGCCACTTCTCTTCCCTCCTTCTCGAGGGATAATCTGAAAACCTCATGTAGAGTAATCGCTGACACGTATCTCTGCCCAGTCCTCCTAATCTCCTCCTTTGTCTTTGACAAGGTATCGGGGTCTGTTGAGTAGAAGTGCTCTATGAAGAATCTTGTATCATAGACCGATTTGGGCATCTTCCTCTCTCAGCCTGTCGAGTAGTTCCTTCATCTCTTTGACATTAGCGTATTTTGCTCCGGACCCTGCCAGATCATATATGGTGATGATGGGCTTCAGCAGTAATCCTTGCCCTGTATCCACAACTTCAAGCCTAGAGCCCTCCTCTATACGATACTTCTTCCGGAACTTGGCAGGTATGGTGGTCTGCCCTTTCCGAGTAACAGCTACTTCCTCTGTCATACCTGTTCCCAGGTAGTACATCATTCAAGTACTACTTAAACTTTAGACTTACATTTCTAGAGGAGTTTTCGCAGCACGGAGGTAGATGAACATCTCTACCACTGGAGTGAGGATTCACCAAGCACAAATAGTCAATTCCTAACGTGTGCACATCGAGAAGAAAGCATAACCGCTCTGCGGCGTGCAGTTTGATTTTCTTGCCATCGCAATACCTAGCTCACAGAGTCACACGTTGATGAAGGCCTTACCTTAATAATCATAAACCCTAATTCTTGACCAATCATTAGGATGGCTGGATGATGACTGTAGTGACTGAACATATCTCAGTCAAGACCAGAGGCGAGACTGACATAATCGACTTGACAGACGACCTAGAAAAAACCGTAGGATATTCAGGACTAAGAAGGGGGATAGTTACAGTATTTGTACCCGGCTCCACAGGTGCACTCACCACAATAGAGTATGAGCCGGGGCTGCTGCATGACTTGCCTGCAGCCCTTGAGAGGATTGCTCCAAGAGAGATAAGTTATGAGCATGAGAAGAGGTGGCATGACGGAAACGGCCACTCACACGTGAGAGCCTCAATCTTGGGTCCAAGCCTAACAGTACCCTTTGTTGATGGCAAATTACTTCTGGGAACATGGCAACAGATAGTCTTCGTTGAGCTTGATGTTCGTCCGAGAACAAGAGAACTAGTAGTCCAGATGATCGGTGAGTGATAGCGTCGATCTATTCTAGGAATAAGAAAAAGGGTGGTTGAGGAGAACCTATCTACTGAGGCTTTCCACAGATTGGACAATAAGTGGCTTCCGTAGGAATCTCTGCCCCACAGGATATGCAGAACTTCCTCTCTTGAGGCCCTGCTATCGGTCCACCAGGAGATGTGGCGTCAGTATAAATTAGGGCGGCTGACCTCGCAGCAAAGACTCCGAATATAGGTGAAATAATCAGCGATATAAGCCACCCAATCGCTGGTAAGGACCCTATCGCACCGACTATGACTGCAAAGATGAAGATCACTATCAGCCATAAGATGTACTTACCCCAACCTATCTTTCCGATGGTGTTGAGTATCTCGCTAACCGCGAAGGCTTTGCCGAAGCTTCCCGTCTTTATCATGTGAACGATGGCCATCGCCATTATGATGGCTATCAGGAACGCGATGATGATGCCAACGGCTAAGAGTATGACGCCCAGACCGACTGGAACGAACATGATGCCTGGTGGGTAGGGGCCGAACATGAAAGGTGCGAATAGCGTGATCGCTCCGGAGACGATCAGTATCACTGGGATTATCATGTATATTATGGCGGCCACAGCAATCTTCAGTCCATCAATCCAGAGGTCCCCGTAACCCTCAAGTTTTGGAGGTGAGTCTGAGCTGGGTGTTTCTCTGATTACCTTGGCCATGTACCCTGCGACTATCAGGTTTATAATCGGTATTATGTCTAGAATGATGAGTATTACAAGTCTGCCGAGATCAGTAAAGAGCTTCCTAGCATAGTCTATTGATAAGTTTATGTTCTGACCTAAATCCATGATGAGACACCATTCTTGCTATTTATCGGGAAAGTGTTATAATACTTCCCATTGAGATGGTTTCAGGTAGAGTTCCTACGCTCTTGGAGCTGAGTCATCGGCGGCTTGCAGCGTAGGTGATGAGTCCAACCACTAGAACTGCGAGTCCTACGACGCCCCAACCCATCCATGCTGATTTTAGAAACTCGTTTAGGTATAGTGCGGAGGCTACGAAGAGAAATATTATGCCTATCAGGGTTATGGTGAACCCTGCAACCATCAGCATGATTCTCCTCACGATTCTCTGAGCGAAGCTGGTGGCGTAGTCCTTCAGTTTGGTGTCTAGGTCGCTCAGAACCTTGCCGACCATTGCTGAGGAGAGTATCTCGATTAAGGTCTCGAAGAGCCCTGTTTTCGACATGTTCAGCTACGCCTGGCTATGGATGTCCCGATCAGGATGCCGATGACTATTCCTGCTATGAAGACGACGCCTGCTGACTCCAGCGGCCTCTTCCTAACCATCTCTTCAATCTCAAGCCTAGTCTTTTCGGCGTAGTCTTTGATGTCGCCGATTCTCTGCTGCAGTTCCTCAATGGTCACTTTCGGTTTCTCAGCCATACTGCTTCAACCTCTAATCATACAACTGTGTCTGTCCGTATAAATGTCTTGCAGTGTAGGGGATTACTATTCTTGTTCACTTGCTCGATCTTGGAGCCAAGGCAATTCCTATACCGATACCGAGAACGAGAGCCAAGGCTAGGGTGAGGAGGGGGAAGTCTCTAACCTCTTCCTTCAGGGACTCGATCCTCTCGCGGATCATATCTCGTTGAAGTTCAAGGAGCTTCTCAAGATCTTCCTCAGAGTAGCCTCCGACGTTAGTCCTTCTGGATTTGACCATCCTCGATCACTGTGAGGTTTACTATATGGGGTTCAAACCTTCCACTTAAATTCTTCCAAGGACAAGCCTCTACTTCTGCGGTTTAGCCCTTACACTTGGGATGAATGGGTAAAGCTTGGCCGTGGCAAGTTGCGGCCCCAATTTCGAGATGACTCCAGGAGCTTCTGTTCCAAGCTTGCATGTCAGGACGTTGCTTGTAAGGCTCAGCCGCTCAACCTTTACAACGTCCTTGTCGAGGCCGACCCTTCGGATCGACCGGCGGACTTTGCTCGGTAATGAGCCTATGACGACCACTCTGTCGAACGGATACTTCTCCCAGTCTTTGAAGTGTGACTCTTGCCTGTCTGTGAGTGCCAGGCCTATCCTTCCAGCGCCCTCAAGCTCCTCAATCCTAACGTTGATTGGTAGACCACTGTATAGGCAGAATCGTCTTGTTATCTGTCTGAGCGGCTGAGCCGCCCCGTCTGCGAGTTGAGCTGTCGTTCTATGTAGCGGGTAGAGGCCGTCACGTCTTGTTGGCGAAAGAACGCCTATGTCAACGTAGAGGCCGTACCCAACTCTTCCAGAGTCAGTGATGAATCCGCGGTATGTGTTGCCGAGTTCTAGGTTTCTGAGTTGGACCGGCGCCAGTCCGTAGTCACGTGCCAGAACCTCCGTGAATACTTCACTGTCTTCGCCTTCGTACTTGAGTGAGACCCAGCCTCCATCTGTAGTCGCCGCCTCAATCTTAACATCCAGGCCTGAGGAGACTTCTTTGAGTTCTGACTCCAACTCTTGGAGTCCCTCACGCAGCAGTGGCTCCTCAATCTTCTCTGATAAGACTGTCTTCATTGACTCAACCGTTGATGGTGCTCATAATCTCCTCGTGGAGTCTCCTTATCCTCTCTAGAGACGGATGGTCTGGACCCAGTTTCTTCTTGAAGAATTCAATTGTATGGTCTATGTTTTTCAGTCTCTCACCGCTTACAAGCTTGTCTGCGTAGCAGACAAGCTTCTCTTCAAGCGTCTCAGGCAGGTATTCCTGTGGGGGTAGACCCAGGGTCTTGGCCTCTTCCAGAGGAATTCCTGCCCCAACGTGCCTCTCAACTATTCTTGCCAGGTCTTCGCTGAAGCCGGCTTTTCTGATGAGTCTTGCTCCCTCAAATCCATGCTTTACGTCTGTTGTGATTGAGCGGCCAATGTCGTGTAGAATGGCGCCCAACCGGACCAGCGTCACATCTACGTAGGTTCCTTTCTTGTGGTAGGATTCAGCGAGCTCGACGGCTTTCTCTGCTACCAGTATAGAATGTTTGATGATCTTCTTGGTGCAGCCGTTCTTTCTGAGAAAGTTCAGCGCCTCCTCGGTTGTGGGGAGGCCTGGCTTAGGGGGTGAGGACAACCTTGATCGGTTCCTCACCCTCAATCTCGTTGGCGGCCAATCTCAAACCTTTATCTGCCTCCTGCAGAGGCAGAACGTGTGTGGCCATCTTCTTTACTGGATACTTTTGTTCCTCCAGCAGCTTTACGGCTGCCTCAACGTTCCAAGCCTGGCCGAGTCCGCCGACGATTCTCAGTTCTTTCGTGACAATCTCATCTGTAGGTATGGGGACAGTCTTTCCCCCAGTCAGGCCTGGTATAACGCAGGTTCCTAGGGGTCTGACCAGTTTAGTGGCCTCTGAGATCGCTTTGACAGAGCCTGTGGTGAAGATGACCACGTCACTCATCTCTCCAGAAGTTATCTCTGCAACAGTCTCTATCAGGTTCTTTTCGTCAACATTTAATGTGTGGTCGGCGCCGAACTCTAGGCCCAGCTGGAGTCTCCTCTTGTCGACAGAGGTTCCTGCAAGAATTATCTTGCCCGCGCCAGCATGGTCGGCAACCATGACTGTTGCCAAGCCCTGTGAGCCAGGCCCCACAACAACTACCGTGTCGCCTGGTTGAACATTTCCTTTGGTGGATACCCATCTTAACCCGTTGCCGATCACAGAGGCTAGGCACGCTTCTTCCTTCGGTACGTCTGTAGATATCTTGTGTACTCTTGAGTTTGGTGCAACGTACATGTATTCCCCGTAGGCGCCCCAAAGGTGCGGTGGCTCCTTGCATGAGATGTTCACTCCGTAGCACCTATTCTTGGTGCAGAGTGGGTAGTTGCCTGTCAAGCAGTATCTGCATCTTCCGCACGGAATGTATGGCTCCACGACGACTCGGTCTCCAGTCTTCACCTTGTAGTATTCTGAGGCCTCTCTCCCGACTTGGTGAACCTTCCCAACCAGTTCGTGGCCCATTATTATGGGGAAGGGGGTTACCAGTGGCCCCCCAAATTTTGTGCCGATATATCTCTCAGCGTCAGATCCGCAGATGCTGACAGCCTCGATCTTCAGCAACATCTCTTCTTGGCCTATTGAGGGTAGATCAAAATGTTGAAGTACTATTTTTCTTGGAGCCTCCAGAACAACAGACATTTCTCGGCTTGACGTTTTAGATTCCTCCAACCTCTTGTAAACTAGATGATGATAACACCTTACAGAATTCCTGTTTCTTAAACAATAGGGTGGGGCGTGAAGTGGGTGGCTCTGCAAAGCAAAGATTCAGGTTACTGCAGAATTCATTTTGAGAGGAGTTGCTTGGCCTTGTTTACACCATCCCACGCATCGTAACCGTAGGCGTCTGCGCCAACTTCCCTCGCGACCTTCTCGTTCAGGCAGCTTCCTCCAACAAGAACTTTAACATTCTCTCTTAGGGAGAATTCCTTGAGGGCGTCTATCGTTTCTTTGACTTTGCCTATCGTGACACTCAGCAGTGCTGAGAGGGCCACTATGTCAGGTTTGAGTCCCCTAGTCTTCTCAACAAAGGTTTTTGGAGGCACATCTACTCCGAGGTCGTGGACTTCGAAGGCAGCCGACTGGAGCATGGTAGCAACTATGTTCTTTCCTATGTCGTGGAGGTCCCCCTCAACCGTTCCAATCAATACTCTTCCAGCGGTCTCGGTCGTCTGCCCTTTCAGGTGAGGCTCTACTAGGGCCATTCCCTCCTTCATTGTGACGCCGGCCATTATGAGTTCTGAGAGGAAGTATTCACCCTTCTCATACCTTTCCCCAACGAGCTCCATTCCTCTGCCCATTCCTTCTTTGATGATCTCTTGGGGCAAGACCTTATTTTGGAGCGCGTCCTCTATGCTGTTCTTGAGTCTCTCAGAATCAAGTTCGACTAGGCTCATCGCGACCTTTTCAAGAAGTTCTCTCTTACTCAAAACCTACACCTCATACTGAATGCCTTGGTGGATATTTACCGTACCTTCTCCCTTCCTCAATCATCGTTAATATATTCTCTGTCTTGACGTTGCTGTGCATAGAGTTGCTGTCTGAGAGTATGAATCCTCCACCTTCAGCCGCTGCGTCTATGCACCGCCTGACGTCTCTTCTCACATCCTCCTCTGTCCCATATGGTAGTATATGGACGCAGTCGACATTTCCTCTGAGAAAGAGCTTGTCGCCATACCTCTTCTTTACGTCAGCCAGATCCATCGCTCCGGGCTCGATTGGGTGGAGGCCGTTCACCCCAATCTCAACGAAGTCGTCTAGGAGAGGGTATAGGTTTCCGTCTGAATGTTTCATGAATGGTACACTTCTTCTGTGGCACTCGTCGATAAGTCGTTTGAGGGGTGGGAAGAAGAACTCTCTGAAGATTCTTGGGGGGTAGAAGGGGCTCTTCTTGTCCGCTATGTCGTCGCTCTCGACGATCAGGTCAACCTTTCTGTCAAGCATCTGTTTGGCAATCTCGAAGTTGATGTCGGCGACGAGGTTGATGAGCCTCTTGGCGAATGATGGGTTCTTGTAGACGTCCAGAACAAGCTTGTCTATTCCGCCCCTCATCAGGTAGGGGTAAAGGCTTGCGCAGTGGGTCCACCCTGCAACCGGGTATTCTTCACCTGCCTCCTTCACAGTCAGATCTACAAGGTCGTACTGGAGTTCCTCAGGGTCTGGAGGGGTGAAGTTGTCTAGGTCTTCCTCTGTCTTTATGGCTCCGTCTATCCAGTAGGTGGTTCTTACGTCGTTGCGGACCCTGTAGACCTTCCCCCACATGTCTACGTAGGTATCTTTGTCTATGAACTTGTGTCTGTAACCTTTCGGGAAGAACCAGTAGTCAGAGACTGCGAAGGCGTCAAGGTCTATTCTTCTGATGGCCTCTATTGTGATCCTCTGGTTCTCAACCATGACTTTGTTGAGGTCTGTCTTGACTTCGGGGCTTATGGCCCAAGCCC
>CAYZRW010000018.1:0-29028 GCA_964480955.1 uncultured Candidatus Bathyarchaeia archaeon | reverse complement strand
ACTGAAGAGCTGCCGAGCAACCTACGCAGTCGGGCCTATCACCAGTAGCATAGGCGTCGAAGACAGAGTAGAGTCTAGGCTGGCCGCATCTTTCACATCTCTCAGCAAGGCTTCGAGCAACACCTTTCCAGAGGGGATTGAACTTGGAAGCTAGCCGAATCTTCTTCTGAAACTTTCTTCTCGCCCGATACCGTTGTGGCAAGAAATGCGCTAGGCTAATTTTGTCCATAGCGCGCCAGTATGGGCGCGATCACTCTTAAACTCCCCACTCTTGGAGTGAGACTAGAAGTAGTCACTAGAGTTGTAGATTAGCGGAGGTTTCGTACTCTTTATGCCAGCGTCTACAACCTTGCCCACGAATATAGTATGGTCACCCAGATCCAGCGACCTGTAAACTTTGCAGTCCAGATATGCTAGGCAGTCCTTCAAGATCGAAGAACCTATATTCTTGACCTCATAGCCAACTCCACTGAACTTGTCTGTTTTCCTCCCGCTTTGAAGACCGAAATGTTTCGCAAGTTCCATCTGTCGCTTGGACAAGATATTTATCGCAAAAGCGTTCGACCTCTCTATCAGCTCATGGGTGTCCTCCCTTTTCCAACGGCCACCATGACCAGTGGAGGATCTAGCCCTACTTGACTCATCCAAGCGATAGACAAACCGTTTATTTTCTCACCGCTTCTTGACGTGACTATGGCCACACCGTTGACTATCTTCTCTATGGCCTCCTGCATTTCGATTCCACACCTGCATAATTCAGCCCGGCTTACCTTGGATTTAAGATCTTTATTCAACAGGTAGTTAGAAGTCGCGTCTCCGATCACTGTGAACAAAACGATTGACGATTAGCCTTTCGTTTAGGCTGTAGCCTATCTTGAAAAATCAATCTCCATCAGAGGAACCTTCTCGACATAGCGCGTCAAGACTAGGATGTCAAAGCCGGTTACCCTGCCGTAATTTGTGGCAAGTTATCTATTGAGAATTTGAGCTGGAGCTACTCGCCGATACAGGTCATCTTCTTGAGATCACTCAGAATCTTTGCTACTTCATGTCTTGTTTCGTCATTTGTTCTTTCCTCAGGCTCAAAGAGAACTGTTGGAGCTTCTTCACCTGAGATCGACCTGTAATATTCACGCCAATCAGCTGGGATAATTGTCGGGAGTCTAGTCTGGGTGAAGGCGCTGAGGACGCTTGTCCAGCATCTCGCTACATTCGCCAGTCTGTATCCTCCGCCCCCAAAGACCAGAATCCTCCCCCTGCAGACCTCGTGAGCCAGCCTGTGGAGTGTGGTGGCTACCTCACTGTAGGTTCTGACTGTTATGGAGAGGTGTGTGAGGGGGTCATCCCTGTGGGAATCTGCTCCAGACTGGAACAGAATTACTTCAGGCTTGTATCGTCTTACTGAGGGCGGCACAGTCCTCGCAAAAGCTTCGAGGTAGAGTTCGTCATTGGTCTGGGGTGGGAGTGGAACGTTTATCTTCAGTCCTTCAGCCTCGCCATCGCCAATCTCGTTATGAAAGCCGGTTCCTGGAAAGAGACAGCGCCCGTCCTCGTGGAGGTCTACATTCAGTACCGACGGATCGCTGTAGAAGCCGTACATCACCCCGTCGCCGTGGTGCGCATCGACATCGATATAAGCCGTCCTCTTGACCCCATAGTTCTTCTTCAGAAATGAGATGCATATAGCGGGGTCGTTGAATATGCAGAATCCTGAGGCTCTGTCGGGGTAGGCATGGTGTAGTCCACCGCTGAGATTGAAGGCATGGTCCACCTGGTCAGCCATAATCGCCTCCACAGCCCTGAGAGAAGCGCCAACAACCCAGCTTGTGGCCTCGAAGCATCCCTTGAACGCCGGTGTATCCCCAAGATCTAGGAAACCGTAACCTCGTCTGCTATACTCCTGAACTTTACTGAGGTAATCTTCTGAATGAAACAGTAGGAGCTCCTCAGGCGACGCCGTCCTGGGCTGCAAGAGGTCTACTGAGGACCCTATTCCGTAGGAGTTCATCAGGGCTAGGGCAACTTTGAGGCGCTCAGGCCTAAGAGGATGTGTCGGCCCAAGATCGTAGGCCAGAAGCTGTTCGCCCATGACGATAGCTGTTCTGCCGCTCATACTCCTCTCCTCCTAGCGATAGCCAGAAATCAATTGTCTGAGTGGGAGCGGGCCGTCTTAGACCTGAGCTTGGAGTGAGTAACCTGCTAATCGTCTGAGATGTGGAATTCCCCTCTCCCAGGTTAGAAAGCTGGGAAGCTACTCTACAGGTACCTTGCGACCCCTAGCCGTCTTGGGCAACTCGATCGATAGAACACCACGTCTAAACTTGGCCTTGGCCTCGTCAGGATTGACCCTGACCGGAAACTCCACAATCTTGTAGAAGGACTTGAACTCGCATTGCCTCTGAATGATCCCCCAACGTTCAAACCTGACGCACCGCTCCAGTGGTGCCTCAAGCGTCAGGCGGCCCTCCTCTATCGTTAAGTGAATATCTTCTTTGTGAACCAAGGGGAGATCCATTGTCACGATCAATTTGTCCGGGGTCTCTATGACTTGCGTTAGGGGTTCAAGCCTACCAGTCGCCGAGTCCCACATTGGACGACCGTAAAGTAACTCCTCGAAAGCCTCCTCGATCTCCTTCTCTATCTCATCAAAATAATCAAACAATCCTTCACCTCTCCTAGGCATCTTCTGAAGCCCCCTCTACACATACATCGCTGGAAGCTCCTGCTCCTGAGTCTTGGCCATCCTCTGTAGCGACCTGGTCGTCCTCTGCATAAGTTCACGTGTCTTAACCCTTATCTCCTCAGCCTCGTCTAGGAGTTGCTTCACATTAACGTCTAGACTGAGAATCTTATTGATCGCGCCTATTGCGGAGGCTGCAGCCCCAGGGTCAGGGTATTGGGAGTGTGATTGAGCAAGAAGGACGAGGTTGGTCAGACCTTTCGATAAGCATTCTCTCAGGATCAAAGCGTGGGGACCGACCATGAATCCCTCCTCAAGCGCATGTATACCCGCCTTCTCAAGCATAGTCTTACCCTCCTTCGTAGTTGAGATTCCGAAGACCTGGGGGGTATCGATCTCCAACCTGTTCTGGGTTGCGACACCGCTGACAGAGACGAGCATCTCAACCTTCTTGGATACCGCCCAATTCACCAGACTTCGTGAAAGAGGAGCTATGGCCGAAGTATTGATGGGCGTTTCCGAGGTTAAGACCGTAAGTTTGGAGTCGCCGAAGAACCTGATTGGAACCTTAGGCTCACCTTGATGAATGACCATGACTGGTGGGAGGACGTCTGACTCTATGTACCCAATCTCAGGCATATTCAATGAGCGGACTACGTGGGTTACGGCGATCATGCCGGTCAAGCCTGTGTCGGGCATACCGACGAGACAGTGCTTCACCGAAGCAAGAGGCTTGACCTCAACAATTCGCATCTCCTCAAGCATAGGTGAAAACCAACATAGAGTACTGCGTTTGCTGATTAATCTTTTTTGATTTGCTACCACCGTCTAAATGGTTGGGGTTGAGGAGCAACTTTAAGATTCGGTTCTGATTGCGATAGATGAGAGTTGTTGAATATGGAGCCGACAGCAAATTCTTCCATAAGGAAACTGAAGGCCGCGCTTATTCTGAGCATCCTCGTAAACGCAACGATGGCCGTGGTCTTTCTTTCAGACATTCAAAGGATTGAGACCCCAGACATTCAATATAGCACTTTGGTATCACAGAACCAGAACCTCACTAGAAGCCTCAACTCGTTAAAGCAAGAACTCACAATCCTTCAAAGTCAGCTTTCCTACTACAAGGCTCAAGCCGAGTATTATTCGCGCCTATCAAGGTCCGGGGTAACAACCGGCGGCGGCATAGTCGCTAGGTCAGCAATCAACATAGTCGCGGTCCGTGAGGTGCGAAGATCAATGGTCGAGTTGACCTATGAAGGAGTGGTGATGGCCGTTCATCTGGAGTTGAGGGAAGGTGAGGGTAGACTGCTTATCGACACGCAACCAAAGATTGGTATAGACCTCCAGACGAGCGCAAACACAGCCATTCTTGTAGCTGAGAACCTTACAGGACTATCTCTCAGGAATACCGATATCATACTCACTGTGACAGCCGACACTGACACCGAGGTTGTAGACGGTCCCAGTGCAGGGACAGCCATAACTGTTGCTCTGTTGGCGGCCATAAGGAATCAGACTGCCGACCCCACGGTCTTCATGACTGGAACAATAAACCCTGACGGAACTGTTGGAAAGGTTGGTGGAGTCGTGGAGAAAGCCACAGCCGCGGCGAGGTTTGGAGCAAAGAAGTTTCTTGTCCCACTCGGCCAGAGTGTGGCCTTGACCTACAAGACTGAGGAGAGCCATCCTGCCCCCGGACTCACAATAGTCACGACCAAGCCTGAATTGATCAATATTCAGGAGTATCTCCGAGAACAAGGTTTTGCACTTGAAGTTGTTGAGGTCGGCGACGTTACGAGAGCCTATGAACTGACTGCCTCGGGGAAGTAGAGACTTCGTTAACCATGCAGGGAATACAGCTCCCCCAGAACTATGCGGAATCTCTAGCCTACTCCAAGGACGGTCTTTCTAGGAACCTAAGCTACCCTTCTTTGGTCTACCCTATCTTGCGACACTCCTCTTAGCAGTCAACGCACCCAAATAGACTAGGGCAGCGATGATCCCTGCAATAGCGCTGGGAGAGGTATGCCAGAAGAATGATGATGCCAGACCGATCAATTGGGACAGCAGAGCTATCGCGAAGACCCACTTCATGACTTCTAGAACAGTCTTGGCCCATTCATTGGCCGCAGCTGCTGGGGCTACCATTATGGCATAGACTAGGATCGCGCCTACAGCCTTGGTTGCGACCGCTACTGCCAATGACGCCAACGTGATCATCAGGTAGTGATAGAATCTTGCGTTCAGACCGTGAGCCGTCAAACCTTCCATGTCAAAAGAGAGGTAGGTGAACTCCCTGAAGAGTAGGGTTGTTGAAACGATCAATGCTAGACTGGCGACCGAGAGTAGAATTAGGTCGCTCATAGTCAAGAGGAATATGTCCCCTATCAGGTATCCCCAAATCTGCGGCACATATTCTGCCGGTATGAAGTACATGAAGAAGACCGCGACGCCCATGGCGAGTGCGAAGGTCACGCCTACCGCAACCTCCATTCTGCTAGTCACACCAGTCTCACCGGCGTAACCTGTAACTGCAGCGACGACAAGACTGAAACCTATCACACCTAGTATTGGGTGGAACCAAGGAGCAATTCCTGTCGAACTTAGGAAGATCCCTAAAGCTGCACCGCCAAGAGCTGCATGAGCTACTGCTGAGGCCGTAAAAGATAACCCACGCAATACCATGAAGGTTCCGGCTGTAGAAGATACTATAGCCGTGAGGATGGTGGCCACGATCGCTCTCTGTATGAAAGGGTGTGAAAGTATGAAAATTAGTAAGTCAGGCGTGGATATCACCTATCACTGCGTAAAAGTGCCCTTCATGCTCGATCAATCTCACGTTGGGACCGTATACTTCTGAAAGTATCTCTTTATTCATCAAATTGCAGGGATCGCCGTAGCCGTAGATTCGGCGATTGATCAGAAGCGCTTCGTCAATGTATGGGTGGCAGGGGTTCAAGTCATGAGTCACCATCACAACACTGACATCGCCTCTGTCTCGGATGCTTTTCAGAGTGTCCAATATCAGTGATTGACTCTCAACATCAGCTCCTGAAAGCGGCTCGTCAAGAAGCATCAATTTCCCTTCAGCCGATATTGCCCGAGCCACCAATACTCGCTGTTGCTGCCCCCCCGAGAGCTCTCGAAAAGACGCGTCCCACAGTTCCTCAAGGCCGACCAGCTTCAGAGACCGCTCAGCCACTTCGATGTCTTCTCTGCTGGCTACTCTAGGCAGAGTCTTCTTGGCAAGCCTTCCCATGAGGACGACGTCCTTCACTTTGATCGGGATATTGTAGTCCATGGACTTTCTCTGCGGTACATAGGCTATGAGTCTTCGAATATCACCGCCCTGTCTTGAGGGGTCCATTCCCATAACTCGAATTGAGCCTCTTACGGGTCTTATCAAGCCAAGCATCGTCTTTAGGAGGGTTGTCTTTCCCGAGCCGTTAGGCCCTATTACCGCGAGAAAGACTGGATGCGGTGTTGAGAAATTGATGTCTTCTAGGGCAAGAGTTCCCGTTGGGTATCTGACGTAGAGGCCTTCGGCTTCAATAAGAGGTGTCATAGACGCCTCCTCATAATGAGAGATGTTTCAAGGATAATGATTGTTGCCAACGCCACTATTGCAACTATGCATGACCACTGTAACTCAGTAGCAGACCTTCCTCCGGTGATACTGGCAGGCTGTCCCGCAAGTACTCCAGCGTTATACATCATTAAGGCGGTGTAGTCGTTCAGGCCCCCGAAGACCAGTACTCTGACATATACTATGGGTGTGCCAGTGTCTGACGCGAGTTGTTGAGCAAATTCGCCAATCTTCATTTGCCTAGCCACATCTGACGTCAATATGAGTTTAACCTCACGACTTCTCAGCTTCTCTTCCAACTCTGCCAGTTCTGATCCGCTTACGAATACATTCTCACCCCTAGTTAGCATATTTTCCACCTGCATCCCGAAGGATTCTGCCACATACGCTTCCGCTGGAGAAGTTATCGCAACCTTGAGCTTGTTGAGTTCATACTCCTCAGATAGTTCACTGAAACGTTGCTTAATAGCTTCTATCTTGTTCTCGAACTGCGCTGCTCCTTTCTCGTATACTTCAAGGTGGCGGGGGTCAAGCTCGATCAGCGCCGCCTTTACAGCTTTGGCTATGGCAAGCGCGTTGCTGGGCTTAAGCCAGTAGCCGTGAAGGTTGACTCCTGCATGTTCAGATTCGTATGGAACCGGCATGGGTGAAAGGGTTAGACCGTAAGTCTTGAACTCCTTCAATCCCACTGCGGGCTTCTTTGCTACCTCAACTATCTGTTCCTCAAAATGGAAGTGACCCGTAAGGACAATGAGGTCTGCCTCAGTAGCTTTGCTGATAATGTCAGGCGAAGCTTGAAAGGTATGAGGCTCCACATTCTCTGGAACAAGAACCTCTACAGATAAGGTGCCGCTTCCAACCTCTTCCACAATACCGGCAAGCGGCTCAATGCTGACGGCAACGTTTAGACTATTTTGCTCTACGCTCTCGGCAGACGGTACTAGGGTGATTAGAAGCAAGATGAGGCCTGCTGAGATAGGTACGCCAAGCAGTCTTTTCACATTATTCACCTCGAAGCGGCTTTCTCGGATCGTTTACCTTTCTAAGAAATCTGTGTGTAAAGAAATCGTAGCCGACACCCTAGTCTCTTCTTGAGGATCCCGCGTGGTAGTCTGAAAACCAACAAGCCGTTCTTGCCAAATATACTTGAATACTCTCCTTGAAGATGGTTGCTTGCACCTAGACTCCATAGTGACGCATTATAGTAAGGATGATGCGGTATCCAGCCCTTAAGCTTCCTGTGAGGGTACCTGAGATTTTGGATTTCCCAACTCGTCTTCTGTAACTTACGTCAACCTCTACTACACGCAGGTTCAGCCTTAAGGCTTTGACCATCATTTCAACATTCCAACCAAACGTTTGGTCCTTCACATTCAGCCTCTTGAGGCTACTCCAAGTTATAGCCCTGAAGGGTCCTAGATCAGCGAAAGATCCACCATGTAGAAGCTTGAGAAGTATCAGGGCAATCCAATTTCCCAGTCGGGCATGGAACGGCATGGAACCTCTCTCCATCCTTGAAGGCGTTCGGTTGCCGATGACCAAGTCAGCATCTCCCCTCACAAGTGGCCTGACTAACCTATGGAGCTCCTTCGGATCACTGCTGTAGTCTCCGTCCATGAAGACGACTATCTCAGGCTCCGTCTTCTCCAGAAATCTTAAGGCAGCCAGACAGGCATTACCGTAACCTCTTCTCGGCTCGAATAGAACTCTTGCACCGTGGGCTAGGGCAATTTCAGAAGTATCGTCTGTGCTTCCGTTGTCTACAACAATTACCTGGTCAACCAATTCTCTTGGAGTCTGGTCCAGAACCCTGCCTATGGCGGAGGCCTCGTTCAGGGCGGGGATCACCAAACAAATCTTCGGTCTTACCAACGAGCCGCTGGACACCTTTTCCTCTTCACTAATACTCTAACGAGCTCTCGGTATTTGAACAAAGATGTGTGTCTGCCTTCTTGGTCCTGACCCTGAAGAAGGCTATAAATATACGGTTCTGCAGCAACCTTCGAGATTCTTCAGTTACAGCCAGCTCTTTCTGCGTCCATCCTAAAGGAACATGAAAGGTTCAAGTGTCTCTTTTGGATGGCGGCGTTGATCTGGTTATGCCACCGATTCTACTCTTACATCTTGTTCGCAGCTTGAGTGAGCTGGATAAGACTTGCGCCAGCAGTTAGCGACTCTGCTTGAGGCGGTTGCGCTGCGAAGAACATATGAGTCTAGATGAGAGATTTGAAGAGAGAAAGACCCGCCTGAATCTGCGTAACCTGGGGGGTCGATATGAAATCCACGAATTGCATAATACTGTTTACCAAGGCCCCCCTGCCAAGTAAGGTGAAGACCAGATTAACTCAGCACGGGTTTCTAGACGCTGAGCAAGCCGCAGAAGTCTACGTAGCCTTTCTAACCGATGTCCTTGAGACCTTAAGCCGATACGTCTCAAGAAACAACATTGACGTAATCATCTCCTACACTCCTAAGGAGGGCTTGAGAAAGATTCTGGAAGTCACATCAGGACTACAAATCCCTGTGGAACGTGTGAGTTTTGACCTTCAGGAAGGAGAGGAATTTGATCAGAAGATGAATAGCACCTTCAGAAAAGCATTTGCAGCAGGCTACGAAGCAGCTGTAATCATTGGAGGCGACTCACCCACCATAAGGGAGGAATATCTCGATGATGCTTTCAAAATACTCAGTCGCCAAAGAGACCTTGGCAGAGACGTGATCGTTGTGGGACCGGCAAAGGACGGCGGCGTGTATTTGATAGGTCTCCGAAACGTAACATCCTTCGACTTCAATGGAATCTTTCCAGGTAAAGGCGAGCTTGATGATTCGCTCTCGAGGCTTGAGGATAGGGCACGTGAACTTTCCATGCAGATCTTCAGGATAAGCCTGCTGTATGATGTGGATGTTCCAGAAGATCTGGAGATATTGAACGGTGAACTTGCCAAGAACCCTGATCTGGCCCCTCACACTCGAATCTTGCTGAAGAGACTCAAGAAAATCGAGCCAACCTCAGACTGTTTGGAGAAAAATGATAAATAGGTTCCCTCACAAATCTCGGAGATACTTCACAGCTACCTGATGGCTGGGCGAAACTCCAGATGGCAACATCTCAGTCTCTAGTCTCGACGGAACGCCTCAGACCTACGGTTTCACTGATAATTGTGGCTTTGCTCTTTGTCTTTGCACCATACATTCTTCCACCGTCAATTGCAGCAGACATATTGGTCTTCTCCCTGTTTGCGTTGGCTTTCGACATATTGTTCGGACATATGGGGATAGTCTCCTTCGGCCATGCAGCCTACTTCGGCTTGGGAGCCTACGGCGCAGCGCTATTTCTAACCTATGCCAAGTTGCCTCCTACGCTACTTTGGCTATCCATACTGGCAGGAGTATTGTTGGCTGGTGGGGGCGCATGGGTATTCGGCTTCCTCTCCCTACGGCGAAGCGGACTCTATCTGGCACTGATAACATTGGCCTTCTCACAGATGGTTTGGTTCGTAATGTTGAAGTGGACTGACGTTACGGGAGGGGAGAACGGACTGGTAAACCTTCCCACATTAGTATTTCAGATACCTGGTGTCTTCACAGTCAATATGAACAGCCCAATCTTGATCTATTACTTCAATTTCGTTGTGGTCTTTGTCGCGATGATTCTGCTCTACAGGCTGTTATACTCTCCATTCGGCTTGATCATCAGGTCGATCAGAGACAATGAGGAGAGAGTAGGTTTCCTAGGGTACAATGTCCAGCGATACAAGCTCATGGCCTTCATAGCGTCGGGCCTATTCTCTGGGCTTGCGGGGGCACTCTACTGCATTTACCAGAGGTTTGTGGCACTCCACACACTCGACTGGATAATGTCAGGAGACGTGGTCTTGATGACGCTAATCGGTGGCGGGGGAACATATTTTGGACCCATTCTTGGAGCAGCAATCTACATTGGCATAAGAGACATCATCAGCTTCTATACTGCTTGGTGGCGCATAATAGTCGGCGTGATTCTCGTCATAGTCATACTCTTCTTTAGACAGGGTCTCTGGGGAATGATCAACACGCTAAGAGGTAGGTGAGAGTTATGGCAGAGTTCACCTTAAGCAGTCTCCTAATATCTCTGCTGAACGGAGTCTCGTTCGGCATGATCCTTGCACTCGTCGCTATGGGTCTTGCTCTGATCTGGGGTCTCATGGAGATAGCGAACTTTGCCCATGGAAACTTCTACGCCCTAGGGGCATATTTTGGCTACTCAACCTACATGATGACTGGGAACTTCTTCCTGGCTTTGGCCGTTGGTTTTCTCGGCGTTGCATTGAGTGGACTTGTAGTTGAGCCTGTCCTGTTGAGGAGAATGTATGCCAGGCCGCCGATCGAGGGGCTACTCCTCATGTACGGTGTTTTGTTGATAATCTTTGATCTCATCGAGATGACTTGGGGAAGTGTCGGGATTCCCTTCAGCATTCCGAAAGAACTCGCCAGCTACATTGATATCGGTGTGATTGAGTATCCATCCTACAGGATCTTCCAGATAGCTGTCACTGCGTTATTGGCTCTTGGATTGTGGCTCTTCCTGAGGGGGACTCGGATCGGTCTGGTGATAAGGGCGGGGGTTCAGGACCGACAAATGGTTGAATCATTGGGAGTGAACGTAAACAATGTCTTCACTTTGACATTCTGTCTAGGGGTCGGAATAGCCGGTTTGGCCGGGGTGGTCTCTGCTCCCCTCTTCAGTCTCTATCCAGCAATGGGAAATGATATATTGATCAAGTGTTTCGTCGTCGTTATCTTGGGAGGAATCGGAAGCTTCAAGGGAGCGGTTTACTCCGGTCTAATCCTCGGGATGGCTTCATCTATCTCAACAATCGTCTGGCTTCCGCTTGCAGACATAGTCATCTATCTTTTCATGGCTGCCTTCCTTCTTCTGAAGCCAGGCGGCCTCTTTGGCGAGTGACTGGGAATAAGTCCTCCGCAACCTGTACCCTGTGAAAGCTTTTTAATAGGTTCACCAAGAAAGTAGGAGTCTGTGATTTGAGATGACTGCTCAAGGTGAGAAAGGCGGAAAGGTCAGCAGAAGGACCTTTCTCAAGGCTGCAGGTGCAGGTGTGGCTGTTGCTGCAGCGGCAGGCGCAGGATACTACTATATGTCAACACAACCTGTGGGGGAGAAACCTCCAATAAAGGTTGGCATAATGTTCCCCCTGACAGGGGTCTATTCTGGCAACGCTAGAAAACAGCTTGACGGTGCCAGACTCGCTGTCAAAGAGATAAATGACGAGGGGGGACTTCTTGGACGGCCAGTGCAGGCTTTTGAGCGTGACGATGAACTCAACCCGGGAGTGGCTGTTAGGAGGGCGAGGGAACTTGTTGAGTCTGTTGGGGTTGAGGCTCTCATAGGCTGTCTCGGCGCACATATAGTACATGTGACCAATGACTACATGAAGACTACTGGCAAGCCCTATGTTGCTTCATGTATCCCTGTTGTTGAGACCCATAAGAGTGGAGTCAGGGGACCGAATACATTCTTTGAGTTGCCCTCAACGATACAGATCAGCTTTGCCCTAGCCGACTGGTCCATAGAGAATCTTGGCAAGAAGTGCTATGTCATATATGCGGACTATGCTTGGGGTCAAGAGATGTTCAAGTACCTTAAGCGGCGACTCGACGAGAGAGGAGCCGAGGTTGTGGGAACCGACCCATTCCCACTTGGGAGTACAGACTTTGCACCTTTCCTGACACGTGTCCTGAACTCGAACCCAGAGGTCTTCGCCATAGGTGCGTTGGGAACAGACCTTATCAACTGTCTCAAACAGGCGGCTGGCTTCGGAATGAAGGAGAAGATGAAGATCTTGGCCCTGAACAACACCATGACAGACACCTTGGCTATGGGTGTAGATGTCTTCTCAGGGGTCTACTCCTTCCTCGACTTCTACTGGCAGCTTGAATACCCCAGCACCAAGAATATGCTTGAGAAATGGTGGAAAGCCTACAATGAGCCCCCAGACACGTATGGAATAGGCGCCTACAACGCGGTTAGAGAGTGGGCCGCAGCTGTAGAGAGAGCTGGAACAACCGAAGGATCCGCTGTAACAGTGGAACTTGAAAACCACCATTACGACTGGTCCAAAGGAGATGAGTGGTGGAGAGCCTGCGACGGACAATCAATCCAGGAATGCTTCGTCGGCATAGGCAAGAAACCTAGCGATGTCAAGGAGAAATATGATATCTTTGAGATCCAGGGCTCAGAGGGTGGAGAGGAGATCATGGTCTCATGTAGCGAGTTAGGCTACTGAGACATTCTGGGCTAAGAGTCGACAGTACAGATCAAGGATCAAGGCAAGATGCTACTGAAGACAGAGGCGGTAACCAAGGAGTTTGGTGGAGTAACCGCGGTAGATAAGGTGACCCTCAACATCGATGAGGGTGAACTAGCAGCGATAATCGGGCCGAACGGAGCTGGAAAGACAACATTCTTTAATCTAATCGCCGGCAAGTTCCCCCCAGACGAAGGCAGGATTCTATTCAGAGGCGAAGACATAACAAGGCTTCCAGCCCACAAGAGGGTTGACAAAGGAATAGCAAAGACCTTCCAGATTCCAAGTGTATTCCAGAACCTGACAGTATTTGAGAATGTTAGGGTCTCGGCTCAAGCAAGATCGATAACAGGGCCGAGATACCTCCTCTCAACGATGGGGAGGGATGCTGAGACCAACGAGGTTGCGGAAACCCTCCTGAAGAGGGTTGGGCTCCTCGAGTTTAGAGACCGGAAGGTTGCTGGACTACCCCACGGACACAAGAAGCGACTGGAGATAGGGATGGCCCTATCACTACAGCCGAGACTCCTCCTTCTTGATGAGGTGACGGCTGGGCTGACGGCTGAGGAGACACGTGAGATGACAGAGTTCATAAGAGAACTCTCAAGAACAAACACCATCATCATAGTAGAGCATAAGCTCGATGTTGTTCTAGGCCTCTCGAAGAGGATCTGCGTAATGCATCAGGGTAGATTGATAGCTGACGGTTCACCTGAAGAGATCCAAGAGAACTCAACAGTCCAAGAGGTCTATTTAAGAGGTAGATGAGTTGCTCCAAGTAGAATCAATAAACTGCTTCTACGGACAATCACAAGCTCTCTTCAACGTCTCATTGGAGGTTGGTGACAAAGAGGTAGTTGCACTTCTGGGGAGGAACGGTGCTGGAAAATCCACGACGCTGAAGGCCATTATGGGCATCAACCCTCCCAGAACAGGCAGAATAATTCATGACGGCGAAGACGTTACAGGCCTTAGGCCGCATGAGATAGCGAGGCGCGGAATAGGTTACGTCCCAGAGGACAGAAGACTCTTTCCAGGCCTGAGCGTTATGGATAACCTCAGAGTGGCCGCGATAGGAACCAACGATTTCGTTGGAATAGACGAGTCACTACACCTATTCCCAAAACTCAGAAGATACCTTGACACAAAGGCTAGAAACCTCAGTGGCGGGGAACAGAAGATGCTCGCTATGGCCAGGGGCATGATTGGACATAAAGAGCTTCTGCTTATGGACGAACCTACCGAGGGACTCGCGCCCTCAATAGTCCAGACGATAAAGGATGCGCTTCTCAAGATTCGGGGGGAAGCCAGCATCATGCTGGTCGAGCAGAACACTCCCCTAGCGCTCGAGATTGCTGACAGAATCTACATAGTCCGGAACGGCAGTATAGTCTTTGAGGGAGAGCCGAAAGAGGTTCAGGAGAACAAGAAGGTTCAGAGCTATCTAACGGTCACTCACGAGGTCTAACCTTCGGCCTGAGAGGCTGTGGGGTTCCTTTCAGTTCTCGGCTGAGGAGCTGGTGGCAAGGCAGACGAGTTCCTCAGGTTCACGACCCTTGAAGAACTCCACCTTCCTATTGACACCAGTCTCACTTTCACCGTTTGAACTGTGTTCTCCAGCCTCTACAAACCCGTTAAGTTCCAGTGTCCTGTGGAGTTTTGCGACGGCCCGGTGGACCTGGTCTTCATTCTTTGCGCCTGCGCAGACGATCTTGCCGTTTGCGAAGAGTAAAAGAGTGACTTTCGGTTCATCCATCATGTAGATGAGCCCTGGAAAGTTTTCTGGCTCATAGATTGTCCTTCTCAGAGTTGACGCCAAGTCTTCTAGGTCAACCTTCGTCTTGAGGTCTGCACAAGCCACCATATTCTGTATCTCGATCTTTGGGTCATCAAGGATTACCATTCCTATAGACTGTAGTTCCCTCACAGCCTTGACTATAGCCCTCTTGGCTTGTCTGGCTGATTTTGTTCCCATAGAGATTATCCTGCCAGAGTTGAACAGCAGAAGAAGGCTCTTGGGTTTTTTCAGGTTGAAGAAGAGTCCGGGAAATCTTTGGGGGTTGTATCTTGCTCCTGGCACTGTGCCTGATATCAGGTTCAGGTCCAGATTCTGTTCAAGCTTTCCCGAGGCTACAACATTCTCTATCCTGACTCCATAGTCCACCTCGGTCTGGACAGGTCTGTTCACGAACATTTGGTTTGCTAGCATATTGGATCAACCTGAGTACTGTTTCCGATGTTAGGCGGTGGCTTTCACAAACTTGGCTAGGTTGCTGTTACATTGTGGACACGAGGCTCTCAACATGCGTCTTCCGTTAACTGAACTTTCGTCTATCGTACTGTCGTCCACAGAGACCTTTCGTCTACACTTCAGACAGAACATCTCCATCTTTACCCCTCCTTTCTTCATGTGTGTGGGCTCTTGCGGCCCAGTCTTAGTAGACGGAGAGAGTATAAAAGTGTTGCTATGTAACACACAAACACATATTTTTCCCGCCAGATGCCTGAACCCAGAACACATGGCCTGTGAATACAGTTGCGAGGAGATCCTCTGACCAAGTCAGACTGTTGCAGACCGGGATCTCAGCAAGTCTTCGACATATCCTATATCATGAAGAACTAAGGACAGAAACAACTCACGAAGCGAATAATGAATATGCTGCTGATCGTCTCCTTCCAGAACAATGATCGCTCTATTGACTGTCTTTTCTTATGTTCACCGGCTTCAACGACCCGATGGCCCAACCTGTGACCTCATTGAGTGAAGGGTGGATGACCATCGAGCGGTAAATAGGCATGAACGTGCCCGCCTCCGGACACGCACGTGCAATCCTTGGGATGGGTTTATCCTCAGTTTCTTCAGATACATTACATGTGAAACCAGCGTTCATCAAATAGACGAATGGTTGCACCAGCAATGATGCATTAGGACCGATCACATGTGCACCTAGGATCCTGCGGCTTCTGTCCACAATCAATTTGACAAATCCATCTTCTATGTCGCCCTCATCGTATCCCATCGCGAAACCTTTAGCCACGGAGGAATAGCGTTTGATGGCTACGTAGATCTGGTAGCCTTTCCTGATTGCTTCATCCTCGATCATGCCGACGTGCCCGATCTCAGGATATGTGAATATGGCCCATGGTACCGTGGAGTAGTCCACGGCGGCCCGTTCATCTTCGTGGCTAAACATGTTGTGGGTGCAGATCTCCGCATCATAGTTGGCTTTGTGGCGGAACTGGTAGGCTCCGTTTGCATCCCCGATGCACCAGATATTTCTCTTAGAGGTCTCAAGGAACTTGTTTGTCTTTATCCATCCACGCTCATCGGTTTCAACACCGGTCTTCTCAACTTTCAAGAGGTCGGCATTTGACCTGCGGCCTGAAGCTACAAATATTTCTTCAGCGGCCAAATCCTCTCTTTTGCCAGTCGCCGCGTCCTCGATCGTCACGACCTTAAGGTCGCCCTCTGAACGAGCAGCAATCGCCTTCTTGTTAACATGTACATTCATGTATCTTCTGAAGTTGCGCTCAAGGAATTCGCTTATTTCAGGTTCTTCGGTTGCGACTAACCTGGGAAGCATCTCAACAATCTCAATCTTTGTTCCGACGGAGGAAAGGATGTGTGCGAACTCGGCCGCAATTATTCCTCCGCCTATGATGATGAGGCTCTTCCAGGGTTTTTCAGGAAACTTCTCACCGAAGAAGCTGTCGCTCGTTACGCAGCCAACCTCTTCCAAGCCTTTGATGGGTGGAATCAGAGGGCGTGCTCCTGAAGCAATGACGAATCTTTTCCCACCAAAATTTGGGGAGTAACCGCTTCCGTCGTTCAATCTGACACGCATCTCATATTCGTCTACGAATTCTCCGACTCCACCATAGACTGTCAAGTTCGGTATCTTGGATACGCTTTGATCGATCTGCCTGCCTTCTTCAATCTGACTCCACATACGTTGCTGGATCAGATCCCAATCAATTCTCTCGACTCTGAGTTTGAGCCCTACTTTTTCTGCATGTTGTGCTTCTCTGATTAGATTAGCGGGATGAACAAGCACCTTGGATGGAATGCAGCCACGTGTGAGACAAGTCCCACCAATCTTACCTTTCTCGACTAGGGCGCAGTCCATCCGCCTATTGAGGCCTTCATTCAGAACCGTTAGACCGACTCCACTACCAATGATGACGAGGTCGTATTCTTTCATATTGCAGTCTATTCTTGAGTGATTTATTTAAGAAATACTTCAGAGACTTGAGTCGCCGTAGTTTTTCCATGCTGTTATAGCGACATTGACGTCCAGAAGGAGGCGGGGTGAGATGTTGAAGATTAGGGAATTGAGGAGCTTGGGGCGTTTCTCTCATGGCGTAGTCTTTTCAGAGGCAGTCACTGGATCTTTACTGCAACCTTTACAGATTCATGCTTCTCTGGGTTTGCCGCTACCCTGAATGCCTCTTCAGCCTTATCCATTGGAAACTCGTGCGTGATGACCGGCTTCACAGATCCTTTCGCGAGGTTCTTGATTGCAAGACGGACGGCGTTGGCAGGTCCCAGCCTAGCATTCTTCACCGTTAAGCCTTTGTCGATCATGTCTCTGAAGGGTTGTTCTATTACGAGTTCCTTGCCGTAGATGCTGACGATCACGACTGTACCCATTCTCCTTGAGGCCTTTATCACCTGATTGAAGGCTGGAGGATAACCTGTACACTCCAGGGCGACATCAACGCCGAAGCCGTCTGTCTGCTCAAGTATCTGCTTGACCGCGTCCTCTTTATTCACGTTGAAGGTTTTGGTGGCCCCAAGCTTCTCAGCCATCCTTAACCTGTAGTCAGCTATGTCGACCGCGAAGATCTGGGGAGAACCTAGAACCTTGGCGTACTGTATCGCATAGAGGCCTATCGCTCCGGCCCCCCATACCAGAACCGACTTCTCCCCGTCAACCTTCCCCAAGTAACTTACAGCATTCACCGCCACGCTTAGTGGTTCCGTCTGTGAGGCGGCCTTCGGATCGAGGCCCTCAGGAGCCTCAAAGACTAGGCTGGCCGGAAAAGCTATCTTCTGTGAGAAGGCACCCTGAGCCTCAAAACCTATCCTCTTCCTGTTGTAACATTGATCCTCACGACCTACTGCGCAACTTGGACATGGAGGATATATCACTTGGCCGTGGCAACCGAGAGTGCATCCGGCGCTTACAAGCCTCCCCTCCATCAGACCTGACCATTCATGGCCTAGAACCACAGGCTTCTCAGATGAAGGCTCGATGCCCGGGTACTTCTTTCCGTGAAACTGGCAGATAGCGACGTCGGAACCACATATGCTACCGTATAGAGGTTCGATCATAACCTCATGTGTAGCCAACCTCGGCTCCGGCACCTCGCCGACAACTATGGACTCAGGACCTGTGCAGAGTATCGCCTTCATCCATACATCTCCTACCTGGAAAGAGAATGGGAAAGACCCATTCATATCGACCCAGAATGAGGGAACTTAAGTTGAATACCAATCTTTAAGAGACACCTCAATATTTCAACCTTGCCACATGATTACGTAGCTTAGAACCTTATCAATAATCATCATATCAGGTATTAGTTGCTTTAGCTCTCCCTTAATCATCAGTTCATATCAGTGATACCTAGACCTTGACGAGTCTGATTGTTTCATTCTTGGTGAATGAGCCTCCTCCAGAATGCTTGATGCTGGCGGGTGATGCTTGGTAGTCATCAGCTGAATATGCGAAGCTTGGAGATCGCCCAGATTTCAAGATTAGACAGAGCAATTTTCTGCGAGACGTTTCGACATGCAGCTCCTTAGAACTCTCCATTAGCACCCTGTCGGACCAACCGTGAGCGATGCATTCTTGACTCTGCATAATGCTCGGCTTGGGAGAGGTCAATCCCCAATCATAAAATACCGGGAGGCAGAAAGTTCTCCTAGGGACGCGGGTGGAGGAATGCACATAGCTGTCATTCATCCCTGCTTCGGCATATTTGGCGGAGCTGAGAGGGCAGTATTGTCTTTCATAGGAGAGTTTCTCAACGCTGGTGAGGAGGTCACCCTAGTCACAGCCTACTTCCCTGAGACGTGTCACAGGACACTCAGCGGGTCTGGAAGTTCGTTCCATCTGAGGGAGGTGGCGCCGGGAAGGCTTCAACCGCCTAGACGGCGTGAAGACTTGGTGTACAGGTATTTCCGGTATCTCCTCAACGGCGTGAGGACTGCGATGGAGGACGCTTCAAGCTTCGATGTGCTCCACCCATACAATTTCCCATCCATGTACAGCGCCGCAGCCATGAAGGTACTGTACAAGAAACCTGCGGTGCGGTTCTGCATGGATTTTTCAGAACTGGTTTACCCATCGTCAACCTTCTACACTCGTGTGGGTGGAGTTAGGAGGATCCTCTGGCGTTCTGTGGCTACTTCACTCCGCCCCATCGACCAAGCCGCCGCCAAGCTTATGGACGTGATGGTTGCGTGCAGTCGTTACTCAAGCAGAATCATAGGTGAACTCTACGGCAGAAGGGTTGAGAATGTCCACCTAGGTGTGGACATCGACGAGTTTAGGCCTGGACTCAACTGCGGAGGGCTGAGGACGAAGCTGGGATACGGTGAAGGGGATAGGATCATACTCTGTCCCGGACCCTTCAGGCCGCCCAAGTACACGGAGTTGGCTTTGATGGCTTTACCCTCAATTCTCAAGGAGGTTCCTGAGGCCAAGTTGCTACTTGTGGGATCTGGACATTTCATAGGGGACTACCTGCGACTGGCGGAGAAGCTTGGAATCAGTGATGTGGTTGAAGTTACAGGGGCGGTGCCTGAGGAGATGCCACTGTACTATAACTTGGGCGACTTGGTTGTGCATCCATCATACGGGGAACCGTTCGGACTGGTTTCGTTAGAAGCGATGGCGTGTGGGAAGGCCGTTGTGGCCTCCAGGGTTGGTGGAACCGTCGAGGTTGTCGAGGACGGTTTCTCAGGACTCCTAGTCGAGAATAAGCCTGAGGCCTACGCGGAGGCTGTAATCAAGCTACTCAAAGATGAAGAGTTGTCCGAGAGATTTGGGCTTGAGGGCAGGAGGATAGCGGCCAAGTTCACATGGAGGAAGGTTGCCGCGAAGCTTCTGGGGATACTGCGCTCAACAGCAAGCCTCAATCTCAGAGAGTAGATGTGGAGTGGGCGTAGATACTCGAGCAGGGTAGCCGCCTCAGACAAATCCCTTTGACACTCTCCATGACTGAAGTCAGGAGATTCTAGCTTCTATCATGTTCATCAGTCGGTGGGTCATTGGCCTGTTAGCCTGCCACCTCACTCCATCCCACTTTAGAAGGTTAGTGTGTGTCATCACCTGATAGCTGCTCCTTCATATTTTGAAGGTTCGCCATTTACAAACCCTATGCGTGGGCTCCTCCGCCCGCACTTCACACCTGGAGTCTCTTATCCACGCATTCCTCCAGATTCTCATCAAGAGGGAAAGTCGTTAAGGCGACATTCAAGATTGACGGAGCCCAATTCATCTACACGACTGAAGCCGGTAGCTTTCTTGGGCTATACCTGTAAGCTACCCATGGCATAAACAGGAAAGCTACTCACCACATTGGATTGGCAAATAGTCAGACCACATTATCTTGGGTATCTTCTCGAAGTTCTTCCGTGCGCGTATCCCAGCAGAAAAGCCACTTCTACGAATGCCCTGTAGATAGGATAGAGGGGAATAAGCTTAGTGTCTTTCTTGGTTGCAGTTTTCAGGAAACGCGACATAAGCTTGATTGGATTTCTCTTCAGGTAGAACTTCTGTCTTGTTTCCTCAACCAACATTCCACGGCCATATCCATGCCAGTAGAATTGTTCGCAAACGCCTTTCAGGTTTTCTCTGTGATGATGATAGACAACAGGTGTATAGGTCATCTGGACACGGTAGCCTTTCCGTTGGAGCCTGTGCAGCAGCTTGAGGTCCTCTGCGTAGGGGTACTCCAGATCGAAGCCATCGATCTCCTCAAGTGCTCTTCGCTTGAAGAGGCCGCATCCTGTCGGGTCTGCGGGAGCCTCTGCAACTCTTGATTCCCTGAACAACTCGCTATAGAACAGTTCAAAGTCAAAATCTCTCAGTCTGGCCAGGATATTTTGGGGGTTTGCGCACGCTACTCTGCAGCTTATGCCTGCCAGGGCTTCGTCCTTTAGGTATGGTAGCAAGGCAGGAACCGTTCCGTCGTCTATGTAGGTATCGGAATCCATGAATAAGATTAGTGAACCTTCGGCTACCCTCCATCCAGCATCCTTCTGGGAAGGCCTCCCACCCTTGACGTTCTTGATTATTTTCACGGCAGGGTATTTTTCCGCAATAGTTATTGTCCTGTCGCTTGAACCACCGTCGACCAGTACGATCTCATTCAATCCGTTTGAAAGGATGCTTTCTATACATCTCTTGATGTTTTTCTCGCTATTCAGCGTTGCGACTACTGCGGATATTCCTTTCAACCCTACCATGAGAATTGGCTGTATGCAGACTGAGGCTATAAGAATTTACGCGCGCGTCACGATCTCTAGGCCTAGCTAGATTCATTGAAAAACTAGTTATAATGGAGATGTACCAAAGACCGTATCGAAGTAGGGACGGTTCGGGATATTTCAAGTGAGGATTCACATAGTCAACACTTTCTATCCTCCTTGGAGAGGCGGGATTGAGACCTACACTAAGAATCTTGCCGAAAACCTCAGTGAACTGGGTCACAAGGTAACGGTCACCGTGGCCCATCCGCCCCTCAGCCCTGGTGAATATTTGCAGGACGGCGTGGCTGTGAGACGGTTGAGGTCTGTCGGGATGCTCTATGGTGTCCCAATTGCACCAAGCCTGCTCCACCGTCTTGTCTCGGTGGAAGCTGACCTGATCCACGTCAACTTTCCAAATCCCTACACTGCCGCAGTGGGGGCCCTCGCGTCACGAATCAGAAAGGTCCCGGCTGTCCTGACTTGGCATAACGACCTTCCCCCAGTGACAGAGGCTGCCGGGGGTCTCGTCAAGGTACACGACGATCTCGCTTCACGACTCTACCTAGATGAGTATGACTCGATCATCACGACGTCGAGCGTCTACGCTGAAGGCTCCAAGATTCTGAGGAGGTATAGGGCAAAGACGAGAGTGATACTGAACGGTGTCGACTGTGAGAGATTCAGACCCAATCTTCCCGCAGAGAATCTCAGGAGGGAGTATAGGCTTGAAGGCTGCAAGACCGCGCTCTTCGTCGGCGCATTGAAGAAGTGGCACCGCTACAAGGGACTTGATAATCTGTTAGGGGCATTCAAGCTCCTGAACAGAGGAGATGTCAAGTTGCTTGTCGTGGGTGAGGGAGAACTCAAGCCAGAGTATGAGGCTCTCGCGGAAGAGTTGGGGTTAGGGGGCAGAGTGATTTTTGTGGGTGAGGTGCCTGACATAGACCTACCAAGATACTACGCCGCCTCGGATATGCTCATTCTCCCCAGTAAGGATAGGTCTGAGGGTTTCGGTCTGACCATTCTGGAGGCGAACGCCTCAGGCATACCGGCGATAGCGTCGAATGTGGGCGGAATCCCAGGAATCCTGATTGACGGTGAGAACGGGATTCTAGTTCCGCCCAGAGACCCGGCCTCCCTTGCTGAAGCCATTCTTAAACTGGTTGAGGAAGACGACTTGAGGAGAAGGATGGGAGAGAGAGGTAGAGAAGTAGCGCTAGAGCGTGACTGGAGGAAGGTTGCGCTGGAGACTGAGAAACTCTACCTTGAGGTCCTCCACAACCTTAAGTGACGGATTTTCTGAAGTCTTTCTGAAAAAGTTTCCTTGAGATCTAAAGTCAACGAAGATCTTGGCGGTGATGTAGCTTATGCAGTCTAGACTTCACCAATGAGCAGGACAGAGATCACTCCAAGGGTTATGCCTGCGACCACTCTGAGGGAGTAGGCCTCCTTAAAGAATATGTTGCTGGCAACTGCTGTCCCAACCACTAAGAGTGCAGTCAAGATTGCGGTGAGTCTACCAACCCCAGTTACTGAGAGGGGGATCCCGATCAGGAAGCGGGAGATGAAGAGCATTATCAACCCCAAGAGGATTGCTGGAGTGAATAGGTAGCGCATGGCGAAGAAGTAGTCTCGCAACTCATACCCTCCATAGACCACACAGACAAGACCGATGATCATTATTGTCAAGTAGAGGATCGATTGACCCGTCAACTTCATCTCGACAAGTCTCTCGAAGGTTATTGCACCCAAGCTGTTGGTGCCGTACTTGTAGAGCAGATACCCAACAATACCGGAGAGGGTAATCACGATTAAGGATAGGATGAATATCCCTCTTGTCATCACTTTACACTCCACAGTCGAAGCAGGTTGGCCAGTACTTAATCCTTACGCGACGTGACTTTGCTCCCACGCGCGCGCTACGTGAAGACTTAAAGAAGAGTGGTCCACCTGAGTTGTTCTCTGAAGCCTCATCCAACAGGAAATGGTGCGACCTCATTGTCCTTTCGGGTTGACGCCTCCAAGACCGCCAGGGGCACCCTAGGATTTGTTGTTCAGAACTCAGCAAACTCTCTTTTAGGGCTGCTGCTGTTCGCTATCTTCGCCCGTTTCGTGACTAGGGGGGAGATGGGTGTATATGCAGGTTTCAGCTTCACCAGCACCCTTTTTCAGAGTCTGGCCGTCTTGGGACTGAATTTTGCAGGCCCACGTTTCGTAGCGAAGCTGCTTGCTGAGGGCGACAGGTTGGGCGCATCTGCCGTGGCGAGAAAGATCATGCTCGTATCTCTCGGAGCCGGAGGAGCCTTGGCCCTAACACATTGCCTCCTTGCACCTCAATTCTCCCTCTTGCTGTCGCAAACTTACAACTTCACCGAGTTTTTTGTCGCCGCATCCGGCATGGTGCTGGTCATTGTTCCCATGCTCGTCGTTGAGGGGTTGATGCAGGGTGTTCAGGAGTATGGTAGGCTTGCAACGCTGAAGATGGTTGCTCAGTTCCTGAGAGTACTGGTCTCGGTCTGGCTTCTGCTCGGTGGGTGGGGACTTTTTGGAATGATCGCGGGCTGGATCATTCTCGGAGTTACTGTATTGCTCGGCTCGACCATACTCTTGAGTCTCCATCTTGACTTGGCAGGAGGCTCCTACCCTCTGGATCCCATCTTCAAGTATTCCATCCCGATGTTGGCCGCAGGCTTGGTCAGCTTTCTCTCCAACAGCGTCGACATATTCATCGTCATGACTTATGGTTCACCTGCAGACTTGGGCACATACAATGTTGCCGTCACCGCCTCAGGAGCCCTCGTAACCATATTGGTGGTCTCAGCCACCGCAACCCTTCTACCGACCACATCGGCGTGTTTTGGGGCTGGTGGGTTTGGGGCTGTCGAGAGAGTCTTCTACAAGTCCACTAGATACCTTGCCCTACTGTATACTCCTGCGGCTCTGGGTTTGGCTTCTCTGGCGTGGCCTGTGGTCTGGTTTATGGGTGGCCCAGCATATAGAGACTCAACACTTCCCCTGGCAATAATCAGCCTCTCATTCCTTGCATATTCCCTATCAACACCCCTGACTGTCTCTCTCCAGGCAGTAGGTGAGACGAAGCGGGTGCTGAAGATAGTCCTGGGCGGCGTCGCCGCAGGCTCCTTGACGGCCGCTGCACTCTTCCCGGTTCTTGGAATACTGGGTGCAGCCTTGGGAAGAGTCTGCCTTTTCACAGCCACGCTCCTAGTAGGCCTCTACGAGACCAAGAAAGTCTTCAAGCCCAAGTTTGATCTGGATGCTTTGTGGAAATCGGTCTTGGCCAGTTCAGTGATGGCTGCCTCAGTATATCTGGTTGCTTCAAGAGGCGCGTCCACGACAACTATTCCGTTAGGAGTCCTACTTGGCGGGGTCCTCTACATATTGATGTTGAGGCTTCTTAGGGCTGTGAAACCTGAAGACATAAGAGTACTGAGCGAGGTCTTGCTTGCCAAGCTAGGAAGGTTTTCCAAGCCTCTGGAGCGATTGGCCGAACGCCTCCTAGTCTAGAGCCCGGCAAGAAAAGAGAATGACGAGAATAGGAAGACTCCGTCTCCCATTGCTGTATCAGGCTTCTGCCAGTCTTTCTCATCATCTACATCACATGTTTCAACGTCTTCATTCTCAGCTACATGGACCAGTGTCTTGTCTACCCTAGGCGTGATCGGACTTACCCAAGATTTTCTCAACCCTGTTTGAAATCTTCTTTCGACATGCTTCGCGGCTTCAGACCTAGGCCCGGAGCCTCATTCCCGATCCTGCTGCTGGCAGCCTCGTCTTTCACCATATAGAGGCTGGACTTGACCAGCTTCTCACTTGGCCTAGTGACCTTCTCCAAGTCACCATTCCATGAAGTGAAATATTGGATTATCCACCGGTGGGTCGGCAGACTCACCGTATTGAAAGCTTGTTATTCCTTGAGATTCTTTAAATTAGAGAGTGGAGTGACTAATTCATTGAGACGAGTTGCTTGAGGGATCTTGGGCCGTGAGTCAGGTGAGAGTCAGTTACCCGGTTTTGGGCAAGAAGCAGGTCACAGAGAAGCTCAGGCTAGCTCGGAGCCGCCTCGAAAAGAAGCTACCTGTCTCAAAGATGATTCTCTATGGTTCATACGCTACAGGCCGCTACACTGCTGGAAGTGACGTAGACGTTCTAGTGGTATACAGTGGAGAGCAAAGGGAAGACGCTTACAGGCTTGTGATAGATGAGGTAGCCCTTCCAAGACTAGAACCTAAAGTCTACAGTGAAGAACAGTTCAATGCCTTAATAGCAAGAAGCAGAAAGTTCATAGAAATCCTCGAGAGAGAGAGTATTGTGATTTCCTGAGAGGGAGTGTAAGGTCTTGGTGGAGCGAAGTATAGACTGGCTGAATCAGGCTGACCGAGACATGAAGCAGGCAGAGGCTTCTCTCAGAGACGAACTGTATGAGTGGTCGTGCTTTGCCGCTCAGCAGGCCGCGGAGAAGGCTGTCAAAGCCCTCATTCAGAGTCTAGGAGGGGAAGCCTGGGGCAATTCGGTCACAGCCTTGATAGGCGCACTCCCAGATGATGTTAGGCCTTCTGGTCTCCGTGATGAGGCTTTGGAACTTGATCAGGTCTATATCCCGAGCCGATACCCAAACGCTCACCCAGTCGGATATCCAGGAAGCCTGTACACCCGCAAGATGGCTGAGAGATTGATCGAATACTCAAAGGAGATCATCAAGTATTGTCGAGACGCGGTTTCAGAGATTCCCCGCTCGCGCTGACTGAACGCTTTCCAAATCGTCTGCCCATGTCGCAACCCCTTGAACATGTGCCTCAATCTTGTCACATACTGCAACGCGAGCGCACGCTGCAATAGTTGAGACATCACTCTATCCGCTAGAAACCGTTTCTTGTGAGTAGCCTGTGAGCCTGGAAGCCACGCTCATTCATGGGTTGGGCCATGTTACGCAACCCAGACGCCAAGAATGAATTGGTACCAGACGAGTAGACTATTCAGTAAGAAGAAGGTGACGGCGACTATAAGAACTGGCACGCTCCTCATCCTGACAACCAGCCAGACTGGGAAGATGAACGCGAAGAATCTTGAGAGCGAGATGAAGTTGCCGAAGTAGAGGAGCGGCAGATAGATCGAGAGGCTGTATACTCCTAGTCTTGCGTCTATCCTGAAGACGCAGAAGACCAGGTACCCAAAGAAGATGACGAAGGCCACCAGTATATAGTCGAATTCTGGGAACGCCCAGACGTTAAAGTCTAAGAGAGGCTTGACGTAGTGTTGGAACCAGCCAAACTTGACGCCCATCCTCATCCAGTATGACTGCTGTGTTGAGAAGACGAAGAAGTCCCCCGTCATTAGGTAGAGATAGTAGAGCCAGCTGAGAAGGGCGGCCACTGGAACAGTGAAGAGCGGAATCTGTCTGAACCTTCTCTTGGCCAAGAGGCCTATTCCCACCGGGATGACTATCGCCACTCCATAGGTCTTGGTCAGAGTCGCGAGTGTAGCTGCCAAGGCTGAGGGGACGAGCCTCTCCTTGATGTAAAGGTACCAGGTGGCGAGTGTGGAGAAGAGGAAGAGGGACTCTGTATAGGAGACTGTTGTGAAGAGGAAGGTGTATGGGAAGGTTGCGGCCAGCAGCGTCGAGGCGGCAGCCTCACCTCTTGACATGTAGTTCTCAGCAACAAGCTGGAAGAGAGGGATGGAGGCCAAGCCGAAGACAAAGGAGATTATGAAGGCTGAGAGCCAGAGATCGCCGGTGACAAACCCGAGAATCTTGCAGAGGACCGAATAGGCTGGGAAGAAGACGTACATCGGATACCTGTACCATTCCCTGGCCAAGGCGACGTAGAAACCTGTGTCCTGGGCGCTGAAGAGGAAGAGCCAAGGCTTGGTTGGGCCTGACTCACCCCACTCACTCATCCAAGGAGTGAAGAAGTTTCCCAGGACGCTCAGCCGCTGGTAAAGCCATATTGAGGCGAGAAGCTTCAGAGAGATAAGGACTGCGACTGGCAAGAGGAGACGCAGCCTCCTCTCAAGAATCTTTGTCGCCACATCTCTCAACACAGTACCGAAGCTCTGAGAGACGATGGAGATCCTCCTCCGTCGCAGGATGAGAGTTGGTGTCTGAGGACAGGTCTTCATCCAAGATTCTTCTAGCGCTGGCGTAGTCGGCTTCACCTCTAAAGCAGTTGAAGATTAACGTTAGGAGTCGCTTAGAATAGAGATAGAAATTCTTCCCGCGTCATTCCACTCTCTCTTATGATTTCGAGTAGCATGCCTCTCTTGAGTTCCTTATGCATCGGAACCACGACGAAATTGTTCCCCCGCTGTAGCACGACGTGCGAGCCCTTAGCTTTGCGAACGATAAACCCGACCTTTGTCAGGGCTTTCACTACCTCCAGCCCAGATTTGACGGGGAGCTTAGACGACGACATCAACTGTGACCGGCTGTGTGTTGAGGGCTCTAGCCATGTTCTGGGCGTCTTCGCGCATAACCTCCAGCATTAGTTCTATAGCCTCCTTGACGTTCTTGATGGCTTCCTCCCTTGTTTCGCCTTGGCTTACAGCGCTGGGTATCTCAACGCATTTGGCAATGAACCCACCTTCAGCCTGCTCCTCCAAGACAACCGTGAACTTGTTCGCCATCGCCATCACCTATTATCCTCAAAGGTTAACATTGTTTTCTCTAAACATATTAATACTTTCCATACCACTCGCTTCATGTAATGCGAGTTTCAACAAAAGTGTTTGATCTTCTTCGATTGGACCTCGGCATACTCCCTCACCATCCATCTATCTTTGAATGTTCCGAGTTCATTGCGTGACCATTTTGAGGGCCCATATGATGCAGATGATTCCGACAAGAAACGAGACCAACCTTATCTCGAGTATTGCGCCGACAGTGTCGAGAAGGTCCTCTGCAAACTTGAAGAGTAGGTAGACTAGGAGTGTGGAGGCGAGAAAGACTAGTGCCAGGGCTGAGGGGGTTGCGTGGCCGATTATCATGTTGAAGTAGTATGTTGCGGCGACACCTGAAGCCAAACCTAGGAGCGCGGCCCAGCGAATATTCCTCGTCGGCTTGGAGAAGAGCGCCGCGCCCGAGACCACCAGCAATGCAAGAGTCGGCATGTCCACGGTTCCCCTTGCGCCACCCAGCAGGGCCAGTAAGAGCTCCCAGAGGCCTGTGAAGAAGCCCACGACCAATATGGAATACTTCAGGAGTCTCGGCCTATCGATTATTACCTGAAGGATTAAGACTACTCCCGCCAGGAGTAGTGTGGGCTGAACCAATCCCGAGGTTGGGCTGAGACTCATGGAGACTCAGCCTTCCAGCTGCCAGCAGAATGAAGGTGTGAGAGGTTTGGGAGATGCCTTCTGTACTCCATGTCGTTGCTTCCAGTCTGGCTGAAACCTCACCAGTTTCAAAACCATGACGGGAAGGGTACTGCTGCTCTTGGCTTAAGCCTTTGCTTCAGTGGCGGTCTTGGTTGCGAGGTCCGGGTTGATTTTGATGTTTGATTCTTCACTTCTCGCCACAAGGTAGCTTGGGACCGAGACCGTCCTCTCTCCAAGTCTGATGTGGCCGTGTGAGATGAGTTGCCTCGCCTGGTGGATGCTCTTGGCCAAGCCTTTCCTGAAGGCTAGGGTCTGGAGCCGCCTTTCAAGGACGTCTCTTATATCCAGGTCTAGGACGTCGTCTATCGTCGCCTTCTCAGGAAGTATCCCTTGTCTGCTCAGGCTCTCAAGAAACTCCTTCTCCAACCTTGCCCTCTCAGACTCTTCCTTTGCGAGGAGGGACCTTGCTATTCCCCTGATCCTTGAGAGTTCTGTTCTGGACTTCCAGAGTTCTCTCTTATTTCTTAGGCCGTACTCACCTATCAGTTGGAGTTCAGCCTCTATCTGGTCCTTTCTCCAGGGGTTTCTCAGGGTCTCATACTTCTTCCTCTGTCTTTTCGGGTCTCCCATGATTCTTCGACCTTAC
>CAYZRW010000017.1:0-31254 GCA_964480955.1 uncultured Candidatus Bathyarchaeia archaeon | reverse complement strand
GGATCATCATCCATGAACCGACCTATCCTGAATTCCTATCATACGACGAGTGCCTATCACGCATCTATGGTTGGCGTAACACCGGTGTACACATCTATCTGGCCTGCATCAAATGCGCAAATGAGATTGTGGAGAAGATCATGCAGCACATACGATATCCACGCAAAGAGACAGATTAGCAGTCACAACTGCCGAGTAACCACTAGTTCATTAGACTCTTCTCTGCAAATATAACTAGGAGATAGGTAGTGCGTCCTACATGCGTATGCAATGTCAATGTAACTAAGGCTTTTGAGTCCGGCCTATCGGACATGAAGGGCTTCTTCATGGGCGATGATTATCGTCACCATTTCGAAGCAGAAGCGAAAAGAAATTTGTTTGAATCTCCAAAGATACGACCATCGAAAGTGGCTCTGCACACTTTCAAATACTTATAGCCGGAGTTTCAGACAAACTATCGGATTAGCCGACGCACACGGAAGCTAAATAGATTGGATCAACGTAAAGACATGGTGCAGTGACTTCAAGGTTGGATAAAGTCCTGACGTTGGTTACAGCGACACACTTACCGAAATGGGCCAAATTGAGTGGAGACGTCGGTTCATGACGATATCAATCAAAGAGGATTTCTCTCTTGTTCTTAGTGCTTTAGGCAATGAACCACGGAGTAGCGATGGTTATGCTTGGATTGACGGAAAGAGATTACAGGAGATTACGAAGCTTCCGCCACCACGAATCAATGACGCTGTGGCCCTTCTTAGGCAATCTCGCTTGGTAGAAGTGACGACAGCAATGGGTACAGCACCGTTCGACTTTAGGAGCGTTCAAATCACCCCACGAGGTAGATATGAACTGGAGCGCTCAAAAACAGCAAAGGGAACCGGACAGATCGTCGGGGAAACCGCTCCAATCGAAATTCAAGAGAGCCTTCGAATCCTCAAGAAAGATCACCCAGATCCCACCAAAGTTGGATTCATAATGATGAAGTTCAAGGATACTCCCGCCCACAAGAAAATCTCAGAGGCAATCAAGTCCACTCTGAGGGAATACGGACTCGAAGGTATTCGATCAGATGATCGTGAGTATCACAAAACTCTGCTATACAATGTGGAAACTTACCTGCACGGCTGTGGTTTTGGTATCGCAGTCTTTGATCGCATTGAAGAAGAGGAGTTCAGTCCAAACGTATCCTTGGAGGTCGGCTATATGATGGCGCTACGAAAACATGTCTGCCTTCTTAAGGATAAGACTCTTCAAACGCTGCATGCTGATCTTCTAGGTGAACTGTACAAACCATTCGATCCCCAAGATCCTGAGAAGACGATTCCTGAACAACTCTCGAAATGGCTGTCTGACAAGCAGATAGGAAGCAGAGTCTCTAGGGGAATCACAATACCTTCAATTACCATAAATCCGGTAATAAGCGGGACTGTCAGCCTTCCAATCAGAAAGCTAAGGCCCAAAGAGATCCTAGCGTTTGCTTTGTATCAGCGTCATCCAAATCCAGTTTCGCCCGAAGAGCTACGTAGCGTCATAAGCTCTGAATGGAATGCTGTGGATTCAGATTTCGTTGAAGCCAAAGCCAGCGAACTTAGACGGGAGGCAAGATTGACTGTGGATAATGGCAAATATGTTCTTTCGGATGCTGGATTAGAATGGGCCAAGAAGGTCTATGATAAATTAATTGACTCAGCGTTAAGATGAATCATCCTCAGAATACAACTCGTCGTTACTCACCAGATGTGGATTAATCTGCAGGGAAAGAAGATGAGCATATCATTGTATATTCATACTTTAGGTTTGTTCAGTGGTTTCGTTGGAGGCATTATTCTGTCATACGAAGCTTTTGTTTATCTTCGAACTTAATACATACACTCTTGCAAAACTAGAACAACGCCTAGAACATGGCTATGCAGTATATTCCCCATCCGAAGCAGAGATCAACCGTGAACTTAAAGCCCATTTCATTCCTCGTGTCAGAAGTCGCAAAATTCTCGACGTAACAGGCTTCACTCTAATTACGTTGGGTTTTCTCCTGGAGTTGATCAGTTTCTTGACTTCAAGCTGAGCGAGGTTCTCCAGCTTCGAGAGGAACCATTTTCGTCGTCGCCATAGCTGGTGAGCACACACACAATAACGGCTCGCTACGCGAGCCAGAAGTAATACACACTAGCAGGAAGACTGAGGATCGAAGTGCACGCTCCAGCGAATGACTACAATTCAAGACTTAACAATAGGCTCAACAGATAGAAAAGTGGCGCCTCGTCATGAGTTTTGTGGATGGGTTCATATCTGTTTTGGCGACAATAGCAGGTTCAGTTGCGATTGCAGTCGTTAATGATCACATTAGAGCTAGCAGACAAAGGAAAAAGTTCCTTTCTGCACTTCACAGTGAGATCAGGTCGAATGCGCTACTCGCTAAACGACTGGTAACTGGATACGAGACAGTTTTTGAACTACTGCCTTTTCAAAGAAACTCTTACAGAAACGCCCTATCCTCAGGAGTGCTACTTGAATTGTCTGACCAAATGGTTCTTCGGCTTGAAAGAGTTTACCAGCTGATTGGTATGCACAATAAGCAAACAATGGCCCTTCAAGCTGAATTCATACCTAGGAATAGAGGATATGGTGAGCGACTTGAACGCATCTTACAAGATCTTGACTTTCTTCTGGATGAATTTTCCAAGCTGTGACAAGCATGGCGAGAAATCAGTAGCGCCCACGAAGGGACACAATAGGAGCGCGCCAATAAATCACAGTTGAGGAGGTCGACTGAAATATCTTCAAGTTGGATGCGAGACATCTATCCAAAAGTTGAAGATAGCTTCTTAGGGTCACGGGGGAGCATGCTAGACACCTGGCTAAAGGAAGCATATGAGGATTATAGGATCCTCTTTTCCACAAGAGAAGAATTTGTTGAGTATCTAGAGAAACTACCTCCAGCATACCGTGAACTCATGTTGGATGTTAGCAGGTTCTATGGAATCATCTACAATAACCTGACAAAATTGCCAGACTCTTTCCAGTATCTGAGAGATCCGTTTGAACTAATAATGATGTTCTCAATCATTGAGAGGCTACAGAACGTCAATAAAGGATACACGCCTATCAGTACGTGGCTAGAATCAAACTTATGTAAATCCTTCCTAAAAGATCTGGCCAAAAAGATAGAGACACGAAAGGTCGATATATCTGAGTTGGGAAAACTTCTGAAAAACAAGTACTATGGATCTAGTGGGTCTGGGAACGCCATAGCTGATTTCTTTTCTACCTACTTCTCCTCTGAAGAGCAGAAGGAACTAGTTCGTAGCTATCGTGAGAGGATTCCATGTGTCACTAGACTGTTGAGTAAACATCTTCGACAATTGCCAAATTTTCAAGAGAATATGTCTTTACAGCAAGTGGCGAAACTCACCAAAAGCACTGTCGAAAAAGAATTCCTACCCATTTGCTACAATATAGACTGCTATATTGATTATGGCATGTGCTATCCACCCTACAAGTGCAGTCTAGACGATCAGTCCAAGTTAAGAGAATATGTGTCAAAGGTAACTAAACGCTTGGTAATTGCATACAGAAACAGGTTTGTGCATGAGGCTTCAATGATTACTTTTGCCGAGCCAAGAATAGATAATTCTCACTTATTCTACTACTCAGTCTTTGACAAAGTAAGGGGAAAACTTATCGAGCATCAGCTCAAGCTGGAATTACTTCACAAGGCTTTCCAAAAGGCGTTCAAACTATTCTTTGATAATCAAATTGAAGGGAATTCGTTGGCTATCAAATTATATTTCTAGAGCGTCCTGGGATCACACACTCATATGATGCATCGCCTATTTAGGAGCACGGTTTGCACCTAGCCTTTGATTCTGATAACCGGACCAAGGGGGCTCCTGCTGTCTTCACTATCAGCCAGTTCTGGCTGACTATCGTCTCCACCTCTCCAATTACTGGTCAGTTCAGAGTCAGCTTCATCTTGTTTTGCTTTTTCCGACCGACCCCAGACTATGCCCTCGTAACTCTCAATGTACTGCCGTAACAAGTCTGCGAGCGCGCGTTACACATAAAGTATGGCTCGCTACGCTTCAAGTTCTTCTCCCTGCTAAAGCAATTGCAACAGGCTAACTCTTAAATCGGCTGAAACTGAGACCGTTCCAAAAGAAAGCTTTCTTGGTGAAGAGCCCTTGACAAGTAAGGAAAGGGCACTGTTGAAATCGGTGTGCAGAGACAAAGACTCTGGTGAAATAGGTACACTATCTCTTACAAGCACTTCGAAGTTGATTTTTGTACCGATGGATGAGGCCAGATCACGTCACGACTATCCCCTTAGCTCTGTCTCTAATATCAGCGTGGAAAAAGATGGAAGAATGTTAGTTGTTGAGCTTCAGAAAGGTCAGTTACATCAATATGCGTATGCTGGTGGAGACGAGGTATGGGGCGTATCAGGTCTCGATGCGGAAGAATGGCAGTCAAAAATAATGGAGATCAAAGAACGTATCGTCGATGACGTCACTAAGAAGAAGATAGTTACTGTGCTAAAATCACAGGAGACCACATCTTTCGACGAGCTTAGAACCCTGATTACAAGAGAGACTGGATACGAGCAAGCGAATGATACGTCAGTCATTCCCGAGACCTTTGATTTTCAGAGTCGAACAACTCGGAAGCATCAGTATAATGCATCAGACCCAGTGAATCTAGCGTTAAACTATGCCTACGGTGTTCTCGAAGGTGAATGCCGTAGGGCAATCAATACTGTAGGTTTGGAGCCATCGATTGGTTTCTTGCACGACTTCGCTGATTACCAGACAAAACAATCGTTGGTTTACGATATTCAGGAGCCTTACAGATGGCTCGCTGACATATCGGTAATCGAGGCCTTTGAGTCTGGTCTATTAGATATGAAGGATTTCTACTTCATGGGTGACGATTACCGCTACCACTTTGAGGTTGAGGCTAAGAGGAGATTTCTTGAGCTATTGAGGAACAGATTCAGCTCCGGTGTCCAGTACAAATGTAAGTTCTGGCCGTGGGATACAATCATATTGAATAAGGTTCAGGAGCTAGGCAGATTTCTCCTTGGAAAGACCAATCTCTTGAATCTTGTTCAGCCTAGTCCTGAGCCGACAAGGGCCGACGGTTTAGCTATGAGAGAAAGAATATTGGAATTGACTCAGAAGCAAGCCAAGGAACGACATATAACAAAAAGCACTCTACACTATTTGCTAAAACGCGCTACTGACGAAAGACCATTCAAAATCTATCGGAAAGTCCGCAATATGCTGGAATAGATCATGGATAGGCCGCGCAGTGATGAAACAATCAGAGTCAAAATATTGGAGGCTATCTACCTCACGAAACGGAGCGGCAAAGCAATTCAGATGAGTCCACACTACTACGCAACGCTTCTGGGAATATCAGACGAACTCGCGAGTTTCAACATTGATTATTTGATTCAGACAGGACTCCTCAGAGGTTTTGTAGAACAGACTACGGCCTCAACGCCAAAGCGAGTTTTTGTTACGGATATTACAGCATCTGGCGTGAGAGAAATCCACAGCTATCAGACAGCTTGTTACTCGGGCGAAACAACACATGCCAACTATTCGTTCCGATCTAGAGCTTCTCGAAAAACTCTTACAGGCTTACGGGGTCAGGTGATTGATCGAATACATGCCGTCTCGTTGAAACTAGATTTTTATAGCCGTGACTTTGATCTAGGAAGCAAGTGTGACACATGAAAGTGAGCTGGTTGTCGGTGATCCTCGTTCTGGCTCTGACTCTTGCCATAGCGCCAAGTCGAGTGTCCGCCGAAACCCCGTTTCCTCAGAACGGATCAACCCTCACCTATTCAGTGTTCATGACCGCGAAATCATCGCAGGGAAACATCACTGCAACTTCAACGGATTCTTATAGTTTTCAGCAAATAGGGAATGAATGGAATGTGACAGAAACCGTCATCGGAAAGATCAGTTGCCACCCTCCGACAGCGGATTTGAGCGTCAGATATCGGACCATTTCAGATATCTTCGGAGTGAACTCAAGCGTCTCAAGTGACCCGAACATACTTATCAAGGTCAGCTATATGGTCCAGAACAGGACCATTGTATCCACTCCAATTGGCCCGAACGTGGCCGCCGGATATTTCGCGAAGTGTAGTCTTGGAGGAAAGGACATAGCGTCTGTTGGTCAAGCAACTCCAGCATTATATGTCTCCCCTTTCATTCGCTACTATGTTATGTTTCATATTCAGACAGCTGGAGTCGGTGTTGGAACTCTCGTCCCTGTCGGCATTCTGCCTTCGACAATCACGGCAATTGAAAGCGTCGCAGTCATGAATACTTCTCGACCTGCGTTGGTCGGAACGATCACAGGGATCATAAGCGGAAGAATCTACTGGGACCAAGAAAGCGGAATCTTGCTCTTGGAGGAGTCCACCAACGGAATACAATCAGAGAGGATGTTGTTGAGCTACAGCACGGTTCCGATACCGGAGTTTCGTTTGTCGCAGGTTGCACTTGGCGTGGCCACAAGCGTTGTATTGCTGTTTGCGCTTGCAGGAAATCGAAAACGATCGTCAAGGCTTTTGGACAAGGATCATCTCTGTCTGTGTAGTCTCCTACCACAGCGGTCACATAAGAGAGCCTCCGGCCGGCCCTTCGTACCACATTGAGGACAATACAGGGCGGCGTTTACAGGGCGTGACTGTTCCGCTCTGATTTTATTCTTGTAATTTACAAGGCGCCTCTCCAAATCGTCGTCTCAGTGAGGAGCAGGAGGGGAGGGGCGTCGCCGTAAGGTCCATCGTTCGTCATCACAGGAGAGGACACGCGTCGTATTGGAGGGGATAGGAGAGGAGGAGTCAGGAGAGGCGTCGTCTCGTCGTTCGTTCAAGGACAGGAGTGGAGAGGAGTTGAGTTGGAGAGGAATGGGAGTAGGAGAGGAATAGGAGCAGGAGTCGAATGGGTGTGTGTGCTCACCAAGGGCACCACACACAAATCCTCACTGCTCGCTACGCTCGCAGACAGATAGAAGCTTGCATTACTGACAAATATTTTTTCTAGGGCAGTGACTAAATGCTTCTTCCTTGTCAACAAGGAAATCATATGGGTTCTATCTTGCTGAATGGTTCTAAAAGTCCTTCGACAACCCTCTTTAGCTGACTTAGTCTTGCTACATATTCGTTGATGTCATCGATATCATTTTCATCATAAGCATAGGGCAATAAACCCAACGCCCACGTTGGCGGAGCTGCGCCGACATTTTTCTGTATGGCTCGTTTATAGATCTTTTTGACAATACCTTTTGCATGCACACAAAGGATTTGCAACGCTTCGTCTGTCCTCCGACGGAAATACGCTTTGCGGAGAGTATTACAGTGGAAGGGACAGGCAGAACTATGGTGTTCTTCACCTAGAGAGGTCTTCAAATACGAAATGAAAACAGGAAGCTTGCAGGAACGTCGGGTCGCTTGCCAAGTGGCTTGAGGCAAGATGAATAGCAATTGTCTTCATGTGGCCATGGCCCTCAACTTTGATAGCAGGAGTTCTTTGACCTCAGGATCTTCCAGAAGATTGTCCATCACGCTGTCAATCTTCGACTCTTCCTCGTGCAATTGTGTAGCAGTTCTGACGCTGAAAGAACGGCTACAACTACTCCTTTTCAGTCTTGTCATCTGCAACATCACTCAGGAGATAGAACCATTGATACTTCTTTTTCAATTTGCTTTCAAGTATTGTTCCGATGACTTCCTCAGTTGCTTTTCGCGCCAACCCTCCAATCCAAGGCGCGAATCCTATGGGCATAGTCAGATAAGAAATAATCCTGCGGTATCGCTTAGATTGTCTCTCGATCTTCAACACATCCTTGAGCACGTTCCTAGCAAAAGTCTCATTGAATCTTACCTTGCCTTCAACAGCGTCGTGGACAAGTTGTCGCAGATTCTCAATACGCCTATCTTTCAACGCATTAATGAGTGAAGTGGGGTTTGATATCTCGAACTCGGGGAACGCTATTCTAAATAACTCCTGACTTTTCATTACATGGAACTCGGCTTTAGGCACCTCTGTGCCGACATAGAGGAACTTCTGCCTGTAGAATGGAAGATAATCCATCCAATCATGAAATCCTATTCCGAGCTCGTTGGATAGAACAATATTCGCATTCACATAGGAGAGATATGGCAGTAGAACTGCGCGCAAAGCTTTGTAATTGTGGGTCTTGTCTTCCGGTAGGAAGTCAAGGGGTTCTCCTGAAACATGTCTCAGTTCATGGAGAGTCCATAGATAAGACGAATAGTAATAATGCTTTCTCGGTAGGTGCAGGCGCGAGGGCGACCATTCGTGGGGGTTCAGTATTTTGGGTGATACGGCTATGTGATCACAGTCCCGCGGCGGTATGCCCAATTGTCCATATTCATGGTCTGTATGCGCCCTGACTCGGTTAACGAAGTCGATCCAGATCCTCATGGATTCCTTGAGAGGCTGAATCCATTGGTTCGCGAATTCCAGATCGTGTTGGAGCATTCTGCGAAGGAGCAGGTTGTTATTGTTCAAGATCTTGTTGAAATCAACTAATTCGATGAATCCTTCTTCCTGGAGAGACTTTACTGTTTCAGAGACAACAAGGTAGTAATGAGAAGGCTTCTTGGCTAGTGTGTCATACGACTTCTTATCGAGAATTAGCTTTTCCGAAAGCAATAGGGCTGCGTATTCTGGCATGAACACATTTTTGAATCGATGCATGGATACGGGGGGCATGCCGTGAAACATTGACAAACTGTCGTGCTTGCGTGGGACTTTCCTAGTTATTCCAAAGGATGTTAGCATTATTTTCATAGGGCTTGTCCTGGGTCGTTGATCTTTGCCTTTGTAAGAAGTGATTTGAACTAAAATACTTGTTGTATCGCCGACACTTAATTTGTGGCACTTCTTGCTAAAAGGTGTCTATGATATCTTCACCACGGCTTATCCTAGGTCGCTACTACTGAGTTCTCGACTAAGCATTAGCCTCACGGTTTTGAACGCTAAAACAACATTGGCAACAGTTACGCACGAGCGTTCCCTGCAAATAGCGTTCTGATCTGAAGTGAAAATCACGCTTTCGAAAGACGACTGGAAAGAAGATGACACCAGGTACGCTCACGTAGCCATAGCCCTTAATTTGGGTCGTAAGAGCGCTCTGATTTCCGGGTCGTCGATAAGACTGTCCATTACATGGTCGATCTTCGACTCTTCCTCGTGCAGTTGTATCGCCGTCCTCATGTCTAGCGGAGATCCACACCGTGAGCAGAAGCTGCTGGTAGGCGAGTTTGATTCTTGACAGCGCAGGCACTTCTTGATTCTCAACTTGTGTTCTTCGGTGTTTACTTCATCTTCGGTCTTGATGCCGTTCAGCTTGAGCAATCCTTGTCTATGTTTCTTCCCGATAGATGTACGTAGGTTGAGGCCATCTTCGAATCACCAACCCATCCCAAGTATTCCTTCATCTGAGCCTCGGTCAACACGTTTGCAAGATTCGAAGCTCTCGCATGCCGGAAAGAGTGAGGATTAACACGCTTGCCTATGCCGACTCTCCTGGCCACGACGGATAACGTCTTTCTGAAAGCGTAGTACTCGAGAGGCTTGGTTGAATTAGTTGATTCAAGGCTTGCCCACAAAGGTGCTTCACGATCATTCTTTGCCGGGTGGTGATTCAACCATTCGGACAACGCCTTAGCTGAGAAGATGATTCTCACTCTTCGGGGGCCAGTCTTATCTTTCACAACCATGACGGCGCCATACTGGTCAAATTGGACGGCGCCCACTTTCCAACTCCATTACCATCTAAGTTGGATCCGCGAGAAAGAATTTAAGCCACAAAACCGTACTACCCAGAAGAGATGCGTTTGGAGTGGACTTACATGAAAAAAGTTCAGGATTTAGACCCAGTTGGGTTCAAATCCCGCCCGGTCCACCAAGAGTGCGTGTGCGCGTGCGGCTAGCCTGTCGGAAAAATCGTCTTGGATGTATTCAGCTCTGCCTACACGTTGATGACTTGTTCTGCCACGGCTGCACACTAGGAGAAGAAAAATGAGTAAGATGTGAGGTCTCAGTTTCTATGTTTCTTCTTGACCGCTACACACGACAAACCTAAATTTGGGCAAGTCCAACATTGTACTCTGGCCGATGGACTCATAAGTGGTGAGAACGAGAATCTGGCTTGGGTGGTGAGGCATGACCATAGAGGTTGAGATCAGGGAAATCAAAGAGATGCTTGAGCAGCTGAATAAGAAACTTGATTCACTCGTTCATGACCGCGAAATACTCGGAATGATGATTATGTCACAGCAATCTCTCAAGGACTTCCTAGCAAGTGAGCCAGAAATATACTCTGTGAAGGACGTGAAGGTAGCGTACACGTGAAGGGCAAGATAGTCCTCATACCGTTTCCTTTCACCGATTTGACAAGCACTAAACTACGACCGGCACTGGTTCTGATTGAAAGCGAGAAGGATTGCGTCGTTGCGTTTATGTCGTCAAGGGTGCCCGCGCAACGGTCACCGACTGAGGTATTGATCCGTCAAGATCATGAGGAGTTCGCGGGCACAGGGCTTAAGAGAAGCTCTGTCGTGAGATTAGACAAGGTTGCAACAGTCTCAAAGAGCCTCATGTTAGGTGAAATCGGTGAGATTGGGAAGGCTCTTCGGGGAGAGGTTAGCCGCAAGCTTCGTGAGGCCTATCAACTGTAGCTTCTTTATTCGCGTTCTTCTTCTCACTGAAGTATCAGTCAGCTTGTCAATATGCAGTGACTTATTCGACGCGTGCTAACATGCTACATGAGAGTGCTGAAACGAAAATGGATCAAGCACTTGGAAACATGAGAATTAGGAATTATTCAATGACGATAGTTGTCCTCTGCATCTTCTACGCAATTGCTTTCACATTATGGTACGCAACTGGCAGTCTATTCTATCTGTTGAATTTCATTCTAATAGGGACTTCAATCGGTCTTGGGATGGGGCTTTGGCCAGTACTAGCGAAGAACAAGAGAGATCGTGCTCGACGTCTAAGCCAAGTTCTTGTTGGCGGATATATGTTTCTCGGACTCGGTTTCGGTCTTATCTATGTGTTTTTGGTGTAATCGTTCCTGAGAATATTCAGATTGAGGAATTTTTCTAGCTGCTTGGCGAACTATTTGCTGCGTCGGTTATTCATTATTCAATAGCCAAGAGCGTGGTGCGGTTGGGCATGCTGGACCGCTGCAGTACTTGATTTTCTGCCTTGGTTTCCTGATCGAAGGTTTAAAGCGCGCCAGCAAGCGCTCTTAAAATGGTGAAGCGAGAAATGAAGAGGCGAATGTCGCGGGGAAAGTGTAGTTTTTGCAATACTAGCTTCATCAAGGCTATGATGACGAGGCATTTGGTGTTCTGCAAGCAGAGAAGAAGCCGCTTCAGGATACTATCGGACGATCATGGATCGAAGAAAACGGTGTTCCATCTTCTGGTCGAGGGTCGTTACCTGCCCGAGTATTGGATACACATAGAAGCCCCTATCGATGTAACACTCAAAGATTTGGACGGTTTCCTCAGACGAACTTGGCTGGAGTGTTGCGGGCACCTGAGTGCGTTTACAATCGAGGGGAAAACGTATCTATCGGAGCCTGCTGAAGATGAAAAAAACATGGATGTGCCACTGGGTGAGATTCTCAGGCCCAAGATAAGGTTTTACCATAAATATGACTTTGGCACCACCACGGAGCTTACCTTGAGAGTTTTATCTGAACGAGGAGAAAAAACTAGGGGCAAGTCCGTTCAAGTTCTAGCTAGAAATGATCCTCCTTCAATAACATGTTCATGCGGGAAAATCGCCACGCAGGTATGCAGTGTATGCATCTCGTCATACGAAGGTTGGCTCTGCGACGAGTGCGCCCGCAAGCATAGATGCGGCGAAGAAAGTCTTCTGCCAGTGGTCGATTCCCCGCGAGTCGGGATGTGTGGATACACAGGACAGGGATACGAGGCATAGTGGGTGGGGCCTCATAATAGCGTTCATTAACAGTCGAAGGCATTTAGGTAAGCGAAGCCACAAACAAGCGATAGAAAAGATGAAAGAGTTTCATTAGTCATCTTTTCTGGCCCGTGAGTTCAGACTTTTATAGATTCAAACCTGCGCGAATTTTATGCTTGATTCTAGAACAGAAAATGCTACCAATCTTTTGCTCGGTCTATCAACTACAGTTATGTCGAGCTGATCTTAAGCTTGTTTTCTGTCCTCATTCCGCTCTCTTTCAGCTGAAAACCTGCTTGGTCGATAGTTCTAAACGATAGTTTAAAGCTATCCCGGTCCACCAAATTTTTTGTCCGGGTACTTTCCTTCATACCGAAAGCCAACTTGACTACCCACACTCCAAGAAAGTCCGTCAGCATGGCCCTCATGAATGTGGACCGTACTACTGCCTCCGTGCGCGTGCTTCGAAGTCGCAGGTACAAAGCTTGGGGTGTGCTCTTCGCGTTCAGCGTTACCGTCTCTTCTTCACAATGAGAACTATGGATGCGGTTGTGGCCAGTCCGACCAAAATCACATAAGGAGCGAAGACATGGAGCTTGTTCACGGACAATACGACTCCGCCGACTGGATAATAAGGGTCCACCACAGCCCGAATCATAATGTTTTCAGTTATGGGGTACCAGTTACCTGGGATGCCAAAGGCGGATCGACCGGCACTGCTGGATGAATCATAACCTATTTGTATGTTATCCTTCAGGTATTCGATGGCAATCCAGAAGTCTCCTGAAACCATGACTTTCACCGAGAAGTCAGTTTCGTTTTGAAGTATGGTGTGTAATCGGAGCCTTTCCAATCAATGGTAATCAAGTCATAGCTTGAGCTCTGGAGGAACGGGATGATCTGGTAACGTGTGAGGAGAGATTTTCCCGCGCCAGTTGTTGCGAATACTCCAATATGATATGGAATGAATCTCGCAATCATTGGGACAATCCATTTCGGATGGTCTTTGTAGTAACCTACACTTCCGTTGGGATGTCCAAGATGGCTCATTGGATTATCTTCTTGCTCGAACAGAAGAACGTCAGATGAGGGAGCTATTACTGTCTTATTTTGCTCAAGACTTCCACTGGAAATTTCTCCTAACACATCAATGCTGAAGGCATAGTATTCCTTGGAGGTGCTTGGATGTTGACCCAGACGCGCATAGGCAATGCCTGGTGAAAATCCCGCTACCCTTAGATTCTCATTACTTCCAAAACCAGTTCGACAAACCGCCATGATTCTGTTGTCGTTCCTGTTCTCAATGACAACGAGATCTTCTGCTTTAACCTGTTTCTCCTCGCCTTCATTCAGAATTACAGCGGCGTCGATGACGGTTGAACCACTCGCAACAATGCCAACTTTTCTCATTCTATGCCAGCCTCTTTCAGCGAGAATCGGTTCACTTGCATAGTCTGTATCAACCCTTATAGTACTATCCCATCATCCCACTTCAGATGATAGCTATGCCATGTATCAGTTAAGGAGTAGAGGAACAAGAAACTACCCATGTGTGCCAGCTCCAGAGCCCTCGAATAGACCATTGCTCTTGTTTGGGGCGATTCTGTCATTCAGATCTCTCAGCAGATCGTTCAGTTTCGAGGTTAGCATGGCAACCTGGCTCAGTATCCACAGTGTTCCTGACGGTAAGCCAAGGACAGCATGAGGCTCAACGTAGGATACTGAGAATTTTCTATGACACTCGTTGCAGAGATACCTTCTAGATATGCCTCTGGTGTTGTACCTGAAGCCTACTCTGCTGATGTCTAAAGATGCACAATACCTACATTTCATTGGTCTCTCTTCCGCTGTTTCACTGGACTCTTCTGAGCTAATCCTGCGAGTGGCAGAGGAGAGCAATACTGCATAGATGTGGGGGCAGTATTCGCCGTCATCATTGCTTGGGGTGCAGTCGCATGTCCACTTTCCTTCCTTCAGTTCTACCAAGCACCAGCCTTTGCCGTCTTCTCTCTTGACTGCAAAGAGACTTGGGTTAAACCTTCTAACGGAATCTTCTCGAAAGAGCCGGTAGCCCAGCCGATTGGCCTCGTCAGAAATGCTGTTGTCGGATATTTTGTCGATAGACATATTACATAGTCACCATATTGATTTCATCTGGGATAGATATGGTTCTGAAGGTCAAGAGCAGAGTGGCCAAGAACCCGCACGCTAACACGCAGTACATCGCGATACCTTCCAGCATGGTGCTGGATTCGCAGTACCCATTCAAGCCTAATGATGATGTCGAGCTCGAAATCGACGAGAAGAAAGGAATACTGATAGTAAGACGCGCTAGCTAGAGTTCGACGTTTGATGCGTTGCCGCGTACGCGAAGTCGCTTTCAATACAGTGTTTTTGCTCTTGATATAGATTTCTTCAATAATGATCATGTTGTATCCATATGGAAATAACATTGATACAATATATGTCTTAAAAGCTCAAAAGGCTTAAGTCGTTAGACCCTAAACCCATAAGCCATTAGCACCAACAAGAAAACTTACTCCCTCGAAATCTACACAGAGATTTGGAATTTTCCGACACCCTATGCTATGCTTGGATAAGCGATTCTGTTGTTTTCAAGAATTCCTGAAGGCGAAGCAGAAATTGGGATGTAGACAGTAGGATCGTGTGATGCCACAAAAAGCGCTTTTGGCCAATGATCAATCTGATGACGTCTTTGATACAGAATTTGGAAACGAATGACAGCGCGCTCAGTCGTAGCACAAATCCGATGGGGTTCAGCAAATTCTGATTGAATCAATATCTTCTTAGGCTCGAGACCTAAGCCTCGAGCGAATGCCTTCAGTGCCTCCAGCTCCCACCTTCTGTTTGGGAGCGATGGAAAGGCCTGCGGTGGCATAGATATTGCGTATGAACTCTATTCATTTTGATTGGGTATCATGGTAGGTGTCGATCTTATGGCCCATCATGTAGTTGATATAGTCAGGTTGGACTCCTAAGGCCATGAGCTGTGTAGCGCGCGCGCTACTGGCCCTCAAGTCAAGAGAAGACTCAAGCTTTCAAGGAAGACTCTGTGACTTGTCAACTTTTTCTCTGATGGGGTACAAATCCATAATAGCGCAGGGTTATGGCGGCGTGCTCTTGAATATCTGATTTCTAGGAGCTTCTTGTCAAAGTATGATTGACAATATGTGGTACGCTATTCCACCTATGGTTAGGGCCAGTAGTATGTCCATCACGCTAACTCCCATCGCCCTTTTCCATCCGAATTCGCGTACTAGTGCAGCAATCGTGGCAATGCAGGGTATATAGATCATCGTTACCAAAGCGAATACTATCATCTGTGTATGTGTTAAGATTTGTTCGAAGTTCGTTGTTCCAGCAAGTTGAGCCAACAGAACCAATGTCAGCTCCTTTCGCAGAACACCAAAGATTAAGGGTATGCCAGTTAGCTCGGGCAGACCTAACCAGCCACTCATCAACGGACTCAGAAACTCAGCAATGGGCCAAATCGCCCCACTTGTCATCAGGGATTGCAGGACAATGCTGCCGGCTATTATCAAAGGGAAGGCTACGTAGACAAAGTCCTTTGTCCTAGCCCAAGTCTTCTTTGCAACGGACATTGGTGATGGCATCCGATATGGTGGCATCTCCATTACGAGCCCCACAGGCTCACCGGGCAATACCCTGTAGGCTATTCTACCCAGAGCAAAAACTAGAACTAGGTTGAACAGATAAAGAGCCAAGGCGATATTCAGACCGACATATCTTCCGACCAGACCTAGTATAATGACTGTTCTAGCCGCGCAAGGTATCAGAACAACAACAAATCCAGCCAAGAAACGCTCCCGATCAGTCTCCATTATTCGACAGCCAACACAGGCGGGAACGCTGCATCCGTAGCCCAACAAAAGCGGTATGAAGGCCTTGCCGTGCAGCCCGATCTTATGCATGAGATTGTCCATGAGGAAAGCTGCCCTCGGTAGGTAACCGCTATCCTCAAGGATCGCCAAGAGGATGTAGAAGGGTACTATGTATGGCAATGCTATGGTTATCCCAGCACCTATTCCTGATAGGACTCCTCCACTAACGACCTCGACAAATGCTGGGGGCAGGGTGCGAGACAGTATGCTCTCGGCATTGGGTATCAGCACCTCTTCAAAGAGGCTCTCCAAGAGACCTACGAGGAAGTCTCCTGCCACGAAGATTACGCTGAACATGGCCGCTACAACGGTGAGTAGAATTGGGTAGCCTAGAAGCTTGTGGGCGGTCAATGCGCTCACCCTCTCTTCGAGTGTTACTCTTGGAGGCGATATGATTCGGGTGACCTCTCTTGCTATGCGGTTTGCTATTCCATACCTCTCAGAAACTATGACGATCGGTGATGGCTCGCCGTGCACCTTTTCGATTTGATCAATGATCCTGTCCGCGGTCTCTAGGACTTCATCTCCACTCTCAATTTCCCGAACCTTGTGTGCTATGTCTTCATCTCTCTCTAGAAGTTTGGTGGCAATCCATCTCGCAGGATACGTGGAGAGTTGTGGCAGCTTTTCTTTGACTGTGCACTCAAGTTTGTTTAGGTTCTCCTCGATCTCTCTGCCATATTGTACTTCTGTCTTTGGAGGCTGAATCTTGCCTTCCAGAACGGCAACGACTGTAGTGAGTAGTTCCTTGATTCCGGCTCCTCTGATGGCGATTGTTGGTACGATTGGTATTTCAAGTATTTTGGAGAGATTCTCGATATCGATCTCTATTCCTTTCTTGGCGGCGAAATCGATCTGGTTGAGAGCCATGACTACAGGGGCTTGGAGCTCAAGGAGTTGAATTGTGAAGTAGAGGTTTCTTTCGAGGGCAGAGGCATCTACGATATTTATGATTATGTCTGGACGCTCTATGGCAATGTAGTCGCGGGCAACTATCTCCTCCATTGAGAATGTTGATAATGAATAGATGCCTGGGAGGTCGAGAACCTTTATTGTATATCCTCCGAAATGCAGCTTGCCCTCAGCCCTCTCAACGGTCTTGCCGGGCCAGTTGCCTATGATCTGGTTCAGTCCTGTTAGTTGGTTAAAGACTGCTGATTTGCCTACGTTCGCGTTTCCAGCCAAGACCACAACTATGGTCCGTTTGGGCTCCAACTAGTTCCCTTCAGCAGCTCGTTTCACGAATATCTTTGAGGCTACGCCGCGGCCTAGCGCGAGGGAGACCCCTCGAACCGAGATCTCGATCGGTCCGTGGAAGGGTGCACATCGAACTACTCTGACTTCTGTGCCGGGGGTCAGACCCATCTCAGCAAGTCTCCTGACTAGTCCATGACCTCCAAGCGCGAAGGCCACAACTCCCTTCTCGCCTTGAGGCAAGTCAGCCAAGCTAGAGGTCTCTTCCACACGACCTTCAAGATCACGAATACTTGCGTAGAAGCCTCGCAGAGAAGTCTCGTCGAGACCGTGTCTGCCGTGCCAGTGACCGTGCCAATCTTGGACACTGCCCTCGAAGAATCTGGCCATTCTTCCCCAGAAACCTGGCTTATGTGCATACTTGTCATGAATGTACTCTTCCCGATGTCTGCGGACTTGCACGCGTCCCCTACTGGTCAGCCTAAGTACGTTGTCGACGTACTCTACTAGACCTTCCTTGAGAGCGGTTTCCAAGATCTCCTTTGCATGATCTCTTGAACAACTCAACTTAGCGGCCAAGTCATCCAGTCTAACAGGCTTGTTGCGTGCTTTCAGAGTAGCGATGATTTCCAGCAGTTCAGACAGCCGTGGGTCACTTATCATCGGGACTTCCTCGCTGTTTCTTCTCTAACCCAGACCATCGAAGCAACGTCGCTTCTAAGCGCATGACCAGTATTCTCCAGTTTCAGTAACACGGAGTCTTTCGTCTCGATTCTCTCCTCAACCTTCACCGACACCCCCGGCATAAGGCCGAGAGAGCGCAGATACTTCAGCAGATCGTGGCCTTCTTCAGCTACTTTGACGATGGTGCCACTTTCCTGTGGTTTGAGGTCGATCAGCCGCTTACATCTCTCCTCTATTACTCCCCCACATCTCGTCGGTATTGGATTTCCATGAGGGCATGTCTTGGGATGGCCCAGAATCTTCCCTAGAGGTTTAACAACATCGTCGGTGAGGCCGTGTTCGAGTCTACAGGCAGCTTCGTGGGCTTTGCTCCAATCCATCTGGAGGATGTCTGTTAACAGTCGTTCAGCCAGTCTGTGTCTTCTTATCACATTCAGGGCTATTCTTCTACCCTCCTTTGTCAGTCTCACTCCTTTGTAGGGTCTGTGCTCAACGAATCCTTCTCTCTCAAGCATTTCGATGGTGTTGGTTATTGTTCCAAGTGTCACGTGCATCTTCTCTGCTAACTCTTTGGTCCTGGCGCACCCGTCTCTTTCCTGCAGTCTGTAGATGTTTTCCAGATATTCCTCGATTGATGATGAGACTTCAGCAGGCATTTCTTGGGCCATTTCAATTTAGACTACGAGAAGTCGTACTTAATAAAGGCGGCGATCCTCTCCATCCCTAGGCCGCTCAACAACCGCCATATTTGCAGGTTGTGACTCTAGGCCACAATGATCAGAGATTTCAAACACGTGTTGCACTACATATCAGCGGGAGGGTTGATGATGCCCACGAAGAGCTTGGAGTTCAAGGCGAAGCTGATCTGGGACGGTGATAGCGGTGGAGAAGTCAAAGCTAGAAAGTATAAGGATCTGAAGCTGGACATGCCTGTCGAGTTTGGCGGAAAAGGCAGATATCCGTGTCCAGACGAACTCTTCCTAGCGGGTTTAGCAGGTTGCCTGCTGACAACATTTCTCTACTTTAGGAGCAAGCTCAACTTTCACATGCAACGCTTTGAGATATTGACAAGTGGAACATTGAGTGCTGAATCAGACGGCTATAGAATAGCTGGAATAGAGGCCACCATGCATGCCAAGACAAATAGAAGCGAGAAAACGAAGGCAAGAAGATGCATCGAGCTGACAAAGAAATACTGTCACATCACAAGAACGCTGGAGAAAGCTATTCCAATCAAGATCTCTGGCAGGATCGACTGCTAGTCGCTTCAGACATGACCAGACGCAGGCCGGCGTCGGAGAACAGGTGGTCTATGCGGTTGACTTCTGCGAAGGCACGTGAAGGCGCTGTTGGAGACTAATAGTACCCTGTGAAGTAGACTCCTATTCGTGTGCAGTTTCTGCATGCGGATGCTTGCGTTCAGACGGAAAGAGCTCTGGGTTTCCAGGGATATACAGAGCTGCGCTATACTCGTCCATGAAGTCGGGATCTACTGTCAAATCATAGTAGGTCATTGTCCCAGCGATCTCTTCTGCTTCTGCACGTTTTCTGGCTGACAGTAAGGTAAGATATGCGCCAGCAACTGAACCGTTTCCAAGGGGGGTTACCTTAGCTTTCTGAAGATCGGGAAATATGCCTAGAGTCGTAGCGTTTTTCATGTCAATATAGTTCCCGAAGGCTCCAGCTAGATAGAAATTATCTATATCCATAATACCGGCGCCAATTTTCTTCATTAGGACAGCAACTGAGCCGCAGAGGGCTGCCTTCGAATCCAGTAGATTATTGATGTCTCTTTGGGTTATCACTATGTCCGTTTGCAGTTCGTTCTCGGAAGATGGAGAGACGACATACTCTGATCCGTCGACACCTGTCCTTATGAAAGGAGAAACCCTCTCATCAGTGATCTTTCCAGAAAAATCGATTATTTTTGATCGATACATCTCAGCGACAACATCTATCATTCCGGAACCGCATATGCCTCTAGCTTTGTGTCGGGGCGCACCTATTACTGCGCAGATTGACCTGAATGTCTTCGGATCAATCTTGATGTGCTCGATCGCTCCTTCCACGGATCGCGACCCGAACCTTATCCCCCAGCCCTCAAAGGCGGGACCTGCAGCACAGGATGTGGAGAGAAGCCAACCCTTACTTCCAATCACTATCTCTCCATTCGTTCCCATATCGATCAGGACAGAGATGTCAGTCGATTCGTACATACCGGATGCTAAGACATCTGCTACGGCGTCTCCTCCGACAAATCTGCTCACATTCGGCAAACAGTAGACTTGAGCGCTGGGGTTGACTCTAATCCCAAAATTCTGGGCTCTTCTCTGGATCGGTTCGCGCGAAACCCTCACGTTTGCATCTACCAAAAGCGACGGATCAAGCTCTGCCAGTAGATAGGTCATAACAGTATTTCCCGAAATGCACACGTCAATTATCTCATCTGAAGACATGTCATTCTTCGAGGTTATCCTCTTGATGATCTCGTTTATTGTATCGATTGAAGCTCTTTTCAGTCTAGACAGGCCCTGAACATTCCTGAAGGCATAGTCAATTCTTGAGAGTAGATCCTCTCCATAGATTAGCTGCTGGTTGTAATCTGATCCGACATCTACCGTACTTCCATCCTTGAGGTTTATCAAGTACATTGCAATCTTGGTTGTGCCAACATCTATGGCCAGACCGTAGTTGTTCAGAAGGGTATCCCCAATGTTTACATCGACAACCTCAGCCACATTAGAGCATTTATCAACAGTTACGGTGAGGCCAGTGGTTTCCCCAGCAAACTGCATTTTTCCAAGCTTTGATAATGCGAAACCAGAGAAAGGAATATTCTGTCCAAACACTCCTTCAATATGTCTGGAGATATTTTCGTGACGTGTCGATGCATCCATGAGTTCGTCGCTACTCATTCTCAGCAACTGTTTTCTACAACATGGGTCGTATTCAACTTTCGAGAGTAAAGCGTTGGTCAGCATCTGTTGCCCTTCGATTCGACTTTCCGGTGGAATTATGATCCTTGCGTTTGTCAACAATTGAGTCTGACAGGCAATATGGTATTTCTTGCCAGCCTCGTCTTGAGAGATGAAATTCTCACTCGACTTTGATACTTCGTTTACTTCTCCTTCTTCGACTATTACCTTGCATTTGCCACACGTGCCAGCACCTGCACAGACACTCCTGATACCTACCCCAGCCGTCTGGCTGCCTTCAAGATTGTTGAGCCTTTCTCAATGTCCACCCGCTTTCCTGCGGGTTGAAATTCCACGGTGACAGTCATAGATGATCGCACTCTTGGATGCCTTCAGCAAATTCAACCTCAGATATAGACTCAGCGCATCGTGCCATCAAGTCTCCAAGAGGCGTGGATGGGTGTCCGGAACAGATGAGAGCCTTGGGGTAACTCAAAGCGAATCGGAAACCGTGTCTGAGGGACCTGCTGTAAAGCACTTGGCATTCGCTCATGCTCAATTTCATACGTATTTCTGACAACACGGTTAAGAATATGAACTGTCTTAAGCATTTTGGTTAAGGTTCTTATGAATAATCGAAGTGTTGACACGGCAATTACATAATTTCAACGTGATCTAGAGATCGAAAGCTTCAGATCCGCTGTGACGTGACGCAAGCAACCAACTACGCCATGGTTGAAAGGTCCGGTTAGGCTGAGCAGTCCGTTGACGTTGATATGCTTTTCTAGATGTGAAAGCGCATGAAATTTCAATATGTGATTTGTCACATCGGTTCTATGCACAAGTTCTTATGCAGAACCGATTGAGGCCAAGCAGTTTCGCGGGCCCAGCAATAGTTATACCATAGAATATTAACGGTTTCTGCCCAGCCGCTCTGACTATTCGCTCTATAGTTCCATTGACTACGGTTGAGCCAGTGGCCAATACTAGGTCAGACCATTTGACAGTCTTCTCAAGATCCAGTTCGCCATCCAAGATCTTTACGCCAGCCTTGAATACTCCAATGTTTTCCTTGCTCAAGTCCGTCACCTGTATCGTAAATCTTCCTGAAAGAGTCTCCACTATCTGTGGTTGGTAACCTAACACAGCGATCTTTGGATTGCCGAAATTCTTAGACAGATAATTAGCGAGTTCTTGAGAGCAAATCTCAGGCTCTTCGTTCTTGCAGTGAGTTGTGCCTTCTATCATCCCCAGCTGGTTCATCACGGCATTCATGGTAGCTATGAAGGTGGCTCTGTTCTCATTGTTGGTAAGACTGAGAGACATTACATCTTTCAACTTGCCTTTGAATTCCACATAGGCATCCGTGAAGGCCTGCCCGTACGATTCTTTGAATCTGGCTTCCACTAGCCTTTCTTTTCCTTTGAGCAGAACGAAGTCTTCCCTCTTTGGAGTCCCAATGGCATCAATAGGGGACATCACAGTAACTTCGATTCGCTCATCCCATAGATCATTCTGCTCGATCAATCCTACAAACTGGTTTTTCAAGAGGTCATACAAAAGTCCTTGACCCGCCTATCATCCTCGTGAACTCATTCCCCATAAGATCGGTTGCAGGTGCATCGTCTAGCCATTTCGCAGCATGAAAATTCCTTCATTAGTGTCCTACAATCCTCAAAAGCCTCTTTAGAAGCTTGTGGAGTTTCAGGTGCGCCGAGTTTCGGTAGTGTTGCGGATCATTACAGTCATCATTTTCATCTGAAGCGACATCTACTACTTCAATGTCGAACACTAAGGTCTCTCCAGCTAGGGGATGATTCAGATTTAGAATGACTGAGTCTTTGTCTACGGCCTGAACACTCGCCATATGCCTTTCCCCCTCTTTGGAGATTAGCTCGACCAGAGCGTTCTTTACAATCTTCTCCTCTTCCTCGAACATGGACTTCGGCAATTCTGTGGTTGTACCCTCCCTTTTCTGGCCGTATCCTTTCTTCGGCGGGATCGTTATGGTCTTCTTGTCCCCCTTTTTGAGCCCAATCAGAGCCTCTTCTAGGCCTTGAGGCACGTCCCCCGAGCCGACCTTGAAGACAAACGGATCTCTCCCAAAAGTGGTCTCAACAAGCTTTCCATCCTTAAGTCTCATCGCGTAATGAATGATTACTTCGTCTCCGACGTTGATCGGCATGAACAAACCTCATTCTATCTAAGTTTGACGATTCTTGTAGCAAGTAGTGGTACTCTTAAATAAATGATTACATAGATTTTGTTCGAATGAACATAAGTGAATTGGTATGCCGAGATATCGATGGTGCCACCGCTTGGGAACTGGCCCGGGCCGCCCAATGAAACCGAGGTTCATAGACCTGCGTCCAACCATAAGCCATTTTGTTCCTGTTGTTCCAGGAGGTCAACAATTCGCCAAACCTCCCATAGACATGTCTTATGATGAACTCGAGACCCTTCGCCTAGTCGACTATCATGGCCTCACCCAAGAGGAGGCTTCTGAGAGAATGGGAGTCTCAAGGGGCACAGTCTGGCGTTGCCTCGACAGTGCAAGGAGGAAAATCGTTGCGATGCTTGTCGAAAACAGAGAACTCGTGGTAAGCGAGGGCTTGCAGTGATCACCGAAAGGCTTAAAACATTATGTGCATAAGCACATAATGTGATATGTATGCCTAATGGTTGGTATAGAGGATACAGGCATTTTTGGAGAAGCCCGTTTCTTGCTCCATCTGGATATGAATATTTGGGACCCTGCAGGTGCGGCTGGGGACCCCATGCATTCTACAGAACACCTGAAGGACACATCACCCGTGCCCCAGGACTACCACTGCCGGAATTGAAACCTGAAGAAGAAGCCAAGTGGCTAGAGGAAGAAGCGAAGGCCCTACAGGAAGAACTCCGAAGAGTTGAGGAAAGACTTAAGACGGTAAAGAAGTAATCTGCCTGCTTACACAACAGCCCACCTTATGTTGATTGAACATGGTTAAGCTCGTCATCCCCATCGAGACGTTTGAAGAAGAGAAATCAATGATATTCCCGCATTTTGGAAGAGCACCTTGCTTTGCGGTGGTCGAACTATCAGAAGATGGATCTGTGAAGTCCATTTCCTCTGTAGATAACATCGGCGGACATTTTGGCGGCCAAGGCACTGCAGAAATACTCGTTTCAAAGCTCGAACCAGACCTTCTTGTTGTAAAAGGCATGGGCCCAAGAGGTCTCGAAGCCTTCCAAAGCAGGGGGGTAGCAGTCTACACTGGAAATGTAAATACCGTCGGTGAAGCGATCACTGCTTATGCCAGTGGAAAGCTGGCAGCATTGACAGAGACTTGCAGAGAAGCCAGACACCACTCCGAATGTCACTGAACCTCGATAATACGACTATCACACGCGACTTCTTGGCATCCGCAACCGCATTCGTCACCTAGGGAGCATCAATCCCAGCGTGTTTTGTCAAGAGTGAAAGCCCCCGATGGAGACCCATGGAGCATAGTCTTGCCATCACTTCCTCGTAGCAGAACGTGAAACAACAAATGCCGACTGAGGAGAAGATAGCATCTCTCATAAAGGGAGAGAAGGCTGCAAGAACCTCCGCCATGGCAGCAACACTACTGCTCTTATCGAAAGGGATTGCCGGAGTTTTCTCAGGCAGCATCGCCCTTCTCGCGGACGCCGTGCATTCTTTCTCCGATGTTGCAGCCTGCGTAGCCGTATGGTTCGGCCTCAGACTTGCGAAAAAGAAGCCTACCGAGAGCTTCCCCTATGGCTTCTACAAAGCAGAGACCTTTGCTTCTCTACTAGTTTCTGTAGTGATAGTCGTATCCGGAGTTCAGATTCTACTTGAATCAGTGAAGAGGCTTCTTGCTCCCTCAGCCGTCTCATTCGCGATTCTGGCTATGTCGGTGGCAGGATCCTCAGCGCTGCTGTCATATGTACTTGCTCAATACAAAAGCAGGATTGGAAAGCAGATCAACTCCCAAGCATTGCTGAGCGAGGGCAAGCATTCAATGATCGATGTTTACCTTTCTCTGACTGTCTTGGCAGGAGTATTGGCTAGTAGTCTTGGTTACTGGTGGATTGAACCTCTGGCTGGACTTCTCATCGGCATAGTCGTTGTGAGGGTCGGGTTGGGATTGGGTAAAGACGCTGCTCTGGTCCTGATGGATGCTTGTCTTAGACCCCAGTACATTCAACAGATCATAGCTGCAGCGAGGTCTGTGCAAGGAGTAAGAGGAGTGCACAACGTGAAGATCAGGAGATCCGGGCCCTACATATTTGGAGACCTACATCTTGAGGTGGATGAGAGGATTTCGGTTGAGAAGACGCATGAGATTTCAGAGGAAGTGGAACAAAAGATCAAGGAGAGCATAGGGGAGATAGACTCGATAACGATACACCCCGAACCTGGGTTTAGGGAAAGGCTGAGAGCGGCCATTCCAGTGAGTGAAGATAATGGATTGAAATCCACACCAAGCCATCACCTTGGGGAAGCACCGTATTTCCTGCTAGTAGACCTCGATAGAGGACAGATTCAAAGTTGGCGTCTCACACAAAACCCAGGAGCTGAACTTGAAAGGAAGAAGGGCATTACCGCAGCCAGATTTCTAATAGATAACAAGACGGACGCATTGTTGACAAAAGAGATTGGAGAAGGGCCATTCCATCTACTCAGAGACAATCTTGTGAAGATATACAAGATCCCCAATGGCTTGGATCCCAGTGGGGTACTGCAAGCGCTTCGCAACAAGGAACTTGACATGATCATATCTCCAAGATGACGTGTGACCTACCATTAGTTCGTTTATCGATAATAGCAATGCAATGAAGAAAGATGGCGGCAAGCCGGAAGCTATTCGAGAATCGGGAGCTTCCATGACTTCAGAGATGAGTCTGACCTTAGCAAGGACCTTTTTTCATGTTAGCAAATACTTGCTTGAATCCCACAAGGCTAAGAGGTCCTTAGAAACTGGAAGCTTGGAGGACCCTCCAATAGAACATTCACATTAAGTGTGGGGTCATTTTTTAGGTTGTTCTTCATCTTCTCTCTGAGCAGCAGCCCTCAGTTCCTTCAGTCTAGCGTCAATGCTTTCGATTTCACCACGAAGCTTGCGCCTATAGTCTTCTAAGGCGGCCAATTCACCCTTCTTACCGAAGGCTTGAGGAGTCATCGATCGAGAGTCGTCTGAAAACTGTGATACACCTGCAAGGGAAGGCGAGGATGAGGCTACCTCTCCTTCATTAGAGAACGTCATCCGCCTTTCTGCAAGGCTAATGCCCCGCTTGTAGCCTATCCCACTACCTCGCTCTATTCCGAAATGAGGAGTAGCCGAAGGGCCGGTGCCCTCCTGCAATCGGCCCGACTTGTATTGTTCGATGACCTCTCTGACCGTGCCTGAGGCTCCAGTCACGATTTTGATCCCGGCTGCAGAAAGAACTTGGTAAGCGTTTGGTCCGATGATGCCTGTTATGACCGCCTCAATGCCTGTGTTTGCCACCGTTTGAGCTGCTTGAACCCCCGCCCCATGCGCAGATTGAGCGCTGAGATTGGGCAGAACCTCCATCGCCATGCTATCTGTATTCACAATAATGAAGTAAGAACAACGCCCAAACCGTGGATCAACCTGCGCATCCATTAGTGCTTCAGGGCTGTGACTCGAGGTAAGGGAGCCAGCCGCAGTGACACAAACTTTCAACTGCATATTCACCATTTATTTATGCTGAGTTTCCTTCTATGCGCTTGGTTGGTTTAAAAAGGTTAGGAATTTAATCTGCCGCGGGCATTTTGGTTACAGAAATCAAGCGCCGGTTCAGAATTCGTGGATAGCCCTCTTCATCAAGGAGTCCAAGGAACAGGAGGCTCTCATAAGAATAGCGTCCAGACCTTGCCAACACTAGATTTTGAGCGGTGGACAAAAGAAGGCTTATGTCATAGGAATAGCACTCAGACCCACAAGTTCTTTCTATCCGATAGCACTGCGACTCGCCAATGACGTCAGGAATGCCGCAATGGACGTTGATGGGGTGACGAAGGCCTTGGTTTACTGTAGAAGCCACGTCGGGGGAAGAGATAAACCGGATCATCAATGAGAACAAAGCTTCTTGGAAAGAAAAAAGACAAAATCTACTCTAGATGCAAGTAGTGAGTTCTCTACTGACTGTGACTGGCGAGCAGAGATTAGATTGTGACTGTCAGATTTAGGACTAGTACATTCCGCCGGAAAACTGGTCGAATCTTCGACGGTAGCCCATACCGAAGCCCCCACCTAAACCCATACCCATTCCTCTGCCCATTCCACCGAATGGTCCCATTCCAGACCCGTAGGGGATTTGCTGCGACAAGAACGACTGTTGCTGTAGCATGGGGGAAGGAAACTGAGGATAGTACATTGCTAGGTTGGGTTGACCCGTGAGATCTGGCGCCGAGGACATCATCTGTGATGAATAAGCAGAACTGTTCCACCAGCCCCCAGGACTCTCCGGGAACGATCTGTAGGATGCTGAGAGATTCGGGCTCAGCCCCATTCCGCCGCCCATGCCCATACCGAAACCACCGCCTAAACCCCTGCCCATGCCCAAGCCTCTTCCACGGCCATACATGCCGTAACCCATTCTAATCACACCATAATGTTCCATTGCACGAAATATAAGCTCTATCTACTGCCAAATTGAAACCCTCGCACACACCGAACTAATACTTGTTCACAATAGACTCCGCAAAAGAGCCACGCACTCTCCGGTGTACATCCCTGATTGTCGAGTAGCATGTTAACACCTCCACGATGACGTCCCTTAAGATGGCCCTTCATGTGCCCTCGAAGCTTCCCACTTGAATAAGGGTTTCGCCTGACCTTAGCTCAGATCTGCCTTCTTTCCAGATGACTGTTAGTCGTAGCGCCTCCATTGCCGTACCCATTAGGGTCACGGTGGCAGTACCATTTTGGAGTTTGATCGTGGATGCATCCAGTCTTGCGAGACAGTTCTTGTAGTTTATCGAGGTCGCTCTAACCTCTACCAAGTCGTCTCGGTTTGTGTCGATCACTCCATCATTATCAACCGCTCTAATGGTTATTTCCTTGCTTTCACCCACCCCTACGTGTGCACGTTCGTATACAATAATCAGTCTGGTGGCACCCGGTTCCCTAGTGGTTCCAATCTCAAGTCCGGATGTTAAGTGTGAAGTGATCATTACAATGATCGCTAACAAGATTACGGCTGAGAATACCCGCTGCAACTCCCTGACCTGCATGGGAGCAACTCTCATATTTGCAACCGATGCTTTATGCCAAGGTTAAAAAATATAAGCTTTTTCTTCCGCATGGTTTAAAAACTTAACCTATTTACAGTGTTGCTTAGGACTCACACCAGACTCGGATTGCACATTCAATACTGATAATCCACGCATGAGCGGCGCGGCAGAGAGATCGAAAATACTTGCGCGAGAGGCCGATAAATAACCTGCTTAGCAAAATGAATCGAGGAGGTTAATTATTTAATCGCCTTTGGTCCGGTTCCATCCAGACGCCTAGGACGGAGCCTAGGAATCAACAATATTCCACCCAAAGTCTGCAGCTATTCTTGTGTGTATTGTCAGCTAGGCCGGACCGTTAGCGCGCAGAGCCAACGCCGCGCCTTCTTCAAACCCAAGGTAATCGCAGACGACGTGAGAAAGAAGACAAAAGCCATAGTGAGGAAAGAACCCATTGATTACCTTACCTTTGTCCCCGACGGCGAACCCACCCTCGATATGAACCTTGGCAAGACGATTGAGCTTCTGAAAAATCTAGGGATCAAGATAGCCGTGATTACAAACTCCTCCCTTATCGATCAAAGTGATGTTAGAGAGGATCTTATGAAAGCAGATTTGGTCTCCCTAAAGATAGACTCCTTAAATGAAGAGACCTGGCGCAGGATCAACCAACCAAGCCGAGGTTTGCGGCTATCATCAATCTTGGATGGCCTAGTCAGGTTTGCAGAGGTCTACCATGGTGAGTTGATCACAGAGACTATGCTTATCAAAGGTATCAACGACTTCGGTGAACACGTTAAGAAGACTGCCGATTTTGTTGCTGGGCTGAAACCGGCCAAATCCTATCTATCAATTCCTACCAGACCACCAGCCGAAAAGTGGGTGCAGCCTCCCGGAGAGAAGGTTATCAATCAAGCATACCAGATCTTCAGCAAGAGAATAGACAACGTTGAGTATCTGATAGGCTATGAAGGCAACGCCTTCTCTTCTAGTGGAAATGTTGAAGAAGACATGCTAAGCATTATGGCAGTTCATCCTATGAGAGAAGACGCCGTACATGAATTTCTGACACGGTCGAAAGCAGGATGGGAGATCATACACAGACTAATCGCTCAAGGCCGACTCATCAAGTTAGCTTACGAAGGAAAGAAGTTCTACATGCTAAAACTTCCAGGAAGACGATAAGACAATATGACAACACCAACCTCACACAGACTGCTAGATATCAATGTAGTGTATGCGACATGAGGACCGCGGCAGACTACTTGCAGACCATCCCCTTATTACTATCATTATTCTTGATTTCACTAGCGCAATGGTATGAGAAGGATTTTTCGTAAGCGTCAGCGCTCATGCCATACTATGAGCGCTGTGAACATAGTCAACAGATTTATGGAAATTTAACTATTAATGAATGGATTATTATGTTGTTGTCAGGCCTGGAAGATCTTCCTCGACGAAGGGCTGTCCCATAAGAGTGTGGACGTTAGCGCGATTGAGGAGAGCTTGGGTGCAAAGCCATAATGCCCCAACATGTGGGCGAATAGGCGCGTGCCGAACATGCTCATCCAGGATCAAAAGATGGAAGAGAGACCTTCACATAGGCGCTATCTTGGAGCTGAGCTGGAGAAAGGAAAAGGTATTGCTGCAGCCAAATTCCTAATCGAGAATGGCGCCGATGTACTGCCCACAAAGAAAGTAGGGCAGGGTCCGTTCCATGTTCTCAGAGACGATTTCGTCAAGATCTATAAAATACCGGAGAGCCTGGATATTCGACAAGTCCTCGAGGCGTATGAGAAAGAAGAGCTTGAACCAACAACATTCTAGGCGCTGGACAAGATCCACGATCTGTCTTTAATCATACGGAAGCTCGGGCTAAACTGGTACAGTAACGCTACTCTTGACATTGTTCGCAAGGAAGTCTATGAGTCTGGATGTCTTCCATGATGCCCTGGCACCATCAAATGGGACAAACTACCATATTTCCTGTGCTAACGGCCTTATGGTGAAGTACACGTCACTCAAATAATCAGGCATTGTAGTTATCCCATTCTGTAAGCGTGCAAAGCTTTTTAGGTTTCAGAAGTTCACCTTTTGCACCAAAGAGTAGATCATCGTATGCAAGGAATCGATATCTGGGGTGAGATCCATGTCTAGCAGAAGAGTACATTTCAAACTTCAGGAGCTCAAGAGTGAGTTGGCTGAAGTCAAGGGTCTGGAAATCGCCATTGGCAAGATTGTCGATGATACGTGGACTGAACTAGAGGGACCTACTCCGTATCCTTCTGTGACTACCCTCAGAGAATGGGATATGAAGCTACTTGAAAAGTATAAGCCTCTATACCTGCCGTTTTGCGATGCCTGCTGTCTCTGCACGATGGGTAAATGCGACCTGACAAGAGGCAAGCGAGGAGCTTGCGGATTAGATATGTCCGCGCAGCAATCCAGAATTGTCTTGTTAGCGTGTTGCATAGGAGCAGCAACACACACAGGTCATGCCAGACATTTGGTGGAGCACCTTATCGATAAGTACGGTGCTGAATGCCCAATCGATGTTGGAATGTCTGCAGGTGTTGAAGTAGAGGCTCCAGTCACACGATTGGTCTGTGGCACTAGACCAAGAACTCTAAGGGATCTGGAAGAAGTCCTAGACTACCTTGAAACTCAGGTTACCCATCTTCTCGCAGCAACCCATACAGGGCAAGAGGGGAGCGAATTGGACTTTGAGTCTAAAGCATTCCATGCAGGAATGATCGACCAAGTTGGAATGGAAGTCGCTGACATGGCACAGATCTCAGCCATCGGTTTTCCTAAAGCTGACCCTAACGCGCCACTAGCAGAAATAGGTCTAGGGACAGTTGACAAATCAAAGCCTGTCATCTTAGTAATTGGACACAACGTTCCTCCGGCGATTGAGATCATCGATTATCTCGACAAAAACGATCTCTATGGCGAAGTTGAGGTTACGGGCATATGTTGTACCGCACATGACCTAACAAGGTACAATCCCAAAGCCAAGATCATTGGCCCCATCTCATGGCAACTCCGATATGTCAGAAGCGGAGTACCAGATGTCATCGTTGTCGATGAGCAATGCATTCGCGCAGACGTAGTGATCGAAGCACAGAAAATCAAAACGCCAGTCATCGCCTCCTCTGAAAAGAATTGCTTAGGACTGAAGAATCGAACCCTTGATTCAGTAGATCAAATAGTCGCAGATCTTGCTGGCGGGAAAGATAAAGGTGCGCTAATTCTTGACCCAATCAAGGTGGGAGAAGTAGCCTCCAGAGTAGCTGTTGAGGTCG